>CADEFF010000047.1 GCA_902826565.1 uncultured Rhodospirillaceae bacterium | reverse complement strand
GGATCAGACCACGCTGCAGTGGAAGATCGATCCGGACGGCACGGTGACGGAAGGCGGCATCGCCAGCTACACCGTGTCCTACACGGGCGGCACGATCGACGACGGCGTGACGGTGCTGGTCACGGTGAACGCGAACAGTGGTGCCGGCCCCAACGGCGCGATCCAGGGTACGGACTTCACCGATATCTCGACGGTGCTGACCTTCACCAACGGCGTGACAGCGCGGACGGTCAACGTTCAGACCACCGACGATACCGCGGTGGAAAGCGCCGAGACCTACAACGTCACGATCGGCCTCGGCACGAACCACGGCACTATCACCGACGGCACGGCGAACACCACCATCATCGACAACGACGACACCTCGCCGATCGGCGGGGCGGCGACGGCGACGGTGTATGAGCGCGGCATCGAGGCCAATGGCAGCTTCGCCGATGGCACGCTGCCGGGGTCGAACGATGAGAATGCCGGTGGCTCGCTCGGCTACAGCTACCAGGCCAATCCGCCGCATCCGACGACGCCCTTCGTCTGGTCGACCTCGGTCACCACGACGGACGGCGAGTCGCCCTTCGGCGGCGTAAGCCTGACCTCCGGCGGTTCGCCGATCGTATGGTCGGTTTCCGGCGGCGGGTTGGTGCTCACCGGCACGGTCAATGGCGGCCCGCACAATGGCGAGGTGGTGGCGGTTCTGACCGTGACCAATTCGACCACGGGCACCTACACCTTCGAGCAACGGGGCGCCATCGATCACCCCGACCAGGGCGCGAACGGGACGCAGGTGGATGGCAACGATCCGCTGCGGCTCAACTTCAGCTACACCCTGACGGACGCCGATAACGACACCGGCAACGGCACGCTGCAGGTGACGGTGAACGACAACGGTCCGCTCGCGACCGCGCAGAACGCCTCGCTCACCGATCCGGCGGCGGTCGATACCAACCTGATGATCGTGCTCGACGTGTCGGGCTCGATGGAGTTCGACTCCGGTCTGACCAACCTGGACCGTTTGGAAGCGTCGCTTGGCGCGATCAACGAGCTCTTCGAGCAATATGAGAGCCTCGGCGACGTGAAGGTCCAGATCGTGACCTTCGCGAGCGGCGCCTCGACCCAGAACGAGAACGGGGACGGCGGGCTCTGGCTGTCGATCGCGGACGCCAAGGAGTTCCTCGAGGGGGTGGTCGCCAGCGGCAATACGAACTTCGATGCCGCGCTTCTGACGGCGATGACGGCCTATGCGAACGCCGGGAAGATCCTGGAGAGCGACCCGTCGCCGCGGCCGGTGCAGAGCGTTGCTTATTTCGTCTCCGACGGCGATCCGACCTCGTCCTCGACCTGGCCGACCATCGGAAGCAATCTGGGCGACGGCATCCAGCCGGCGGAGGAGAATGTCTGGGAGCAGTTCCTCCGGGACAACGATATCAACGCCTTCGCGATCGGTATCGGCACCGGCATCACCGTCTCGAACCTGAACCCGGTCGCCTATGACGGCGTGCTGGAGCAGGAGCGGAACGGCACGCAGGTGAGCGACCTCAACGACCTGCAGCAGACCCTGGTTTCGACCATCCAGAACCAGACGACAGGCAGCTTGGGGACCATGGGCGCGGATGGCGGCCGGGTGTCGCAGTTCACCTATGGCGACAGCACCTTCACCTACAACGGCACGACGATCACGCGGACATCGGGGACGGTCAGCTTCACCGGAGTCGGCAACTTGCTGACGATCGATGCGGCGGCGGGCTCGATGGCGGTTAACATGGCCACCGCCGTCTATACCTATACGACGGACACCGGCCTTACCTTCCCGGTGGCGCCGGAAGCCTTCGGCTACACGCTCCGCGACAATGACGGCGACACGGCCTCGGGTAACTTCCAGATCACCGTCACCCACGCCGACAGCGCGCCGATCGTGCGGGATGACAATCTGATGGTCATCAGCTCGCATGGTTCGGGCTTCGTCGTCGACGATCAGTGGCTGCTCTGGAACGATACGGACAAGGACGGCGATACCATCACCAAGATCGGTGGTGATGTGACGATCAACACGGACAGCGAGGGCTCGTTCAGCTACACGGGTCAGTCCAATTCGCTCACGGATACCGGAATCGTGTTCGTGGACGAAACAAACGGAAGTAGTAGCGGCGATACGATCAGCGGCGACGGCCTCGACAACATCATCGTCGGCGATAGTTCGAGCGAGCGGATCTTGGGATTCGAGGGCAATGACGTGCTCGTCGGCATGAACGGCGACGACACCATGCTCGGCGGGACCGGACTCGACTGGCTGATCGGCGGAAACGGAGACGACTCGCTCAGCGGCGACAACGGCAACGACCGGCTGCAGGGCGATGCCGGCAATGATACGCTTGCCGGCGGAGCGGGGGCGGATGAGCTTACGGGCGGCGGCGGTGCCGACAGGTTCGTGATCTCGGCCGGCGACTCGAGCCTGAGCCTGATGGACGTCATCACCGACTTCACCCCTGGTAGCGACCAGATTGATCTCGCTTCGTACGGGTTCAGCGGTAACCTCGACAACAGCATCATCGAGAATGTCGTGAGTTCCTACACGAGCTCGAACACGACCAATTTCTTCGGGAGCGGTAGCGGTGCGCGGGGTGTCGTTGTCGAATACTCGAACAGCGACGATACGGCCCGGGTCTATATCGACGCGAACACGAACGGTAACTTCGATGCCGGTAGCGACGTGGTAATCCAGCTCAACAACATCACGGACAATGCGTTGAGCACCGGCGATTTCAGTAACTACTGAGGTGTTCGGAATCGGATGGCGAGCCGTTATCCGATTCCCATTCTGATAACCCAGTGAGCGGGTGTCCCCTCGGCCACCCGCTCTTTCTTCTTCAGCCATGTGCGCTTGGGGCGGGCGCTATCAACGACTGTCGGCAAGTCGTCGTGGCGAGAGCGCGCCGATCTCCGTCTCCGTTCGTCCCGTGGCGATGAGCTCAGCCAGCACATAGCCGGCGGCCGGGCCGAGCTGGAAGCCATGGCCGCAGAAGCCGAAGCCATGAAAGAGGCCGGGGACGGTGGCGCTTTCGCCGATCACCGGGACTCCGTCGGCCATGTAACCGTCCACGCCGGTCCAGCTTCGGATCACCGCGAGATTGCCGAGCTCGGGGACGATCGAAAAGGCGGCGCCGGCGCTCAATCGCGCCATTTCCGGGGTTGGGCGGGTGAGGCGATAGTCGCCGCTCGCAAGGCGGTCGACCGTGCCGAAGATGAGGTTGCCGCGCTGCACCTGGCGCAGATAGAGCTCGCCGCCGACCACGCCCAGCACCGGCTCGACGCGATGGCGCGCGGGCTCGGTCACCAGCACCTGCGGGATGCGTGGCTCGAGCGCGATCGGGTCGCCCAGCAGCGCGGCGAGACCGCCGGCCCAGGCGCCGGCGGCGTTGACCAGAACGTCGCCGCGGGCGGCGCTGCCGTCGGCAAGCGCGACGCGGAAGCCGTCCGGCTCACGCTCGGCCGCCACCACCTCGGCGCCTTCGCGCAAGGTGGCGCCGGCGCGGGCGGCGGCGAGGGCGAAGGCGGGCCCGACGAGCCGGGGATTGGCCTGGCCGTCCGTCGCGCAGAGGGAGCCGCCGAGAACGGCGGGGCCGATCCAGGGATAGCGCTCGCGGAGCGCGTTGCGGCCGATCAGCTCGAGCTCGAGGCCGATGGCGCCCGCCTCGGCGCGATAGGTTTCCAGCACGGCAAGGTCGGCCTCGCTGCGGGCGAGGCGGAGATGCCCGGTAAAAAGCCGCTCGCCGTCGATCCCGACATGACGCGGCAAGTCGCCCCAGATCCGCCGGGCCAGATGGGAGAGGGGGATCTCGCGCAGGTCGCGGCCCTGCTGGCGCACTCCGCCGAAATTGACGCCACTCGCCCGCGCCCCCACCCGGTCGCGCTCGAGCAGCAGCACGCGCTTGCCGCGTTGCACGAGGAAGAGCGCGGCCGCTCCACCGGCGACGCCCCCGCCCACCACGATCGCGTCATAGCGGTCGGCCGGCGCCATCATGCCGTTTCCTCGGTGCGCAGGGCCGAGACGGGAATGGGCTTCACCGGCGGCTGGCCGCGCAGCCGGCCCACGGCCTCGACGGGCAGGCCGAGCGCGGCGGCCAGGACCTCCGCCGCGGCGCTGCCGCAGACGCGGCCCTGGCAGCGCCCCATGCCGACCCGCGACCACGCCTTGGCACGGTTGAGCTCACCCGCGGCGAGCCCGCCGATCGAGGCACGCAGCACGCCGGCCGTGATGGCCTCGCAACGACAGAGAAGGGTGTCGTCCGCGACGGCAGCCGCAAGCTCATCCGGAAACGGAAAAGCAGCTTCCAATCTTTTGCGAAATCGCCGAATTTCCTCGAGATTCGCGCGAAGAGCGGCCATTCGCGCAGGCGGCACGCCGAACCCGCGGTCGGCGAGAAGCGCAAGCGCCGCAAGCTCGCCCCGCCGCTCAGCGGCGTCGGCGCCGGCAATACCGGCCCCGTCGCCCGCCAGATAAAGGCCGGGCACCGAGCTGCGGCCCTCGCTATCCGTCTCCGGCAGCCACTGGCGATCGAGCCGGTCGAAGCCGAAACGGCAGCCGGCGAGATCGGCGAGCTGCGTCTCCGAGCGCAGGCCCCAGCCCAAAGCGACGGCGTCGCCATCGAGCCACCGCGCGCGGCCGGCAGCATCGCGGAAATGGAGGGCGAGCTGCTGCCGGGTTTCCTCGATCCGGAGCGGCCGCACGCCCTCATGAATGGCGACGCCGCGGGCCGCGAGCGCGGCGCGATACAAGAGCCCTTTGGCGAGCTGCGCCGGGCTCGCGAGCAGCGTCGGTAGGGCCCGGCGCTTTGCCGATGCGGGCGCGGTATCGAGAACCCCGGCCACCGCTGCGCCGGCTTTCGCATATTGGTGGGCGACCAGATAAAGGAGCGGGCCGCTGCCGAGGAGGATCGTCCGCCGGCCGATGGCGCAGCCCTGATATTTGAGCGCGATCTGGGCGCCGCCGAGGGTGAAGACGCCGGGAAGCGTCCAGCCCGGGATCGGAATCACCCGATCCATGGCGCCGGTCGCGAGGAGGAGCGCGTCATAGGCGAGGCGGAAGCCCGTGCCCGTTTCGTAGCGATGGCCATGCAGATGACCCTCGGCGATGTCCCAGACGAGGGTACCGGGCCGATAATCGAGGCGATCCTGAAGCGCGTCGAAGGCCCGGTGCAGCGATTGCGCCTTCCTCGCCTCGAACCCGTAGAGCGACACCGCCGAACGGGTGAAGCCGACATCGGCCGGCGGACGGCGATAGATCTGGCCACCGCTTCGCGGCGCCTCGTCGATGACGGTCGGGCGAAGGCCGTGCCGCACGAGCGTCTCGGCGGCACGGATGCCGGCCGGACCGGCGCCGACGATCGCGATGCGCAGGCCTTGCGGCTGCTGCCGGGTCGCGTCGGGCAGGGGCCCCGGGTCGCTCACCAAGCGGGATCCGGCCCGGTTTCGACGGCGAGGCCCTCCGCCACCGGCGTCGTGCAGGCACGCAGCCGCCGCCCGTCCTCGCGCCGGACCCAGCAATCTTGGCAGGCGCCCATCAGGCAGAATCCGGCGCGCGGGCCGTCGCCGAACTCGGAATGCCGCAGATGGCCCTGATGCAGGAGGATTGCGGTCAAAAGCGTATCGCCGGCGAGGGCCTCGACCGTGCGGCCGTCGATGCGGATCGCGACGCGCGCCCGCGCGCGTTCGGCGACCCGCACCAGGCGGTTCCCGTCGCTCACGGCAAGCGCGGCTCCAGATGCGAGGGCAGATGGCCGGTCATGCGCGGATCCTCGATCCACTCGGTTCGTTGGCTGACCGGCACGAAGCCCACCTTCTGATAGAGCGGCAGCGCGGTCGGGTGATCCAGGCTGCAGGTCTCGATCATGACCTTGGGCGGTCCCGCCATCCAGGCGGTGTCGAGCGCAAAGCCGAGCAGATAGGGGCCGAGGCCGCGGCCGATATAGTCGGTGACGAGCCCCAGATGGTTGATGATGGCGTGGGTAGCCTCGCGCCGGTCGATCTCGACATAGCCCGCAGGCGCGCCGCCGACATAGAGCACATAGATCTCGACGCGCGGGTCCTGCACGATCGCGGCGATCTCGGCATCGCTCATATAGCGGCGATAATACCAGAACCAGGGATCGCCGACGGCCATGTAGAGATAGCGGAAGAACCGCACCGGCATGTTTTCGGCGCGGAGGATGGCAAGCTTTCCGCCGGCGGGCGCGGTCACATGCTGGGCGGGACGCGCCGTCATCTCGAGCAGAGTGACGACCACCTCGATGCGCGGCAGTTTTTCACGGTCCTCGGGCGCCGTTCGGCGCGCCATCACCGTGCGCGGCTCGATCTCGTAGCCGAGGCTGCGATAGAAGCCCGCCACGGCGGCGTTCTCGGCGCGGATCATGAATTGCAGCTTCGACATGCCGCGGAGCGCCGCCCAGCCCTCGACATGGCGGACGAGGGCGCGGCCGATCCCCTGGCGCCGCCGTTCCGGCGCCACGGCGAGCCGATACATCCAGGCGCGGTGGCCGTCCTGGCCGATCATGACGGTGCCGATGAGCTTGCCGTCCTCTTCGGCGACGAAAAGCTCCGCATTGGGCGCGTCGCGCATCATGGGAATGTCGCGCGCCGGGTCGTTCGGCGCATGGTCGAGGCCGGAAGCGCGCCAGAGGGCCGTCACCCCGTCGAAGTCGCGATCGGCATAGACGCGGATCTTCATGGCTTGGCGGCAGCGGCCCCCGAGGTCTCGACCGGCGTATCGCCCGGCAGGCCCCATTCGGCCCAGGAGCCGTCATAGACCGCGACATCCTCATGGCCGATGAGATGAAGCGCGAAGGCGAGCACGGCCGCCGTCACGCCGGACCCGCAGGACGCAACCGCCGGCCGCGACAGATCGAGCCCCGCCGCCTCGAACTTCGCCCGGATCGCGTCGGCGGGAAGCAGCGTCTTCTCCTTCGGATCGAGCAGGTCGGTATAGGGCAGGTTGAGGCTGCCCGGGATATGGCCCGACCGGCGGCCGGGCCAGGGCTCGGCTTCCTCGCCCCGGAAGCGGCCGGCGCTGCGCGCATCGACCACCTGCTCGCGGCGGCTCGCGATATTGGCGCGGATCTGCGCCTTGTCCCGGACCATCAGGTTGTTGAAGCGCGCCGTCAGATGGCGCTCGCGCGGCATGGGCGGGAGGTCCTCGGTCGGCCGGCCCTCGCGCAGCCATTTCGGCAGCCCGCCATCGAGCACCGCCACGTCGCGATGGCCGAAGACCTTGAAGGTCCACCAGACGCGCGCGGCGCTCATCAACCCGTGCTGGTCGTAGATCACGATGCGGTTGCCGTCGCCGAGCCCGAGCTTGCGGACCCGGCTCGAGAACTTCTCGGGCGCCGGCAGCATATGGGGCAGGGGGTTTCCCGTGTCGGCGATCTCGTCGAGCGGGAAGAAGACGGCGCCGGGGATATGGCAGGCGTCGTATTCCGCCTGGGCATTGCGGCCCTGGACCGGCAGGTAATAAGTGCCGTCCACGACGCGGAGGTCGGGCGCTTCGAGCCGCTCCGCGAGCCACTCGGTCGAGACCAGGCTCTCGGGATGCGCGTAGCCCCGGTTCATGATTGCGCGCCCATCCGCGAACGCCTCCTCATGCGAAGCCGAGATTGACCCGGCGGTTCTGCTTGCCCTTGCTCTCGATCTTGGCGACGAACACCGGCCCGATCTCGCTTGTCCGCGCGACATGCGTGCCGCCGCAGGGCTGCAGATCGACGCCTTCGATCTCCAGCAGGCGGACGCGGCCCTGGCCCATCGGCGGCTTCACCGACATGGTGCGCACCAGCTCCGGATGGGTGGCGAGCTCCTCGTCGGTGATCCAGCGCGGGCGGACCGGATGGTCCTCGGCGATCAGCCGGTTGAGCTCGGCCGCGATCTTGTCCTTGTCGAGGGCGGTATCGGGCAGGTTGAAATCGAGCCGGCCCTTGCCGTCGCTCACCTGGCCGCCGGTCACATCGCCGATGACGACGGCGCAGAGGAGATGCAGGCAGCTATGCATGCGCATCAGCCGGTGCCGGCGCTCCCAGTCGAGCGCGACCGTGACGCGCGTTCCGGCCGGGGGGAGGGAAGCGCCCGGTGCCGTCTTGTGCAGCACCTCGTCCGGCGCGGTGCCCTTGACCGTATCGAGGATCGCAATCTCGGCGCCATCGGCGAGCTTCAGCACGCCCATGTCGCCGGGCTGGCCGCCGCCGGTCGGATAGAAGACGGTGCGGTCGAGCCGAATGCCCGCCTCGTCGGCCCGGACGACCGTGGCCTCGCAGCTCTTCGCATAGGCGTCCGCGCGGAAGACGAGCTCGGTCATTGCCGCCTCCTCAGCCGAGCCAGCTCGGCACCGGTAGATTCTTCGTTCGCAGGAAGGCCGGGTTGAACAGCTTGGTCTGGTAGCGCTGCCCGGAATCGGCGAGCACCGTCACGATGGTATGGCCGGGGCCGAGATCGCGCGCGAGCCGGATCGCGCCGGCGACGTTGATGCCGGTCGAGCCGCCGAGGCAGAGCCCTTCCTCGCGCAGCAGGTCGAATACGACGGGCAGCGCCTCCTCGTCCGGGACCTGGTAGGCGACGTCGATCGGTGCGTCCTTGAGGTTCGCGGTGATGCGTCCCTGGCCGATGCCTTCGGTGATCGAGCTGCCCTCGGACTTGAGTTCGCCATGCTTGTAGTAGTGGTAGAGCGCGGCCCCCATCGGATCGGCGAGCGCGATGCGGATCTTCGGATTGCGCTCCTTGAGCGCCATGGCGACGCCGGCGAGCGTGCCGCCGGTGCCGACGGCGCTGACGAAGCCGTCCACCTTGCCGTCGGTCTGCTGCCAGATCTCGGGGCCGGTCGTGTGGAAGTGGCCCATGCGGTTCGCGACGTTGTCGAACTGGTTGGCCCAGATCGCGCCTTTCTTGTCGCTGGCTGCGAGCTCCTTGGCGAGCCGTCCCGACACATGGACGTAGTTGTTGGGATCCTTGTAGGGAACCGCCGGCACCTCGCGGAGGTCTGCGCCGGCCAGCCGCAGCATGTCCTTCTTTTCCTGCGACTGCGTATCGGGAATGACGATCACGGTGCGATAGCCGAGCGCATTGCCGACGAGCGCGAGGCCGATGCCGGTGTTGCCGGCGGTGCCCTCGACGATAACGCCGCCCGGCTTGAGCTCGCCGCGCAGCACGGCGTCCTGGACGATGGCGAGCGCGGCGCGGTCCTTCACCGATCCTCCGGGATTGAGGAACTCGGCCTTGCCGTAGATTTCGCAGCCGGTGATCTCGGAAGCCTTGCGCAGGCGGATGAGCGGCGTGTGGCCGATGGCGTCGATGAAGTCGCGGCGAATATCCATTAGGAGCAGTATCTTGCTGAAGGAGGTTCGGCCGCAGGATGATCTTGCAGCCCGCCGGCAGAGTAGCCGTCCGCTCGCGGCTGGATCAACCCCGGATCAGGCAGACAACGGATGCAGTCGGCGCGGGGCGAAACGGAAGGGAAGATGCGTGAGGTCGACGGCGGCGGGGCCTGGCGCCGCGACGTCGATGATGCGACGGCAGAGCGGCGCGAAAGCGGCACGGAAATGGTTCTTGGCCTTGACGCAGAGCAAGCGCGTCGCGGCGAGGTCTATGCCGTGCAGCGCGAAATAGGCGGGGTCGTTCGGCGTCTGGCAGCTTTCCGTCACGATGGTTTGTATCCCGACAATCTCGAGCACCGCCGTGCGGCCGAGCGCCACGGGGAGCCCGGCCTCCATCGGGCCGCTGTTCCGGAACCGGCCGTCGGTAAGGCGGAGCACCTTGGCGGCCACGGGAACCGGCGCGCCGAAATCGGCGGTGAGGCGCCCGCCCAGCGTTCGATCGAGGACAGCACCCACCCCTGCCTCGTGGGCGGCCGCGACGCAGTCGGGGTCGGCGAAGGCGGCAAAGACGGTCGGCACCGCCGGACGGCGATCCACGAGGGCGCGGAAGAGCCCGGGCGTGTCGGCGATGCCGCCGGAGAGCGGATTGTCGGCGGGGTCGAGCAGCGCGATCATGCCGGGGCCTTCGGACAGCGCCTGATCCAGGCCCTCTTCCGGGCTCGGCAGGGCCACATGGAAGCGGTCGCGCCGCTCGGCGAGCGCGGCGATCAGCTCATCGGCGATGCGTTGCGCCAGCGCCGCGTCGTCGTCGGTATGGACGAGCGCGCTGGCGCCGGCATGCGGGCTGTCGCCATAGGCGAAGCCGCCGAAGAGGCTGGCATCGAGCACGCCCGGCCGCGTTCGCCATTCGCGCGCCAGCGCGGCGACCTCGGCCATCGGGCCGTCCGTGGTCCGCATGTTGAAGCTCGGCAGGATCGCCTCGAGCTTGGCGATGGCGCCGCGGGGCCTGCAGCGCCCCTCGACGGTCGCCACCAGCAGATCCAGCATATGCGCGGCGGTCTCGCGCATGTCGGTGTGGGGATAGGTCTTGTAGCCGGCGGCCATGTCGATGAAGGCGAGATGCGCCGCGCCGAGATTGGCGTGGAGGTCGAAGCTCACAGCAAGCGGCGTGGCGCCGATGGTACGGCGGATCGCGGCGAGGAGATCGAGTTCCGGCGCCGGATCCGCGGTCGTCACCAGCGCGCCATGCAGCGACAGATAGACCGCATCCCAGTGGCGGGCGGCGAGCCCGCGCAGAATATCGTCGCGGATTTCGGCATAATCTTCGGGCGGCAGGGGGCCGCCCGGCGGGGCGCCGGCGCAGCGCAGCCATGTCACCTGCCAGTCCTTCGCGCGCCCGGCGAACTCGACCGTCGCGCCGATCTCGGTCGCCGTGCCGTCGTAGAAAGCGCGGGCCGCCTTGCCCTCGACCCATTCGCGTTGCCTGAATTCGGAAAGGCGCGTAAGCGCGGGCGAGAAGGAATTGCCTTCGTGCCAGAGCCGCGCAACGGCGAGCCGTTTCATCGCGCGCCGGCCGGCACGGCAGACCCGCTACTGCGCCGCAGCGGGCCGGACACGACGGAGTTCCGGGATCGGGCTCACCGCATAGGGCAGCTCTTCCACCCGCGGCGTCCATCGCCCGTCGGCGATGCAGGCGCGGACATGATCGTGGATCGCTTCGAGCGGCGCGAACCAGACGCCGCCGCGCTCCCGCATCTCGGCAATCAACTCGGCCATCGCGATGGCGCGCGGCAGACGGCCCGAGATGAAGGGATGCCAGACGGCAATCCACAGGCCGCCATGTTCCCAGGCGGCGTCGAACTCGGAGCGGAACACCTCGAAGGCGCGTTTCGGCGAAGAGATCTGGTTCGCCGTTCCCGCGAAATCGAAGCTGTGCATGTAATGCGGCCAGTCGTCGAGCGCCATGCAGCAAGGCAGCTCGACGAGGCGGTTGTTCCCCTTGGCGAGAAGGTAGGGAACGTCGTCCGCCATCAGCGAGGAATCGTACTCGATACCTTGCTCGATCAGGATGTCGAAGCTGTGGTTCGAGAAGGCGAAGGAAGGGGCGCGGTAGCCGCGGGGCCGCCGGCCGGTGGCCTTGACCAGCGCCGCCGTGCCGCGCTCGGTCCAGTAGCGCTCGTCCTCGAGGCCGAGCTGGTTCGGATCCTCGTGCAGATAGCCGTGATGGCCGATCTCGTGGCCGTCCTTCAGGATCGCCTCGACCGCCGCCGGGTAGCGCTCCGCGCACCAGCCGGGGATGAAGAAACTCTGCTTGATCCCGAAATGGCGGAAGATCTCGAGAATCCGCGGCACGCCCACGGTCGGCCCGTAACGCAGCTCGCTGAGGCCAGCGACCCGCGCATCCGCCTTCTCGGGCATGGCGGCATGCATGAGGCTCTCGCCGTCCATGTCGAAGGAGAAGCAGACGGCGCAGCGCGCGCCGTTCGGCCAGGGAACCGGATTGGCGATCAGCCGCATGGTCCGTCCTCCCGCTGCATCTGCCGGCTGGCTCAGCCGCCGGCCTTCACCTGCTCGAACATCGCGATGTAGCGCTCGCGGATCGCGTTATCCATCTCGGCGAAGAAGATGCCGCTGGTGAAGAGCGCCTCGGGCGACATGATGCCGAGCTCCTGCAACCGCTCCTTCGATACCTGGTCGAATGTCTTTCTGTTGGAGTGGCCATAGCCGAAATTATCGATGAGCCAGACGCCCACGCGCGTTTCCAGCATGGCATTGACGAGGTCATAGGCGGCGTTCTCGTCGCCCGGACCGTTCTTCGCCTTCACCAGCCCGCAGAACCAGGTGAAGATGCCTTCCTTCGGGTTCATGTATTCGACCGGAACGCCGGCCTTCTTCAGCCGGACCACCGCGTCGTTCCAGGCATAGGCGGCGATCAGCTCGCCGCTGGCGATGCTCTGCTCGACGCTGCTCTGCTCGGTCCACCAGAAGCGCAGCACGTCGCGCTGCTTGACCAGCAGCTCCTTCACGCCTGCCAGCTCTTCGTCGGTCATGTGGAACGGGTCCTTGACGCCGGCCACGAGGGCGGCGACGAGGACCGCCCCATCGACCGAGTCATACTGCGAGAGCCGGCCCTTGTATTTTTCGTCCCAGAGAATCGTCCAAGTGTGGTTGTCCTTGTATTCGGGCGCGAGATCGGTGCGGTAGACGACGGAGGCGTTGCCCCATTCCCACGGGATCTGCCAGACGCCCTCCGGTGTGACCACGCCGTCCGTGTCGCGAAGCTGCGGCCAGATATTTTCCCATTCGGGAACGCGCGAGATGTCGAAGGGCTCGATCAGCCCCGCGTCGCGCCAGCGGCCAAGCACGACCTTGCAGGGATGGGCGAGATCCATCGCGAAACCCGACCGCGCCTTGGTCAAGGCCTCCTCGTCTTCGCCGAAGACCGGCATCTGCGGCGAGCTGCCATATTTCTCGATATAGCCCGGGTGGAACTCGGGGACGTCATAGCCGGCCCAGGTGAAATAGGTGAGCTCCTCGCCGGCGCGCGCGGCGCGCGGCAGGAGCGGGGAGGTGAGAGAGACGAGGCCCGCGAGCCCCATCGCCTTGGCGACGTCGCGGCGCGACGCCTTGCCTTGCGCGATGCGATCGAAAAGCCGAATCCGTTCCATCCTTGTCCTCCCTTGATATTTTGATAGGGCCGGCCCCGAGCCGGCCGTCGCGTTTCGAAGACTTTGCCCGAAGCGCCATCGAGCCGCAATCCGACGCCTTGTCCGCATGTTCGCGACGGTTCAGTCCTATGCCCATTCCTGACGCAGCCTGTCGCGATGGAGCAGGAGCCATTGCACGGCGATGATGGTGAGCGCATTGCCGATGCTCCCGTCGGCGAGCCTTTGCGGAAGCCGGTCCACCGGCACCACCTCGACCTTGATGTCCTCGCCTTCTTCCGGCAGTCCGTGAACGCCGCCGGCGCTCCGGCTGTCGACCTTGCCGCAGAAAAGCGACACGCGCTCGGTGATGGCGCCGGGGCTCACCATGTAACGGCAGATCGGCACGAGCGTCCCGACCTCGATGCCGGCTTCCTCGACGGCCTCGCGCCGTGCGACCGCCTCGGGCGTCTCGTCGCGGTCGATCATTCCGGCAACGGCTTCGGTTTGCCAGGACGGCAGCCCCGCGAGATGCGCGCCGATGCGGAACTGTTCGATCAGTACCACAACGTCGCGCGCCGGATCATAGGGCAGAACAGCGCCCACATGGCCGCGGTCATAAACCTCGCGCTCGATCGGCGGACCCCAGCGCCCGTCATGCAGGCGGTGCCGCAGCTTGTAGGTGTCGATGCGCCCATAGCCTTGATAGCCGGGCTCGACGGCCAGGATCTCGACATCGCTCTCGCCCATGCTTGACGCCCTCGGATATCGTTCGCGGCGGGAGCGTAGCAGGGCCGGCGAAGCGCGTCCCGGCGGGTCGTCGTGACGCGTCGTGGCGAAATATAGCCGCTTGCGCGACGGATCGGGCGTGGGGCGGGCTCGACCGATTCCGAGCCGGGAACAAGGACTTGCGAACCCCGATTCTCTTGGACATTGATGGGGAAGGGTGGTTTCCTTACCAGCGACGGGGAGGCAGGCGACGACAGCTCGCCGCCGTAACGGGCCACTCCCCAAATCGGGGCACAGCACTTACTGGGAGGACGTCCGGCATGTCTGAAGACATCAAGAAGATTCATCCCTATCTCCCGACGCTCGTGAATCAGCTTCGCGCGGGAAAAGTCGATCGCCGCGAGTTCCTGCGCACCTCCACGCTGCTCGGGTTGTCCGCGACGGCGGCCTACACCCTCGCCGGTTGCGACGAAAAGCAGGAGGAGCAGCAGAGCTCGACGACGGAGGAAGCGCCCGCCGCGACGACCACGACCACGGAGACGCAGCAGGCGGCCGCCCCCACCGATAACGTCATCCGGATCGGCATGCGCGTTCCTGCGCTCGAGGATCCGGCGACCTTCTCCTGGGTCTATGATTCGAATGTGACCCGACAGGTTTGCGACTATCTCACCCGGACCGGCGTCGACAACGTCACGCGGCCCTGGCTGCTCGAGAAATGGGAAGCCTCGCCCGATCTCAAGACCTGGACCCTGACCCTCAAGAAGGGGATCAAGTGGTCGAACGGCGACGAGCTGGTGGCCGATCACGCGATCTGGAACCTGACGCGCTGGCTCGACGAGAAGGTCGGGTCTTCCGTCGTCGGCCTCATGAAGGGCTACATGCTGACCGAATACGATACCGGTCAGAAGGACGACGCCGGCAATCCGAAGATGGGCACCAAGCTCTGGGCCGACAACGCGATCGAGAAGGTGGACGACTACACCATCCGGCTGAACTGCAAGGAAGCGCAGCTCGCGGTGCCGGAACATCTTTTCCACTATCCCGCGCTCATCCTGCATCCGAGCGAGAACGGCAAGTTCGGCGTGAACGCGATCGGCACCGGGGCGTTCACGCTCACCGAGCTCGAGGTCGGCAAGAAGGCGGTGCTGAAGAAGCGCGACGGCTACTGGGGCAAGGCGCCCGCCGTTGATTCGATCGAGTTCATCGATCTCGGCGACGACCCGGCTGCCTCGGTCAGCGCGCTCGCCTCGAAGCAGATCCAGGGGCTCTATGAGGCGTCGGTGTCGCAGTTTGCGGCGCTGCAGAAGATGGATCACATCACGATCTATCAGGTCAGCACCGGGCAGACCGCGGTCGCGCGCATGCAGCCGATCCATGATACCTGGAAGGACCCGCGCGTCCGCAAGGCGATGCGCCTCGCGATCGATTCGGAAAAGGTGCTGCAGGCCGCGCATCTCGGTCTCGGCAGCCCGGGCGAGCACCACCATGTCTGCCCGATCCATCCGGAATACGCCAAGCTCGACTTCATGAAGCAGGACATCGAGGGCGCGAAGAAGCTGCTCGCCGATGCGGGCATGCCGAACGGCTTCGAGACCGAGATCTTCTGCAAGAAGGATCCCGACTGGGAACCGCAAGCCGTGCAGGTCATGGCCGAGATGTGGAAGCAGATCGGCGTCAATGTGAAGATCAACGTTCTGCCCTCCGACCAGTATTGGGAGATCTGGAACGTCGAGACGGCTCCCTTCGCCTTCACGACCTGGACGCACCGTCCGCTCGGCGTGATGGTGCTGGGTCTTGCCTACCGGACGGGCGTGCCGTGGAACGAAAGCTTCTATTCCAATCCGAAGTTCGACGAGACGTTGACCAGGGCCGAGGGCATCCTCGACGTCGAGGAGCGCCGCAAGGTGATGGTGGAGTTGGAGCAGATCATGCAGGAGGACGGGCCGATCGTGCAGCCGCTGTGGCGCGCCGTCTTCACCGGCATGGACAAGCGTATCCAGGGCTTCCAGATCCATCCGACCTACTACCTCTTCTGCGAGGAATGGTCGCTGACGGCCTGATCGGACGATGAATGCGCCGGCCGGGCGTCGCAGGGGTGGCGTCCGGCCTCCGCATCTTCCGCAAGCTGCCGCCGTTGTGCCACGACTTCCCCGAGCGAGGGAGCCGCACCCGGTCCTAATCATCAAAACGCAGAGCTCGTTCCTGGAGACCCCCGGCCCGGCATGATCGGCTTCTTCGCCAAGCGACTTGCGTATCTCGTCTTCACCATGCTGGTGGTGTCGTTCATCATCTACACCATCAGCGAGTTCACGCCCGGCGACGTTGCCCGCAAGATCCTGGGTCCCTTCGCGACCAAGAACCAGGTCGAGCTGCTGACCGAGGAGATGGGCCTCAACCGGCCGGTCTTCATCCGTTATTTCGAGTGGGTCGGACAGACCCTCAGCGGCGATCTCGGCTATTCGACGCGCTACAAGACCGAGGTCAACAACATCATCTGGGGCCGGCTCTACAACACGATGATCCTGGCCTCGATCGCCTTCGCGATCATCGTTCCGGCGTCGATCCTCTTCGGCATCGTCGCCGGCATGGCGGAGGCATCGAAGCTCGACCGGACGATCTCGGTCGCGAGCATCGTCACCACCTCGGTGCCCGAGTTCGCCTCGGGCGTTTTCCTTAGCTGGATCTTCGTCATCTGGCTCGGGATCCTGCCCGGAACCTCGACCCTCGATACCGGCGCCGGCTGGTCCATCGCCTCCCAGCTCGTCCTGCCGGTCGCGGTAATGGTGCTCTACGACCTCGGCTACGTCATCCGCATGGTGCGCGCGTCGATGGTCGAGGTGATGATGCGACCCTATATACGCACCGCCGTGTTGAAGGGACTTCGCTTTCGCGAGGTGATCCTGAAACATGCCGTGCGGAACGCGATGATCGCGCCTTTCACCGTGATCCTGCTGCAGATCAACTATCTGGTGACCGGCGTGGTGGTGGTGGAGGCGGTGTTCGCCTATCCGGGATTCGGCCGGATGATGCTGGAAGGGGCGCTCTCGCAGGACATCGCCATCATCGAGGCGGGCGCGCTCTTCGCCGTGCTGATCGCCGTGGTAACGCAGATCGTCGGAGATTTCGGCTACATGCTGCTCAATCCCCGCATCCGGTTCAGTTGAGGGCGCGGCCATGACCACCGACGTCCGGAACTTCGGCGCGACCCGGCCTCGTGACGGAAAGCTCGCGCGACTGCTGCGACGCATCGCCCTGCTGCGGGAATCGCCGGTCGGGATGATCGGAGCGGGCCTCGTACTGTTCTGGATCCTCGTCGCGATCCTGGCGCCCCTGATCTCGCCCTACGACCCGAACGCCAACGATTTCGAGATCGCGCGCGACTGGTACCCCTCCGCACGGCACTGGCTCGGCACCGACAACCAGTCGCGCGACCTGCTCTCGCGCATCATCTGGGGCTCGCGCACCGTGCTGATCGTCGCGCCGACCGCCGTCGGCTGCGCCTATGTGATCGGCTGCCTGATGGGCCTTCTCGCCGGCTATTACCGGGGCTGGGTCGATCTGGTGGTGATGCGGATCTCGGACATCATCCTCTCCTTCCCGGTGATCATCCTCTACATGATCATCATCGCGAATTTCGGCCCCTCGGCCTTCAACATCATCCTCGCGGTCACCTTCATCGCGGCGCCGCAGATCACCCGCATCGTGCGCGGCCTGACTCTCGAGCTTCGCGAGCGCGACTATGTCGCGGCCGCCAAGATGCGCGGCGAATCCGCCTGGTACATCATGCTGGTCGAGATCCTGCCCAATGCGCGGGGGCCGCTCATCGTCGATGCCTGCCTCCGCATGGGCTACACCACCATCGCCATCGGCGTGCTCGGCTTCCTCGGCCTCGGCCTCCCGCCGCCGGACCCCGATTGGGGCGGCATGGTGAAGGACAGCTACGCCCTGATGTCCACATACCCGCTGATGTCGATCATCCCCTGCATGGCGATCTCGTCGCTCGTCGTCGGCTTCAACCTGCTCGCCGACGGCATCCGAGAGATCGGGCTGAGGGATTGATGACCGGATCCACGAAACGCCCGGTGCTCGAGCTCGTCAATGCGCGCATTTCCTATTTCACGCGCGCGGGCGAGATCAACGTCGTGCCGGATATCAGCTTTACCCTCCATGAGGGCGAGGCGCTGGGGCTGGTGGGCGAATCCGGCTGCGGAAAATCGACCGTCGCCTTCGCGGTGATGAACTATCTGGGCGGCTCCGGCCGGCTCACCGGCGGCCGCATCCTGTTCGAGGGCCGCGACATGCAGAAGATGTCCGCGGCCGAGCTGCGCGCCGTCCGCGGCAACAAGATGTCGATGGTCTATCAGGATCCGATGAGCAGCCTGAACCCGGTGATGACCGTGGGCCGGCAGCTCATGGAAGTGCCAATCATCCATGAGGGCGCCTCGGAGGCCGCCGCCCGGGAGCGCGCGATCGCCATCCTGAAGGAAGTCAACCTGCCGGATCCGGAAAGCGTGTTCGAACGCTATCCGCACCAGCTTTCCGGCGGCCAGCAGCAGCGCGTCGTGATCGCCATGGCGCTGATGTCGGAGCCTTCGCTCCTGGTGATGGACGAGCCCACCACCGGCCTCGACGTCACGGTCGAGGCGGCGGTGCTCGATCTCGTCGTGCGGCTCCGCGAGACACGCAATTCCGCCATCGTCTTCATCAGCCACAACCTCGGTACCGTGGTGCGGATCTGCGACCGCATCGGCGTCATGTATGCGGGCGAGCTGGTGGAAGAGGGACCGATCGGGAAGGTGTTCCGCGACCCGCGCCATCCCTATACGCGCGGGTTGCTGGATTGCATTCCGGTCCTCGGCAGCGACAAGCGTTCGGCGCCGCTGGTGCCGATCCCGGGCCAGGTACCGCCTGCCATGGCGCGGCCGCGGGGTTGCGTCTTCGCGCCGCGATGCCCGCATGTGGTGCCGGAACGTTGCTCGGTCGGCGACATTCCCACCAGTCCCGCGGGCGGCGATGCCGAACATCTCGTGCAATGCGTCCGCGAGCCGGAGCTGCCCGACTATCGCCGGCCGCAGGCGAGCGGGCCGATCGAGGCGGCGATCGAAGCAAGCGAGCCGATGCTCTCGATCGTGCATCTTGACAAGGTCTATCGGCAGGCCGGCGGGCTCTTCGACAGCGCGGGCGGATATGATGTCCGCGCGCTGAGCGACGTCAATCTGGAGGCGCAGCGCGGCACGACGCTCGCCATCGTGGGCGAATCCGGCTGCGGCAAATCCACGCTTGCCAAAGTGCTGACCGGGCTCGAGAAAGCGACGGCGGGGAAAGTGAGCCTCGGCGGGGTCGAGATCGGCGACACCGCGGTCGAGAACCGCTCGCGCGCCGTGAAACGTCAGCTCCAGATGGTGTTCCAGAACCCCGACAGCACGCTCAATCCGAGCCATTCGATCGGCTACGCCATCGCGCGAACCCTGCAGCGGCTGAAGCGGCTCGCCGGAGGGCTCGCAAACCGCGAGGCTCGCGGCCTGATGGAGACGGTGAAGCTGCCGGCGGATTTCGTGGCGCGAAAGCCGCGCCAGCTCTCGGGCGGCCAGAAGCAGCGCGTGGCGATCGCCCGCGCGCTTGCCGGGGGCCCCGAGCTCATGGTGGCGGACGAGCCGGTTTCCGCGCTCGACGTCTCGGTGCAGGCCGCGATCATCAATTTGCTCATCGAGATCCAGCGGCAGCGAGGCGCGACGCTCGTCTTCATCTCGCACGATCTCTCCGTGGTGCGTTATCTGGCGGACCGCGTGGCGGTGATGTATCTCGGCAAGATCGTCGAGGCCGGGACGGTGGAGCAGGTATTCGCGCCGCCCTACCATCCCTATACGGAGGCGCTGCTTTCGGCCGTGCCGATCCCCGACCCGGACGTAAAGCAGAAGCGCATCATCCTCGAAGGCAATATCCCCTCGGTCACCAACGTGCCGCCGGGCTGCCCCTTCGCTACGCGCTGCCCGCGCAAGGTCGGGCCGATCTGCGACACGACGCCGCCGCCCGAGCTCAGGACGCCGGGCGGCCATCGCATCGTCTGCCATATCCCGCTGGAAGAGCTGACCGTGGTCGATCCGGTGGTGAAGCGCGCGTCCTAGCTGCGGCGCCGGCCCGTCAGTCGCGGGCGCCGGCCGCTTCCAGGATGCGGATCATTTCCGCGTAGCCCCGGCGCTTTGCATGCGAGAGCGGCCGCTCGTCGTCGCCGTCGGCGAGATTGACGTCGGCGCCGGCCTCGACGAGCTGCCGCAGGATGTCCTGATGCGTCGGTCCGCCGTCGGAGAGGATGATCGTCTCCAGCAGGGCCGTCCAACCGAGCCGGTTGACATGATCGATGGCGATCGCCGTCTTGAGCAGCTCGCGGACCGTCTCCGGATGGCCGTGATGGGCGGCAGGGATCAGGGCCGTGCCGCCGTAACGGTTCGTGTCCTTGAGGTCGGCGCCCGCGGCGAGGCAGAGCCGAAGGATCGCGAGCCTACCCTCGGCGCCCGCATAAAGGAATGGGGTGTCGCGGATGTTGTCCTTGGCGTTGACGTCCGCGCCGGCTTCGATCAGAAGGCGGGCCGCTTCGCGCGCATCGGCGCGCGTGGCGAGCAGGAGCGCCGTGCGATGCGCCCGGTCGCGTTCGTCGACGGCAGCACCCTTGTCGAGCAGGCGGCGGACCTGCCCGGCATCGTTCGCGGCGGCGGCGGCGAGGAGCGGCTGTTTTGCCATAACGGCGGTCAGGACAGGCGGCCAGGCAGCATCGACCGGACCCGGATCAGCGGCCTTCGCCGATCGCATCGGCGTAGAGCATGTGGAAATGATGCACCGCATGCTCGCTGATCTCGCTCCGGTCCCTGTCCACGATGAAGCGCCCCTGCACATAGCCGCGCGAGTTGAGCCCGCGCTGCACCGCTTCGCAGAGATCGTTGTCCTCGACGGAGAGCACGTTCTGGCCATACGCGCGCCGAGCCGCCCGCATCGGCGTCGTCTCCGGCGTCAGGTGATAATAATCGGCGACCTGGAGCGTGTGGTCCGGCCCGAGCGGCAGGATATAGAAGAGCGACATGTTGTGCTCGCCCGGCACGACATTCACCGTGAAGTTCGGCCAGAGCCACCAGAACCCGCCGATCTGCACCGGATCTTCCGGCTTGAAGACATAGGCCTTGTTGTCCGGCCGTCCGCTCCGCGAGACGTGCGACGAGTAGATGCCGTGCGTGACCGAGCGGTAGCTGTCGAGATCGACCAAGGTCGCGAAGGCCGGGTGGGCGTTCTGGCAGTGGTAGCATTCGAGATAATTGTCGATGACGACCTTCCAGTTCGCCTTCACCTCGCCCCGACCGCCGCCGACCCGCACCATCCTGTCGAAGCCCGGCACCAGACGGCGCATCTCGTCGAGGAAGCCGGCCGCCTGCACCGCCAGCGGCTCGGCGTCGGGATCGAGGTTGATGAAGAGGAGCGGCCCCAGCGCCTCGAGCCGGACCTGTTTCAGGCAGAACTCCTCCTTGCGAAAGCCTTCCACGTTCTCGCTGCCGCGCGCCGTGCGCAGCTCGCCGGTCAGGTGATAGGACCAGGCGTGATAGGGGCAGGTGATGACCTTGGCCTCGCCCGCGCCCTTCACGAGCTCATGGGCGCGATGCTGGCAGACGTTGTAGAAGGCGCGGAGCGTCATGTCCTTGCCGCGCGCGATGAAGACGCTCTGGTTCAGGATGTTGAAGGTGAGGTAGCTGCCGGGCCGCGGCAGGTCGCCGACATGGCCGACATAGAGCCAGCTTCGGAAGAAAACGGCGTCGCCTTCCCGGTGGAAGATCTCGGGATCGGTGTAGTAGCGCGAGGGCAGGGTGAAGGACCGTGCCGGATCGGGGTTGAGCTTCCGTTCCCAGGCGGGGCGGGCGACGTTGGAGTCCGGCATGGCAGTTCTCCTTCTCGCATCGGCCGGCGGCGGATCTTGGCCGGCCGCAATTCTAGACGAGCCTGTCCGCCTTGTCCCGCCGGGGCGGCCGATGCCGCCGCCCTTTCGTGAACCCGGAAAGCGGCATCCCGGACCGGGTTCACCGCCCCGGCCATCGCGCCGGATCGCGGAAATCATGGAGCTTCTGCCATGTTGACGCGCGCGCGGATCGACTATCATGCCGCCCGAAATCGCCGGCTTCCCGGCATTCCGACGCGACCCCTTGCATCACGAGACAGGAAGAAACGAGCAATGGCCGAATTCGACATCGAGAAGGCGAAGAAGGAGATGGAGCCCTGGTACTGGTGGGGCATTCCGACCTTCTTCAAATGTCCCTGGGACGAGAACGTCAGCAACTGCGACATCGCGCTCGTCGGCGTGCCGCACAGCTCCGGCAACGGCTCGACGGAGCGGGATCAGCATCTCGGCCCTCGCGCCGTGCGCAACGTCTCCGGCTGGTATCGCCGCGGCCACCAGGAATTCGGCTTCGTGCCCTGGGAGGTCTGCCGCATCCATGACGTGGGCGACGTACCGCTGCCCCATGCGATGAACAACGATCTCTCGGTCGAGCATATCGAGGCCTATTTCAAGACGCTGGATCGCGCCAATGTGCGGCCGGTTTCGATCGGCGGCGACCATGCGATCACCGGCCCGATCCTGAAGGCGATCGCCGGCAAGGATGCGCGCATCACCAACGGCCAGAAGGTCGCGCTGCTGCATTTCGACGCGCACCGCGACGACTACGCCCATATTCCGCACTGGCTCGGCAGCTACCGCTCGGCGGCGCATTGGGCGGCCTACACGGTCGTGGAGCAGCATGTCGATCCGGCGCACAGCGTGCAGGTCGGCATGCGCGGGAACCCGATCAAGCCGCGGCCGGACCTGCATCAGAGCAAGCTCGGCTACCGACTCATTCCCATCGGCGAGTTCTATAAGATCGGCATCGAGAAGACGATCCAGGAAATCCGCGAGCGGGTCGGCGACATGCCTCTCTACATCACCTTCGATCTCGACGTGCTCGACCCGACCGAAGCGCCGGCCGTCTCCAACATGGAGCCCGGCCATCGGGGCATGCGCGCCTGGGAGGCGATGGAGATCTTCCACGGGCTCCGCGGCATGAACATCGTCGGCGGCGACATCGTCTGCATGATCCCCTCGAAGGATACCGAGGCGAAGATCACCGCGATGACCGCGATGGTGCTGATGTTCGAGATCACGGCGCTGGTGGCCGACTATATCCGCAAGAAGTAGCCGCCGCGCCTGAGGCGCAGAGGGGGAGCCGCCATGGCGCGCGATCCGCGTTACGATCTGCTGTTCGAGCCGGTCCGGATCGGGCCGGTCACGGCCAGGAACCGGTTCTATCAGGTGCCGCATTGCAACGGCATGGGCCACGGGCACCCGCATGCGCACGCGAAAATGCGGGAGACCAAGGCCGAAGGCGGCTGGGCCGTGGTCTGCACCGAGGAAGCCTCGATCCACGTCTCGAGCGACATCTCGCCCTATGTCGAGGCGCGGATCTGGGACGATCACGACCTGCCGGCGCTCGAGCTCATGTGCGAGGGCGTGCATCGCCATGGCGCGCTCGCCGGAATCGAACTCGTCCATAAAGGACCGTCCTGCGCCAATCTCTATACGCGCGAGACGCCCTGGGGACCGTCGCATCAGCCGGTCAACAGCTACGATCCGATCCAGGTGCGGGCCATGGACCGCGCCGATATCCGCAACATGCGGCATTGGCATCGCGAGGCGGCGTTGCGGGCGAAGCGCGCCGGCTTCGACGTGATCTATGTCTATGCGGGGCACGATATCTCGCTGCCGATGCATTTCCTGCAGCGCCGCCGCAACGAGCGCACCGACGAATATGGCGGCAGCATCGAGAACCGCGCGCGGCTCTTCCGCGAGCTGATCGAGGAGACGAAGGACGCCGTCGGGGATCGCTGCGCCGTCGTCGTGCGCCTCGCGGTGGACGAGCTGATGGGGCCGGAAGGCCTCACCAGCGAGACGGAGGGGCGCGAGGTGCTGGAGCTGCTGGGCGAGCTGCCCGATCTCTGGGACGTCAATATCAGCAGTTGGTACAACGATTCCCAGACTTCGCGCTTCGCCAAGGAAGGCTTCCAGGAGCCTTATACCGCCTTCGTGAAGAAGCTCACCACCAAGCCGGTGGTCGGCGTCGGGCGTTTCACCTCGCCGGACACGATGGTCTCCCAGATCAAACGCGGCGTGTTGGACATGATCGGGGCGGCGCGGCCATCGATCGCCGATCCGTTCCTGCCGAAAAAGATCGAGGAAGGGCGGCCGGAGGATATCCGCGAATGCATCGGCTGTAATATCTGCGTCAGCGGTGATTTCCTGATAACGCCCTATCGCTGCACGCAGAACCCGACTCAGGGAGAGGAGTGGCGCAAGGGCTGGCATCCCGAGATCATTCAGGCCAAAGCGAGCGTCGCCTCGGTGCTCGTGGTCGGGGCGGGCCCCGCCGGTCTCGAGGCCGCCCGTGCGCTCGGCCAGCGCGGCTATGCGGTTCATCTCGCGGAGGCGACGGAGGAGCTCGGCGGCCGGGTGAACCGCGAGGCGAAGCTTCCGGGGCTGGCCGAATGGGCACGGGTGCGCGACTGGCGCCTCGGCCAGATCGAGAAGCTGCCCAACGTCGAGATCTATCGCGCGAGCCGCCTTGCCGCGGCGGAGATCCGCGAGTTCGGCGCGGCGCATGTGGTGATCGCGACCGGATCCGCCTGGCGCCGCGATGGCGTCGGCCGGGCCCATAGCCGGGCCATCCCCGGCTTCGAGCGGCCGGAGGTCTTCACGCCGGACGACATCATGGCGGGAAAGCTGCCGGCCAGAGGACCCGTCGTGGTCTATGACGACGACCATTACTACATGGGCGGGGTCATCGCGGAGAAGCTGCGCCAGGCGGGCTTCGAGGTGGCGCTGGTGACGGGGGCCGACACGGCCTCCGCCTGGACCGCGAACACGCTCGAGATCAAGCCGATCCAGAAGCGGCTGATTGCCGCCGGAATCACGCTGCTGGTGAAGCAGGAGATCGCGGCGTTCCGCCGCGACCACGTGGCGCTCGCCTGCGTCTATGGCGGGCCGGCGACGACCCACCCCTGCAATGCCGTGGTGACCGTGACGGCGCGACTGCCGGAGGATGCGCTCTATCGCGAGCTCGTCGCCGACAAGGCGGCGCTCGACGAGGCCGGTATCCGGTCGGTGCAGGCAATCGGCGATTGCTGGGCGCCGGCGACGATCGCGCTCGCCGTCTATGCTGGCCATCGCTATGCGCGGGAGCTGGAAGCCCCGGTCGCCCCCGCCGTGCCGTTCCGCCGGGAGCTGCCGCGCGAGGTAGTCTGAAGGGGCCTACTTGTCGGGTTGCTTCAGGAGATAGCTGTCCATGATCCAGCCCTTCTCCTGCCGTGCCTGCTGGCGCACGGCGTCGATCCTGTCGGCAACCTCGGCGAGCTTGCCGGCGATCAGGATCTCGTCGGCGGTGCCGATATAGGCGCCCCAGTAAATTTCGAGATCCCGGTCCGCATAGCGCTTCGCTACGAACTCGGAATCCAGCATCACCGCGACGCTGTCGGCATCGGGCGGATAGGCCGCCGCCAGTCTGCGGCCGGTGGTGATCTCGACCGACTTGGCGATACGGTTGAGGGTGGTCTTGTGACGTGCGGTGAGGGCCTGGAGGCTGCTGATGCCCGGAAAGACCTCGTACTCGATGCCGAGCGTGCCCGCCGCGAGACGCTCCATGATGCGGATCGAGCTGTCATAGAGCGACGGATCGCCCCAGATCAGCACGCCGCCGGTTTCGCCCTCCAGCATCTCCTCGCGGATCAGCCGCTCGAAGATCGCCTGCTTGTCCTGGTTCAAGCCATCGACGGCCGCGCCGTAATCGGGCCCCGAGCGCGACCATTCGGGGCTATCCGCGGTGACGAAGCGGTAGGAGCGGCCCGAGATGAACCGCTCGCAGAGCATCCGGCGGAGATCGACGAGGCCTTCCTTGGCCGGACCCTTGTCCAGCAGGAAGAATACGTCGACACGGTGCAGCGCCTTGATCGCCTGAACCGTGATGTGGTCGGGGTCGCCGGCGCCGATCCCGATCAGGAGAATTCGCTTCATGGGGATGCCCGTCCTCGCGAAGGGCCGGCGGGGTCAGCCGCGCAGCCAGTCCAGAAACTGATAGCGCCAATAGACGAGCTGCGCATAGGCCGTCCCGACGGGTCCGCCTGTCCAGTTGAGGCCGAAGGGCGCCAGCAATTCGTAGCGGCGGTCGCCCTCCGCGATGGCCGAGGCGAGCAGTTCGCCCGTGAGGGCGGTCGTTCCCATGCCGTGGCCGCCATAGCCTTGCGCGTACCAGACGCCGGGCTGGAGCTGGCCTAGCTGCGGCATCTTGTGGGTCGGATAGCTCATATAGCCGCCCCAGGCGGTCTCGATCTTCACGTCGGCGAGCTGCGGGTAAACCGCCACCATATGGCGCCGGAGCGTCTCGGCCGTGCCTTGCAGGTTCTCGCCGAAGACGCTGATGCCGTGACCCCAGAGAATGCGCGTATCGGGAAGCGGACGGTAGTAGTCGAAGTCGAACCGCGAATCGTGGATGGCATGGTTGCCGCGGATCGCGGTCTTCAACCGTTCGCCCAGCGGTTCGGTCGCCATCGCATAGGTCGCGATGGGCTTGATGGCGCGCCGGAGGCGGGGGACGAGGTTTCCGATATAGCCGCCGCAGGCGACGATCACGGTGTCGGCGGCGATCTCGC
Organism: uncultured Rhodospirillaceae bacterium; assembly: GCA_902826565.1. Lineage (GTDB taxonomy): Bacteria > Pseudomonadota > Alphaproteobacteria > Dongiales > Dongiaceae > CADEFF01. Next base: position 3,254 of record CADEFF010000047.1, on the reverse strand, counting down.
CGGCGGCGGTCCGGACCCGTTTCACCGGCCCGTCGAGCGCGAGATCCGTCACCGGCGAAGCCTCGAAAACCCGGCTTCCGCCGGCGACCAGGGCGGCGCTCACGCCGCGCGCATAGTTCAGCGGGTGAAAATGGAAGCCTTCGTCGCGGAAGAGGCCGTCATAATATCGCTGCGTGATGCAGACCGCGCGGACGCGCTCGCGCGGCCAGTACTCGTACTCGACGCCGAACTTCTCGGCCATGAACGCCTGGTACTTCTTCGCCTCCTCCGGCTCGTCGCGCCACCAGCCCAGGAGCATGCCGGAATCGACCGGCGACGCTCCCGCCATGCCATAGCGGTCGATGCGCGCGCGCACCAGCCGCATGGCGTCCCGCGTGAGATCGAAGAGCTCGCGCGTCCGGTCGAGGCCGATCACGTTTATCAAGCTCTCGAGGCCACGCGAGAAGCCGGGCGAGACGAACCCGCCATTGCGTCCAGAGGCGCCCCAGCCGACGCGCCGGGCCTCGAGGAGGGCGACCTTGCGGCCGCGTTCGGCGAGGCTGAGCGCCGCCGAAAGACCGGCCAGCCCGCCGCCGACGATGCAGATCTCGGCTTCCTGCCGACCCGCGAGGGCGGGGTGGTCGGAACCCGGCGCCGCCGTGCGGGCGTAGTAGCTGTCGATATGGCGGGCGGCGTCGGTCATTCCTCATCCACCTTGCGGTGCGGGAACTGCTCGTATTCGCCGCGCGGATCGAGCTCCGGGGCGCCATAGGTGCCTTGCGTAACGGGGACCGCGACAAAATCGCTCTGCTCCTTCGGCGAGGGGGCGGGGCGCAGCAGCATGCGGATGGCGACGAAGAGCGCGAGCGTCGTGTAGCCGACGGCGCAGACGATGAAGAGGCCGTTCGCGCCGAGCGGGTCCATGGCGAGGCCAATCACCGTGGGCCCGATGGCCGCGCCGAGGCCCCAGGCGAAGAGCAGCCCGGCGCTCGCCGCGACGAAGTCCTTCTTGGTGACATAGTCGTTGGTCTGGCCGACGCCCAGCGCATAGAGCGGCGCCGCGACGCCGTCCATCACGAACATCAGCAGCACCAGGACAAGAAAGCTCGGCGACGGCCAGACGGCGATCATCGAGGCCATCGCCGCCGCCGATGCGCTCGAGGCCAGCATGATGGGGCGCCGCCCGAAATGGTCCGAGAGATAGCCGACCGGAAACTGCACCACGAGCCCGGCGATGGTGACGACGGCGAGCAGGATCGAGAGCTGCCCCGCCGTGAGGCCCGTCGCCTCGGTATAGACGGGAAGGAGGGCATAAATCGAAGTATTGATCATGCCCGAGCCGAAACAGACGGTGACGCCCGTCGGCGAGATCCTGAAGAGCCGGAGGATGCCGAAATGATTGCGATGGCCGATCTCGGGGTTGCCGACCCGGGTCAGCGCCATCGGGATGAGCGCGAGCGCGAAGAAGATGGTCACCAGGCAGAAGAGGAGCTGACCTTGCGGGTCGTGGATGTTGAGGGCGAGCGGGCTGATGCCGCTCGCCGCCCAGGACACCGCCATATAGACCGCGAAGATGCGGCCGCGATTGTCCTCGGTCGCCTTGTCGTTGAGCCAGCTCTCCACGATCACGAACATGCCGGCGACCGCATAGCCCATCACCGCGCGAATCACGAGCCAGGCATAGGGGTCGCGGATCAGGAGGTGCAGCAGCGTGAGGATCGCGCCGAAGGCGGCGAAGACCGCGAAGGCGCGGATATGGCCGACGCGATCGATCAGACGATGGCAGGTGAGGGTGCCGACGAGGAAACCGCCGAAATAAGCCGAGAAGGCGAGGCCGACGAGGGTCGCAGCCACGCCGCTCGACGCCAGATGCAGGCCGACGAGCGGCGACAGGATGCCGAGCCCGGCCTCCATGAAGACCACGGCCAACAGCACCTGTAGAACAGGCTTCACGGCCGTGAGCATGACGGGCTTCGCCCCCTCGTCGAACCGACGTTTCCCCTTGGCTATTGTCCCAGCCCGCCGCCGACAGCGCAACGGGCGGCAGGACAAGCCCCGCTTGCTTCGCGCGATGCGAGAGGCCGCATTCCGGCAGGCGGATGCGCGTTCCGGCTATTCGATCAGCGCCGGCTGGCCGCGCTTGTAGAGGCCGTTGGCGATGATGATCTTCTGGATCTCGGACGTGCCTTCCCAGATGCGATCGACGCGAAGCTCGCGATAGAAGCGCTCGGCCACGTTCTCCCGCATGTAGCCGCGCCCGCCGAAGATCTGCACGGCGCGGTCGGCGATCTTGTTGGCGACCTCCGAGGCGTAGAGCTTCGCGATCGAGCATTGCGCGTGGCTCACCTTCACATCGACCTTGGCATCCACTTCCTCGGCGGTGCGGTAGGTCATCAGGCGAGCGGCCCAGAGCTCGGTCACGCTGTCGGCCAGCATGAACTGCACGGCCTGGTAGTTCGAGATGGGCTGGCCGAAGGCGATCCGTTCCTTGGCGAAGGCGGTGGCCTCCTCGATCAGGCGCGCCGCGGCCCCGCAGCAGCGCGCGGCGATGCCGATCCGCTCGTAGCGGAACCAGTCGTAGGTGAAGCCCATGCCGTCGCCTTCCTCGCCGATCCGGTTCCTGGCGGGCACGCGGACATTCTCGAAGCGGTAGATCGGATGGTGGGCGGCGTAGTTATGCGTGTAGGCGGGGGTGCGGAGGATGCTGACGCCGGGTGTGCCCTGATCGACGAAGAAGAGGCAATGGGCGCCCTTGTGCGGCCCGTCGGCGATCTTCGCCTGGAAGATGAAGTGATCGGCGTGGTTGGCGCTGGTGACGTGCCATTTCTCGCCATTGAGGATGTAGTCGTCGCCGTCGCGGCGCGCGGTCGCCTTGATGGCGTCCACGTCCGAGCCGGCGTCCTCCTCGGTGATCGCATAGCATTCGTGGCGTTCGCCGCGGACGTTCGGCTTTACCCAGGTCTCCATCTGGTAGGGCGAGCAGGCATCCAGCATCCAGGGCGGCGTCGAGTGATAGCACCAGCCGAGCGCATTGGTGACCTTGCCGATCTCTTCCTGGATCACGACCTGCTCGAGCATCGAGAGCCCGGCGCCGCCATGTTCCTTCGGCACGGAGATCGCATGCAGCCCGATCTCGCGGGCCTTCCGGAAGTGGCCGTCGCGGGCCTCCTTCGGGATCTCGCCATTGTTCATCTCGGCATGAACTTCCCAGGGAATGAGCTCCTCGCGAACGAAGCGCCGCACCTTCTCCTGCCAGGCGCGCGCGCTCGGCGGCA
>CADEFF010000046.1:8362-29787 GCA_902826565.1 uncultured Rhodospirillaceae bacterium | reverse complement strand
CAAAAAAATTGGGGGAGCGGCATAGCCGCTCCCCCCGGTTCTGGCCCCCAGGCTTTATCGGTTGTTAGAACCCGATAAAGAAGCCCACGCCAGCTTCCCAGCTAGTGTTGTCGTCGGTGTCGTACGTCTTGCCGTTATCGTCGGAAGACGTGCCGCTACCCTGGTAGTCGTTCACGCCGATCATGCCGTCGAGCGAGATGCCCGGCCCGAGGTCGTAGCGGGTCGAGATCTGGATGACGTCCAGATTGTCGGTGTTGCCGTTGGTCACGCCGTATTCGCCGTGCGACCAGGCGAGACCGACCGTCCAGGCATCCCAGTTGTAGGTGAGACCGATACCGGCAACCCACAGATCGATTTCGTCGGTGTTGCTGGCGGAGTAGTTGTTCCGATACGAACCCGCCGCACCGATCGTGAAGCCGCTGAAGCCCACGATCATGTGAGCGCGCGCGTTCCACGTGTCGTCGTCCTGACCCGGAGACGGCGCCTCGTAGTTGCCGTGACCGCCGCCGATGCCGGCGATGAAGTTCACGCCATTGAAGTCGTGCTCGAAGTTGACCGCGGCAGCGATGACGTCGTCGGCCTGGAACGAGTTGTTGTTGAACGACGTGCCGCCCGGACCGTTGCTGTTCGCGATGCCGCTGTACTGGTCCTCGCCACGACGATCCGGCGCCCAGGAGAGGCCGAACGTGAAGCCACCGAAGCTCGGCGAGAAGTAGATGATCTTCGTCGCGTCGCCCGAAATACGGTGGATTGTCGTGTTGGTCTGGACAACAGCCTGCGTGCCGCTGCCGAAGTTGTTGGCGAACTCGAAATACGGCGTGTCCACGCCGAAGATGTTCGAGGCGCTCGGGATGATGTAGGCGAGCTGCTCGTAAGCGTCGTCGTCATCACCGAAGCGAATTTGACCCCAGCCGCCCTTGAAGTAGGCCCAGACCTCGTCGATCTGGTCGCTGGACTGCATGGCTTCGAGCTGGATGGTGGCACCCACCGCAAGGCCATTATCGAGGACGACTTCGCCCTTGAAATGGACTTCGACGTCCTGCCGGAACACGTCGCTCGACGTGTTGTCGCCGGGTTCACCCGCTTCATCGTCCTGATCGAAGACGAGGCCGGCAGCACCCGCATAGTAGCCGCCCAGGCCGAGCTGGACGTTCGCTTGCGCGCTCCCAGCGACGACCCCGGCCGCGACCAATGCGGTCGTACCGAGAAGAATATGCTTCATGACAGTCGGTTCCTATCTTTGAAGTTCTAGTCGAAAGCGCTAGCCACCTTCGACCACCCCATTTGCCGGTTGCGGCCTTTTGACCGCAGTTCTGTCACGCCAGTCCCAATAAAGGCCCCCGAGACACAACTGCGGCGTCGACGCCACATTCCGACCAAGGGTTTATCCCGCCTCGGTCGTTAAGGGTCAAGCAAACCCCCGCCCGCTCATGGCTATTCTGACCCACTGTGGCCCGGAAGCCACAGCTCTCTTGCGAGAAGGTTAACGGGGGCGCTTGCCGGGCTGGATCGACGCCCGGACGCGGGCCCTCCGGCGCGCCGGGGGAGACTCGGACGAGCGCGGGGCGTAACGGAACCGGCAAAAAGAGAGGAGGAGCGGCTGAGCCGCTCCTCCCTCCGTCCTTCCGACGAGTCCCGGTCCTGCCGGTCCCGTCAAAGCAGGGCTGCGTCAGAACGCGATATAGAAGCCGACGCCGGTCTCGACCGCATCGTAATCGCCATTGCCGCCCGGATTGTCTTCGTTGTCGTCGTTATAGGTCGTGTAGCCCAGCATGCCGTCGATGCTGATGCCTTCGGCGAGGGCGTAGGAGGCCTGGAGCTGCACGATGTCGAGCGTGTCGTGGTCGCTGTTGTCGGTCATCTCGTAGGTGCCGTGCGAATAGCCGAGGCCGACGCTCCAGGCGTCCCAGCTATAGACGATGGCCGCGCCCGCCATCCAGAGATCCTGCTCGCTCGGGCTCGAGCTGTTCCAGTTGTCGATATATTCGCCCGACGCGCCGATCAGGAAGCCGCCGAAGGACACCTGGAAATAGGCGTTGTAGTTCATGGTGTCTTTGTCCTGGTTGGCGGCCGGCGCCTCCCAGTTGGCGTGCGATACCGCGCCGCCGATCACCAGGCTCACAGCCTCGAAATCGTGGCTGAAGCTGACCGCGGCCGAGATGTTGTCGTCGACCTGACCGCTATTGTTGTTGAAGGAGGTGCCGCCGGGGCCGTTCGAGTTCGCGACGCCGCTGTACTGGTCCTCGCCGCGCCGGTCCGGCGTCCAGGAGGCGGCGAAGCTGAAGCCGCCGAAGCTCGGGCTGAAATAGACGATCTTGGTCGAGTTGTCGTCGAGCCCGAGACAGCTGCTGTTGGTGTTGGCGAAGCCGTTCTGGCCGGCATTGCCGAAGTCGAAATAGGGGCTGTCCACGCCGAACACATTGCCCGCGACCGGCACCAGGTAGCACATCTGCGCGAGCGCCTCGGGCGTGTCGCCGAAGCGGATCTGGCCCCAGCCCTCGCCCTCGAAGAAGGCGTAGACCTCGTCGATCTGGTCCGAGGACTGCATGCCTTCGAGCTGGATGCGCGCGCCGATCGAAAGGCCGTTGTCGAGGGTGACATCGCCGGTGAAATAGACCTCGACGTCCTGCCGGAAGGCATCGCTCTGCGTGTTGTCGCCGGATTCGCCGGGGCCGTCATCCTGGGTCAACAGCAGGCCGGCGGCGCCGACATAATAGCCGCCGATGCCCATTTCCATTTCGGCGTGGGCAGGAAGAGCGAGCGCCGCCACGGACGCAATGGCGGTCGAGCCAAGCAGAAGACGCTTCATGGTAACACTTCCCCTGATCCCCAAATTAGACTGCTTACAATCAGCAACACCGATATCGGTGTCAAGCATGATGCAACTTGGTTAGCGATTTGCGAACGGCCAGATCTCCAGCCCGTGGATGGCGTTGCGCACGTCGCGGCTGAGCGGAATCGATTTCAGCATCGCCGGCGCTTCGAGCCGATAGACGGCGAGCGTCGCCGGCGACGAACCGCCGACCACGTGATTGTCGTCGATCGCAGCGAGCCCGCGGCCGAAGGCCTGCCGCGCGAAATCCTGCGGCAGATCCGTGTGGGTCATGGTCGCGGCGGCGTAGCGGGGCACCTCGATCGAAAGCCGGACCTGCCCGTCGAGCCCGAACCAGGCGACGCTGTCGGCGCCGGTAAAATTGGCGAGCACGCCGCCGCGGAAGGGGCGGGCGTTGTGGGTCAGGCGAGGGAGCCGCGCATGGGCCGACGCCCGGCCCTCGCGGATCGCGATCAGGCGGTTCATATGGAGCCCGCCGACATAGATGACCTCGTCCTCCACGCTCACGTTGTTGATGTGGGTGGTGTCGGCGAGGGCGGGCCCGTCCGGCCCCTCGGGATCGTAGGCGCGGAACTGGATGCGGCGCTCGGCGTCGAGCTTGAGGCAATAGGCGGCGACGAACCGGCCGGTCGCAAGGTCGCAGACGAGAATCGAGTCGAACCGGGTCGAGGTGAGGTAGAGCCGGTCCCCGGCGATGCAGATCTCGTGGCAGAGCTTGAGATAGGGGCTGCGGATCGAGCGCAGCTTCCGGAATTCGCGGTCGAACACGAAGATCTCGTCGCTGGCGGCGATGAAGACCTCCTCGCCGCGAAAGGCGATGCCGCGCAAGCCCCGATCGCCGCCGCGCCCGCTCCAGTCGATCGAGCCGTCGTTCCAGTCCAGCACCTGGCGCTGCGCGCCCGTCTCCAGATCGACCAGATAGGCGCCGCCATGGCTCGCGCCCTCATGCGCCGAGCGCACCACGGTGGTCGCCAGCACGACCGGAAGCCTCGAGATCATCGGGAGAATCCTAGCGGGTGCGGGGAATCCTAGAGGGGGTGCCCGTAGCCGAGCAGGGCCAGCGCCGGCGCATAATCCGGATGGCGCTCGAACTCGGCGAGGAGGCCGGGCTCGAGCAGGCGGCGCGGCGGCAGACCGATGGTCTTGCGCCGCTTGTCGGGCGCCGGCCGGTCGCCGGTGACATGATCGTTCTCCGCCCAGCGCTCGAGGAAGACCGGGTCGTAGGCGAGGTCGAGCCGCTCGGCGAGCAGCCGCATGCCGGTTTCCGGCGCGAGCGCGAAATCCTCGAAGCGGACGAAGCCGAGCTCGACCGCGAGCTCGGCGAAGCGGCGATAGGCGGCGAGGAACTCGCCGAGCCGCACGCGCCCGCGCAGGCCGAGCAGCCGGCGCGTGCTTTGCCACTGATCGATCGGGTGGCGAACCGTGCAGGTTTCGCGGATCGCGTAGAGATCGGCGAGCGCCTCGTTGAGGCCGCGCCGTCCGGTGGGGGCGGCGAGGTGGGGAGGTCCCAGAAAATCGAGATGACTCCAGTCGCGCAGCACGAGGGTCATGCCCCGGGCGGCGGCGCGCGCGTCGATGAGGCGAATGGCGTCGAGAAACCGCGCCTCGGGCTCGGCGGCGAAGCGCACGGCTTCCCCGGCATCGAGCAGCCCGTACCATTGCTGCGCCTGGCGATAGGGATCGATGAAGCGGGCGCCCTGCGGATGGACCTCGCTGAGCAGCGCCACGCCGGGGAGGGCGCCGATGCATTGCGCGATCACCGTGCCGCCGGTCCGCGCCAGATTATGCAGCACGCGCATCACCGGCCGGCCGGCCGGCAGCGCTGCCGGCGCGCGGGGACCCGGCGCGAAGAAGACCGGTGCCGCGGCGGGGGCTTCCGTCGCTTCATGCCGGACGCGCGCAACCGCCGGCGGCGCGCCGGGCGCGACGGCCGTGGTGCCGTGCGCGCACCAGTCGCGCCAGAGCGCGCGATAGGCGCTTTCCACCGCCGTCGCGAAACGCGGCGCGTCGCAGAGCGGGGAGGCCGCCATGCGCGGCCGGAGCTCCTGGCGGAGCCGCGCGAGCCGCGCCGGATCGCGCGCGAGCGAGAGGGCGATGTCGCGATATTGCGCTGGGCTCTTCGCGATCAGCGCCTCGAGCCCGACCTGCGTAAGCAGGCTGGCACCGACGCGGCCGGCATGGGCCGTGCCCTCGAGCGCCACGATCGGCACGCCCATCCAGAGCGCCTCGCAGCTTGTGGTTGTGCCGTTATAGGGAAAGGGATCGAGCGCCACGTCGATATTGGCGTAGTCGGCGAGGCCTTCCAGGATGGAAGGCGCCCAGGGCGCGATCTCGAGCCGCGCGGGGTCGATACCGAAGGCGGCGAGCCAGGCGCGATAGCGCTCGACCACGGTCGGATCGCGGAACTGATTGGCGCGGAGCTTGAGCCGCGCGCCCGGGATCGCCGCCAGGATCTCCGACCAGAGCCGGGCCGCCGCGGGACCGATCTTGTGGGCGTTGTTGAAGCAGCCGAACACCGGCGGCTCGCCGCGCGCCAGCGGCCCGGGCGAGGGCGGCGGCGCCTCCTCGAGCGGGCGGTAGCAGAGGAAGCCTTGCGGCAGCCGGATCTGCGTCTCGCCATAGAGCGGATCGGTGAGGCCGACCGGATCGGCGACCGCATCGGTCAGCCGGAAATCCACCGTCGGCAGGCCGGTGCCGTGCGGATAGCCGAGCCAGGTTCCCTGCAGCGGCGCCGGCTTGAGGGCGAAGACGGGGAGGCGGTTCCGCGCCGTGTGACCCGCGCAATCCACCAGGATGTCGATGCGGTCGGCGGCGACGAGCTTCGCGGCCTCGAGGTCGGAGAGGAGCGTCACGTCACGCCAGTGATCGGCATGGGCGCGCATCCGCTCGGTGATCGCGTCCGGCCGCACCGTGTTGGAATAGCAATAGACCTCGACCGCCGCGCGGTCGTGGGCGGCGAGCAGCGGCTCCAGGAAGAAGGCGCAGGAATGGGCGTTGAAGTCGGGCGAGAGATAGCCGACCCGCAGCCGCCGCCCGGGATCGCGCTCGCGCTCGCGCCAGGCGGTTTCGCCGCTGCCGGCGAGACCCGCCATGTTGCGGCCGACGCGGCGATGCTCCTCGGCGATCGCCGCCGGATCGATGCGGTCGTGATAGATCGACTTCATCAGCAGGTTCGATCCGGCGGTGAGATAGTCCGGCTGCGTCGCGACGACGTAGCGCAGATGCTCCAGCGCCTCGTCGAGATTGCCGAAATCCTGCAGCACGTTGGCGAGGCTGTTGCGCGCCTCGCCGAAATCCGGCCGCAACTCCAGCGCGAAACGATAGGTCGATTCCGCCTCGGCGAAACGGTTCAGATCGCGCAAGGCCTTGCCGATATTGAGGCGGCATTCCGGCTTCTGCGGATCGAGCGCGACCGCCTTTTCGAGATAGGGCAGGGCCTCCGCCGCGCGGCGCTGGGTGGTCAGCGCCACCCCCAGATTGATGTAGGCGTCGAGATAGTCGGGCTTGTGGCGGATCGCGCGGCGATAGGCCTCGATCGCCTCGTCATAGCGGCCCATCCGGTCGAAGGCGACGCCCATCGAGTAGTGCGCATGCGCCCGGTCCGGCTTCAGGCCGATCGCGCGGCGGTGCAGATCGACGGCGCCCGCGTAATCGCCCCTGGTCGTCAGCAGCGCGCCCAGATTGTTGAGCGCATCGACATGCTGCGGGTTGAGCCGCAGCACGGCGCGGTAGCTCGCCGCCGCCTCGTCGAAGCGCTCCAGGCGGTGCAGCGCCATGCCGCGCCAGAGATGCGCGTCCGCCATGTTGGGGTTGATCGCGAGCGCCTTGTCGATGAGTTCGATCGCGGCCGCGTCCTCGTTCCGCTGATGCATGAGATAGCCCAGCAGCCCCAGCGCCTCGAAGCGGCGCGGCGAGGCGCGCAGGATCTCGCGATAGGCGGCCTCGGCCTCCGGCAGCCGACCCTGCTGGTGCGCCGCGATGGCGCGCATCAGCACCGGGTCCGGTCCGGGCGGGCCGGCGCGGCCGGGTCCGCCGGCACCGCGAGGCGGCGGGCCGCCGGACCCGCGTCGCATGTTTCGATTCATGGCGGCGTTATAGCATCGGTTTCGCGGCCGCAGCACTATCCCGCGGGCGCGGCAGGGAAGGCTTGTGCGGCCGCCATCGACGGAGGCAGAGTGCGGCCCTCTCCGCCGGGCGCCGCGCAAGCGCGGATCCCGGCGGCATCGCGCGACGGCAGCGTTCCGGAAACGGCGACATGGCGAAGATCGTCTGGATAGCCTCCTATCCCCGCTCCGGGAACACCTGGATGCGGTTCCTGCTCGCCAACCTGCTCTACGGGCCGCTCAAGAGCTCGGCCGAGCTCGACAAGAAGATTCCCGCCATCCATCGCGGCATCAACGGCAAGCATCTCCTCGGCAATCAGAAGCTGCTGGTGAAGACGCACTGGAGCTACAGCCCGACGCTGCCGCTGCGCGAGGACACGATCGGCGTCATCTACATCCTGCGGCATCCGATCGACGTTCTTGCCTCGAACCTGCAGTACTACCTCGTCCGCTCGCCGGCCTTCGAGGCGCTCGGCACGGAGGAGGCCCGTCGCGAAGCGACGCGGCGCTGGATCGACGAATATATCGAGCGGGGCGGGAGCAGCCGCGCCTTCGAGTTCGATTTCGGCGGCTGGAACGAGAATGTCGCGAGCTGGACCGGCGACCCGCTGCCCTATCCGCGGCTGGTGCTGAAATACGAGGATCTGAAGGCGGCGCCCACGGAGCGGATGTTCGACGTCGCCCGCTTCCTCGGGATCAACGCCACCGAGACGCGGATCGCCGACGCGGTGGCGCGGTCGAGCTTCAAGGCGATGCGCGCGCTCGAGGAAGAGGAGATCGCGCGGCGCGAGCGCGGCATCTTCTTCAACGACACGGTCGAAGCGAGCGTCCAGCTCGGCGGGCGCTTCGTGCGGCGCGGCGAGGTGGGCGGCCAGGAGACGCTGCTCACCCCGGCGCAGCGCGCGGCCGCGAATGCGCGCTTCGGCGCGGCGATGGCGCGCTTCGGATACGCCGCAAAGACCGGTCAGGCGTTGCCCGCCACGGGCCGGTAATCCGCCGGCAGGGGGAGATAGCCGAAGCGCCGCATCGACGCCTCGTGGGCGGTCGCGATCGCCTCGACCTGGGCCGGCGAAAGCGCGGTGCGCCACTGCCCGGCCCGGCCCGCGCGAAAGAAGCGCCGGCTCGCCTCGCTGCGCTCGATGAAGCCTTTCGCGTCCTCCTGCTGCCGGAGCTTCTCGAAGGAGCTCTGCTCGACGGCGCGGCGCAGCCGCTCCTCGCCCGGATCGAGGCCGAGGAACCGCGTGACGGCGCCGAAGGACTGCAGCGGCCGGTCGAGCATGTCCTCGTAGCGCATCACATGCAGCGCCGGGCTCGGCCGGCCGGTCCAGCTCTCGACATTCTCCGACCAGGACCCCAGCACCTCCTGCACATGCTTGTCGGTCATGCCGGTGGCGAGGCCCGGGCGCCCCATCATCTCGATCGCCTCGTCGATGCTGCGGCCGTAATGGTCGGCGAAGGAGATCGCCACATCGAGCGGGTTGCGGATCACGTAGATCGCGCCCGCGCTGTATTCCATCGTCACCGTCGGCACGCCCTGCGATTCCACGAGCGCGTTGTGCGTCTTCGCGAACACATTGTCCGGAAAGATCTGGGTGAGGCGGCGATGCACCTTCGGGCGGAGCCGCGCGATCTCGGCGAGGCTCATGCCCTGCACCGGTCCGCCCGCGACCTCGCTGTACCAGCCGAGCGCGGATTCCGAGGTGCAGAAATCGGCCAGCCGGTTGATGTCGTAGGCTTCGCCCGGCTTGCGGAAAAGATTGTGCAGGAAGGCGCGCAGCCAGGTATTGCCCGATTTGGGATAGGAGGCGAGCCAGATGACCTTGCCCATCGAATTCCTTCCTGCGAGCGGCTGAGCGCGACAAATTCCACGGCCGCCGCTGCGGTTTTCCGCCCGGGGCGGCCTTAGATAATCCATCCGCTTCCGCGACGCAAAGCGGCCGCGGCGGCAGGCGATTCGCCGCAGGGCGGAAGGGCGCCCGCGATGGCGTCGCGCAAGGCCTCAGCCTTGACCTGAGGGAAACCCTCTGGTTTAAGCTTTGCGCCGGTCGCGACCCGTTTCCGTCGAAGGGGATTTCATGGCCCGTCAAGCCTCCAAGGCCTTGCGTCAGGCGTCGCTCCCGCGTCGCTGGGCAATGCTGGCGCTGGCGCTCCTCATCGGCTCGACCTTCACGGCCTGCTCCTATGGCGACCCCGACTCGCAATATCCGGGGCTGCGGCGCAAGGGACAGACCACGCCCTACGACACTACCGGATCGGTGTTCGGCGAAGGCGGGCTCTCGCTCGGCGGCAACAACGAGGCCCCGCAGGACGGCGGCGGCGCCGGCATCGGCGTGAACAGCTTCCTCTGGCGCGCGACGCTCGACACCGTTTCCTTCATGCCGCTGGTTTCGGCCGATCCGTTCGGCGGCGTCATCATCACCGACTGGTACACGCCGCCGCAGACGCCGCGCGAGCGGTTCAAGGTCAATGTCTATATCCTCACGCGCGCGCTCCGCGCCGACGGCATCCGCGCCGCCGTGTTCCGGCAGGAGCTCGCCGGCAGCACCTGGATCGACGCGCCGATCGCGCCCAGCACCTCGACCGATCTCGAGAACGCGATCCTGACCCGCGCCCGCCAGCTCCGCGTCTCGCAGAGCGGCGAGTAGCCCGCGCAAAGCCGCCCGCGCGTGCCGAGCGGCACACCGGACGATCCCGCGACCTTCGAGGCCCCGCGCCACGCGCTCGCCCCCGGCGACCGCGTGCCGGATTTCGTGCTGCCCGATGCGGAAGGCGCCTTCCGGCATTTCTATGAGCGCGCGCAGGGCCGGCCGATCGCGCTGCTGCTGCTGGCGGGAAAGGCCGATCTTGCCGCCGCCGCGCGGGCGTCCGCCACCGCAAAGGCGCTGGCGGCGCAGGGCGCCGATCATCTCGTCATCGCCGGCGGCGATCCGGAGCGGAGCCTCGGCGAGGCTTCGGCGCCGGCGCGCTGGATCGCCGATCCCCGGCGCAAGATCCTCGACGGGCTGAAGCGCGGCGCGGGGCTGCCGGAGGGCGCGCCGGCCTGGCTGCTGCTCGACGCCAACCAGCGGCTCGTCGATCTCCGCGCCGGCGACGGCCTCGACGAATGGGCGATCCGGCGGCTCGAGGCTGAGGGCGCAGCGCCGGAGGCCGACCGCTTCGGGGCGGCAGCGCCGGTGCTGATCCTGCCCAATGTGCTCGATCCGGCCGCCTGCATCGCCCTCATCCGGCGCTGGGAAACCCACGGCCATGACGAAGGATCGGTGAACTCGCTGGTCGATGGCGAGGAGGTTCGCCGCGTCTATCACGCCATGAAGAAACGGCGCGACCACGCGATCGCGGACGAAGCGCTGCTGCGCAGCCTGATCGCCGTCATCGGACGCCGCATCGCGCCCGAGCTCGACAAGGCCTTCGGCTTCCGGCAGCCCTTCCGCTTCGACCGCTTCATCGTCACCTGCTACGACGCCGGCCGCGGCGATTATTTTCGCCGGCATCGCGACAATGCGAGCCCGGCCACGGCGGACCGGCGCTTCGCCCTCACCCTCAACCTCAATGACGGCGACTATGCGGGCGGCGAGCTGGTCTTCCCGGAATATGGGCCGCATCGCTACAGCCCGCCCGCCGGCGGTGCGATCCTCTTCTCCTGCAGCCTGCTGCACGAGGCCCTGCCGGTGACGCGCGGGCGGCGCTTCACCCTGCTCTCCTTCCTCCGCGACAGCGCCGCGAAGCCAGGATCGCCCGCGCGCGGATAGAGGCCCGTCGCGGCAGAAGGCCGCGGGAGAGGTCCCTTCCCCGCGCGCCGCCTTGCTTGTCATCGGTCGGGGGCTTCGGTAAAGCTAGCGCCCGTCGCGGCGCTCCGCAGCGCCGCGGAAACCGCCCGTTTCGCCCCTTTTCCGAACCCGCATGGCCCGATGACCCCCGCCCGCTACAACTTCAAGGAGACCGAGCGGCGCTGGCAGGCCGTCTGGGCCGAGCGCGGCAGCTTCGCGGCGCAGACCGACGCGGCCCGCCCGAAATATTACGTGCTCGAGATGTTTCCCTACCCTTCGGGCCGCATCCATATGGGCCATGTGCGCAACTACACGCTCGGCGACGTGGTTGCGCGCTACAAGCGCGCCCAGGGCTTCAACGTGCTGCATCCGATGGGCTGGGACGCCTTCGGCCTGCCGGCCGAGAACGCGGCGATGGAGAAGAAGGTCCATCCGTCGAAATGGACCTACGATAATATCGCGACCATGCGCAGCCAGCTCAAATCCATGGGGCTGTCGCTCGACTGGAGCCGCGAGATCGCGACCTGCCATCCGGACTATTACCGCCACCAGCAGGCGATGTTCGTCGATTTCCTCGAGGCCGGCCTCGCCTATCGCAAGGAAGCCAGCGTCAACTGGGACCCGGTCGACCAGACCGTGCTCGCCAACGAGCAGGTGATCGACGGGCGCGGCTGGCGCACCGGCGCGGTGGTGGAGCGGCGCAAGCTCTCGCAATGGTTCTTCCGGATCACCGCCTTCGCGGACGATCTCCTCGGGCGGCTCGCCACGCTCGATCGCTGGCCGGCCAAGGTTCGCCTCATGCAGGAGAACTGGATCGGCCGCTCCGAGGGCGCGCGCGCCTTCTTCGGGATCGCCGGCCGCGAGACGCGCATCGAGGTCTTCACCACCCGGCCGGACACGCTTTTCGGGGCCGCCTTCGTGGCGATCGCGCCCGACCATCCGCTCGCGGTCGAGCTCGCCGCCAGGGACAGGGATCTCGCCGGCTTCATCGAGGAATGCCGCCATACGGCGGTGACCGCCGAGGCGATCGAGACCGCCGAGAAGAAGGGCTATCGCACCGGCCTCCAGGCGATCCATCCCTTCGATCCGGACTGGAAGCTCCCGGTCTATGTCGCGAACTTCGTGCTGATGGAATATGGCACGGGCGCCATCTTCGGCTGTCCGGCGCATGACCAGCGCGACCTCGATTTCGCGCGGAAATACCGCCTGCCGGTGACGCCGGTGGTGCTGCCGCCCGCCGCCGACGCGGCGGGGTTCGAGATCGGCGACGCAGCCTATGTCGGCGACGGCAGGATCTTCAACTCGCGGTTCCTCGACGGGCTGCCGGTCGAGGCGGCGAAGCGCGTGGCGATCGACCGGCTGGTATCGCTCCGTCTCGGCGAGGGCACGATCCACTACCGCCTGCGGGACTGGCTCGTGTCGCGCCAGCGCTACTGGGGCTGCCCGATCCCGGTGATCCATTGCGAAAGCTGCGGGATCGTGCCGGTGCCGAAGCGGGATCTGCCGGTGCGGCTGCCGGAAGACGTGACCTTCGATCGGCCGGGAAATCCGCTGGAGCGCCATCCAACCTGGAAGCACGTCCCCTGCCCGGCCTGCGGCAAGCCCGGCCGCCGCGAGACCGACACGCTCGACACCTTCGTCGATTCCTCCTGGTATTTCGCGCGCTATTGCAGCCCGCGCGCGGCCGAGCCCGTGGCGCGCGCCGACGTCGATTACTGGCTGCCGGTCGACCAATATGTCGGCGGCGTCGAGCATGCGATCCTGCATCTGCTCTATTCGCGCTTCTACATGCGCGCCATGCGGAAGGTCGGGCTCGTCGGGCTCGACGAGCCCTTCGCCGGGCTCTTCACGCAAGGCATGGTCTGCCACGAGACCTATCGCGATCCCGAGGGAAACTGGCTGCTGCCGGAAGAGGTGCGGAAGGACTCCGGGGCCGCCGTCACCGTCGCGGGCGGCCAGCCGGTCCGGGTCGGCCGCTCCGAGAAGATGAGCAAGTCGCGCAAGAACGTGGTGGATCCGACCGCCATCATCGAGGGCTACGGCGCCGATACCGCGCGCTGGTTCATGCTGTCCGACAGCCCGCCCGACCGCGATCTCGAATGGACCGAGGCGGGGGTGCAGGGCGCCTGGCGCTTCCTGCAGCGGCTCTGGCGCCTGCAACAGGCGGCGGCACCGGCCCTGGCGCCCGCGGGCGCGGCCAAGCCGGCCGCCTTCGACGCGGCCGCGACCGGGCTTCGGCGCGCGACCCACAAGACCGTCGCCGCCGTCAGCGACGATATCGAAAGCTTCCATTTCAACCGTGGGGTGGCGCGGCTCTACGAGTTCGCCAACAGCCTCGAGGCGATCGATACGGCGAAGCCGGCGGGCGGCCTCGACTGGGCGCTGCGCGAGGCCTATGAGGCGCTGGCGCTGCTGATCGGCCCGATGATGCCGCATCTCGCCGAGGAGATGTGGCGGAGCCTCGGCCATGAGGATCTGCTGGTGGACCGGCCCTGGCCCAAGGCCGACCCGGCCCTGCTGCAGGACGAGAGCGTCACCGTCGCCGTGCAGATCAACGGCAAGCTTCGTGCTACGATCGAGCTGCCGCATGGTTGCGCGACGGACGAGGCGGAACGGCGGGCGCTGGGCGATGAAAAGGTGGTCCGCGCGCTCGACGGAAAGACGCCGCGGAAGGTGATCGTGGTACCGAACCGGGTGGTGAACATCGTCGCCTGAGCCGGGACCTTGCCAGGGGTGGATGCGGGGATGAAATCGGACAGGACAAGGCCGGGAATCACGCGGCGCCGGGCGCTCGCCTCGACGGTCGGCGCCGGGGCTGCGCTGCTGCTCGCCGGCTGCGGCTTCCAGCCGCTCTATGGCAGGAACAGCGTCAATGAGAGCGCCGCCGTCCAGCTCTCGCAGGTGCGCATCCGCCCGATCGCCGACCGCACCGGGCAGCTCCTCTACAACAAGCTGCGCGACCGGCTGAACCCGCGCGGCAAGCCCGCCGACGCCCTCTATCTCCTCGAGGTGCGGCTGGAGGAGCGGCAGGAGCGGCTGCTGGTCGAGAAGGACGAGACCACCTCGCGCTACAACCTGATCATGACCGCGACCTACGAGCTGAAGCAGTGGGGCACCGAGACCGTGCTCGACAGCGGCACGTCGCAGACCACCATCAGCTACGATCTGCTGGGCTCGGAATATCAGTTCTCGACGCTGACGAGCGAGAAGGACGTGCGCGACCGCGCGACCGAGCAGTTGAGCGAGGATATCAGCACGCGGCTCGCGATCTATTTCTCCGCCCTCGACGGCGCCTCTTGATCCCGGCGAAGGGCGCGCGGTGAAGCTCGCCGCCAGGGCCATCGACCCGTTTCTGAAGGGCCCGCCGGCCGAGATCGCCGCGGTGCTGATCTACGGGCCGGATTCCGGCCTCGCGAAGGAGCGCGCCGACCATCTGACGAGGCTCGTGGCGGGCTCGCTCGACGATCCCTTCCGAGTCGCCCTGCTCGATTCGCGCGGGCTCGCCGACGATCCGGCGCGGCTCGCCGACGAGGCCATGGCGCTCGCCTTCGGCGGCGGCCGGCGGGCGATCCGTATCGCCGATGCCGATGACGACCTCGCCCCCCTCCTCGACTCGCTGCTGAAGCAAGCCGAAGGCGACAGCCTCGTCATCCTCGAGGCGGGCGAGCTGCCGAGCCGCTCGGCGCTGCGCAAGCTCTTCGAGGCGGCGAAGCGCGGGGCGGCCCTTCCCTGCTATCGCGACGAAGGTCCGGCGCTCGGCGCCCTCATCCGCGACCGGATGAAGGAGGAAGGGCTCGCCATCGCGCCCGACGCCGTGGAGTGGCTCTCCGCGCGGCTCGGCAGCGACCGGGGCATCACGGCGCGCGAGCTCGAGAAGCTCGCCCTCTATGTCGGGCCCGGCTCCGGCAAGCGCGTCGAGCTCGCGGACGCCGCGGCGGCGACCGGCGACAGCGCCTATCTGGCGCTCGAGGATTTTCTCTATGCGCTCGCCGAGGGCGATCTCGCCGTGCTCGACCGGGCGCTCGGCCGCAATCTCGCGGAAGGCAGCTCGCCGATCGGCCTGCTGCGCGCCGCCGGCCGGCATTTCCTCGGCCTCCAGTCGGTCGCGGCGCGGGTCGCCAACGGCGAGCCCGCGGACGCCGCGATGCGCTCGCTGCGGCCGCCGATCTTCTTCAAATACGAGGACCGCTATCGCCGGCAGCTTCGCCGCTGGTCGCCCGCCCTCATCGCCCGCGCGATCGACCGGCTGATCCAGACCGAGCAGCGCTGCAAGCTGCCGGGGGCCGCGCGCGCCGAGCTGCTCTGCCGTCAGGCCTTCATCGATATCGCGCGGCTGCCCGGCGGCCGCTGAGCCCGCCTTGCCTCAGTCGTCCGATTTCGGCGCCGCCGATTTCGTGAGCCGCTGCAGCAGCGCGTCGAGCTGCTCGAGCGACGCATATTTGATCGCGAGCGTGCCGCCGGTGCCGTCGAAGGCGATCGACACCTTGAGTCCGAGCAGGTTCGAGAGATCGCGCTCGAGCGCGATCGTGTCCGCATCGCGCGGCGCGGGCGGCTTCGTCTTCCGCTCGGGCTTCGGCGCCTTGACCGCGAGCGCGAGCCGCTCCGTCTCGCGCACGCTCAGGCCCTCCGCCACGATGCGCTTCGCCAGCGCGAGCGCGTCCGGCGCCGTCAGCAAGGGTCGCGCATGGCCGGCGCTGAGCTCGCCGCGATCCAGCATGCCGCGGATCTCCTCCGGCAGGCCCAGCAGCCGCAGCGTGTTCGCCACATGGCTGCGGCTCTTGCCGACATGCTCGGCGAGCTCTTCCTGCGTGTTCTTGAACTCCTCCATCAGCCGCCGATAGCCTTCGGCTTCCTCGATCGGCGAGAGGTTCTCGCGCTGCAGGTTCTCGACGAGCGCGATCTCCAGCGCCTCGCGATCCTCGAGTTCGCGAATGACGACCGGCACCTCGTGCAGCTTCGCGCGCTGCGCCGCGCGCCAGCGCCGTTCGCCCGCGACGATCTCGTAGCTGTAGGGCGAGTTCGGCCGGCGCCGCACCAGGATCGGCTGCAGGATGCCGTTGGCGCGGATCGATTCGGCGAGCGATTCCAGCTCCGCATCGCCGAAATGCCGGCGCGGCTGCACCGAGCCCGGCTGCAGATATTCGATCGGCACCATCTTCGAGGTGCGCACGCGATCGAGCGACGCGTAGTCGGCGCTCTCCTGCCCGAGCAGCGCCGAGAGGCCGCGCCCGAGACGGCGATTCGCTTCCTCGCTCATCGCAGCGCCGCCCGCGCCTGCTCGCGGCGCAGGAGCTCGCTTGCCAGATGGATATAGGCCTGCGAGCCCGGGCAGCGCAGATCGTAGAGCAGCACCGGCTTGCCGTGCGACGGCGCTTCGGAGATGCGCACGTTGCGGGGGATCACGGTGTCATAGACCTTGGGCCCGAAATGGCCGCGCACGTCGGCGGCGACCAGATCGCTGAGGCTGTTGCGCTTGTCGAACATGGTCAACACCACACCTTGGATTTCCAACCGGGGGTTGAGCGCCTGACGGACCCGTTCGATCGTCATCATGAGATGGCTGAGACCTTCGAGCGCGAGAAATTCGCATTGCAACGGCACCAGCACGGCATCCGCCGCGACCAGCGCGTTGAGGGTGAGAAGGCCGAGCGAGGGCGGGCAATCGATGAGAATAAAGTCATAGGAACCGCGCAGCGGCTCGAGCGCGCGGCCGAGCAGATATTCGCGCCGCTCGGCATCGACGAGCTCGATCTCGGCGCCGGAAAGATCGACCGAGGCCGGAATGAGCTTCATGCCGGGCACGACCGTGTCGAGCGCCGCCTCGGCGGCGCTCGCAGCCCCGGCCAGGAGGTCGTAGCTGGTGATCCGCCGCCGGGTCCGGTCGATGCCGAGGCCGGTCGAGGCGTTGCCTTGCGGATCGAGATCCACCAGCAGCACCTGCTTGCCGCAGGCGGCCAGGGCCGTGGCGAGATTGATCGCGGTCGTGGTCTTGCCGACGCCGCCCTTCTGGTTGGCCATCGCCAGGATACGGGCGGTTCTGGCGCTAACGCCTTGAACGGAAAGGGTTTCAGCGGCGGCGGACATCGCTCAACCGGAGGATTGTTCCCGAGGGGTCGGACCGGCTCGGCACGGTCTCGACCCGCATTGTCCAGTCTTTGGCCGCGTCGGTCAATTCGGCATCCGCCTGCCTCCCCTTGAGGAACAGGCATTGGCTGCCGGGCCCCAGAAATGGCGCAACCATTCCAAGCAGTTGCCGGACCGGCGCCACGGCACGGGCGACCACGGCCTCGACCGGGAACGGCGCCAGCGTCTCGATGCGGACCGCGTGGATTTTTACCGAGTCCCGGAGCGCCGGCGCGGCCAGCCGCGCCGCTTCCGCGAGGAAAACCGCCTTCCGCTGATCCGATTCGACGAGGTGAGTGTCCGGCACCCCCATGCAGGCGAGTACCAGCCCCGGGAAGCCCGCCCCGCTCCCGACATCAAGAATGGTCCGGGTCCCTTCGGGAAGCAGCGGATAGAGCTGCGCCGAATCGAGCATATGGCGCTGCCAGAGCGTGGTTAGCGACTCCTTGCCGACGAGATTGATCCGGGGATTCCAGCGTTCGAGCGCGGCGGCATAGCGCGCGAGCCGCTCCATTGTTTCACGTGAAACACCGGTTTCGCGCTGGAAGCCCGCCGCCGTGAGCGGCATCAGGCGCTCAGCCGCTCCCGCGCCTGCCCACGTATATGCCGCAGCAGCGCGGTCAGGGCGGCGGGGGTCACGCCGGCGATCCGGGCGGCAGCTCCCAGCGTCGCCGGGCGGGCCTGGCTCAGCTTTTCCCGCATCTCGGTCGAGAGGCCGCCGATCCCGCTGTAATCGAGGGTTGGCGGCAGCAGAAGCGCCTCGTCGCGCCGGAAGGCGTGGATGTCGGCGGCCTGGCGCTCGATATAGCCGGCATAGCGGCCGTCGATCTCGAGCTGCTCGGCGACAGCCGGCGCCAGGCCCCGAAGCTCGGGCCAATAGCCGGCCAGCGCCGCCAGATCGATCTCCCGGTACCGCAGCAGCTCCAGCGCGGTCCGGCGGACCCCGTCGAGATTGACCGGAAATCCGGCCTTGCGGAGCCGGTTCGGGCTGTCGGAGAGCCGGGTCAGCAGGGCCCGGCCGGCCTCGATCGCGGCGCGCTTGGCGGCAAAGGCCCGGGCCCGTGCGCCGCCGACGCAGCCGATCGCGAGCCCGCGCGGGGTCAGCCGCTGGTCGGCATTGTCGGCGCGCAGCAGCAGCCGGTACTCGGCGCGGGAGGTGAACATCCGGTACGGCTCGGTGGTGCCGCGGGTGACCAGATCATCCACCAGCACGCCCATATAGCCATCGGCACGGTCGAGCCGGAACGCCCGCCCGTCGCCGCCGGCCCCGCCCTCGCCAGCCCCGCCCTCGCCAGCCCCAGCCCCGCCGGCCTTCAGGGCGGCATTGACGCCCGCCAGAAGCCCCTGCGCCGCCGCCTCCTCATAGCCGGTGGTGCCGTTGATCTGGCCGGCGAAGAAGAGCCCGGGAATCCGATGCGTCTCGAGGCCGGGGGTCAGCTCGCGCGGATCGACGAAATCATACTCGATCGCATAGCCCGGGCGGATCATCGCCGCCCGTTCGAGCCCCGGGATGGTGCCCAGGATTTCCCGCTGCAGCGCGGCCGGCAGCGCGGTCGAGATCCCGTTCGGATAGACCGTGTGATCCTCGAGCCCTTCCGGCTCGAGGAAGATCTGGTGCCGCTCCTTGTCCCGGAACCGCACCACCTTGTCCTCGATCGAGGGGCAGTAGCGCGGCCCCCGGCTCTCGATCTGGCCGGAATAGATCGGGGAGAGCCCGATATTGGCCGCGATCAGCGCGTGGGTCGCGGCTGTGGTGAAGGTGATGCCGCAATCGATCTGGGGCGTGTCGATCCGCTCGGTGAGGAAGGACATGGGCGGCGGCGGGCGCTCCCCGGGCTGGTTCTCGAGCCCGGCCCAGTCGATGGTGCGGCCGTCGAGCCGCGGCGGGGTCCCGGTCTTGAGGCGGCCCATGCGGAAGCCGCGCGCGGCCAGCGCCCGGGCCAGCCCCAAGGACGGCGCCTCGCCGACCCGCCCCGCCGCCTGGCGCTCGGTGCCGATATGGATGAGGCCGCGCAGGAAGGTGCCGGTGGTAATGACGAGCGCGCCGCAGCCGATGACCTGCCCGGCGCCGGTGACGAGCCCGGCCACCCGCCCGTCGGCGCCGATCTCCAGCGCCTCGGCGCTGCCCTCCGCGATCTCCAGCCCGGGCTGCTCGGCCAGCAGCGCCTGCACGGCGGCCTTATAGAGCTTCCGGTCGGCCTGGGCCCGGGGACCCCGGACGGCCGGTCCCTTGCTGCGATTGAGAATGCGGAACTGGATACCGCCCCGGTCGATGGCACGGGCCATGATGCCGTCGAGCGCATCGATCTCCCGCACCAGATGACCCTTGGCGAGACCGCCAATGGCGGGGTTGCAGGACATCTCGCCGATCGTGGCGCGCTTATGGGTCAGCAGCAGCGTCCGCGCGCCCATGCGCGCGGCCGCAGCCGCGGCCTCGGTGCCGGCATGGCCGCCGCCCACCACGATGACGTCGTAGGACTCCATGGCGCGGCAATCTAGTGAGGGGGTCGGCGCGAGTCAAAAACCGCGGGCAATCCTGCAGGCGAACCTCGATTGTTTCACGTGAAACAGCGGAGGCGGGCAGAGACGGCCTACTTGCCGATGCAGAACTGCGCGAAGATGCGGTCAAGAATATCCTCGACATCGACCCTGCCGGTGATGCGGCCGACCGACCGCGTGGCCAGGCGAAGATCCTCGGCCAGCAGCTCCGGCAGCTCGGCCCGACCGGCCCGATCGAGGGCAGCCGCGGCGGCTTCGAGCGCCTCGCGATGCCGCGCCCGCGTGAGGACCGGCGAGGCGCCGACCGCGAGCGCGCTCGCCGCCATCCGGCCGAGCCGGTCGCGCAGGGCGTCCATGCCGGCGCCCGTCCGGGCCGACACCGCCAGGGCCGCGACGCCATCGATCGCTAGCTGGGCCTCGACGGGGGCCTCGACCGGGGCCTCGACCGGGCCCGGGGCTAGATCGGCCTTGTTGGCGACCAGGATCGCGCGGGTCGCGGGCAGGGCGCGGAGCGCGGCCGGGATCGCGCCCGGCGCGCTCGCATCGAGCACCCCGATCCAGAGATCGGCCGCGCGGGCCCGCGCCATCGCCCGGCGGACTCCCTCGGTTTCGATTTCGTCGGCCGAGAGCCGCAGCCCGGCCGTATCGGCCAGGATCACCGGATAGCCGCCGATATCGAGATGCGCCTCGATCACGTCCCGGGTGGTGCCGGCGACGGCCGAGACGATGGCCGCGTCACGTTTTACTAAGTAATTGAAAATGCTGGATTTTCCAGAGTTCGGTGGACCGACCAAGGCGACCGAAAGCCCGTCGCGGAGGCGTTCGCCGCGATGCGCGTCGCCGATATGGGCCGCGATCTCGCGGCCAAGCGTCGAAATGCCCTCCCGCACTCTCTCGATGAGCCCGGCGGGGAGATCCTCGTCGGGAAAATCGATCGCCGCTTCGAGTACCGCCAGCATCCCGACCAGCCGCGCGCGCCAGCTTTCATAGAGCCGGCCGAGCTCGCCTTCGAGCTGGCGGAGGGCGAGCTTCCGCTGCGCCTCGGTCTCGGCCATCACCAGATCGGCGAGGCCTTCCGCGGCGGTGAGATCGAGCTTGCCGTTGAGGAAGGCGCGCTTGGTGAACTCGCCCGGCTCGGCGATGCGGAATCCCGCGATGCGGCCGAGCGCATCGAGCGCGCGCGCCAGCACGGCGGGGCCGCCATGAAGATGCAGCTCGAGCACATCCTCGCCGGTGAAGCTCGCCGGGCCCGGGAACCAGAGCAGGATCGCGTCGTCGATCGGCGTGCCGTCGGCCGGGTGGGAAATCCGGCGACGGGTCGCGCGGCGCGGCGCAGGCAAGGGCTCGACGCCGAGCCTGCGGACGGCTTCCGCCGCCGCGGGTCCCGAGACGCGCAGCATCGCGACCCCCGACCGGCCGGGAGCGGTCGCCAGCGCGAAGATCGTCGCTTCGGTCATGGGATGCGCCTCGACGCCCGGCGCCGCCTAGGTCAGCTCGCCGGCTTGTCGTCCGGCTGCAGCATGAGCCGTTCGACGCGGCCGCCTTCGATGAGATGGGTGCGCAACACCTCGTCGATCTCCTCGCGCGTCTCGCAGCGGTACCAGACGCCTTCGGGGTAGATCACCATCGTCGGCCCGAGCTCGCAGCGATCGAGACAGCCGGCGCTGTTGATGCGCACATCGGCAAGACCGAATTCCTTGGCGCGCGCCTTCATGTAGTCGCGCAGCTTCTCCGCGCCCTTCGCCTTGCAGCAGCCGCGCGGATGGCCGGCCGGCCGCTCGTTGGTGCAGCAGAACACATGATGCCGATAGAAAAGCGGCGGATCCGCGCCCGCCCCGTTCGATTGCGTCATTCGGCACCCTTCTTGCCGCCGGTCATGCTTTCCCAGAACGATTTCTGCATCTTCTCGAACCCTTCGAGGCCGCTCGGCAGCCAGGTCCTCAGCAATTTTTCCGCATCCATTGATTTGAGCGCCGCCGTCATCCGCGCCTCGACGTCCTTCATGAGCGCGTCCTGCATCGGCGCGACGTCGGGCAGGCCGAAGAATGCCCGCGCTTCCGCCGGCGTGCAATCGATGTCGAGCCTGATCTTCATCGGCGC
>CADEFF010000046.1:0-8262 GCA_902826565.1 uncultured Rhodospirillaceae bacterium | reverse complement strand
GCGGCGGGGGTTCAAGCTGCCGGGCGGGGCTCCCACCTATATACTAACCGATCCACGGGTCTTGCAGCCCATGCCGGCCCACTTTATCGGCGCCGGAGAAAGACGTTCCCATGAGCAATCGCCTCGGCGAAGAGACCAGCCCCTATCTGCTGCAGCACAAGACCAATCCGGTGCATTGGCGCGCCTGGGGCGAGGCGGCGCTGGCGGAGGCGCAGTCGCTCGACCGGCCGATCCTGCTTTCGGTCGGCTACGCCGCCTGCCACTGGTGCCATGTGATGGCGCATGAGAGCTTCGAGAATCCCGAAATCGCGTCGCTGATGAACGAGCTCTTCGTCAACATCAAGGTCGATCGCGAGGAGCGGCCGGACATCGACAGCATCTACCAGTCGGCCCTGGCACTCCTCGGGCAGCAGGGCGGCTGGCCGCTCACCATGTTCCTCACGCCGAAGGGCGAACCCTTCTGGGGCGGCACCTATTTTCCGCCGGCCGAACGCTGGGGCCGGCCGGGCTTCCCGCAGGTGCTGGAGACGATCGCCGGCATCTACCGCGATGAACCGGACAAGGTGACGAAGAACGTCGCGGCGCTGAAGGGCGCGCTCGCGGCGATGGCGCAGCCGAAGCCCGCCGGCGAGATCAGCCTCGAGATTACCGACCGCATCGCCGACCGGCTGCTGCAGGAGCTCGACCAGCGCCATGGCGGGATCGGCGGCGCGCCGAAATTCCCGCAGAGCGCGATCCTCGAGCTGTTCTGGCGCGGCTGGAAGCGCACCGGCAAGCAGCCGCTGCGCGATGCCGTGCTGCTCACCCTCGCCCGCATGGCGCAGGGCGGAATCTACGATCATCTCGGCGGCGGGTTCGCCCGCTATGCGGTCGATGCGGAGTGGCTCGTGCCGCATTTCGAGAAGATGCTCTACGACAACGCCCTCCTGCTCGAGATCTACACGCTCGTCTGGCAGGAGACGAAAGAGCCGCTCTTCGAAGCCCGCATCCGCGAAACCGTCGCCTGGGTGCTGGCCGAGATGCGCGCAGCGCCGGGGCCGAGCGGCCATCGCGGCTTCGCCGCCTCGCTCGATGCCGACAGCGAGCATGAGGAAGGCAAGTTCTATGTCTGGAACGAGGCGGAGATCGACGCGCTTCTTGGGCCCGACGCCGCCTTCTTCAAGCAGCGTTACGACGTACGGCCCGAGGGCAACTGGGAGCAGAAGACCATCCTCAACCGCTCCGCCGCGCCGCGGCTCGGAAGTGCCGAGGAAGAGGCGAAGCTTGCGAGTCTGCGCGGCAAGCTCCTGAAGGCGCGCGCGAAGCGCATCCGGCCCGGCTGGGACGACAAGGCGCTCGCCGACTGGAACGGGCTGATGATCGCCGCCCTCGCCGGCGCCGCCATGGCGTTCGGGGAGAAATCCTGGCTCGACGCCGCGGCCGACGCCTTCGCCTTCGTCGCGGCCGACATGACGGAGAACGGGCGGCTCCGCCACAGCTTCCGCGACGGACGGCTCAAGCATCCGGCGACGCTCGACGATTACGCGAACAACGCGAAGGCGGCGCTGGCGCTCTTCGCGGCGACGAGCGAGCCCGGTTATCTCGCCCAGGCGGAACGCTGGGTCGCGATCCTCGACAGGCATTACTGGGACGGCGCCGGCGGCGGCTATTTCTTCACCGCCGACGACACCGCCGACCTCATCCACCGCACCAAGCACGCGCAGGACAATGCGGTGCCGCCCGGCAACGCGACCATGGTGGGGGCGCTGACGCGGCTCTATCTCCTCACCGGCAAGGACGCCTATCGCGAGCGCGCCGAAGCGCTGGTCGCGGCCTTCGCCGGCGAGCTTGAGCGAAATTTCTTCCCGCTCGCCTCGCTGCTCAGCCAGAACGAGCTGATGCAGGGGGCGCTCCAGGTCGTGCTGGTGGGCGATCCCGCGAGCCCCGATCTCGCAGCGCTGCGGCAGGTCCTTGCCGACCGGTCGCTGCCGAACCTGGTACTGCAGCAGATCCGGCCCGGCGCGACGCTGCCGCCGGGCCATCCGGCCGCGGGCAAGGCGGCGGTCGACGGCAAGGCGACGGCCTTCGTCTGTCGCGGCCAGACCTGCTCGCTGCCGATCACCGATGCGGCCGGGCTCGGCCGCGCCCTACAATTCGGGTAATTCGCCATGTCCCCTGCCATGTCCGACGATACCGGCATCCTCACCGTCGCCTCGCCGCTCGGGCCCCTGACCGTCCATGAAAAGGACGGCGCCATCACCCGGGTCCGGTTCGGCGCCTCGAAGGAACAGCGCGTCACGCCGCTCCTGGAAACCGCCAAGGCGCAGCTCGACGCCTATTTCTATTGCGGGCTGAAGCGCTTCGACCTGCCGCTGGCGCCGGAAGGCAGCGCCTTCGAGGAGGGCGTGTGGGAAATCATGCTCGATATCCCCTATGGCCGCACCCTCACTTACGGCCAGATCGCGACGAAGCTCGGCGGCATGGCGCAGGCGGTCGGCGGCGCCTGCGGGTCGAACCCGATCCCGATCATCATCCCCTGCCATCGCGTGCTCGCGGCGGGCGACAAGATCGGCGGCTATTCGGGCGCCGGCGGAACCGAAACCAAGACCTTTCTGTTGCAGCTCGAAGGCGCGCTGCTGCTTTAGGTCGGGGCGGCATCGGCTGGCGAGCCTCCCGAAAGCCCGCTATGGTTCCGGCCGTCGTCTGCATCAACGGCTTCTGATCCGAAAACCCGATCGCGAGGAACGGCGATGGCGAAGACGCATGCGATCCGCATCGAAGAAACCGGCGGGCCCGACAAGCTGAAATGGGTCGAGGTCGATCCCGGCGCGCCCGGTGCGGGCGAGGTGCTGATCCGCAACAACGCGATCGGCCTCAACTACATCGATACCTATCATCGCAGCGGCCTCTATCCGATGACCCTTCCCTCCGGCATCGGGCTCGAGGGGGCGGCCGTGGTCGAGGCGCTGGGTCCGGGCGTGGTCGATCTCAAGGTCGGCGACCGCGTGGCCTATGCCTCGGGCCCGATCGGCGCCTATGCGGTGCGCCGCGTCTATCCGGCGAACCGGCTGGTGAAGCTGCCGGATGCGATCGACGACAAGCGCGCGGCCGCGATGATGCTGCAGGGCATGACGGTCGAATATCTCATCCGCCGCACCTTCCCCGTGAAGCGCGGCCAGACCGTGCTGTTCCATGCCGCGGCCGGCGGCGTCGGGCTCATCGCCTGCCAGTGGCTGCGGCATCTCGGCGCCACCGTCATCGGCACGGTCGGCTCGCCGGAGAAGGCGAAGATCGCCGAGGCCCATGGCTGCCACTATGTGATCAACTACCGGACGGAAAAATTCCCGGAGCGGGTGCGCGAGATCACGCGCGGCGCCGGCGTGCCCGTCGTCTATGACGGGGTCGGCAAGGACACCTTCATGGGCTCGCTCGACAGCCTCGCGACGCGCGGCATGATGGTGAGCTTCGGCAGCGCGTCCGGCCCGGTTCCGTCCATCGAGCCCGCCATCCTCGCTTCCAAGGGCTCGGTATTCCTGACCCGGCCGACGCTCGTCCACTACACCGGCACCCGCGAGGATCTGCTGGAGAGCGCCCACGCGCTCTTCGAGGTGGTGCTGAAGGGCGCGGTGCAGATCGAGGTGCACCAGACCTACCCGCTGAAGGAGGCGGCGCGCGCCCATGCCGAGCTCGAGGCGCGGCGCACCACCGGCTCCACCATCCTGTTGCCGTGACGGACGCCGCGATGACCCGGCTCCGCGACGGCATCGAAACCGCTTATTTCTGGGCCGCGGCCGAAGGGCCGGGGCTCGAGCATCTCCGCGTCCGGCCCGGCCCGCCCGAGAGCATCGCGCACGGGCTGGTGCTGGGCGTCAGGGACGGGCAGCCCTACCGCCTGCTCTACAAGATCAAATGGGGGCCCGACTGGCGGGTCCGCAAGGCGACCTTCGAGGTGCAGGATGCGCGCGGCCCGCGCGAGCGCATGCTGAAGACCGACGGCCGCGGCAAATGGCGCGACGATAACGACGAGCTGCCGGAGCTCGCGGGCTGCACCGACCTCGACATCGCGGCGACGCCCTTCACCAACACGCTCGCCCTGAAGCGGCTCGACCTGAAGCCGGGCCAGGCGACCGAGATCCGCACCGCCTATGTCTCGCTCCCGGGCCTTGCGGTGCGTCCGGTGCCGCAGCGCTATGCCTGCCTCGCGCGGAGCGCCGACGGCCAGTCGGTCGCCTATGAGGGCATCTCGACGGGCTTCAAGGCGGAGCTGCCGCTCGACGCCGACGGGATCGTGATCGACTATCCAGGGAACTGGCGCCGGCTCGCGCCGCGCTGAAGATTATCCGGCTGCGAGCGCGGCGGCGAGGCGCGGGGTCACCTCCTGCCAGCCGAGCCCGACGGCGCGGTCATGCAGCGCCCGGCAGGCGGCGCGGTCGAACCGGCCGCCCGACCGGCCCGCCAGCACCCGGCCGCGCGCAACGAGGAACTCGATATAGGGCAGCGGCTGGCTCGAGGCCCGGGCGAGCGCCCCGGCATAACGCTCGGCCGCCAGCGCGTCGTCCGCGGCAAGCGCCGTCTCGAGCGCGTAGCGATTGAACCACATCCGGTTGTGGCTGACGGTATCGGCCTGCAGCTGCCGCTCGCCCTCGGCGAGAGCGGCGGCCCGCTCGGCCGCGTCCGCGGTCACATGAGCGAGCATGCCGAGCGCCGTCGGCAGGAGATATTTCGGCGCATCGCGCAGCATCGCGACGGCGGTCCTGATCCGGTCCGCGCCGCCCGCCTCGCCGTCGAGGCTGCGCACGAAACCTTCCAGCATGAGCCCTTCCGCCTCGAAGCGGGGCGCGCGGAGCTGCCGGGCGATCTCGAGCGCGTTCTCGGCCGCCCGGCACGCGCCCGCATAGTCCCTGACCTCGAGCAACGTGAAGCAGCGCATATGCTCGGCCACCATCTCCGCGCGCCGCTGCCCGACGCGGACCGCGAGCGCCACCGTCTCGCCGATCTCGCGGAGCGCTTTCGGGAAATCGAGATCGAGCAGCGTCGAGAGCACGAACATCGCCCGGTTGGCGACCTCGATGCGGCGAAAGCCGTGCGCATGCGCCAGCTCCACGCAGCGTCCGAAATGCGCGAAGCAGGTTCGCATGTCGCCGCGCACATAATGGGCGTCGCCGAGGCCGCCATGGGCGCGCGCCTCCTCCTCGACCGCCCCCGCCCTCGTCGCAAGCTCGAGCGCGCGGCTGTGCTCGGCGAGGCAGCGTTCGAGCTCGCCGCGCGGAAACAGGATGTTGCCGCGCAGCCCGTGCAGCCGCGCCTCCTCGGTCAGCAGACCCGAGGCGGCGGCCTCCGCCTCGGCGCGATCGAGCAGCGCCAGCGCCTCGTCGAGCCGGTCAAGGACCGAGAGGCCGTTCACCAGACCGATCCAGGCCCTGAGGCGCGGTGCGCCCGCGGCGGCAAGATCGGCGGCGGTGCGGAAGGCGGCGACCGCCTCCTCGGTCCGGCCGAGCCCCTGCAGCAGCTCGCCGGCGAGGGACGCGAGCGCGCCACGCGGGGCGGCGTCTCCCCCCTCGAGCGCGAGGCCGCGCAGCGCCAGCGCCAGCGCCTCGTCCGGCCGGTAGCTCGCGGCCTGCGCCTCGGCGGCGGCGAGATAGGCGGCAACCGCGGCCGGGTCCTCGGCGAGGTCGAGATGCTGCGCGCGGAGCAGGGGGTCGTGCGTCGCGAACCACGCGGCGGCGGTCCGATGCAGCTCGCGCCGCCGCGTCTTCAGGAGCGAGCCATAGACGCCGTCGCGCACGAGCGCGTGGATGAAGGCGAAGCCGGCATCGTCGGGCCGCAGCAGATGGAGCTCGACCAGCGCCGCGCATTCCCGGGCCGCCTCGCCGGCGAGCTGCCGGAGCGGCTCGAGCGCGAAGCGCTGGCCCAGCACCGAGGCGGCTTGCAGCGCCTGTTTCTGCGCCGGCGTCAGGCGATCGACGCGGCCATGGACGAGGCTCTGCACCGAGGCCGGCACCGCCGCGCTCGCCGCCGCCCCGGTATGGTGCAGAAGCTGCTCCAGAAAGAACGGGTTGCCGCCCGCCCGGTCGATGCAGGCCGCGATGCGCGGATCGTCATCGTCCAGCATGCCGCGCGCCAGCGCCTGCGAATCGTCGCGGCCGAGGGGGGCGAGATCGATGGCGCTCACCGCTGCGCCATGAAGCTTCGCGCGCCAGGCGCCGTCGATCGGGTCGCGCTCCGGGCGCGTCGTCATCACGAGGAGGACCGGCGCCCGTGCCGTGGTTGCCGCGATGGCCGCCAGATCCTCGACCAGGTCGGCATCGGCCCAGTGGATGTCCTCGATCGCGACGAGCTGCGGCTGTCGGCGGGCGAGCCGGTCGATCAGCCCGGCGACGAGGGCGCGGCGACGCTGCTTGCGGGTTTCGTTGTCCATCGCGCCGTAGAGCGCCTGACCTTCGGCATCGTCGCCGAGATCGAGGAGCTGATGGAGCAGGAACCGGGCGTCGGGCGCGATCAGCCCCGCCGCCTCGGCCCGCGCTGCGGCGGCGCGGGCTTCCGTCCCGTCCCCGCCGGGCGGGATGCCGAGCAGGCTCGCGGCGAGCGAGGCGAGCGCCCCCTCGCCCCGGCCGGCGCCGAAATCCAGCAGCTGCGCCTTGTGGGCCGCGAACCCCTTTTCCTGCGCCGCGCGCTCGGTTTCCTCGAGGAGTCGGCTTTTGCCCATCCCCGCCTCGCCGCGCAGCAGGACGACGCGGCCCGCGGCGCGACAGGCGTCGATGAGCCCGCCGAGCATGGCGCGCTCGGCCTCGCGCCCCACATAGGGCGCCGCCGGTCCGCGCGAGGCTTCCAGCCGCTCGAGCCGCCAGGCCCGCACCGGCTCGGCGAAGCCCTTGACCGAGGTCGGCGGCAGGGCTGTCGCGAGGATGCGCCCGCCGAGCCCGCGCGCGAGCTCGTCCGAGATCACGGTCTCGCCGGGCCCGGCCAGGGCGACGAGGCGCGCGGCCAGATTCACCGCATCGCCCAGCACCGTGTAACGCTCGCCGATGCCGCCGGCCACGACCTCCCCGTTGGCGACGCCGATATGGGCCGTGAGCGGCTGCCCTGCGGGATCCGCGAGGCCGGCGAGGCGCGCATGGATGTCGAGCGCGGCGCGCGCGGCGCGCAGCGCGTCGTCGCCATGCGCGACCGGCGCGCCGAAGAGCGCCATGACGGCATCGCCGATATGCTTGTCGACGGTGCCGCCGAGTGCCGCGATCGCCGCATCCGCCCGCGCATAGAAGCTCTCGATCACCCGACGCAGATCCTCGGCGTCGAGCCGTTTCGAGAGTTCCGAGAAGCCGCTGAGATCGGCGAAGAGAATGGCCACCTGGCGGCGCTCGCCCGCGCCCGTTTCGGCCGCCGCGGCCGCGGTCGGCGCCGACGCGCCGCAGCCGCCGCAGAACCGCTCCGCCGCCGCATTCTCGTACCGGCAGGCGGGGCAGCGCCACGCCGCCGCGGCCGCCAGCGCGGCGCCGCACCCGCCGCAGAAGCTCCGTCCCTCGCGGTTCTCGCTGCCGCAGCGCGGGCACTGCATGGGGGGCTCACCCGGTCGGTTGCCGTACGCAGGGCGATGCTAGGCAAGGCCGGTGCGGCGGACAAGCGGTCCCCGGCGCGGCGGCCGGCGCTATTTCACGTCGCAGGTCGCAATGATCTCGTCGAGCGTCGCCTGCTGGTCGTCATAGACCGCCCCGTCCGGTGCCCGGTTCTGCTCGACGAAGCTGGTGCGGGCCTCGGGCGTCAGGTGCCGCGCGAAGATCGGCGCGGCGCAGCGGCAGAGCGCCGCGGTGCCTTGGTTGAGGCCGTCGCTCGCGATCGCCTGGGTGCGGCAGACCTCTTCCATGCGCTGCAGCAGCCGCGGATCGTCGGGCGCGATTCCGGCGGCGCCGGCGGCCGTCGCCGCAGACAGCGCGAAGCCGGCGATGACGAGCGCCGCGCGCATGCCGGCGGCACCTCGCGGGCGCCCGCCCGCGCGCGGCGCGCGCATCACTGATTCATCGAGGAGAAGAAGTCCGCGTTGGTCTTGCTGTGCTTCAGCTTCTCGATCAGGAACTCCATCGCATCGACGACGCCCATCGGCATCAGGATGCGGCGCAGCACCCACATCTTCGAGAGCGTGCCCTTGTCCACCAGCAGCTCTTCCTTGCGGGTGCCGGATTTGGTGATGTCGATCGAGGGGAAGCTGCGCTTGTCGGAGAGCTTGCGGTCGAGAATGATTTCCGAATTGCCGGTGCCCTTGAACTCTTCGAAGATCACTTCGTCCAT
>CADEFF010000045.1 GCA_902826565.1 uncultured Rhodospirillaceae bacterium | reverse complement strand
ATCTTCCTCGTGATCAACCAGTGGCTCGGCTGGAACACGATCTTCCAGATCGGCGACCGTGCGGTTGCCGGCAGCGCGATCTTCTATTGCGCGCTGGTCGGGCTCGGCGTGACGGGGCTGCTCGTCTGGATCACCGAGTACTACACCTCGACGGCCTACCGTCCGGTGCGCAGCGTGGCCAAGGCCTCCATCACCGGTCACGCCACCAACATCATCCAGGGTCTCGCGGTTTCCATGGAAGCCTGCGCCGCCCCGGTGATCGTGATCTGCGCCGGCATCATTGTGGCCTTCTCCTTCGCCGGGCTCTTCGGCATCTCGGTCGCCGCGACCACGATGCTGGCGCTGGCCGGCATGGTGGTGGCGCTCGACGCCTACGGGCCGGTCACCGACAATGCGGGCGGCATCGCGGAGATGGCGGACCTGCCGAAGGACGTGCGCAAGACCACCGACGCGCTCGACGCGGTCGGCAACACCACCAAGGCCGTGACCAAGGGCTACGCGATCGGCTCGGCGGCGCTCGCGGCACTGGTGCTGTTCACCGCCTATACGGAGGATCTCCGGCACTATTTCCCGAGCCTCGTGGTCGAGTTCCGGCTGCAGGATCCGTTCGTGGTGATCGGCCTCTTCGTCGGCGGCGCGCTGCCCTTCCTCTTCGGGGCGCTCGGCATGATGGCGGTCGGCCGCGCGGCCGGCGCCGTGGTGATCGAGGTGCGCCGTCAGTTCAAGGAGATCCGCGGCATCATGGAAGGCACGGCGAAGCCCGATTACAGCCGCGCCGTGGACATGCTCACCAAGGCGGCGATCAAGGAGATGATCATCCCGTCGCTGCTGCCGGTGCTGGCGCCGATCGTGCTCTATTTCGTGATCGACGCGATCGCGGGCCAGGCCGAGGCCTTCACGGCGCTGGGCGCGATGCTGCTCGGCACGATCGTGACCGGCCTCTTCGTCGCCATCCAGATGACGTCGGGCGGCGGCGCCTGGGACAACGCCAAGAAGTTCATCGAGGACGGCAATCACGGCGGCAAGGGCTCGGACGCCCACAAGGCGGCCGTGACCGGCGACACGGTGGGCGATCCCTACAAGGACACCGCCGGCCCGGCCGTCAATCCGATGATCAAGATCATCAACATCGTGGCACTGCTGCTGCTCGCGATCCTGGCGGCGTGACGACGAGAACGACCTGCACTGAAAAGCCCCGGCGGAGCGATCCGCCGGGGCTTCGTTTTCCGCGACGCGTCCGCGCGCGATCAGATCGGCGGCAGGCCGCCCGGCGCGGCGTTCTGGCCGCCGTTATCCTTGTTGAAGCGGCCGAGATTGCCGATGAGCTGCTGCAGCACCGTCATCTCGCGGCCGAGCGTCGGCGTGACGCGCTCGCTCGGCTCGATCACCTTGCCGTCCTCCAGCCCGTAGATCTTCATGTCGCTGACGATTCCGGCGTCGTCGAACTGGACCATCAACACTTCCTGATCGACCACGTCCGGCTTGAAGAAGGCGATCGTCTCGGTGCGGGTGCTGATGTAATACCAGGTGCGGTCGTCGAAGGTGCCGACCGAGGAGGGCGTTCCCAAAAGGTCCGCGACCAGATCCTGATTGTCTTCACCGGGATTGATCTTCACCACGTTATCCACGTCGGGCAGGTTGCCGCGCGTGTCGATTCGCGGCTGGCAGGCGGCGAGCGCCGCGGCCACGCCGAGGGCGGCAATTCCGCAGGCGCCGCGCCGCAATATCGTCGTGGGGGAGTCCTTCAGCATGGGCTTCTCTCCGGCCGGGGAAACGCCGGCCTTCCGGTGCGCAAAATTCCATCCGCATCGCACCCTGTCAAGGCGGCCCCGCCGATCGGCGCAGGACTTCGCCCATGAGCCTCTGGAGCCGCCTGACCGGCCGGGCGCCACGGCCGCTACTGGAGGCGCGCAGCCTCTATGGCGCGGTGGTTGCACAGTCCCGTCTGCCGGAATTCTATCGGGGCGGCGGTGTGCCGGACACGCTCGATGGCCGTTTCGAGCTGATCTCGCTGCATAACCACCTGTTGCTGCGCCGCCTCAAGCGCGACGGGGAGGCGGCCGCGCTCGCCCAGGCGCTGTTCGACGTTATGTTCGCCGACATGGACGAGAGCCTGCGCGAGATCGGCGTGGGCGACCTCAGCGTCGGGCGGCGTATCAAGCAGATGGCGCAGGCCTTCTACGGCCGGATCGCCGCCTATGACGCGGGGCTCGACGAGGCCGGCGATGCCGCGCTGGAGGCAGCGCTCCTGCGCAATCTCTATGGCACCCTCGCGAGTCCACCTGAGTCGGTTTCGGCGATGGCGGGCTATGTGCGCAAGGCGGCGGCGGCTTTGAACGCGCTCGACGATCTGTCGCTCCGCGCGGGCAAGGTCAGCTTTCCGAAGCCGCCTTTCGATTGACCGCCGCGGCGGGCGCCCCCTAGAGTCGCGTTGTCGCGCCATTCCTGACGTTCTCGAGGAGCCTGGCGGATGGACAATCCCGCCCCGACCCCCGAATTCTCGCGGCCCGTCCGCGGCGAGCGCATCGGTCGCGAACCGAAATCGCGCCACCTCGAAGCCAACGCGGCCGAGCGCGGGAAGCTCGCGGAAAGGCTGGGGCTGCTGGCGCTGTCGCGGCTGGTGGCGGATGTGGAGTTCCGCCGCCGGGGCGGCGGGCGGATCGAGCTCAAGGGAAGCTTCGAGGCGGACCTGGTCCAGAACTGCGTCGTGACCCTCGCGCCGGTGCCGGCGTCCGTCGGCGAGAGCTTCGAGATGAGCTTCATCGAGGTCGATCCGGAGGCGGAACCGGAGGCGCGGGAAACGATCATATCGCTCGAGGGGTCGGAGCCGCCCGAGCCGGTGGAGGGGGGAGCGATCGATCTCGGAGAGGCCGTGACGCAGCAGCTCGCCGTGGCGATCGATCCCTATCCGCGGGCGCCGGAGGCCGTGCCCGGCTGGTCCGACGATCCCGCGGACGAGGCCGAAGCCCGTCCGCATCCCTTCGCGGACCTCGCCAAGCTGCGAAAAACCGGCGAAATCCCTTGATAATCTGTGGCTTGCCCGGCGGCGGCTTTGGCTTGCCGGACCCGGCGAATTTCGTTACAAGTCTGACCCGCCGAAAGGCGATTCCCCCGCGGAGCTGAGAATCAAATGGCTGTACCCAAGAAAAAGACGTCGAAGTCTCGGCGCAACATGCGGCGTTCGCATCACGCTTTGACATCGTCGGCCCATATCGAGTGCCCGAATTGCGGCGAACTCAAGCGTCCGCATCATGTCTGCGCGTCCTGCGGTCAGTATGACGGCCGCGACGTGACCGAATCGAAGGCAGCCTGACCCATCGGTCGGTTCCGCCCGGAGGCGGAAAAGTGAGCGCCAGTTTCACGATCGCGCTCGACGCCATGGGCGGCGACCGAGCTCCGGACATTGTCGTCAAGGGCGCCAACATCGCCCGCAAGCGTTTTCCCGCTGCCCGTTTCCTGTTCTTCGGAGACGAGACGCGGGTGCAGCCGCTGCTGGCCCGTTATCGCGCGCTCGCGAAGGTCAGCGAGGTGCGCCACGCCGACCATGCGATCAAAAACGAAGACAAGCCCTCGGCGGCGCTGCGGAACGGGCGGGGCTCCAGCATGCGGCTCGCGATCGATGCCGTTGGCAAGGGCGAGGCGGCCGGTGTCGTTTCCGCCGGCAATACCGGCGCGCTCATGGCGATGGCGAAGTTCGTGCTGAAGACGCTGCCGGGTATCACGCGGCCGGCGATCGCCTCTTTCTTCCCCACCATGCGCGGCGAGACCGTGATGCTCGATCTCGGCGCCAACGTTCAGTGCGACGCCGAGAACCTGGTGCAGTTCGCGGTGATGGGAAACGTCTTCGCGCGCACGGTGCTGGGGGTGGTGAGCCCCACCGTCGGCATCCTCAATGTGGGCTCCGAGGACCAGAAGGGTCACGAGGCGCTGCGCGAGGCGAGCGCCCTGCTGCGCGAGATCAAGCTCCCCGGCAGCTTCCACGGTTTCGTCGAGGGCGACGACATCGCGAAGGGCACGGTGGACGTGGTGGTGACCGACGGCTTCACCGGCAATATCGCGCTCAAGACGATCGAAGGCACCGCCAAGCTCTATGCCGAATTCCTCCGCGCGACCTTCAGCAGCTCCTTTCTGTCGAAGCTGGGATTCCTCCTCGCGCGCCCGGCGCTCAACGCGCTTCGGCTGCGCACCGATCCGCGACGCTACAACGGCGCGATCTTCCTCGGTCTCACCGGCATCGCCGTGAAGAGCCATGGCGGCACGGATGCGCTCGGCTTTGCCAATGCGATCGGCGTCGCCGCCGACATGATCGTCCACGGCGCGATCGCCCGCATCACCGAGGACTTCGCCGATATCGGCCAGGGCGCGATCGCCATCCCGCAGGCGGCCGGCAAGTGAGCGTCATCCGGTCTCGCATCGTCGGCTGCGGGTCCTATCTGCCGAGCCAGGTGATCACCAATGCCGAGCTCGCCAGGCGGCTCGACACCTCCGACGACTGGATCCGGCAGCGTACCGGCATTCGTCAGCGCCATGTGGCGAAGGAGGGCGAGCTCACCTCCCACCTCGCGCTCCATGCGGCCGAGCGCGCCCTCGAGGATGCCGGCATGGCGGCGGCCGACCTCGACCTCATCGTCCTCGGCACCACCACGCCGGACGAGACCTTTCCGGCGACCGCCACCCGGGTCCAGGCCGCCCTCGGCATGCAGCGCGGCATCGCGTTCGACGTCCAGGCGGTTTGCTCCGGCTTCGTCTATTCGCTCGCCGTGGCGGACAATTTCATCCGGGTCGGGCAGGCGAAATCGGCCCTGGTCATCGGCGCGGAAACGTTCTCGCGCATCCTCGACTGGAACGATCGCGGCACCTGCGTGCTGTTCGGCGACGGGGCGGGAGCGGTCGTGCTCAAGGCCGAGCCCGGCAAGGGCGACGGCTCGGATCGCGGCATCCTGTCGACCCATCTCTATTCGGACGGCCGGTTCCACGACATGCTCTATGTCGATGGCGGGCCCTCGGCGACGAAGACCGTGGGACAGGTGCGCATGGAGGGGCGGGAGGTGTTCCGCCACGCCGTCACCAAGCTCGCCCAGGCGGTGGACGACGCCATCGCGGCCAATGGCGTGACCGGCAGCGATATCGACTGGCTGGTTCCGCACCAGGCCAACAAGCGGATCATCGACTCGATGGGCGCGAAGCTCGGTCTTCCGCCGGAGAAGGTCGTGGTCACGATCGACCGTCATGCCAACACCTCCGCCGCCTCGATTCCGCTCGCCCTCGCCGAAGCCAAGGCGGACGGGCGCATAAAGCCCGGTCACCTGGTGCTGATGGAGGCCATGGGAGGCGGTTTCACCTGGGGTTCCGCCCTCGCGCGCTGGTAGGCCGGGCGCCGGAAAGAGGGTGGATTCGAGAGCCCTGGGGCACGAGTCGCCACATCCTTTCAACAGTTTCCGGCATCCCTCTGTAATTGACTGATTTCTCCCGCCACGTTACCGTTTTGGGTGAAGAATGCGGGGGACAGGGAAATGAGCAGAACCGTCACGCGGGCTCAGCTCAGCGAAGCGGTCTATCAGGAAGTCGGCTTATCGCGGAACGAATCCGCGGATCTCGTCGAAGCGGTGCTGAAGGAGATCTCCGACACCCTGGCCAAGGGCGAGACGGTGAAGATTTCTTCCTTCGGCACCTTCATGGTGCGGCAGAAGGGCGAACGCATCGGCCGTAACCCGAAGACCGGCGAAGAAGTGCCGATCAAGCCGCGACGGGTCCTCGTGTTTCGGGCCTCGCATGTGCTGAAGCATCGGGTCAATGGCGGCAGCGCCGAGACGGCGCCCAAAGAGGTCGAATAATGGCCGTGACGCCACAGCGAGCGGCGGAGATCGCTGCCGCCCTCGAACGCGAGCAGGCAACCGCGCCGCAGCGCCGCCTCGAGAAATCCGCGAGCGCTTTCCGGACCATCAGCGAGGTGGCCGACGAGCTCGACGTGCCGCAGCACGTCCTGCGCTTCTGGGAAACCAAGTTCCCGCAAGTCCGCCCGCTGAAGCGCGGCGGCGGCCGGCGCTACTACCGGCCCGAGGACGTGGACCTCCTGCGCGGCATCCGCAGCCTTCTCTATCAAGAGGGCTACACGATCAAGGGCGTGCAGAAGCTGATGCGGGAAGGCGCGCTCAAATCGCGCGTCCATATGCCGGCCGAAGCGGAGGCCGCCGAGCCGCTGCGCCCTGCTGCGACGACCCCGGCGCCGCCGGCGGAGCCCGTGGCCGCGGCGCGCGACATCAAGCGCCGCACCCAGCTCGATCTTGCGATCGACGATCTGGTCGAGCTGCGCGACCGGCTCGGGAAGCTGCTCGGCCTCTAGCCTGACCGGCGGCCCGGGGCGGACGCGCGGTTGCGGACGGGCGCGCGCGTCAGCGCGTTGGCGGCACAGCCCGCTCGGCGGACGCGGTCGCCTCGATCGCCTGCGCCACGAGCCCCTGCAGCCGCCAGAGATAGGGATCGTGGATCTCGAGCGCCTCGAGATGCGCGACGGTCTGCTGGAGATACTCGGCGCCCGATCCCCAATGGCCGCAGGCGCGCGCGAGGATGCCTGCGATCTCTTCCGGCGAATGCGCCCCGGCATAGGCGGGTCCCTTGCGGTCGATCGCGAACGCGATGGCCGGCAGGAGTTCGCCGCCGGATTCGACGGTGACCCAGCGCGGATGGTTCGTCGGCGGCTTCACGCTGAGCTCGCGCCGCACCAGTTCGCCCGCGCGCTGCCGCACCAGCGGCCCCGGTATCCATTGCAGCACGCCGCGGCAGGAGCCGCCGCGATCGAGCCCCATCATCAGGCCCGGACATTCCGGCGTGCCGCGAAACCGGACGATGCGGAGACAGAAGGCACGGTGCCAGCCGCGCAGCCGCGCCGGGCGCTGCGTCTCCACCGGCCAGACCGGCTTCCAGATCAGCGAGCCATAGGCGAACACCCAGACGCCGTCGCGGGCATGGGCGGGGCGCAGCAGATCGTCGACGAGGGCTTCGTAGTCTTCCTCAGCGAGCCGCTCGAGCCCGACGGAATGGCCGGGATCCGCTACGTCGCGATGGACGCGGGCCACGAGGGCCGACGTCAGAGCCATGGTGCGGGGCGTCGGCATGCCGGGCCTCCAGCCGGGCCGAGGCGCCGAGCCTCCGCCGCAGGCTCAGCCTAGCCCGGCATTTGCCGCCCCGCGAGGCGTTGCGCGGCTCCCGCCCGGCCGCTATAAGGAGCCGCCTTCGGGCAGGTCGGAGCGTAGCGCAGCCCGGTAGCGCATCAGACTGGGGGTCTGGGGGTCGTGGGTTCGAATCCCGCCGCTCCGACCATTAAATTCGTAGCAAAAACAATAAGATAGATTTTCGCGGCGGTGCGTCGCGCGATCAAGAATGCCTCCGGGGTAGCGTTCCGCTCTAATCGAGGCCATTTACCGGGCTGCCGGGGCTCGCCGATGCGCGACAGGGCGAGAGGTCAAATGCCAGAAGAGGGCAGTTGTCGCCTTGGCGGACTCGCCCGGCTGCTGCTCAGGGCTGCTGTTACCAGCATCGACCGGGACCATTATCAATTCGCCATACCCTGATCCGGCCCGGTTTCGCTGGGACCGCTCGGCGCCCCTGTTCCGGCCTGTTAGCAGGCAGCTGCTTCAGGGCGTTCGTTCTCGAATGGCCCATCCCCGCATATATCCGCGCGCGCACGCGTATTGGAGGCGAAACTCCCGCCGGCTGGCAGCCCCTTACCCGCGCGCGCGTATTGGCCAAGAAATTCGGGCGCCGGCCTCTGCTGTTCCATGCTGTCCCCGGCACGGGCCGCCTCTGCATTTCGCCTGTTCTCAGAGGGACCTGTTCTCAGAGGGATCGAAACCCCTGAATTTAGCCGCTATGTGCCAAGGATTGCCGGCCAAAGTACGTCGAAAGGGCAGTCGGTCCGCCAGTGGGTTCCCTGACAGCCGCGGCTCCCAGCTAGGCGGCCTTTCGAGCCGATCTCGATCGCATGGGTTTGACCGCGAGCGTGACGCCCTCGCGCTTTTGTAGGTAGCCGATCACAGCAAAGAGATTGTCGGCGCGCGGGTTGCCGCTTGGCCCGAACATGCGGACGAGACTCGGGGCTGGGTGACCTGTCTCTTTCGCCACTGCCTCGAATCCGACTGTCGCCTTGATGTAGTCCCGCAGCACGATCTTACCGGCCGCCACGTCGCCACTGAGGAGGGCTTCCACGCCCTCGCGGAGAAGGGCCGCGCGGAAGGCGGGGTCGCGCCGGGCTCGAGCCTGGACGGTCGCCTTGAACTCGCGGGTAAGTGCCATTGTCATTCCTCTTTCTAGCTCTATCTCTGTTCACCGTGGAGATGCTCTAAGCCCCCATGCGCTTCCGCCTCTTGTAGTCGGCCCATCGCTCCTGGGCCGTAGTGATGTCGGCCTGCTGGCGCTTCTTCGTCCCGCCGGCCAGCAGGATCACCAGCTCGGCGCCCTGGCGTCCGAAATAGACGCGGTAGCCAGGGCCATGGTCGATGCGCCGTTCCATGACGCCTTGGCCGACCGGCTTGCAGTCGCCGAGGTTGCCGGCCTCGATCCGCGCCAGCGCCATCGTGACCTTGGCCGCGGCTTCGGTACCCAGCCCGTCGAACCAGTCCCCAAAGGGGCTTTTGCCGTTTGGAGCCAGATACTCGCGCAACGTGGCCATGGTGATATAGGTAACATATACGTTATGAATGTCAAGGGCAGAAGCGCCCTTTATGTCCATTCTCGACCGATGCTGCTACTGGATACCTGCCGCACGGAGCACGTCATCAAGCCACCCCTTGCCGATTTCGCCAAAGGCTCCGAAGTGCAGCAACCCGCCTAGAATAGCTGCAAACACCAGCCACATCGTGACGCCAGCCGCATCCGGCGACAGAACCGACATTGCCGCGATCTGCCGTGCCTCCTCTGCGTTCTCTTTATCGATAGCCTGATCTTCCCTGAGTCGTTCGGCGGCGCGTGGCAGTCCGTCGTGTTCGTTGCGAATGTGGGCCGCAAGGAAGACAAGGCGGCCCCAATGCTCGATCTGGACTAAACGATCATGAATAGCATCCAAGCCGATGAGCAGGAGATAGACGCCGACCGGCGCAAGGATCGCTAACATTTTTACCGCCGGCTCGGCGTCCCAATTCAGGATCGCGGCAACAAAAAAGCCAGCACCGCGCCTTTCATCGCAACTAGTCCGGCGGACTGCATCTGATAACGCATCATTGCGGTAGCCTCCCATCCCGGAAGCATATCCTACACGCAATGCGGGCTATAGAGCGTCGTGCTGCATGCACCGGGGGCCGACCCATCACTGAGCCGGCCCCCGATCTCCTCAATCCCTATGGCTGCGTTTGGCACCCATCTCGGACGGCTCGTCCCGGTCCTGGGACAGCCGACACAGCAGCAGCGCTATTTCGCCATTGTCCGAAACCCATCGTTCCTTCGCATCAGTCAGGCCAGCCGTGCCCGTGCCAACCGAGGAGCCTGTCGGCGCCCATCGGCAGGAAGCGGCCGCCGATGTCCCATGCGGCAACAAATAAACTCGCGGACGCGAACCGCTCAGGTAAGGGAACGTCGGTCCCCGCGGCGCGAGCTCGCCGGACTGGCCCTTCTTAGTACTTCGGCGGACGACTTGGGCATTGCCGTACCCGGGCCGGCGTGGCGCCGCGAGATCAAAGGCCCGGCGGCTCCTTCTGCCATTGATAGCCGGCCCGTCCCTGCTCATAGCCCAGCTTGAACAGTTCCCCCATATAGTGCCGGTCGAACGGTTCGGGCAGCGGCACGTCGAAGGTGGCGGGAATATACGCCAGGTTGAAATCGACGCCGTCGCGCTGGGCGATCGCGTAGATCCGGTAAAGATCGCCCGTGCCTTGAGTCTGGATCAATGACGACACGGCGCGTCCGGCAATGGTGAGCGTCTGCCGCTCTGTCTCCGCCCAATCCGGATCGAGGCGGGCGTTGCGGATGATGTACATGTGTCTCTCCCGCTGCATGCCGCTCTCGGCGGACAACTCCGCCAGATGCAACTGGGGCGGATAGACGAAGACCTGAGCGCTGGCGCCGCCATCGACATGCATCTCCTGGTACTTCGTGCCATTCGCCTCCACATCGATCATCATCGGCGGAAATGCACCGGGAATGGCGGCCGATGCGACCAGGAGCTTGCGCACCAGCTCCAGCGCTCCCGGTCCGCCATATTCGGCGATCTTTCCGATATTCCAGATAACGCCTCGCCGTGCATCCAGGTTTGTCGTGCCGATCAGCAGGATGCGGCCCTTCTTGTGCTCCGCAGCGATCGCCTCGAGCAGGTCCTCGGTGACATATTTCGCCACCAGTTGCTGCAACGGCGCATTGTCGGCCATGGCGTCGCTGAACACCGCCGCCAGGAAACCGCGTTGTTCCAGAACGTCCTTGGCGGTGATGGTGGTATAGACTTCCTTGAGTTGCGGATCGTAGGCCGGACCCAGGAAGGCGAAAGGTGCCGTCAGCGCGCCGGTGCTAACGCCCGTGACCAGCTTGAATTCCGGCCGGGTATCGGCCTCGGTCCAGCCGACGAGCAGGCCGGCGCCGTATGCACCGTTCTCGCCGCCGCCGGAAATGGCCAGGTAGTTCGCGGGCGGCAGGGGGGCGGTGTTGCCGGCGGCGGTCCATGCCTCAAGCTCGGTTTCGTAAACTTTGATGCTTTCCGCGGT
Organism: uncultured Rhodospirillaceae bacterium; assembly: GCA_902826565.1. Classification (GTDB taxonomy): domain Bacteria; phylum Pseudomonadota; class Alphaproteobacteria; order Dongiales; family Dongiaceae; genus CADEFF01. The sequence continues at coordinate 19,655 of CADEFF010000045.1, read as the reverse complement.
CAATCGCTCCAGATCGCTCTTTTGCCAGTAGCGTACCCCCGGCATCCCGGCGATCTCGGCCGCAGCCTCGTTATCCGTCGGCACCGCATGCAGTCTTTCCGGCAGGGAGCAAGCCTGGAGCGACAGCAGCGCGACGGTTCCGGCGATGGCCAGGATGACACGTCGATTGCCGCGCGATTTCCGTTGTCGGGAACCAACCTCCGGAGTTTCGTCGCTGCCGGGAATGAACTCAGAGCTGAGACAAGCGTTTGTCATAGCCGCCCCCTGTTATCGAAACGATCGCCGGCATGTGCTTCGCCATTTGGCATGGCGTCGAAGGCCCGCAGCAAGTGTGATTCATTTTCCAGCCTAGACTGGCAGGAGAGCGGACATCCAAGGCAACCATTCCATGGCGGGCTTCGCGCGGTCCAGTCCCCTTCAGCCCCTCATAGTTCCCGTTTATCCGCCGTTTTCTGCCGGGTTTTGCTTCGATCTGCTCCTGCAGGCGTATGCAGGCCAGGTAATATTTGAAGATGTTCCTGCATTCTGCGTGTTTTCCCTGCCGATAGGCTCGGCCACGCAAATCTTGACGTCAACGGGCGAGGGGCGCTGATCTACAGCGAAGATCCGGCGAAGCGTCCCGGATGCAGACAACCTCTCGCTCTCCCGGGTCTCGAAGTTCCGCGCGTGCTGCATAAGCCTTGATCGCTGCGTGCCTCCCTTCCATCTATCGGACATGCAGCTATCGAACGCAATTCGCGGCATCGTTATTGCCGCTGCGCTCGTCGCCGGCGTTCTCTCCGCCTGCAGCGTCGAGAGCGGTTCGCAGCATTCACGCACGTCCTTGCAGTGCGGCGACGTCGTCTATCACATACCGGGGACCTTCTGCGGCAACCGCTTCCGCGATGTCGGGCGCGCGCCGGGCGAGCGGCACCAGAATTCCGGCGTCGAGATCCCCGAGCGCAACTCGCCGGGCATGGGCGGCAAGGACAACTAGCGGGTTCTGTCGCCGAGAGACCTGCGTCGTGGCGTCGATCCCCCGGTTCCGCCGCGGATCAGCCCAGTCCCGGCGCCCATATCGTGGCGTCGGACCGTTCCTCGAGATAAATGAGGAATCGTCCTCCGTCGGCGGGGCAGCGCTGCCTTAGAGCGTGCGCTCCTGGCGATGCACCAGGCGACCGCTATGCTTGATCTCCCAGCGTTTCCAATCGGAGCAGGATTCGGCGAAGCTGCGGCCGTGGCAGATGGCTTCCTGGTCGCTTTCGCAAGTGAGCGCCACTGCCGCCAGAGGATGGCCATCAAAGTCGGTGAGCTGACAGGAATAGCGAAGAGAGTGACTCATGTTCTTCTCCTCGATGTGCCAATGCGCTAAGCGTTCCGCGAGTGTCTTAGTGGTTTGCTAATCATAAAAGATGTTCGCGCGTGGTCGACCCTCCATTTAGGAATTTAACCCGCCGGTAAGGTAAATTTTCGCTGAATGCTAGGAATTGCGCGGCATGTCGTGTGGAAGCCGGCAAGTGCAGGCGTCGCGGCGAATGTTACCGCAAGTTGTTGGTTTTGCTTTGCAAGCGGTGGCTTGCACCGCGCTGGCCAGCGAGCCCAAGTCGCCGAAAATGCTTACCGGGCTGCCGAGAAAAATCCTTCAAATGGCCAGCCGACAACAAAAATCACGGCGGAGCGGGCTTCCATGTCGCCGCCATTAACCATGATCGTGCGCCGATGAGTGACGCGACTGCGAGCCTTCCGTCGGCGGCGGCGTGCCGCATGACGTGGCAAGAGAGTCGTCGATGAATTGGGAGAGACGGGAAGGCGGGCCGGGACGGGTGCTAGGGGTGGCAGATCCGTCCCGGGCCCGCGGAGCGCCCGACCGAGGGGATCGGCGGTCGGCACTTGTGAGAATCCAACGCCGGTCGCTCATGGCGGTTCCCACACCGCGCAGATTCCTGGCACCCCGTCGGAAGATGCGGATCTCCGAGAAAAACCGGCGGGTCGCCGGCGCCGGTCTAAAGAAAAGCCCCGTTGAGCGGGGCCTTGAGTTTCCATCCCTGGTGCAGCTCTACGCCGCGGGCGGGTATCCCGCGCTCGGCTCGGATTTCCGCATATAGATCAGACGATCGCCTGCTCGAATCTCGAAACCCGCGCAATGCGGATGGTCGCGCTCGAGCGTGTTCCCGATCAGAATCGCGTCGGTATCCGTCTTGGCGGTAATCTGGACGGACGTGGCTGGCCTGCCGTCATGATCCAGCAAATTGCAGAGATAGGGTGTGGGTTGACCCATAGCAGCCTCCTCTCATGAGGTGCATTGACACGACCCTATTCCAATTGCCGCGGGCGACAAAATCACAATCCGAGTCGCCAGACATTTTGGCACCAGCCGCGAGGAATTGCTGACAGCGGTTCCTCAAGATGCAGATTGAGATCGGCTTGCATGCAGATGGAATCGCGCTGTTCTTGGTGCGGCAGAAGCGGCGGCAGGTGCCACGGTGCGGCGCCGGCCGGTGTCGCGGCCGTCGATATGGGGTCATGGAGGCGGGGCCCCCACAGTCCGATCGCAACGGCGGGTTGACACGACAGGAAAATCATCGCGCCGGGCTGCCGCCGATTTTCGGATCGCGACCTTCAACATCAACAGCATCAATCGCCGGCTCGACAATCTGTTGCGCTGGCTGCGGCGAACCGAACCGGACGTTGTGTGCCTGCAGGAGCTCAAGACCACGGACGAAGCATTCCCCGTCGCCGTCCTTGCCGAAGCGGGCTATGGGGCGCTCTGGGTCGGTCAGCGCACCTGGAACGGCGTGGCGATCCTGGCGAAGGGCGCCGCGCCGATCCAGATCCGACGCAGCCTTCCCGGCGATCCGAAGGATGCGCAGAGCCGCTATGTCGAGGCTGCGGTCAACGGCGTCGTCATCGCATGCCTCTATTTGCCGAACGGCAACCCGCAGCCGGGACCGAAGTTCGACTACAAGCTTGCCTGGTTCGGACGCCTTGTCCGTCACGCGGCCAGGCTCCGCCGGGCGAGGGCGCCGGTGATCCTCGCCGGCGACTTCAACGTCGTGCCGACCGACGCCGATATCTATTCGCCGAAATCATGGAAGCGCGATGCGCTGCTTCAACCGGAATCGCGTGCCGCCTTCCGGCGGTTGCTGAAGCAGGGCTGGCTGGATTCGATCCGGCATATTCATCCGGACGAGCCGATCTACAGTTTCTGGGACTATTTCCGGAATCACTGGGAGCGCGATGCAGGGCTTCGCATCGATCATCTCTTGCTCAACGCGCGCGCGGCGGCGCTCCTGCGGGATGCCGGCGTCGATCGCGAGGTTCGCGGCGAGCGCGGCGCCAGCGATCATGCGCCGGTCTGGATCGACTTGCGCCGCCCGCCTGCGAAAGCCCGCGCGAAAGCCGCCAGGAAGCGCGCCTAGATTCCCGGCGCAGTCTTTCTATCCCAAGGCGTCACGGTGACGCCGCGCCGCGCATCGAGCATCTGCGGATCGCCGCCCGCGAGGCCATGCTCGGCCATGATCGCTTCCGGCGTGCGGCGCGGCACGTCGGGGAAGACGGGCCGCCCGCCGGGAAGCCGTACGCCCGGAACGCGCGACAGGTAGAAGCGGTCATAGCGATCGAGGAACATGCCGAACACTTCGGTGCCGCCGATCACGGCCAGGGTCGCCGCCCCCAGCCCCAAGGCATCCCAGGCGTCCTCGAAGGAGGCTCCCGACGGGTTCCAGAAGAGGGCGAGCGAGTTCCGCGCCGAGCGGCTGATTGCCGGGATGCGACGCGTGAGAACGAGGCGGGGCCGAAGCGCAGATCGCATCTGGCGCTCATGCGAATTGCGCCCGTGCAGGACCGCATCGGCCGCATCCAGCCCCCGCTCGAAGAAGCGCTGATCCGCCTCGACCTTGAGGGCCGGCGGAAAGGCGCCCGACGCGTCGGCCAGCATGCCGTCCTCAGAGACGACGGCATAGCCTTCGATGCGGCGGGGAAGAGACAAGCGCGGCCTGCCTGAACGATATTGCATTCGCGCGATCAATGCCGGGGCAAGTATCCGGGTTCCTGCGGCGCCATGATGCGCTCCCAGGGAAGGCGCGGCGCTGCTGATCGATCGGAGCGCTAATGTCGGCGATCGGTGTCGGGAGCGGCCGTGTCGACCGCGTCGTCACCGCGGTCGCGCCGGCGGACGAGGGTCTTCGCCAGGAAGGCCACCGCGCCGATCGCGAGGCAGGCGATGGCGAACTGCGCCATTCGCGTGGCGATCGATGGAAGCGACTGCAGATCGGGGCTGATGGCCGCGAACACGACGCCGAGCACGATCGCCCAGACGACCGCCATGAAGACGACCCAGCGCCGGCGATCCGCCGCGAAGCCTGCGATCAACCCGCCGACGATGATGATCGGATCGATCAGCGCGGCGAACACGCCGTCCGCGAAGCCTGCCATGATCTTCCCCCTCGAACGAACAAGAGTAGCGGCTTCGTCGGGAGAGTCGCAACCGCGGTTGCGCGCCGTCAGGGTTCTGCGCCCGCGGCGTGACAGCCCGCGATGTAGCCGAAGGTCATGGCGGGACCGATGGTGACGCCGCCGCCGGGGCAGCTTCCGCCGAAGATGCTGGCGGCGTCGTTGCCCGCGGCATAGAGCCCGACGATGGGGCGGCCATCCGCCCCCAGCACTTGCGCGTGCCGGTTCGTGCGCAGCCCGACGAAAGTACTCATGTCGGCGGCTTCGATCCTCACCGCATAGAATGGCGGTTTCTCGATGGGGGCAAGGCCCGGATTCGGACGATGCGCGGCATCGCCCTGGAACCGGTTGTAGGCCGAGCTGCCCTTGCCGAACTCGCCGTCCGCGCCCTTGCGCGCATCCGCATTGAAACGCTCGATCGTCGCCTGGAGCGCAGAGGCATCGATCCCGCAGGCCCTCGCGAGCGCGGCGATCGTGTTCCCGCGATGCAGGTAACCCGACCGGATATGCGGCCCCAGCGGCACGGGAAAGGGCTTGGCGTAGCCGAGGCCGTATTGGCGGATCGCCCGATGGTCGCAGAGGAAAAAGGCGCTGTTGCGGCGCCCGTCGACCTGCTCGCGGATCAGCGCGTGCGCGACGTCCTGGTAGGAGTCGCTTTCGTTGACGAAGCGTCGGCCGGCGGCGGTCACGGCGATGATGCCGGGTTTGCCGCGATCGACGAAATGCGGCATCAACCATTCCGTCCCGCCCGGCCGCGGGACATGCGATACCGGCGCGGCGTAGGTCGGCGTTTTCACCGCGCTGACGATCGCGCCGCCGGCGGCTTCGGCCAGCCTCAGCCCGTCGCCGGCATTTTCCGCCGGCGCGAGGGAATGGATCTGGAAGGGGGAGAGATAGCTGGCGCGGAGCGCGGCATCGCTCGGGAACCCGCCGCAGGCGAGCAGCACGCCCCGCCGGGCGACGATCGATCGCGTCCCGCCGTCCGTGCGGAATACGCCGCCGCGCACGGCTCCCTCTTCCACGACGAGCGACTGGACCGGGCTCGAGAGCCGCAGCGGAATGCCGAGATCGAACATCGTGCGCGCCATCCGGGCGACGAGCGCATTGCCGTTGAAGAGGCGGATGCCGTGTCCGTAGCGCAGCCTGTGGATGCCATGCTCGATGACCCGGCGCGCCACATAGAATGCGGACCGGAGCGAGCGCTGAGCATTCATGAAATGGCGGTAGTCGACGCCGGAGCCGATGCCCATGCCGAGAAAGGTGTATTGCGGCAGCGGGGGCGCGAGCAGCGCGAAGGCGTCGCCGAGCGCGCGCGCATCGTAAGGCGCCGCCCACAGCGACCGTCCGCCGGGAAGCCCGCCCGGCAGATCGGGGTGATAGTCGGGGAAGGAATGATCCGGGACGAACTTCACCGCGCTGTGACGGTCGAAGAATTCGACCATGCGAGGCCCGGCCGCGAGATAGGCATCGACATGCTCGGCATCGAAATAGGGCCCGGCTTCCGCCTCGAGATATCGGCGCGCGGCGTCAAGGCTGTCCGGGATGCCGTCGCGTTGCGCGAAGCGGTTGCAGGGAATCCAGACGGCGCCGCCCGAGAGCGCGGTGGTGCCGCCGAAGCGCGCCGCCTTCTCGGCGACGACGACTTCGAGCCCGTGATGTCGCGCCGCGATGGCCGCGGACAGCCCGGCCGCGCCGGAGCCGACGACCAGCAGGTCGCACGCAGCCGGGACTTCGTCTTTCATGCGAATCATGGATGCCGGCGCAGGAGGAGTGGCGAAGCGGGAAGCGACGGACGAAGCGGCGAGGGCCGCGCCGGCGTCACGAGTCCGAGAAGCCGAGCCAGGTTTCGAATTTCTCCCAGGCCCGATCGGCGGTCGATGCGAGTCCGATGTCGCCATAGCGCATCGATAGCTGGCGTTCGGCGGCCTCTTCGCCCTGTTTCGCAATGGCGGCGAGGTAGAGCGCCGCGGCAAGGCCGCTTCGATCGGCGCCGCTTTCGCAATGGACCAGGACCGGTTTCTGCGCCGTCTCGAGGACTTGCAGCAACGCGACGGCCTGATCCTGCGTCATCTCGTGGTGCGCGGAGATATCGAAATCGACATGCGCGATGCCGAGCTTTCTCGCCGCCGCGAGCTCGTTGTCGTACCAGGCGCTGCCGTGATGCGCGCCCCGGAGATTGACGATCGTCTTCATGCCGTACTCGCCAGCATAGTCGAGAAGCTCCTCCGGGGTGAGCTGCGCGGAGCGATAAAATTCGCCGGCGACGACGGTGTGGAAGTTCTCGGAGATATTGAGGAACGCGAGATAGCCCGGAACGGAGAGCGTCGCGATGGCGCAGGCGATCGCCATGTTGCGGAACAGGCGCGGAAGGCTGGCATGGCGGGGCGACAGCGGTCCGGCCGCCTCGGCGAGGCCGTAACGGCGGAGCTCGTCGCCGATGCCGCCGGCGAGCGCCGTGAGGCACATGCGCACATCCGCCGCCATGCCGAGCAGCGTGAGCCGGGGCGAATTCCAGGTGACCGGATTGTTGCCCTCGATCGTCCAGTGGGAGGTGAAGGCGACGCCATAGGCGATGCCGATGCCGACCCAGAACATCCACCAGGGCGCCAGCGGCGATATGGCGAGGACGGCGCCTGCGATTCCGATGCAGGTTGCCAGATAATGCGCTACCCGCGTGCCCCGGTTCGCGTGGCTGGCGAGATAGAGAGGCCAAAATTCATGGAAGCGCATGGTTCGAATCCGCAAACCCCCAGCCTCGAGAACGTTAGGCTTGAACCGCCGGACGAACAAGCGGGAACGGCCGGCCGTAGCAGCGGCGGGCGCTTCCCGCCCGTGGCGGCGGCGCGAGGCAGGCCCGCCCGGGATCCCTGGGCGCGGCTGCTGGAAGCCGGCGGCGAGCTAGGTTCAGGACCTGTTAAATACCTTGTGTCGCGAGAGAACCGATGATTCGATGCCGACGTCACGAGGCGTCGCCATGGCTGATTTGTTCTCGTCGGGACTCAAACGGCACAGGAGCAATCGATGACCGCACTCTCTGAAGGACTAATGCGCTTTCCTTTTTCCCATGGCGAGTTCCGCTCTCGGCGCGAGTTGCTGTTGGAAGAGATGCGTCGCCGGGGGATGGACGCCGCCCTCGTTTCAAACGGACCCAATTTCTTCTATTTGACCGGAATGCCAATCAACGTGAGCCTGGGTCTGTTTACCCTCCTTCTGAAGAAGGACGGTAGCGGCTACTGGCTTGGCCGTCGCACGGAGATGAGTAATGTCCGGGTCTATAGCGATGTGATGGAATGGTCGGAGGAAGGTGCCGCCATTCTGGACGAGGAGGAGCCTTACGAGGCGCTCGCCAGGGGTGTCACGAAGATCATTGGCGCCAATGCTGTCTTGGGAGTGGAACTCGCCACAGGCTTCCTGCCTCCGAGCGGCCTCGATATTTTCCGACGCGTCGCTCCGAGCCTCCATGTCGTGGACTCTTCGGGAATGGTCGAGACGCTGCGCGCCGTCAAGTCGACGGAGGAGGTCGAGCTGTTGCGCCAATCGGGCCGCATGACCGCCGACACCCTCAAGAAGGGCATAGCGAGCATCAAAGAGGGCATGACCGACTCTGCATTGTCGGCGGTGCTCTACACGGAGGCGCTGCGGCTCGGCAGCGAATCCTTCGCCTGGGGGCCGACAGTCACCGTCGGCCGCCGGAGCGCGATGGCGCACTCGACGTTCGCCAACCTCCCGATGAGGCGCGGCGAGCTCATCAACATGGAGATGGCCGCCGCCGTGTCTCGCTATTGTGCGCCCTGTTTCCGCATCGCCATTATTGGCAGGCCTTCCGAAGAGGCGCGTAGCTTCCACGACGCCTCGCTCGCCGGATTGCAAGCGGGTCTCAAGGGGATCGGCCCCGGCATGACGTCGCATGAAGCGGACCGTATCGTTCGCGAGGCGATCGACCGGGCGGGCTATCTTGAATATTTCACCGTGAGAGCGGCCTACAGCGTCGGAATTGGCTTCGGACCCTCATGGGACGAAGATCACATCATGAAGCTCAGGCCGAAGGACCGGCGCATTATCAAGCCAGGGATGGTGTTCCATTTGGTTCCGGCACTCTACAAACTCGGCGTCGGTGCGGTGTGCTGCAGTTCCTCCATCGTCGTGACCGACAACGGCGTCGAGGTGCTGACCCCGATCGAGCCCCAGCTCTTCGTGGTGGAGTGATCATCCGGCCGGGGCGAACCGCAAGGGCTGTTGGCTGCAAGCATGCACCGGGTGCCGGACGAGTAGGAGAGGCGCAGGATGGAGCCGCTGCTTGATGTGTCGAATGTAGTGAAGAGCTTCTTCGGCGTCCGCGCCCTCAAGGGCGTCGATTTGGTGATTGGCCGCGAGTCGATTACCGGCATCATCGGCCCTAATGGGGCTGGAAAAAGCACCTTGTTTAACGTCCTGAGCGGGCTTTATCCGCCGGATGCGGGCACTGTCCTGTTCGACGGCCAGAACATCACCTCCTGGCCGCCCGAACGCGTCACCTCGGTCGGGATGGTGCGCAGCTTCCAGATCGCACGCGGCTTCCCCAACCTGACGGTGATGGAGAACTTGATGGTCTACGGTCCCCGACAGCCGGGGGAGCATCTGCTCCCGGCAGTCCTGAGGCCGGCCAACGTGCGCCGCCGCGAGCAGGAGCTGGAGGAGAAGGCGTACGGGATAGCGGAGAAGCTGAGGCTCGCCCCCGTTCTCGACCACCGCGCCTCCGACATCTCGGGCGGCCAGAAGAAGTTGTTGGAGATCGGCCGCGCCCTGATGACCGATCCCAAGCTTATCCTGCTTGATGAGCCAATGGCCGGGATCAATCCGGTTCTCGCCAATGAGATCGCAGATGACATCATCCAGATCAATGAGATGGAAGGCATCACATTCGTCATCGTCGAACATGACATGGCGATGGTGGCCAAGCTCTGCGACCCGGTGATCGTCATGGCCGAGGGCCGCGTGCTGACCAGCGGGTCTTTCCAGGAGATCGTCGATGATCCCATGGTGCAGGAGGCCTATATGGGCGTCTCACCATGAGCATTCTCGCCGTCGAGGGTCTGATCGCAGGCTACACCGCCTCAGACATGGTGCTGAAGGGCGTCGACTTTCGGGTGGAGGAGGGTGAGATCGTAGGGGTGTTCGGGCCGAACGGTGCCGGCAAGTCGACACTCCTGAAGGCGATTGCCGGCCTCATCAAGCCCCGCCAGGGCAGTATCAGGACCGGCGGCGAGGACATCGGCGGCCGGCATCCCACTGAAATTGCCAAGCGTGGCGTCGTTTTCGTGCCGCAGGAAGCGAATGTCTTCAACGCAATGTCCGTAGAGGAGAATCTTGAGATCGGGGCTTTTCTGCATTCCGGTGACAGGAGCAGAATAATCGGGAAGATGCTGAGTCGCTTTCCAGAGCTGCAGGCAAAGAGGAAAGCCAAAGCCCGCAGCCTCTCGGGGGGGCAGAGACAAGTCTTGGCGATGGCTATGGCCCTCATCGTCGAGCCCCATCTCATGCTGCTGGACGAACCCTCTGCCGGCTTGTCGCCAATCGCAAGCGAGCGCCTTCTCGATGTGGTGCATGAAATCAACCGACACGGCGTTACCGTCGTTTTGGTTGAGCAGAACGTGCGGGCGGCCCTTAGGATAGCCACGCGAGGGTATATCTTCGTGGACGGCAGGAACTCGGTGGAAGGGTCGGCGCACGAGCTCGCCTCAGACCCGGATGTCCGTCGAAAGTTTCTCGGACATTGAGAGCAATCTTCTGAAGGAAAGGGAGAACTGAAATGCTTGTCTCTTCCAGCTCACGTCTTATCAGCCGACGTCACCTGCTCGGCGCGTCGGTTCTGGGCGGCCTCAGCGTCGCCATCCTGCCCCGAATGGCGTTCGCCGAGGGCAACGGCCCGATCCCGATCGGCACTCTCACGCCGCTCACCGGCGCGGGGGCTAATTATGGCGGCCGCATGCGCGACGCTGTAGCCGGAGTGGTCGCAGCCGTCAACGAACAGGGGGGCATCATTGGGCGTCAGATCAAGCTCATTTCCGAGGATGATCAGACGAATCCGGAGGCGGGTGTCCGCGCCGCTCGCAAGCTCATCGACGTCGATCGGGTCGCCGCAATTATGGGTGTGTGGGCGTCGGCGGTAACGACTGCGGTGGCGCCCCTGTGCTGGGAAAGCGGGACAGCACTGTTCTGTACCTCGGGCGCCGATAGCATCACGCGGCTGCCACATAAGGGATTCATTTTCCGCACGGAGCCCGGATCCGAGCTGCAGGCGGAGCAGGTCACCGTTTTCATGCTCGGCGAGGGCGCCAGGCGACTGGCCTATATGGGGCCGCAAACGCCGTTCACGGAGCCCAGCATTCAGCGCATGACCAAAGTCGCCACAGCAGCCGGCGCCGAGGTGGCTTCGATCATTTACGAATCCGAGAAGGCGAGCTATCGCTCTGAGGTGGACAAGATTCTCGCCTCGAAGCCGGAGTTCATCTTTTTCGGCGGGTATGCGCCCGATACCGTCGTCCTCGTCAAAGATCTGTACAAGGCCGGTTATGAGGGCCGCGTTGTCGGGCCTTCTTATGTGATCGATGCCGAGTTTCTCAAAACCGTGCCAAATGAGGCGACTGAGGGTGCCTACGTCTACTACACTGCCACCTCGAACGAAACAGGCGCTGTCGATCGGATCAAGTCTATCCTCAAGATCGACCAGCCCGACGCCTATACCTGCCAGACTTACGACCATGCCAATTTGGCGCTACTGGCGATGGCTGCTGCCAAGGAGGCAAGCGGCACGGCGATCCGTGACAACCTGCGCAAGATCTCGCAGGGCGACGGCGAGAAAGTAGGCTTTGCGAGTGATGGCGCTAGGCTGTTGGAGGAGGGCAAGAAGATCAACTATGAAGGGGCGAGCGGTCCTTGCGACTTCAACGAGATCGGCGACGTCACGTCGACCGTGACCAGCTTCAACGTGGTGAAGGGCGGAGAGTTGCTTCCCTACAAATAGAGGGGCCAAATAGAGGGGCCGAGTGCTATGGCGGGATTGGAGATCGTCCAGTCGCTGATCAACGGCGTCGTCTACGGGACGCTGTTGACCCTTCCCGCCATGGGACTCACCATCATCTATGCGGTGCTGCGCTTCCCGAGCTTCGCGGTGGCGGCACATGCCACGGTCGGGGCTTTCGCCGGCTATGTGGCGAATGCCGTGTTCGGGATGCCATTGCTCTTGGCCTTCGCAGCCGGATTCCTGGTCAGTGGCCTCGTCGGAGTCCTCTCCGATGAGGCGGCCCTCAAGCCGCTGCGCGGACGCGGGCCGCTTACCGTGGCGATTGCCTCGATCGCGCTTACCATCGTTCTGGAAAACGTGCTGCGCTTCGCCTTCGGCAATGAGTTGCGTGGCTATGACGTCCCACTGCAGCGGGACTGGATGATATCGGGAATCCGAATCGGCCCACAACAAGTGGTCAATCTCGTCGTGTCTGTCGTTCTGATGCTGGCTATCTTCGCCTTTTTCAAGTTCACCCGTGCCGGCAAGGCGATGCGTGCGGTTGCCGACAACCCGATGCTCGCCTCCATCAGAGGCGTTGACCCAAATATGGTCCGCAGGTTTGCCAATTTCTTTGGCATGGCGCTCGCCGGTCTCGGTGGCATGCTGATCGCGCTCGACACCAGCGTTAACCCTCTGGTGGGTTTCCGTATCATGCTGCCGATCTTCGCCGCAGCGATTGTTGGAGGAATGGGAAGCGTGCCCGGGGCGGTGGTGGGTGGGCTGACGATCGGAATCGCGGAGCAAATGTCGCTGCTGGTCATTCCGCCGATCTATCGGACGGCGGTCAGTTTTGGCGTGATCATGATCGTTCTGACGATCAGACCCGCTGGTTTCTTCGGCGAGCGAGGCAATTAGGAGCGGCCATGGTCAACTATCTCATTGCAATGCTCGTGACTGTCGGCATTTACGCCGTTCTCGCGCTCGGGCTCAACGTGACATGGGGGATGGCGGGCATAGCCAATCTCGGGCTTGCCGGCTTCATGGCGGTTGGAGCCTATACCACGGCCCTTGTCACGAAGACGTTCGGCTTTTCGATCGCCGCCGGCATGTGCCTGGCCGTGTTCGCAAGCGCAGCGTTGGGCATCCTGGTCTCGGTGGGGACTTTGCGCCTGCGCGGTGATTATCTCGCGATAGTGACGCTTGGGTTCGCTGAGATCGTACGGCTAATCGCCAGCAACGAGACGTGGCTCACGAATGGTACTGACGGCATCGCGGGAATTTCCGGACCATGGCGCGGCCAACTTTCGCCGGTTCAGTTCAATTGGGTTTATCTTGGGGTAACGGCGGCGCTGCTCGCTGTCTCACTACTCGTTTGCCAACTGCTGGCGCGCGCTCCTTACGGCCGGGTGCTCCGGGCTATTCGGGACGACGAGACGCTGGTCTCAGTGGCGGGCAAGAGCACTTTTCGCTTCAAGCTCCAGGCAATGGCAATTGGTGCTGGGATCATGGGCCTCGGCGGTGCGATGTATGCCCATTACATATCCTATATTTCGCCAGATGTATTCCGATCGCTGATCTCTCTCTATATTTTTCTTGCGTTGACTGTAGGGGGCACCGGGAACAATTATGGCGCGCTCTTCGGATCGTTGGTTCTCATAGCCTTGCTGGAAGGTAGCCGGTTTGTATTTGCCACGGTTCCGGCCATCAATGCGGTGCAACTCGCGGCAGCTCGGGAGATGCTTATCGGTTTGGGGCTCCTTCTCGTCCTTCGTTTTGCACCAGAGGGGCTCATTCCCGAGAGGCCTAAGATTTTTACCAGAGCCGCCACGGATATCACACCTCGTAACTAATGGAGTCTGGCTTAGGTGTTTAATGCCGGGGTGTAGTGGAAGCGGTTTAGCTGATCCTGCATTCCGCGACTAAACTAAACATCTAACCTTTCCAGTGCGGCGGAATCGTCCTCTCATAGCAGGGCAGCGCTTCGATCCGCTTCATCCAGGCTTTCAGCCGCGGCGGAATCCGGTCGCCGAGGCCGTTGCCCGGCTGACGCTCCTCGACCCGCCGGATCAGGCGCAGATGCGGAAATGTCGTGATGTCGGCGAGCGAGAGCTCGCCGGCGAGGTAGCTGCCCGTGAGCAGCGCCTCGAAGCGGTTCAGCTCCTCGAGCAGCTTCTGGCGAAGCTCGTCGAGCTCGGCCGGTACCGGCGGACCGTCATGAAATAGCGTCGCCTCGAACAGCCTGTTGACCAGCGGCGACAGGGAATGAGCCGCTTCGGCCGCGATGCGACGCACCGTCGCGCGGGCCCGCAGGTCCTTCGGCAGGAGCGGGATCGCGGGATGGCGTTCTTCGAGATATTCCAGGATCGCACCCGATTCCCAGAGCGCGAAGCCGTCATCGACGATCGTCGGCACCATGCCGCGCGGATTGATCGCGCGAAAGGCGGGCGCTGCGGTGTCGCCGCGGTCGAAGGAAAGCAGCTTGAAGTCGTATGGGATCTTCTTGTGCTCGAGCGCCAGCCAGACTCTCCAGGCAAAAGGCGAACCGGAGCCGTAGTAGAACGTCAAAGCCATGACGGCCGACCTTTCGAAAGAGAGGGAACGACGCTGACGAAGCGGACGGCGCAGCTTATATCGGTAGGAGGCTGCGCGGATAGCGGCTCGTGAACCGCCCGGGTGCGACATGAGAATTTGCGTGCTGGTGAATTCGGGCGGCGGCGCGGTGGCGAAGCTCGGCGGCCCCGACGCGGCGCGCGAGAGGCTTTCGGCGGCGATGGAACGGCTGCAGCCCATCGTCGGCGATCTCGTCCTCGCGAGCGGCGCCGATTTCGCGGCTTGCGCCCGACGCGCGTGCGACGCCGCCAAGCGCGGGGACTATGACGCGATCGTCGCCGCCGGCGGCGACGGCAGCATCGGCACGGTTGCGGCGCTGCTCGCCGATACCGGCATTCCGCTCGGCGTGCTTCCGCTCGGCACCCTCAATCACTTCGCGCGCGATCTCGGGATCCCCATCGACGTCGAAGGAGCTCTCGCCGCGGTGGCCGCGGGCGCGATCGCTCGGGTCGATCTCGCGGAAGTGAACGGGCGAATCTTCGTGAACAATTCCTCGATCGGCATCTATCCCGACATGGTGGTGGAGCGCGAAGTGCGCTTCGCCGGGCGCAGCAAGCTGATCGGGACCCCGCTTGCCTTCCTGCGCGCGCTCTGGCGGTTTCCCCGACGCCGCCTGCGGATCGTTGCGGCCGGCCGGGCGGCGGTGCACCGCACGCCCTGCCTTTTCGTCGGCAACAACGAGTATCAGCTCGATCTCCTGCGGATGGGAAAGCGGCCGCGGCTCGATGGCGGCGACCTCTGTGTCTATGTCGCGCAGGCCATGAGCCGGTGGGGCATGTTCTGGCTGGCGCTGCGAACGGCGCTCGGCGGTCCGGCCGCGACCCCCGATCTGGAGATGCTGCGAACGCCGTCGCTCGAGGTCCTGTCGCGTCGCCGGCGCCTCCGAGTTTCGCTTGACGGGGAGATTGCGCGGCTCCGGCCGCCGCTGCGCTACCGGTCGCGGCGGGCGGCCCTGCTGGTCTTCGCGCCACCACCGGAGGCCGATAGGACAACCGACACGGAATCGGCGTGACCTTGCAGGACTCCAGGCTCGGCCGGTACGGGAGCCGCGGCCGCCCCCGGCGGAATGCGGCAGGGCGGGGGTCGTCGGCGGCGCGCCGCCCGAAATTCGCCCCAACTGGCCAGGTAGCGCGCCGGTAGAGTCGACAGCCGGACGGGTCGGGTTCGCCGGTCGGGCGCCGTTTGCCACGTCCGTCGAAGGAGGCGGGCCGCTGCAGGCGGCGACCGGACGTTGCGATTCTCCAAGGTGAGCTTCATGGTCGGAGATCCCGCAAACGACGGCCGCGACATGCCGCAGACCGATGTCGTCGCGGATCGCTATCGCCGCGCCGCGAGCGAGCGCCAGCGGGAGCTTGGCCACGTCGGGCGGCGCGGCCCCCGCACGCTCAATCTGTCGGCATTGGACCCGTCGAAGGACGGCGTTCACGCGGATGACTACCTGTTCGATGACCGGCGCGCCATTTCGGGCGGTTCGCCGGATTCGCGGTTGCCGGACCCGGCGATCTCCACACCGGACGGCAGCGATCTGTTGGCGCTTGCCAAGACCGCCAATGCCCTGATCGACTCGCGACGCAGGCTGCGGATGGATCTCGCCTGGACCGAGACCGCTGCCGAATGCGCCGCAACGCGGCTTCGCCGCGGGCGATGGCTCGGTCTCTCGCTGCTGTCTCGGGGCAAGATGCGCAGCCTGGCCCGCACGGCGGCGCTGCTGGAACGGCAGCAGGAGATTCTGCGGGAGGAGCTCGAGGCGGCGGCGCTCGATATCGGCTTCGAGGTTTTGCCGGAGTGCCGTCGTGCCTTCGCCGAGCTTGGTCGGCAGTTCGAACGGCTTCGGTTGAGCGGTGCCGTGCGCGACTTTACCGGTGACCCCGAGCCTTCGTCGAGGCGGTTCAAGTGGCGTGGCGCGGAGACCGATCCCGCCCACACCGTCACATTTCCTACCGTCGAGATCGACGGCATCTATACCGACATCGATCCGCTGCGCCTACGCAATGGCCGCGGCGAGGATCTTCTCCTCTACCCTCTGTTCCTCGTCCGGTTGAAGCCAGGGTCGAACTTGGAAATTATCGACATCCGGAAAATCCGGATGACGGCATTCGACGACACCGGACGAGCGATTTCGCGACGCCCCGATGGCGGAGACACGACGCGGGAAACCGTGCATCCGCCAACCGCCAGCGAGACGGTGGATCGGTTCGCGCGCTACAATCGCGCGCCGCCATTGCGGCCGGCGGAGCTCCAGATCGCGGCGGAAACGAGGCTCGACGAGGTTTATCTCGTGCGCGACGGCGCCTTGGCCGTGGCGATCGCCGATGCCTTCAGCGGCTACCTCGCGAGCCTGCCGGCCCGAAGCCCGGCCTTTGCCCGTCCGGAGGGCTCCGGCGAGGAGGCGCCGGAGGCGCCTATCATCATCCGGCCGCAAATCCCGACGCTGCTCGGTGCTGGCGCCTGGGTGCTTGCCGCATCGGCCCTGCTGGTCGCCATCGGCGCGGTCGCGGTCTCGCGCATGGATGGGGCCGCGCTGCGCAGCAATGCGGAGACCTTTTGGGCCGCAGCCGAGGCGCAATGGGGGGAACTGGCCGAGATCGCCCCCAGCGCCGCCCCGCCGGTATCCATGGAAAGCGACCCCGTGGCGACGGATGCCGAGATCGCCCCGAGCGCTGCCCCGCCGGCATCCATGGAAAACGATCCCGTGACGACGGATGCCGGCATCGATGCGACCGATATTGCGCCGCCGGGCGAAGACCCGGTCGAGGCGGGCGCCGACGACGATGTCGCGCCGACGCCGGCGCCTTCCCAGACAGCGGCGCTGCCGGCGCCGACGGAACCCGCCCCCGTCGATACCGCACCGGCCGAGGCGCCGCCCGCCGCGAGCGACGGAGCGTCGGTGATGCCGACCGTTGCCCCGGACGCGACGCCCGCGTCCGACGTCGCCGAGCCTGATCCGGCGCCGCCGGCGCCGGACCCGGCGGCCGGCGGCCTGACGCGCAGCGAGGTCAGGAACCTGCAGGAGCATCTGCGGGCCCTTGGCTTCGCCCCCGGCACGCCGGACGGGGTGATGGGACCGCGCACCCGCGCCGCCATCGTCGCCTATCAGCGCGCGCAAGGGCTGGCCGCGACGGGCGTCGTGGACCGGCCGCTCTATTTCCTCATCATCACGGAACAGCCCGCGGCCAAGCCCTTCACGGCGGCGGCAGAGCCGCCGCCGCCGCCGTCGTTTCCGTTCGTGCGGAAGACGCTGCAGCGTCCCAGCGCCAGATAGCGCCGGCCTTCCCCGCAGAAATCCGGCGGAACCGGTCACCAGCGGTTTGGGTTAACGCTGGGCGCCCATCGAGGCGACCGGGCTCGGGACCTCGCATCCCCGAAGGAGAGAACCATGGCACCAAGACCCTATTGGACGGGCGCGATCCGGTTGTCGCTGGTCGTGCTGCCGGTGCAGATTTTCTCCGCCCTCAACCGGCAGGGCGACGTCGCCTTTCACCAGATCCACAAGCCGACCGGCAAGCGCGTGCGGCATCAGAATGTGGTGCCCGGCGTCGGGCCGGTGGAACGCGAAGACATCGTCAAGGGCTACGAATACGCGAAGGACCAGTATGTCCTGCTCGAGCCCGACGAGCTGAAGGACCTCAAGCTGGAATCGGCCGACAGCTTTTCGGTCATCCAGTTCGTCGATCGCAACGATATCGACGCGATCTATTTCGACGATCCGTTCTTCGTGACGCCGGACGGCGATGCGGCCCAGGAGCCTTTCGCCGTGATGCGCGAGGCGCTGCGCGAGGCGCGCAAGGTCGGCCTCGGCCAGATCGTGGTCGGCGGGCGCGAACGGATCGCGGCCCTGCAGCCTTGCGGCAAGGGCATGATGCTGGAGACGCTCCGCTACGAGAACGATCTCAAGGAGGCGGAGGATTTCTTCGACGGCGTCGACAAGGTGACGGTGGACAAGGATCAGCTCGCGCTCGCCAAGCAGCTCATCGAGCAGAAGGCCGGCAAGTTCGATCCGGCCAGGTTCAAGGATCACTACGAAAACGCGGTCCGCGAGCTGATCAATCGGCGCATGAAGGGCAAGCGCGTCAAGGTCGAGCCCGAAGCGAAGAAGAGCGGCGAGGTGATCGACTTCATGGAGGCCCTGCGGCGCAGCCTCGGCAAGGACGGCGGCAGGAAGCCCGCGAGCGCCGCGCCCGCGCGGAAGGCGAAGAAGCCGACCGCCAAGCGGAGCCAGACGCGCCGCCGGGCATGACCGGGGCCGCGAAGCGCCGCAGGCCGGTCGGCGATCTCGGGCGCTATCGCGCGAAGCGGGATTTCGCCAAAACTGCCGAGCCGCGCGGCGGGAAAAAGACGTGCGCCGGCTTCGGCTATCTCATTCAGAAACATGCGGCGCGCCGGCTGCATTACGACTTCCGCCTGGAGCTCGACGGGGTGCTGAAAAGCTGGGCCGTGACACGGGGTCCGAGCCTCGATCCGGCGGACAAGCGCCTCGCGGTGCATGTCGAGGACCATCCGATCGAGTACGGCAAGTTCGAGGGCGTAATTCCGAAAGGCCAGTATGGCGGGGGTACCGTCATGCTCTGGGACCGGGGAACCTGGGAACCGGTCGGCGATCCGCGAGAGATGTATCGCGAGGGCAGGCTCAAGTTCCTGCTGCATGGCGAGCGGCTCGAGGGCGAATGGAATCTCGTGCGCATGCGCAGACGTTCGCCGAAGGACCGGCACGAGAACTGGCTGCTCATCAAAGGCGCCGACGAGGCGGCGAAGCGGGGCGACGGCGACCGGCTGCTCGAGCGGGCGACGCGGAGCGTGGTTTCCGGCCTCGACATGGCCGGTATCGCCGCGCAGGGACCGAGCTGGAACAGCAATCGCGGCAGGTCGGAGGTGCGCAAGGAGAAGCCCGCGCCGAAAGCCAAGGGGAGGGCAGCATTGTCCCGACGCCGGGCGAAGCCACGGCTCGCGAAGGCTACGGCCTCGACGATCCTCGAGAAAGCCAGGCGCGCGGCCTTGCCCGCTTTCGTGCCGCCGCAGCTCGCGACCCGCGTGGCCTCCCCGCCCGACGGCGCCGGCTGGGTCCATGAGATCAAGCTCGATGGCTACCGGATTCTCGCGCGGCTGGAGTCCGGCCGCGTGAAGCTCCTCACCCGGCGCGGCCTCGACTGGCATGCGCGGTTTCCCGAAATCGCGGCGGCGGTTGCCGCACTCCCCGCCGGCCGGGCGTTGCTCGACGGCGAAGTGATCGCGATCGATGCGGAGGGACATCCGAACTTCGGCATGCTGCAGCAAGCCCTGTCCGATGGCCATTCCGACCGGTTGATGCTGGTGCTGTTCGACCTGCTGCATCTCGACGGGCGCGACCTGCGCGCCCTTCCGCTGCGGGAGCGCAAGGAACTGCTCGCAGCGCTGCTCGGGAACGCCCCGGGCGTGCTGCGCTACAGCGAGCATTTCGCCAACGGGCCGGCGGTGTATCATCGGACCTGCGAAATGAAGCTCGAGGGGCTCGTGTCGAAGCGTGCCACCGACCCTTATCGCTCCGGTCGCGGTCTCGCCTGGCTCAAGTCGAAATGCCGCGAGCGGCAGGAATTCGTCATCGGCGGCTATACGCCGCCGATGGCCGGCAATCGCGGCATCGGTTCGCTGCTGC
>CADEFF010000044.1 GCA_902826565.1 uncultured Rhodospirillaceae bacterium | reverse complement strand
AGGAACTCGCGGCCGCGCATGACGCCGAAGCGCGGGCGCACCTCGTCGCGGAACTTCCACTGGATGTGATAGAGGAGCTTCGGCAACTCCTTGTAGCTCCGCACCTCGCTCGCGAAGATGTCGGTGATCAGCTCCTCGTTGGTCGGGCCATAGAGCATCTCGCGATCGTGGCGGTCCACGATGCGCAGCATCTCCTTGCCGTAATCCTCGTAGCGCCCGGATTTTTTCCAGAGGTCGGCCGACTGGATGGTCGGCATCAGCACCTCCTGACAGCCCGCCCGGTCCTGCTCCTCGCGCACGATCTGCTCGATCCGCTGCAGCACGCGGAAGCCGAGCGGCAGCCAGGAATAGATGCCGGCGCTCGCCTGGCGGACCATCCCGGCGCGCAGCATCAGCCGGTGCGACACGATCTGTGCCTCGGCGGGCGTCTCCTTGAGCGTGGGCAGGAAGTAGACCGATCGGCGCATGAAAATCCTTGATGTTTCAGGCTATTGCCGTAGCGCGTTGCGCGGGCGCGGTGACTTTAGGCAATGGCCCTGTCGCTGTCCATCGCAGAGGGCTTCGCAGGATGTCGCATGAGCGAACCGTCCCGACCGTGCCGTCGCAGCAGCCAAGCATTCGCTTCGCTCAATGGAAATTCGCGAGGGCTTCGGTTCGGTCAACGATGCGGCAAGCGGAGGCGCCGGGGCCCTCCGCCGGGATCGGCGTCCTGTCGTCCCGCCTATTGCGCCGGCGCCGGTTCCGGCGCCGGCTGCATGGCCTGCTGGCAGGCGGCGGCCAGCGCGCTCGACTCGGGATCGGTCAGCGGTTTGCCGTTGAAGGTCACATTGCCGTTCATGTCGACCATCGCGACGCCGATGCCGGCATTGCCTTCGTACAGCGCCGAATTGGCCGGCAGGTTATAACGGTCCTGCAGATCGACGGAGATCAGCACCGGGATTTCCGGCGGCAGGGCGAGCGTCGGCGTTCCCGGAAGGTCCGCCGGCGCCACCGCATTGCCGTGGGCGTCGACGCCCGGCTGATAGGCCACGTCGGCGGCGGGCTGATGCTTGACAACCTGCGCGCAATCTTCCCTGCTCATTTGCACAATCGAATCGGCGGCAAATGTGGGGGAACTCGTCCAAAGGACGAGGAGGACGGGGATCGAGAGGCGGCGGATGATCATGTCGCTATGCTCGCTTTCCAGGCCTTAAACAAACGTCAACCGGAGGGCTTGCGGAAGGAAACCGGCCCGGCCGGCGGTGCATCCAGGGGGAATTTAGCGATGCTCGAGCAGCTCTTCGGCCTCGGCCAGCACAATACCACGCTTCGGCGCGAGATTCTCGCCGGCGCGACGACCTTCCTGACGATGGCCTACATCATCTTCGTCAACCCGCAGATCCTCGCCGCGACGGGGATGGACCAGGGCTCGGTCTTCGTTGCGACCTGCCTCGCCGCCGCCTTCGGCAGCGCCTTCATGGGGCTTTATGCGAACTATCCGGTCGCGCTCGCGCCTGGCATGGGGCTCAACGCCTACTTCACCTACGGCGTCGTGCTCGGGATGGGTCATAGCTGGCAGGTGGCGCTGGGCGCCGTTTTCCTCTCCGGCGTGATCTTCTTCGCGATCAGCGTGACGCCGGTGCGCGAGTGGATCGTCAACGCCATCCCGATGAGCCTGAAGATGGCAATCTCGGCCGGCATCGGCCTTTTCCTCGGCATCATCGGCCTCCAGGCGGCCGGCATTATCGTCGATCATCCCGCGACCTTGGTGACGCTCGGCGATCTCGCCGCCTGGCCGCCGATCCTGGCCGCGATCGGCTTCGTGCTGATGGCGGCGCTCGATTCGCGCCGGATACCGGGCGCCATCATCATCTCGATCCTCGTCGTGACGGCAATCGGGGTCGCGCTCGGCGTCAGCCCCACGGGCGGGCTCTTCTCGATGCCGCCGAGCATCGCCCCCACCTTCCTCGAAATGGACATCACGGGCGCGCTCGATATCGGCCTTGCCGCCATCATCTTCGCGTTCCTCTTCGTCGATCTTTTCGACAATACGGGCACGCTCATCGGCGTGGCGCACCGTGCGGGATTGCTGGACAAGGACGGCAAGCTGCCGCGGATCGGACGCGCCCTCACGGTGGACAGCACCGCCGCCATGGTCGGCGCCGCGCTCGGCACATCGACGACCACGAGCTATATCGAGAGCGCGGCAGGCGTCAAAGCTGGCGGCCGGACCGGGTTGACGGCGGTCGTCGTCGCGATCCTCTTCCTGGCGGCGCTGTTCCTGGCGCCGCTTGCCGGCATGATCCCGGCCTATGCGACGGCGCCGGCGCTCCTCTTCGTCGCCTGCATGATGACGCGGGGCCTGACGGAGATCGATTGGGAGGATGTGACGGAATATGCGCCCGCGGTCGTGACCGCGCTCGCCATGCCCTTCACCTTTTCCATCGCCAACGGCATCGCGTTCGGCTTCATCACCTATGCCGCGGTCAAGCTCCTCAGCGGGCGCTGGCAGCAGATTCACCCGGCCGTGGCGGTGCTGGCGATCCTCTTCATCGTGAAATTCGCCTTCATCGGGGGCTGAGACCCGGCCCATTGCCGTCCTGTGGCTCGAATCATCATCGCGGATTCGACGAACCGTTATGACGGTCGCTCCTTCGAGCTGCGTCCGCTGGGCGGCACGGAATCCTCCGTCTGCCATATGGCGGAAGAGCTCGCGCGGCGCGGCCACGAGGTCGTCTGCTACACGAACTGCGACGGGCCGATCGAGCATAAGGACGTGGCCTGGCGACCTCTGGACGGACCGCGTCCCTCGCGGGCGGACGTCCATGTCGCAGTCCAGCATCCTCCGCTCCTGCGCTTTGCCCGGGCGCCCCGCCGGCGGGTGCTTTGGATGATGTGGAAGCCGAACCACCTGAAGCATTACGGCATGCTGGCGCGCATCTGGCGCTATCGCCCGCGGACGATCTTCATCAGCAAGCACCAGCGCTCCCTCTATGAGGGCTACCGCTCGACCTTCCTGCGCCGGCTCGCCTTTCCCCGCCTCGACGGGCATGTCGTCGATCTTGGCCTGCCGGAGACGGTGCGCAACCGCCCGCCCCTGGAGACGCCCCCGCCCCCGCGCGCGATCTTCGCCTCGAACCCGAGCCGCAACCTCCGCTGGCTGATCGAGCTCTGGGACCGCGCGATCCTGCCCCAGGTGCCGGGGGCCGAGCTCCATATCTACGGGATCCGGGACGCCCAGTGGGTCTATGGCCAGACGGGAGTCTCGCCGATCGAGCATCACCTGCCGCCCGGTCTCTCGGCGGCAGGCCGGGCGTCGCTGAAGCCGCAACCCATCGCGACGCGGGAAATGCTGTGGGAAGCGATGCGGAGCAGCCGCGCGATGCTCTATGGCGGCCACCACAGCGAGATGTTCTGCCTTTCCGTCGCCGAGGCCCAGGCACTCGGAACCCCGGCCGTGATTCGCCCCGTTGCCGTTCTCCCGGAACGGGTGCGAGACGGGGAAACCGGCTTCATCCGTGCGGACGACCAGGGCTTCGCGGAAGCGGCGGTCAGGCTCCTGACGGACGAGAGTCTCTGGCGCCGGCAGCATCTGGCCGCGTTGCGATTGCAGCAGGGCCGGGACTGGGCCGACTGCGCGGCCGAATTCGAGCGCGCGCTCCTCCGGCCGAGCCACGCCTGAGAGTCTCGACCGCGACTCCTATCGAAAAATGTGGTCGGATTTAAAAATCAAGAACGCCACATGAGGTTCTGATATAATTACATTATAATTCATTGCACGAGTTGAAGTTTAACAAGCGGAAAGGCAAATAGCTATTTCTTCCGCTCGATCAGCATCCAGGCGGGCTTGAGCCGCTGGATCGTCCGGTAGACGGGGCAGTCCACCCGGTGCGCGCCCGGCAGATAGCCGGTGCTCATCAGGAACTCGCCGACGATCTCGCCCCCGGTGAAGCGGAAGGTCTGCTTGAAGAGCTTCACCCACTGCTCCTTGGGGAGCGGATGGTGAGCATCGAGCCAGCCTGCGAACGAGCCATGGCTCTCGCGGATCGCCTGCAGGCGCCTGGCGTTCTCGATCGCCGCCTCGACCTTGAGCCGATTGCGGATGATGCCGGCATCCTTCAGCAGGCGATCGCGGTCCTTGGCCTTGAAGGCCGCCACCTTGTCGATGTCGAACCCGGCATAGGCAGCGCGGAACGCGTCGCGCTTCTTCAGGATGGTGAGCCAGGAGAGGCCCGCCTGGTTGATCTCCAGCACCAGCCGCTCGAAGAGGGCCGCGTCGCCCTTGAGGGGGAAGCCGTATTCCGCCTCGTGATAAGGCCCGTGGAAGGGATGGCCGGGGGCGGCGTCGCAATAGCTCATGGCGGGCTCGGGTTTCCGGGTTCGGGAGATCAGGAGCCGGGCCGGAACTCGATCCAGCCCGACTGATAGACCCAATAATAGACGAGCCACAGCAAGGCGGCGATTACCGTGGTCACGGCCGCCTTCAGCCAGAGTCGCGGCCTGACCGGCGCGCTCGCCGCATGCCCGGGCTCAGGCTCCTCAGCCACCCGGACGCCCCAGGGCAGCACCGCGAACAGCACCATCCACCAGATCAGGAAATAGACGACGATGCCCGAAATCCAGCTCATGCCTGCTCCAGCTCGACCAGGGTGCCGCAGAAATCCTTCGGATGCAGGAACAGCACCGGCTTGCCATGCGCGCCGATCCGGGGCTCGCCGTCGCCGAGCACCCGCGCGCCGGCGGCCTTGAGCCGGTCGCGGGCAGCCAGGATATCCGGCACCTCGTAGCAGACATGGTGGATGCCGCCCGACGGGTTGCGCTCGAGGAAGCTTGCGATCGGCGAATTCGGTCCGAGCGGGTGCAGCAGCTCGATCTTGGTGTTGGGCAGCTCCACGAACACGACCGTGACGCCATGGGCCGGCTCGGGCTGCGGCGCCGATACCCTGGCGCCGAGCGTGTCTCGATAAGTGGCCGTCGCCGCCGCCAGATCCGGCACGGCAATAGCGACATGATTCAAACGACCGATCACGGCTACTGTTCTCCCTGGGTCTCGAAACTCGGTCAGTCTGCGGCAGGACGCAAGGCTAGGAAAGTCGCAGGATCCTGACCTCGGTTAGCGGCTTCTTGCCATAGCGCGCATGCAGGCTGCGGCGCACCGCGATCCGCGCCGCCTCCTTGATCGCATCCTCGGAGCGGCGGCTCTCGGCCGGCAATTTCTCGAGGGCCGCCCTGACCGCCGCGGCCGCCGCGGTCCGCGCCGCCTCGATCTCGTCGGGCTCGCCCAGCCCCTGGATGGCGATCTCCGGTTCCGCGGCGAGCTTTCCCTTGCCGGTCAGCAGGAGCATCGCGACGGCGGCCCCGTTGTGGAGCATCCGATGGCGGAAGCGGATGGTTTCGCCATGGAGCGGGATGAGGGTCGATCCGTCGAGCCCGTAGCGGCCGGAAGGTACCTCGGCGATCCGCTCGGCCGGTCCCGGGGCGAGACGGATCACTGCGCCGTTCGCCGGCACGATCGCCTGCGGCACCTGGCAGGCCTCGGCAAGCCGCGCATGCGCCATCATATGGCGGGCCTCGCCATGAACCGGCACGGCGATGCGCGGCCGCACCCACTGATACATCTGCGCGAGCTCGTCCTGGGCCGGATGGCCGGACACATGAACATCGTGGTCGCGCTCGGTGACGATTTCCACGCCGAGCCGCGCCAGCTCGTTCTGCAGCCGGCCGATATCCCGCTCGTTCCCGGGGATAACGCGGGAGGAGAAGATCACGGTATCGCCCGGCTCGAGCTGCACCGCCGGATGTTCGTTCCGCGCGATGCGGGCCAGCGCCGAGCGCGGCTCGCCCTGGCTTCCCGTGCAGAGCAGCACCAGCTTGTCGCGCGGGAGGAAGTCGGCATCGTGCTCGCTCACGAAATCCGGCACATCCGAAAGGTAACCGGTTTCGCGCGCCGCCTGATTGATGCGCCAGAGCGAGCGCCCCACCAGCGCCACCTGCCGGTCATGCTTGGCCGCCGCCTTGGCGACGCTCTCCAGGCGGGCGACGTTGCTCGAGAAGCAGGCGACCGCGATCCGCTGTTTCGCGCGGCCGATCAGGACGTCGAGGCTGTCCCGCACGGTCGCTTCCGACCCGGACTCGCCCGGCACCAGCGCGTTGGTGGAATCGCAGACCATGGCGAGGACGCCCTCCTCGCCGAGCCGCCTGAGGGCGGCCTCGTCCGCGACCGGCCCCACGAGCGGCTCCGGGTCGAGCTTCCAGTCGCCGGTATGCAGCACCGTGCCGGCGCCGGTGCGGATCACCACCGCGTTCGGCTCGGGGATCGAATGGGTGAGCGTGATGAGCTCGAGCTCGAAGGGCGGGATCCGGAAGCGGCCCGACATCGGGATCTCGGTCAGCGGCAATTCGCCCTCGAAGTCGGACTCGGTCATCTTCCGGCGCAGCACGGCGGCGGTGAAGGGCGTCGCATAGATGGGGCAGCGCAGCCGCGGCCAGAGCCACGGCATGGCGCCGATATGGTCCTCATGCGCGTGGGTCAGGACCAGCCCCGCGAGCTTCGCCCGCTCCTGCTCGATGAAGGAGATGTCTGGCATGATGAGGTCGATGCCGGGTGTGCTGTCGTCGCCGAAGGTGACGCCGAGATCCACCATCAGCCAGCGGCCGGCATGGCCGTAGAGATTGAGGTTCATCCCGATCTCGCCGGCGCCGCCGAGCGCCAGGAACAGCAGCTCGTCCTGCTTCGGGGCCTCGATCATGCCGTGGCCCGGTTGCGGCGATAGATCTCGACCAGTCCCCGCATGGTGATCTCGGGCTCGAGCCGTTCGAGGATATCCGAGGCGCCGAAGAAAAGCGGCGCGAGCCCGCCGGTCACGATCACCGCCATGGCCCCGCCCCGCTCCGCCTTGATGCGGGCGACGAGCCCCTCGATCAGGCTGATATAGCCCCAGTAGATGCCGGACTGCATGGCGGAGAGCGTGTCGGTGCCGACGACCTTCTGCGGCCGCTCCACGGCGATGCGCGGGAGCATGGCGGTCGCGCCATGCAGGGCCTCGAGGCTGAGATTGATCCCGGGCGCGATCACCCCGCCGCAATAATCGCCCTCCGCGGAGACGACGTCGAAGGTGGTCGCGGTGCCGAAATCGACCACGATCAACGGCCCCGGATGAATCAGATGCCCGCCGACGGCATTGGCGAGCCGGTCGGCGCCGACATCGCTCGGCCGGTCCATGCGGATATCGATGCCGAGCTTGACCGACGGGTCTCCGACGATGAGCGGCTCGGTATCGAAGTAACGGCGGCAAAGCTGGCGCAGGTTGAACAGGGATTGCGGCACCACGGTCGCAATGATGGCGCCATCGATATCGCGTGCGCGGAGCCCCGCGAGGCCCATCAGATGGTCCAGCCAGACCATGTATTCGTCGGCGGTCCGCTGCGCGCTGGTGGCGAGGCGCCAGTCGCCCTTGAGGGTGCTGCCGTCGAAGATCGCGAACTTGACGTTCGTGTTGTTGGCGTTGATGGCGAGCAGCATCGCGGGTGAACCTTCTCACGCCTCGGGAAAGTAGAGATCGCCGGCGGCGACCGCCCGGCGGCGGCCGCCGGGCAGGTCGAGCCAGAGTATGCCCGTCTCGTCGAGATCGGCGAAACGTCCTTCCAGGCTGCCTTGCGCGAGATTGACCCGGATGGGCTCGCCGAGCCCGGCCGCGCGATCGAGCCAGGCCGCTCGGACGGGCCCGAAGCCCCGGTCGCGCCAAGTCTCGTGCCAGGCCACGAAAGCGTCGGCGAGAGCGGCCAGCAGGTCGTCGGCCCGGGCGGACGAGCCTGCCGCCTTCAGCGAGGTCGCCGGATAGGGCGTGTCGGGCGGATGGCTCATCACGTTGACGCCAATGCCGAGGATGAGCCAGTCGAGCCGCCCGGCGGCGCCCGGCTGGCCTTCCAGCAGCGTGCCGCTCGCCTTCGCGCGGTCGATCAGCAGATCGTTCGGCCATTTGAGCTTCACCCGGCCCGCGCCATCGGGCAGCAGACCGCTCACCGCATCGGCGAGCGCCACGGCCGCCACGAAGCCGAGCTGCGCGCCTTCAGCGGCCGAACGGTCGGGCCGCAGCAGCAGCGAGAGATAGAGATTGCCCGGCGGCGAGGCGAAGCTGCGGCCGCGGCGGCCGCGCCCCGCGGTCTGCTCCCGCGCCCAGACCAGCAGGCCTTCGGGAGCGCCGGCCGCCGCCTGGCGCCGGCACTCGTCCATGGTGCTGGGCAGGCTGTCGAAGGCGAGAACCCGGTAGAAGGAGGGGAACGCCAGCGGCGCGCCTGCCATACCGGATCCGGCCGCCCGCTCAGCCGCCGAAGAGCGCGGCGGCGGCGGCTTCGGCGCTTCCGAGCAGCGGTGCCGGAAGCACGAAGAAGAGCAGGGTCAGCGCGGCCGCGACGGCGGTCACCCCCGCGATGTCGATCCCCACGGGGCGATCGAAGCTCTCCGTCGGCTCGTCGAAATACATGATCTTCACGATGCGCAGATAGTAATAGGCGCCGACCACGCTGGTCACCACGCCGATCACGGCGAGGGTGTAGAGCTCCGCCTGGATCGCCGCCTGGAACACGAAGA
The DNA here is from genome assembly GCA_902826565.1 of uncultured Rhodospirillaceae bacterium. Lineage (GTDB taxonomy): Bacteria > Pseudomonadota > Alphaproteobacteria > Dongiales > Dongiaceae > CADEFF01. The sequence goes on along the minus strand of CADEFF010000044.1, from coordinate 22,048 downwards.
GCTTGCCGAAGAAGCCGGCAAGCGGCGGGATGCCGGCGAGCGAGAACATGAAGACGCCGAAGGCGAAGGCCATCATCGGCTGTGTCTTGCCGAGGCCCGCGAGATCGGCGATGCCTTCGACCATCCGGCCCTTCTGGCGCATGGCGAGGATGCAGGCGAAGGTACCGGCGTTGGTCACCACATAGATGGCCATGTAGATGAGCAGGCCGCGCATCCCCTGCTCCGTCCCCGCGGCGAGGCCGACCAGCGCATAGCCCACATTGGCGATGGCGCTGTAGGCCATCAGCCGCTTGATGTTGCTCTGGTTGATCGCGGCAAAGGCGCCGAGCGCCATGGAGGCAATGGCGATGAAGGTGATGACCTGCTGCCATTGCGGCAGCATCTCGCCGAACGGACCGATCAGCACGCGGCCGAAGAGGCCGATCGCCGCCACCTTCGGCGCGATCGCGAAGAAGGCGGTGACCGGCGTCGGCGCGCCTTCGTAGACGTCGGGAGTCCACATATGGAACGGCACCGCCGACACCTTGAAGGCGAGGCCGGCGATCACGAAAACGAGGCCGATCACGAGGCCGAGCGACGGCGTCGTCACCCCGATCAGGCTGTCGGCGATGGAATCGAAGCTGGTGGTGCCGAGGAAGCCGTAGATCAGCGACGACCCGTAGAGCAGCATGCCGGAGGCGAGCGCCCCCAGGACGAAATATTTGAGGCCTGCTTCGGTCGACCGCAAATTGTCGCGCCGGAAGGCGGCGATGACGTAGAGCGCCAGGCTCTGCAGCTCGATGCCGACATAGAGCGCGATGAGGTCGTTCGCCGAGACCATCATCAGCATGCCGAGCACAGCGAACAGCAGCAGCAGCGGATATTCGTAGCGGGCCATCATCTCGCGCCGCAGATAGCCGATCGACAGCAGGATGCTGAAGATTGCGGCGATCAGCACCGTGATCTTGAGGAAGGCGCCATAGCTGTCGGTGACGAAGAGGCCGCCGAAGGCAGTCTGCCGGCCCTCGGGCAGCATGAGCACGAGGATCCCGGCAACCACCATCGTCGCCACCGTCAGCCCGGTGATCAGCGCGGTGCGGTCGGCACGGCTGAAGGCGCCGAGCAGCATCATCGCCATGCAGGCCCCGGCGATGAGGATTTCCGGCAGCGCCAGATGGAAGGATTGGCTCATCATCGGGATCACCTCAGCCGCGTCTCGATCGCCTGCCAGGATTCCCCGACGAGCGAGGAAAGGCCGCTGGGAGGCGTGTCGGCGATCGCCGCCTGGTGGCGAGCGATCAGCCGCTCGACGGTCGGCGACATGAATTCCAGGAACGGCTTCGGATAGATGCCCATCCAGAGCACGAGCACGACCAGCGGCGCGAACACCAGGATCTCGCGCCGGTTCAGGTCGAGGATACCCATCAGGTCCGCCTTCTCGAGCTTTCCGAAGATCACCCGGCGATAGAGCCAGAGCATGTAGGCCGCGCTGAGGATGATGCCGGTGCAGATCAGCAGCGCCACCCAGTTATTCGCCTGGAAGGCGCCGACCATGACCAGGAACTCGCCGACGAAGCCGCTGGTGCCCGGCAGCCCGACCGAGGCCAGCATGAAGAGCATGAAGGCCGCGCTGTAGAGCGGCATCCGGTGGACGAGTCCGCCATAACGGGCGATCTCGCGGCTGTGGATGCGGTCATAGACCACCCCGACCACGAGGAAGAGCGCGCCGGAAACGATGCCGTGGCTGAGCATCTGGAAGAGCGCGCCTTCGATGCCTTGCTGGTTGAGGGTAAAAATGCCGACCGTGACGAAACCCATATGCGCGACGGAGCTGTAGGCGATCAGCTTTTTCATGTCCTGCTGGGCGAGCGCGACCAGCGAGGTATAGATCACCGCCACGATGCTGAGCGTATAGATCAACGGCGTGAACATCACGGTGGCGTCGGGCAGCATCGGCACCGAGAAGCGGATGAAACCGTAGGCGCCCATCTTCAGCAGCACGCCGGCCAGGATCACCGAGCCTGCCGTCGGCGCCTCGACGTGGGCATCGGGCAGCCAGGTATGAACCGGCCACATCGGCACCTTGACCGCGAAGGAGGCGAAGAAGGCGAGCCAGAGCCAGGTCTGCATCTCCGGCGGGAAACCGTGTTCCAGCGCCGTCGGGATATCGGTCGTGCCGAGCTGGAAATAGATCGCGAGGATCGCGAGCAGCATCAGCACCGAGCCGAGGAGCGTATAGAGGAAGAATTTGAAAGCGGAATAGACCCGCCGCGCGCCGCCCCAGACGCCGATGATGAGGAACATTGGGATCAGCACGCCCTCGAAGAACATGTAGAAACCGATGAAGTCGAGCGCGCAGAAGGTGCCGACCATGAGCGTTTCCAGCACCAGGAACGCGATCATGTATTCCTTCACGCGGGTCTGGATCGCCTCCCAGCTCGCCAGCACACAGATCGGCGTCAGCAGCGTCGAGAGCAGCACGAACAGCACCGAGATGCCGTCCACGCCCATGTGGTACGAGATGCCGAAAGTCGGGATCCATTCCGCCTGCTCGACGAACTGGAAGTCGGCGGTGGTCTTGTCGAAGCCGAACCAGAGCTCGAGCGACAGCAGGAAGGTAATGGTCGAGGCCAGCAGCGCCACGCCGCGGGCGTTGCGGGCGACGATCGCCGGGTCGCCGTCGCCGCGAATGATCAGGATGAAAAGCGCACCCGCGATCGGCAGAAAGGTAACGACTGAAAGGATCGGAAAATCGCTCGGCATGGTCCCCTACTCCGCGCCTGCGAACAGATACCAGGTCACGATGGCGACCACCCCGATCAGCATGGCAAAGGCATAGTGATAGACATATCCGGTCTGCAGCCGGCCGGCTCGCCGCGCCAGATTCCGCGTGGCGGCAGCGACGCCGTCCGGACCGACGCCGTCGATCACGGCGCCGTCGCCGGATTTCCAGAGGTTGTAGCCGAGCGCCAGGAGCGGCCGTACGAAGATCGTGTCGTAGAGCTCGTCGAAATACCACTTGTTGAGGAAAAAGAGGTAGATCGCGCGCAGGCGCTCGGCCAGCAGACGCGGCAGGTCCGGCCGCAGCATGTAGAACACCCAGGCGAGACCGATGCCGCCGATGCCCATGACGAGGGGCGCCAGCTTCACCCAGAGCGGCGAGTGATGGGCAGCCTCGATGGTGTTGTGCCCCTCGAGGACGAGGATCGACTCCCGCCAGAACCCGTGCATCGCCTCGCCCACGAAGAGGTCGTAGAAGGCGATGCCGCCGAAGGTGGCGCCGACGGCGAGCACGACGAGCGGCGCCAGCATCACCCAGGGCGATTCATGCACGTGATGCATGGTGTCGTGATCCGCCCGCGGCTCGCCATGGAAGGTCATGAAAAGGACCCGCCAGGAATAGAAGGCCGTCATGAAGGCCGCGATGATGCCGAGCCAGAAGGCATATTGGCCGATCGGGCTGTGCGCGGCCCAGGCGGCCTCCACCATCATGTCCTTCGAATAGAAGCCGGCAAAGCCGAAGACGCCCGGGATGCCGATGCCGGCCAACGCAAGGCTGCCGATCCACATCAGCACATAGGTGACGACGATGAGGCGCCAGATGCCGCCCATCTTGCGCATGTCCTGCTCGCCGGACATGGCATGGATCACCGAGCCCGCCCCGAGGAAGAGCAGCGCCTTGAAGAAGGCGTGGGTGAAGAGATGGAACATCGCCGCCCCATAGGCCGACACGCCGGCGGCGAAGAACATGTAGCCGAGCTGGCTGCAGGTCGAATAGGCGATGACCCGCTTGATGTCGTTCTGCACCAGCCCGACCGTGGCCGCGAAGATCGCGGTCGAGGCGCCGACGAAGGCAACCACATCGAGGGCGGTCGGCGCATATTCGAACATCGGCGACAGGCGGCAGACCATGAAGACGCCGGCGGTCACCATCGTCGCGGCATGGATGAGGGCGGAGACTGGCGTCGGGCCCTCCATGGCGTCCGGCAGCCAGGTATGGAGGCCGAGCTGTGCCGACTTGCCCATCGCGCCGACGAAGAGCAGCAGGCAGAGCGTCGTGAGCGCGTCGAAGTCGGCGCCGAGGAAATGGAGGGTGGCGCCCGCCTGCCCCGGCGCTGCCTGGAAGACCGTCTCGAAATCGACCGTCCCGAACAGGTAGAACACGCCCATGATCCCGAGGGCGAAGCCGAAATCGCCGACGCGGTTGACGATGAAGGCCTTGATCGCGGCGGCGTTGGCGGTCGGGCGGTCGTACCAGAAGCCGATCAGGAGGTAGGAGCAGAGCCCCACCCCTTCCCAGCCGAAGAACATCTGCATGAAATTGTCGGCCGTCACCAGCATCAGCATGCAGAAGGTGAAGAGGCTGAGATAGGCCATGAAGCGCGGCACCGACGGATCGTGGTGCATGTAGCCGATCGAATAGATATGCACCATCGAGGAGACGCCGGTGACCACGATCAGCATCACCGCGGTGAGCGTATCGACCTTGACGGCCCAGCTCATCTCGAAGTCGCCCGAAGCGAACCAGGTGAATAGCTCGGTCGTGCGGGAATTGCCGTGCAGGGCCACGTCGATGAAGACGACGATCGAGAGGGCGAGCGAGATCAGCATGGGAACGCAGGTCACCGCCTGCGATCCCTTGTCCCCCAGCCAGCGGCCGAAGAGCCCGGCGAGGATCGCGCCGAGCAGCGGCAGAACGACGATGGCGGTATCCATGGCCGCTCAGCCCTTCATCATGTTGATGTCTTCGACCGCGATGGATCCGCGGTTGCGGAAATAGACGACGAGGATGGCAAGCCCGATCGCGGCTTCCGCGGCCGCGACCGTCAGGACGAACATGGCGAAGATCTGCCCCACGAGATCGTTGAGGAAGGCGGAGAAGGCGACGAGGTTGATGTTGACGGCGAGCAGCATCAGCTCGATCGACATCAGGATGATGATGACGTTCTTCCGGTTGAGGAAGATGCCGAAGATGCCGAGCGCGAAGAGGATCGCGGCGACGGTCAGGTAGTGGCTGAGGCCGATCTCCATTTCAGATGCCGCTCCCCGTCGGCACGTCCTTCACTTCCAGCGTGTCGCCGGCGCGGCGGCTGACCTGCCGGCCGATCGACTGCCGGCGCACCTCGCGATGGCGGAGGGTCAGCACGATGGCGCCGACCATGGCGACCAGCAGGATGAGACCGGCGGCCTGGAAGAGGTAGAAATAGCGAGTGTAGAGCACCTGCCCGATCGCTTCGGTGTTGGTGAGGCTGCCCGGCGCTGTGGGTGCGCCCGACATCATCGCCGCCGTCGGATGGACCGCCCAGCCTCCGACCACCAGCAGCAGCTCGACCACCAGGATGAGCCCGACCAGCGCACCGACCGGGAGGTAGGTCATGAAGCCTTGGCGCAGTTCGGCGAAGTTGATGTCGAGCATCATCACGACGAAAAGGAACAGCACCGCGACCGCGCCGACATAGACCACGACCAGGATCATCGCCAGGAACTCGGCGCCGAGCAGCACGAAGAGCCCGGCCGAGTTGAAGAAGGCGAGGATCAGGAACAGCACGGAATGGACCGGATTGCGCGCCGAAATGACCATCACGCCCGAAGCGAGCGTCACGGCCGCGAACAGATAGAAGGCAAGCGACTGAACGATCATTCCCTAGATCCCCTGACCGGCGCTTCGGCTCACCGGTACGGCGCGTCGGCGGCGAGGTTGGCGGCGAGTTCCGGCTCCCAGCGGTCGCCGTTCGCGAGCAGCTTCTCCTTGTTGTAGAAAAGCTCCTCGCGGGTCTCGGTCGCGAACTCGAAGTTCGGTCCCTCGACGATGGCGTCGACCGGGCAGGCCTCCTGGCAGAGGCCGCAATAGATGCATTTCGTCATATCGATGTCGTAGCGCGTGGTGCGGCGGCTGCCGTCCTCGCGGGGCTCGGCCTCGATGGTGATGGCGAGCGCCGGGCAGATCGCCTCGCAGAGCTTGCAGGCGATGCAGCGCTCCTCGCCGTTCGGATAGCGGCGGAGCGCATGCTCGCCGCGGAACCGCGGCGAGAGCGGGCCCTTCTCGTAGGGATAGTTGAGCGTGACCTTCGGCTTGAAGATGTAGCGGAAGGTCAGCCCGAGCCCGGTCACGAGCTCGGACAGGAGCAGGCTTTTCGCGCCACGTTGAAGAACCGACATCGCTTAGGTCTCTCTTCCCCGGAGCCGGCGGGCTCCGATCTTCGGGATCACTTGGGCAGCCAGTCGAAGGCGACGAGCACGCCCGCCGTCACCATCAGCCAGAACAGGGTGAAGGGCAGGAACACCTTCCAGCCGAGCCGCATGAGCTGGTCGTAGCGGTAGCGCGGGAAGGTCGCCCGCACCCAGAGGAATCCGAACAGCACCAGCGCGATCTTCGCGCCGAACCAGATCGGCCCCGGAATCCAGTTGAACGGCGCGATGTCCAGCGGCGGCAGCCAGCCGCCGAGGAACAGTATCGTGGTGGACGCGCTCATCAGGATCATGTTGGCGTATTCGCCGAGGAAGAAGAGCGCGAAGGTCATCGAGGAATATTCGGAGAAATACCCCGCCACCAGCTCCGATTCCGATTCCGGAAGGTCGAAGGGCGCGCGGTTGGTCTCGGCGAGCGCCGAGATGAAGAAGATCACGAACATCGGCAGCAGCGGCACGGCGAACCAGATGGTCCGCTGCGCGTTCACGATGTCGCTGAGGTTGAGCGACCCGACGCAGAGCAACACCGTCACCATGACGAAGCCGATGGAAACCTCGTAGGAAACCATCTGCGCTGCCGAGCGGAGCGCGCCGAGGAAGGGATATTTCGAGTTGCTGGCCCAGCCGGCCATGACCACGCCGTAGACGCCGAGCGAGGAGATCGCGAAGAGATAGAGGATGCCGACATTGATGTCGGCGAGCACGATCCCCTCCCCGAACGGAATGACCGCCCAGGCGACGAGGCTGAGCGTAAAGGTGATCATCGGCGCCGCCACGAACACGACGCGGTTGGCGCCGGCCGGGATGATCGTCTCCTTGAAGAGCAGCTTCACCCCGTCCGCGATCGGCTGCAGCAGCCCGAACGGTCCGACGACGTTCGGGCCGCGCCGCATCTGCATGGAGGCGATCACCTTGCGCTCGGCATAGGTGAGATAGGCGACCGCCAGCAGCAGCGGCAGAACGATCGCCAGGATCTGCGCGACGATGATCGCCGTCGGTAACGCGTATCCGGACCAGAAATCAGCCATGAGTGCCGGTCTTCCTTGCGTCCGTCGCCACGAAGGCGGCGCTGCAGGCCGCCATGGTTTCGGAGGCGCGGCTGATCGGATCGGTCATGTAGTAGTTCTCGATCGGCAAGCGGAATGGCGCCGCATCGGTTGCGCCGGCCTTGCCGAAGGCACCCCAGGCGGCCGGCTGCAGATCGTCGAGGACCGCGAAATGCGGCTTCAGCTCGAAGAGCCGCTTGCGGAGCTGCTCCAGCGAGTCATAGGGCAGCGGCTTGCCGAGCCGCTCGGAGAGCGCGCGCAGGATCGCCCAGTCCTCCCTCGCCTCGCCCGGCGGGAAGATGGCGCGCTTCGCCTGCTGCACCCGCCCCTCGGTATTGACGTAGGTGCCGTTCTTCTCGGTATAGGCGGCGCCCGGGAGGATCACGTCGGCGCGGTGCGCACCGGCGTCGCCGTGATGACCCTGATAGATGGCGAAGGCCTTGCCGAGGCGGGAAACCGGGAACTCGTCGGCGCCGAGCAGATAGACGACATCGATCGCGCCCTGCTCCGCGGCCTCGAGGATAGCCTTGAGGTCGCGGCCGCCGGCCCCCGGCAGGAAGCCGAGATCGAGCCCGCCGACGCGCGCGGCCGCGCTGTGCAGCATGTTGAAGCCGTTCCAGCCCTCGCGGATGAGGCCGCAGCTATCCGCGATCTGGCGGGCGAGCGCGAGCACCGCCGCTCCGTCGGTGCGGGCGATGGCGCCCTGGCCCAGGATCAGCATCGGGTTCTTCGCGGCCTTGAGGCGTTCGGCGAAGGGATGGCGGCCCTCGGCGATCTCACGGAGCGTGTCGGGGCCCCCGCCCAGCGCCTCGACCGGGAAGGTCAGGTCCGGCGTCCCGCCCACGGCCGCCACCCGCAGCCCGCCCGTCACGAACCGCTTGCGCAGCCGCGCATTGATGAGCGGCGCTTCCCAGCGCGGGTTGGTACCGATCAGGAGGCAGAGATCGGCGCGCTCGATGCCCTGGATCGTGGTGTTGAAGATATAGCCTGCGCGGGTCGTCGCATCGATCGCGGCGCCGTCCTGCCGGCATTCGAGGTTGGCAGAGCCGAGCCCCGTCGCGAGCTCCTTCAGCGCCAGCATCGATTCGAGATCCGCGAGATCGCCCGCGATGGCGGCGATGCGGTTCCCGGCGACGCCGTGAAGGCGGCTTGCGATCGCGTCGAAGGCTTCGGGCCAGCTCGCCGGCTGCAGCTTGCCGTCGACCCTCACATAAGGCCGGTCCAGCCGCTGGCGCTTCAGCCCGTCGCAGGCGAAGCGCGTCTTGTCGGCGATCCACTCCTCGTTGATCTCGTCATTGAGGCGCGGCAGCACGCGCATAACTTCGCGCCCGCGGCTGTCGACGCGGATGGCGCTGCCGACGGCATCGAGCACGTCGATCGATTCCGTCTTCACCAGCTCCCAGGGACGCGCGCTGAAGGCGTAGGGCTTCGAGAGCAGCGCGCCCACCGGGCAGATATCGATGAGGTTGCCCGAAAGCTCCGAGCTGATCGCCTTCTGCACATAGGTGCCGATCTCGAGATGCTCGCCGCGTCCCGTGGCGCCCAGCTCCTCCACGCCGGCGATCTCGGCCGAGAACCGGATGCACCGGGTGCAATGGATGCAGCGCGTCATCGAGGTCTTGATAAGCGGGCCGAAATCCTTGTCCGGCACCGCGCGCTTGTTCTCGTGGAAGCGGCTGCGGTCGAAGCCGTAGGCGACGGCCTGGTCCTGCAGGTCGCACTCGCCGCCCTGGTCGCAGATCGGGCAGTCGAGCGGATGGTTGATGAGGAGGAACTCCATCACCCCGCGCCGCGCCTTCGCCACCATCGGCGTGTCGGTCTTGATGACCATGCCCTCGGCGACCGGCATGGCGCAGGACGCGATCGGCTTCGGCGACTTCTCCATCTCGACGAGGCACATCCGGCAATTGCCGGCGACCGACAGCCGCTCGTGATAGCAGAAGCGCGGGATCTCGACGCCGGCCATCTCGCAGGCCTGCAGCACCGTGATGCCGCCGGGGACCTCGATCGCCTGTCCGTCGATGGTGAGCTTGGGCATGGTTCTTCTACTCCGCCGCCTGCGGCCGCTGGCGATAGGCTTCGATGCGTCGCTCGAGCTCGGGCCGGAAATGCCGGATCAGACCCTGGATCGGCCAAGCGGCGGCGTCGCCGAGCGCGCAGATCGTGTGTCCCTCGACCTCGCGCGTGACCTCCTCGAGCACATCGATCTCGGGGATCGTCGCGTTGCCCTTCACCATCCGCTCCATCACGCGCCACATCCAGCCGGTGCCCTCGCGGCAGGGCGTGCACTGGCCGCAGCTCTCATGCATGTAGAAATGCGAGAGCCGCGCGATGGCGGCGATGAGGTCGGTCGATTTGTCCATGACGATGACGGCGGCCGTGCCGAGGCCGGACTTCACCTCGCGCAGCGAATCGAAATCCATCAGGATCGTGTCGCAGATCGAGCGCGGCAACATCGGCACCGAGGAACCGCCCGGAATCACCGCCAGCAGGTTGTCCCAGCCGCCGCGCACGCCGCCGGCATAGGTCTCGATGAGCTCCTTCAGCGGGATGCCCATCGCCTCTTCGACGTTGCAGGGCTTGTTCACATGGCCCGAGATGCAGAAGATCTTGGTGCCGGTGTTCTTCGGCCGGCCGATCTTCAGCCACCAGTCCGCGCCGCGGCGCAGGATCGTGGGCGCGACCGCGATGGTTTCGACATTGTTGACCGTCGTCGGGCAGCCATAGAGTCCGACCGCCGCCGGGAACGGCGGCTTGAGGCGCGGCTGGCCTTTCTTGCCCTCGAGGCTCTCGAGGAGCGCCGTCTCCTCGCCGCAGATATAGGCGCCGGCGCCGCGATGCAGATAGACGTCGTAATCGTAGCCCGAGCCGCAGGCATTCTTGCCGAGCAGGCCGGCCGCATAGGCTTCGTCGATCGCCTGCTGCAGGTTCGAGGCCTCGTTGAAGAACTCGCCGCGGATATAGATGTAGCAGGCGCGCGTCCGCATCGCGAAGCCGGCCACGAGGCAGCCTTCGAGCAGCACATGCGGGTCGTAGCGCAGGATGTCGCGGTCCTTGCAGGTGCCGGGCTCGGACTCGTCGGCATTGACGACGAGATAGGAAGGCCGCCCGTCCGACTGCTTCGGCATGAAGGACCATTTGAGGCCGGTCGGGAATCCCGCCCCGCCCCGGCCGCGCAGATCCGACTTCTTGATCTCGTCCACGATCGCGTCGGGTCCGCGGTCCAGGAGCGACTTCGTGTCGTCCCACGCGCCGCGGCTGCGCGCGCCGGCGAGCCGCCAGTCGCCGGCGCCGTAGAGATTGCGGAAGATGCGGTCTTCGTCGCGCAGCATGAACTAGGCCCCCGCCTTCGCGCCGGTCAGCACCTGCGGCCCGCCCTCCGGCGCCGAGCCCTGGCGCCCGGTCTGCGAGCCGATCTTGGCAGTCTCGCCGCGCGCCAGCGCATCGAGCAGCGCCTCGAGCCGCTGCGGATCGAGATCCTCGTAGAAATCGTCGTTGATCTGGATCACCGGCGCGTTCACGCAGGCGCCGAGGCATTCGACTTCGACCATCGAGAAGAGGCCGTCCGGCGTGACCTGCTTCAGCCCGATGCCGAGCTTCTTCTCGCAAGCCTGCTTCAGCGCATCCGAGCCGCGCAGCCAGCAGGGTGTGGTCCGGCAGAGCTGGAGATGGAATTTCCCGACCGGCTTCAGGTTGAACATCGTGTAGAAGGTCGCGACCTCGTAGACGCGGATCGGCGCCATGTCGAGGATCTTCGCCACATGGTCCATCGCGGCGCGCGGCAGCCAGCCGCCGGACTGCCGCTGGGCGAGGTCGAGCAGCGCCAGCACCGCGCTCGCCTGCCGCCCTTGCGGATAGCGCGCCATGATCTTCTTCGCGCGCTCGGCGTTCGCAGCATCGAAGGCGAAGCTCTCGGGGCCGGTGTCGGGGGCGTTGCTGCTCATCGATCGATCTCGCCGAAAACGATGTCCATGGAGCCGAGGATCGCCACTGAATCCGCCAGCATGTAGCCCTTGCTCACATAGTCGATGGCGGCGAGATGGGTGAAGCCCGGGGCACGGATCTTGCAGCGATAGGGCCGGTTGCCCCCGTCCGACACGAGATAGACGCCGAACTCGCCTTTCGGCGCCTCGACCGCCGTGTAGGTCTCGCCCGGCGGCACGTGGAAGCCCTCGGTATAGAGCTTGAAGTGATGGATCAGCGCTTCCATCGAGCGTTTCATGTCGGCGCGCTTGGGCGGCGTGATCTTGCGGTCGTCGCTGGTGCAGGGCCCGCCCGGCATCTGCTCGCAGGCCTGGCGGACGATGCGCAGGCTTTGCCGCATCTCTTCCATGCGCACGAGGTAGCGGTCGTAGCAATCGCCGTTCTTTCCGATCGGCACGTCGAACTTCATCTTGTCGTAGACCATGTAGGGCTGCGACTTGCGCAAATCCCAGGCGACGCCCGAGGCGCGCAGCATCGGACCGGTGAAGCCCCAATCGAGCGCGTCGGCCGCGGAGACGGTCCCGATATCGACCAGGCGCTGCTTGAAGATGCGGTTCTCGGTCAGCAGCACGTCGATATCGTCGATGACCTGGGGAAACTGCTCCGCCCAGGCCATGATGTCGTCGAGAATGCCGGCCGGCAGGTCCTGATGCACCCCGCCCGGCCGATAGTAGGCCGCATGAAGCCGCGCACCGCTGACGCGCTCGTAGAACTCCATCAGCAGCTCGCGCTGCTCGAAGGCCCAGAGGAAGGGCGTCATCGCGCCCACATCCATCGCATAGGCCGGGATGTTGAGCAGGTGGTTCAGCAGCCGGGTGATCTCGTCGAACAGCACGCGGATATACTGCCCGCGTATCGGCACCTCGAGCCCGAGCAGCTTCTCGATGGCGAGCACGAAGGCATGCTCCTGGCACATCGGCGAGACGTAATCGAGCCGGTCGAAATAGGGGATCGCCTGCACGTACGTCTTGTACTCGATGAGCTTCTCGGTGCCGCGATGCAGCAACCCGATATGCGGATCGAGCCGCTCGATCACCTCGCCGTCCATCTCCATGACGAGGCGCAGCACGCCATGGGCCGCCGGATGCTGCGGCCCGAAATTCATGGTGAGCGGCTTGATCTGGGTTTCGGTCACGATTTGGTCGCCTTCTCGTCGCCCGGAAGCCGCGTCAGCATCCCTTCCCAGGGGCTCACGAAATCGAAGCTGCGGAATTCCTGGACCAGCTTCACCTTCTCGTAGATCACCCGCTTCTGGCCCTCGTCGTAGCGGACCTCGACATAACCGGTGAGCGGAAAATCCTTCCGCATCGGATGGCCTTCGAATCCGTAGTCGGTCAGCAGCCGGCGGAGGTCGGGGTGGTCGGCGAAGAACACGCCGTAGAGATCCCAGGCCTCGCGCTCGAACCAGTTGGCCGCGTTGAACACGCCCACGACCGAAGGCACCGGGGCGTCCGGCGTCGTGGTCAGCTTCACCCGGATCCGGTGATTATGCTTGAGGCTGAGCAGGTTGTAGACGACCTCCAGCCGCTCCTCGCGGTCCGGATAGTCGACGCCGCAGATATCGATGAGCTGCTTGAAGAGGCAGTGGCTGTCGTCGCGCAGGAACGTCAGCACCTTCACGATCGAAGGGCGCGTCACGCGAACGATCAGCTCGCCGCGGAGGATCTCCGTCCCCTGCACCTCGTTCTCGAGCGCGCCTGCGATGTAGGCGCCGAGATGCTGCAGCGCGTCGGTAAGACTGTTGGTGCCGTCTGTCATGCCAGATGATACTCGCTTGCGTCGCAACCGCGCCTAACGCGCGATCGTGCCGGTTCGCTTGATCTTCTTCTGCAATTGAAGAATGCCGTAGACCAATGCTTCGGCGGTCGGCGGACAGCCCGGAACATAGACGTCCACCGGCACGATGCGGTCGCAGCCGCGCACCACGGCGTAGGAATAGTGGTAGTAGCCGCCGCCATTGGCGCAGGAACCCATGGAGATGACCCAGCGCGGCTCCGCCATCTGGTCGTAGACCTTGCGGAGCGCGGGGGCCATCTTGTTGGTGAGGGTGCCGGCGACGATCATCACGTCGGACTGTCGCGGGCTGCCCCGCGGGACGACGCCGAACCGGTCGAGGTCGTAGCGCGCCATATAGGCATGCATCATCTCGACGGCGCAGCAGGCGAGTCCGAAGGTCATCGGCCAGAGCGACCCGGTCCGCGCCCAGTTCACCAGCTTGTCGAGATGGGTGACGATGAAGCCCTTGTCGGCGAGCTCCTGACCGACGGCGGCAGCCACTTCGTCGCGGCTCGGCTGGATCGGTTGGCTCAGTCCCATTCCAACGCTCCTTTCCGCCACTCATAGGCGAACCCGACGGTCAAGACGAAGAGGAACAGCGTCATCGACCAGAAGCCGAACATCCCGGTGTCGCCGAGCGTGATCGCCCAGGGGAAGAGGAATGCGACTTCGAGGTCGAAGATGATGAAGAGCAGCGCCACGAGGTAGAACCGAACGTCGAAGCGACGCCGGGCGTCGTCGAACGCGTCGAATCCGCATTCGTAGGGCGAAAGCTTTTCCGGATCGGGGTTCTGGCGGGCGACGATGAAGGACGCGCCGATGGCCGCCCCGGCGACCGCAACCGCGATGCCGAGAAAGATCAGGATCGGTAGATATTCGGCGAGCATGGACTGCATTCAGTACTCATCGTCTGGCGTGTCGCTTCCGACGGGAGGCAGCGCAAAGAACGGCGCCAGGCACAGCCGGGCCGCTCCGCCGCTCCCCCCGAAAAATCGCCGCCAATATATGTCGCTGGCCTAGGTGCGGAAAGGATAAATCGCCCTCCCGCCGAACGCGCTCGATCGTCGCAGCCGCGTCGATATGAAGATGGGGTCGAACTGCGAAAATGCCATCCCGGGAGAAGAGGATGGCGGGAGCGACGGGACTTGAACCCGCGGCCTCCGGCGTGACAGGCCGGCGCTCTAACCAACTGAGCTACGCCCCCATGAAGCGGCCCTTTCGCGGGGCCGGTTCATGTAAAGCCCATGCCACCCCCTGTCAAGCGGCCGGCGCGTCATGGACGGCGGGTGCGAGAGGCGGAAATGGTGGGCGATGACGGGCTCGAACCGCCGACCCTCTCGGTGTAAACGAGATGCTCTGCCAACTGAGCTAATCGCCCGCGGCGTCCGGGCCCCGCCTCATCCGGCAGGGTGCCCCGGGACGCGTCGCCTTCATCTTAAATAGCCGGGTCGCCGGCCGCAGCCCGTAAAACGCGACCGGCCGCCACGCTGACGAGCGGGCGGCCGGTATCCGTGTGCCGGATCTCGCGTCGGCGGCGCGTTAGTTTACAGCGTCCTTGAGAGCTTTGCCGGCCTTGAACTTCGGCTGCTTGGAGGCCGGGATCTTGATCTTCTCACCCGTGCGCGGGTTGCGACCTTCGGAAGCGGCGCGACGCGCGACGGTGAAGGTGCCGAAGCCGACGAGGCGGACTTCGGTCATCTTCTTGAGCGATTTGGTAATCGCATCGAACACGGCGTCCACCGCCTTCGCGGCATCGCCCTTGGACAAACCCGTATCGTTGGCGACTTCGGCGATGAGATCGTTCTTGTTCACCGGAAAAACCCCCCTTCTGCGAATTGGGACGATCAGTTTCGTTGTGGTTGGAAGTAGAGAAGTGCGGCGCGAATACGACTCAAGTCTAGATCGCGCTTCGTGATCGCGTCAATCGCGGAACCTCGGATATCCCCAGATTTCCGCGGGGTTCGGAGCCGCCTCGCGACTCGGAGATTCCGAGTCGCGAGTATCCGATTCCGTCGCCGGTCAGTGCGTGATGATGCCGCGCTCCTGATCGGTCTTCTCGGGCAGCTTGTCGATGTCGCTCGGCTCGATCCACTCGATCGGCGTGGGTTCGCGCACGAGCGCGTTACGCAGCACGTCGTCCGCCGACGCCACCACGATTAGCTCCAGCCCGCGCTTAACGTTGTCCGGTATCTCCGCGAGATCCTTCTCATTATCGGCCGGGATCAGGACCTTCTTCACGCCGGCGCGGAGGGCGGCCAGGAGCTTCTCCTTGAGGCCGCCGATCGGCAGCACCCGCCCGCGGAGCGTGATCTCCCCGGTCATGGCGATGTCGCGGCGCACCGGGATGCCGGTCAGCACGGAGACGATCGAAGTGAACATCGCGATGCCGGCCGACGGCCCGTCCTTGGGCGTGGCGCCCTCGGGCACGTGGACGTGAATGTCCTTGCGCTCGAAGATCGTCGGGCGGATCCCGAACTCGGTCGAACGGGACTTCACGAAGCTTTCCGCCGCCTGGACGGACTCCTTCATGACGTCGCCGAGCTTGCCGGTGGTGATCACCCTGCCCTTGCCGGGCACGGTCACCGCCTCGATCTGCAGGATCTCGCCGCCGACCTCGGTCCAGGCGAGGCCGGTCGTGATGCCGACCAGATCCTCGAGCTCGACCTCGCCGTAGCGGAACCGCCGCACGCCGGCGAACTTCTCGAGATTGCGGCGCGACACGGTCACCTTCTTGAGATTCTTCATCAGAATCTCCTTGATGCCCTTGCGCACCAGGTTCGCGATCTCGCGCTCCAGGTTACGGACGCCGGCTTCGCGCGTGTAGTACCGGATCAGGTCCTTCAGCGCGTCGTCGGAAATCGACCACTCGTTCTTCTTGATGCCATGCTCCTTGATCTGCTTCGGCAGCAGGTGGCGCTTGGCGATCTCGATCTTTTCGTCCTCGGTGTAGCCGGGCAGACGGATCGTCTCCATGCGGTCGAGCAGCGGCTGCGGCATGCGCAGCGTGTTCGCCGTGGTCACGAACATCACGTCCGACAGGTCGTAGTCGACCTCGAGATAGTGGTCGTTGAAGGTGGAGTTCTGCTCCGGATCCAGCACCTCGAGCAGGGCCGAGGACGGGTCGCCGCGCCAGTCGGCGCCGAGCTTGTCCACCTCGTCCAGCAGGAAGAGCGGATTGGACGACTTCGCCTTCTTCATGCCCTGGATGACCTTGCCGGGCATCGAGCCGATATAGGTCCGGCGATGGCCGCGCACCTCCGCCTCGTCGCGCACGCCGCCGAGCGACATGCGAACGAAGTTGCGGCCGGTCGCGCGCGCGATCGACTTGCCGAGCGAGGTCTTGCCCACGCCCGGAGGGCCGACCAGGCAGAGGATCGGGCCCTTGATCTTGTTCATGCGCTGCTGGACCGCGAGATATTCGAGGATGCGCTCCTTGACCTTCTCCAGCCCGTAATGGTCCGCATTGAGGACCTTCTCGGCGAGCTTGATGTCCCGCTTGATCTTGGTCGGCTTCTTCCACGGGATCGACACGAGCCAGTCGAGGTAGTTGCGCACCACCGTTGCCTCGGCCGACATCGGGCTCATCGAGCGGAGCTTCTTCAGCTCGCCGAGCGCCTTCTCGCGCGCTTCCTTGGAGAACTTCGTCTTGTTGATGCGCTCTTCGATCTCCGCGAGCTCGTCGCGGCCGTCTTCGGTCTCGCCGAGCTCCTTCTGGATCGCCTTGAGCTGCTCGTTCAGATAGTACTCGCGCTGCGTCTTCTCCATCTGGCGCTTGACGCGGCTGCGGATTCGCTTCTCGACCTGCAGCACGCCGATTTCGCCTTCCATGAAGGAATAGACGCGCTCCAGCCGCTGCACGATCGAGGTCGCCTCCAGCAGCTCCTGCTTCTCGGGGATCTTGAGCGACAGGTGCGATGCGACGGTGTCGGCGAGCTTGCCCGGCTCCTCGATCTGGTTGACCGAGACCAGGACCTCGGGCGGCACCTTCTTGTTGAGCTTGATGTACTGCTCGAACTGGGTGACGACCGTGCGGGCGAGCGCCTCCGTTTCCTTGGGGTCGCCGCCATCCTCGTTCAGGGCTTCGGCTTCCGCCTCAAAGAAGACCTCGTTCTCGGTGTAGCGCTGGATACGGGCGCGCTTGCCGCCCTCGACCAGCACCTTCACGGTGCCGTCCGGCAGCTTCAGGAGCTGGAGCACCGTGCCGAGGGTGCCGACCGTATAGATGTCGGCCGGCGCCGGGTCGTCCTGGGCCGCGTTCTTCTGCGTGACGAGCAGGATCTGCTTGTCGTCCTTCATCACGTCCTCGAGCGCCCGCACGGACTTCTCGCGCCCCACGAAGAGCGGGACGATCATGTGCGGGAAGACGACGATGTCGCGCAGCGGAAGGACCGGATAGGGCGTGCCCTGGGGAGTGTCGGTCATGATGCCTCTTCGATGTTCTGGGCGGTCGCATAGCGACAACCGCCGGCCCGACGTCGCGGGACTATATCTCGATTCTTCTCAAAAGATGGTGAAAAACCCGCCCTTTTCAAGGCGGGCGGACGGTCAGGCGGTGTTGCTGCCGACGTCTTCGCGGCGCTCGGTGTAGATATAGAGAGGCTGCGCCTTGCCTTCGACCACCTCGCGCCCGATCACCACGCCCTCCACGCCTTCGCGGCTGGGGAGCTCGAACATCGGCTCGAGCAGGATGTTTTCCAGGATCGAACGAAGACCGCGCGCGCCGGTCTTGCGATGGATCGCGCGATTCGCGACTCCCCGCAGCGCGTCGTCGGTGAACTCAAGACGAACGTCTTCCATCTCGAAGAGCCGCTGATACTGCTTCACCAGCGCATTCTTCGGCTTGGTGAGGATGTCCATCAGCGCCTTCTCGTCGAGATCGTCGAGCGTGGCGACGACCGGAAGACGGCCGACGAACTCTGGAATCAGGCCGAATTTGAGCAGGTCCTCCGGCTCGACCTCGCGCAGGATCTCGCCGGTCTGACGCTCGTCGGGACCGCGCACGTCCGCGCCGAAGCCGATCGACGCGCCCTTGTTGCCGCGCTGGGCGATGATCTTCTCGAGCCCGGAGAAGGCGCCGCCGCAGATGAAGAGAATGTTGGTCGTGTCGACCTGCAGGAACTCCTGCTGCGGATGCTTGCGCCCGCCCTGCGGCGGCACGGAGGCCACGGTGCCTTCCATGATCTTGAGCAGCGCCTGCTGGACGCCCTCGCCCGACACGTCGCGCGTGATCGACGGGTTGTCCGACTTGCGGCTGATCTTGTCGACCTCGTCGATATAGACGATGCCGCGCTGCGCGCGCTCGACGTTGTAGTCGGCGGCCTGCAGCAGCTTCAGGATGATGTTCTCGACATCCTCGCCGACATAGCCGGCCTCGGTCAGGGTCGTCGCGTCCGCCATGGTGAAGGGGACGTCGATGATGCGGGCAAGCGTCTGGGCGAGCAGCGTCTTGCCGCAACCGGTCGGGCCGACCAGCAGGATGTTCGACTTGGCGAGCTCGACGTCGTTCGACTTGCCGGTGTTGGACAGGCGCTTGTAGTGATTGTGCACGGCGACCGAGAGCACGCGCTTCGCGTGGTCCTGCCCGATCACATAGTCGTCCAGCACGTTGCAGATGTCGCGCGGGCTCGGGACCCCGTTCCGGGATTTGACCAGCGTCGTCTTGTGCTCTTCACGGATGATGTCCATGCAGAGCTCGACGCACTCGTCGCAGATGAAGACCGTCGGGCCGGCAATGAGCTTGCGGACTTCGTGCTGGCTCTTGCCGCAGAAGGAGCAATAGAGAGTGCTCTTGCTGTCGCCGCCGGTGGATTTGTTCATCGCTCGACCGTTCGAAAACCCGATACGCCAACTAGACTCGAATCTTAACCGGTGCCTCAACCGCCGCACAACGGCAAATTCCGCCGCGATTTCCGGCGTGTCCGGTCACTCGAAGTGACGGCGTATTCCGGCGGAGCCTCGGTTCCATGCCGCCGGTCGCGCCGCGGATACTACATCCGCCGGCATCAAGAAGGCGTTAACCGGTCAGTTTCCCGCGGCGCTGGAACCCGCCGTATCCGTCGGATCGTCGCTCGCCGGCCGCTGCTCGACGACCTGGTCGATGATCCCGAATTCCTTGGCTTTCTCGGGGGTCATGAAGTTGTCCCGCTCCATGGACTCCTCGATCACATTGAGCGGCTGACCGGTATGCCTGGCGTAGATCGCGTTGAGCCGCGCCTTGATCGCCAGCACCTCGCGCGCATGAATCTCGATGTCCGTCGCCTGCCCCTGATAGCCGCCGGAGGGCTGATGGATCATGATCCGGGAGTTCGGCAGCGAATAACGCTTGTTCGCGGCGCCCGCCGTGAGCAGCAGCGACCCCATCGACGCCGCCATGCCGATGCAGACGGTCGAAACGTCGGGTCGGATATATTGCATCGTGTCGTACATCGCGAGCCCCGAGCTCACCACGCCGCCCGGCGAGTTCACGTAGAGCGAGATGTCCTTCTTCGGATTCTCCGCCTCGAGGAAAAGCAGCTGCGCGCAGACCAGGCTCGACACCGCGTCGTTCACCGGTCCGACGAGGAAGATGATCCGCTCCTTCAGCAGGCGCGAATAGATGTCGAAAGCGCGCTCGCCGCGATTGGTCTGCTCGACCACCATCGGCACGAGCAGGCTGTGATAGGTCTCGATCGGGTCGCGGTCGCGGATCATCGCTGGGAACCTTTCGTCGGCGTCGCCGCCGGCTCGGAAACGGGTGGACCGATCAGCTCTTGGCCGGCTCGGCGGCCTCCGTCGCGCCGGTGAGCTCTTCCGCCGTGACCTTGCGCTCGGTGACCTGGGCTTGCTCCAAGATGTAGTCTACCACCTTCTCTTCATAAAGGGGGGCCCGGAGCTGAGCCAGCGCGGCCGGTGTCCGGCGATAATACTCGACGACTTCCTTCTCGCGGCCCGGATAGCGCTGGGCTTCCATCGCCACCTGGCGGCTGATCTCGTCGTTGCCGACCTCGATGTTGTTGAGGCGGCCGACCTCCGAGAGGAGCAGACCCAGCTTCACGCGGCGCTCCGCGATCTCGCGATATTCCTTCTTGAGCTGCTCGTCGCTCTTGCCCTCGTCGTCGGGGTCCTTCCGGCCCTGCTGGCGATCGGCTTCGATCTGCTGCCAGATGGCGTCGAACTCGCCGTCCACAAGGCCCGCCGGCGCGGTGAAGTCGTGCTTCTGCGCGAGCCAGTCCAGTAGAGCGCGCTTCAGTTTCCCGCGGGAAAGCGAGTTATAGTCGCGCTCGATGCGGCCTTTCATAAGTTCGCGGAGCTTCTCCAGCGACTCGGCGCCCATGTCCTTGGCGAGCTGCTCGTCCACCGCGACCGTCTGCGGTTCGCGAATCTCCTTGATCGTGGTCGCGAACTTCGCCGCTTTCCCCGCGAGCTCCGCCTTCGGGTAATCGGCGGGGAACGTCACCTCGACGTCGAAATCCTCGCCGACCGAGTGTCCCGCGATCTGGTCCTCGAAACCGGGGATGGTGCTCTTCGAGCCCAGCTCCAGATAGTGGCCCTCGGCCTTCCCGCCCGGGAACGCCACGCCGTCGATGCGGCCCTCGAAATCGACCACCACCACGTCGCCCAGCTTCGCCGGGCGCGGCTCGGCGATCGGGCTCGAGCGCTTCTGCGCCTGGGCGAGCCGCTCCAGCGCCTCGTCGACCTCCTTCTCGCTCACTTCGACCGCCTGGCGTTCGAGCTGGATGGCGCCGAACTCGATCGGCTTGATCTCGGGCATCAGGTCGAAGGCGAGGTCGTATTCGAGGTCGCCGCCTTCGTTGAACGAGGTGATCTCGATGTGCGGCTGGCCGGCAGCGCGCAGGCCGCGCTCGTTCAGGAGCTGATGGGTGCTGTCGTTGACGGCAGTCTCCGCGACGCGGCCGCGTACCGACTGGCCGAAGCGCTGCTTCAGGACCTGCATCGGGATCTTGCCGGGGCGGAAGCCGGGCAGCCTGGCGCTGCGCCCGATCTCCTGCAGCTCGGTCTCGACGCGCTTCTCGACGTCGTTGGCCGGAATGGTGACTTTGAACTGCCGTCGCAGCCCTTCAACATTGGTCTCGGTTACCTGCATCGCATCCGTCCGTTCGTTTCGAAGCTCGGCAGGCTCGGTCGAGCCCGCGGCCTGACCCATCTGCCATTCGGGGGCCGGGTTAGTTTGGTGCGGGCGGAGGGACTCGAACCCCCACGACTTGCGTCACCAGAACCTAAATCTGGCGCGTCTACCAGTTTCGCCACGCCCGCCTGCCGGGACGCAGCATCGAGGGCCACCCCGAGCCAGCGCAGGGCGCGGTGTATAGCACAGCCGACAATCGGACAACCAGAAAAGCGCCCCTCACCGGACGAAGCGGATCCAGGGTCCGGTCGGCGCCCAGCCCCAAGCCGCCGGCCGCATTCCCATGGCCTGGTAGAAGCCGCAGGCGCGCCGATTGTCCACGTCGCATTTGAGCGCGAGGCGCCCGCCGGAGGCCGCGATCGCATGGGCCAGAAGCGCCCGCCCGACCCCGCCGCCCTGGAAGGCGGGATCTACATAAAGGTGATGCAGAAATCGGCGGGGCCGGAAGAGCGAGGCCATGCCGACGGCACGGTTGTCCTGCAGCGTCGCCCAGATCTCCTCGCCCCGGGTTTGCGCGTCGAATTCCGCCGCCGTGCGCATGTCGGACGTCCAGTTCGGAAAGGCCTGCGCCTGCGCCGCGACGCAGATCTCGATGAGCCGCGCCTTGTCGGCCGGCTCGGCCCGCCGGATGACGAGGGGCGTCACGCGTCGCGAAGCCGCTTCCAGAGCGCCGGGAGCTGTTCGGGCAGGTCTTCGGCGATCAGCCCCGGACCGGCGCCCCTGCCCGCTTCGCCATGCAGCCAGGCCCCCGCCGCGGCCGCCTCGAATGCCGGCATCCGCTGCGCCAGCAATCCCGCGATGATGCCCGCCAGCACATCGCCCGTGCCGGCGCTGGCAAGGTCGGCAGGCGCATTGTTGTTGACGAGCGTCCGCCCCTCGGGATCCGCGATCACGCTGTCGATCCCTTTGAAGAGGACCACGGCGCCCGTCCGCCTCGCGGCCATGCGCG
>CADEFF010000043.1:13974-30747 GCA_902826565.1 uncultured Rhodospirillaceae bacterium | reverse complement strand
CGCCCGTGCTGGAGGCGGTTCGCGCCTACGCGACCGTGGGCGAGATCTGCGAGATATGGCGGCGCAATTTCGGGCTGTTCGAGCCTTCGACGGCGTTCTAGGGGCGGCTAGCTCTCATCTTCGGAGATCAGCTCGTCGAGGCGGCGGGCGAGGTCCTGCTTGCGGTAAGGCTTGCTGAGCAGATTCTCGAGCGCCTCGCCATTGCCGCCGTTCTGCGCGTCGCTGAAACCCGACGTCATCAGCACCTTGAGGCCGGGGCGCCGCTCGCGCGCGAGGCGCGCCAGCTCCGGGCCCATCATGCCGCCGGGCATGACGACGTCGGTGAAAAGGATGTCGATCTGCCGGTCGGACCGGAGGAGCGCCAGCGCCGCCGCCGCATTCGCGGCTTCCAGCACCTGGTAACCCAGGTCGTCGAGCTGCGTCAGCACGATCTGACGAACTTCCACATTGTCCTCGACCACCAGCACCGTGAGGTTCCGGGGCGCATTTGCAGGCGCCGCCTGCGCCGGTGCCGCCGCGACGGCGTCGGCGGTCCGGGCGCGCGGCAGCGCCAGCTTGACCGTCGTGCCGACACCAAGGTCGCTATAGATCCTGACATGCCCCTGCGACTGCTTGGCGAAACCATAGACCATGCTGAGGCCGAGGCCCGTCCCCTTGCCCTGGGGCTTGGTGGTGAAGAACGGGTCGAAGACGCGAGGCAGCACATCCGCCGCGATGCCGGTACCCGTATCGGACACGACCAGCACGACATAGTCGCCCGGGTTGACGTCGAGGTTCTCGCGGACATAGCGGTCATCGAGCTGCAAGTTCACGGTCTCGATCAGGAGCCGGCCGCCTCTCGGCATCGCATCGCGCGCGTTGATGGCAAGGTTGGCAAGAGCGGATTCGACCTGCGTCGGATCGGCGAAGGCCCGCCAAAGCTGCTCACCCAGCTTCAGTTCCACATTCACCTGCTCGCCCAGCACGCGCCCGAGCATGTCCGTGGTGCGGACCACCAGCTCGTTCATGTCGAACTCGCGCGCCTCGAGCGACTGCCGCCGGGCGAAGGCCAGAAGCTGGCGCGTGAGGCCGGCACCCCGCATCGCCGCGCGCAGCGCCATCTGCGCATAGCTCTCGAGCTGCGGGCGGCCGGCGACCTCCGCCTCCAGCAAATCGAGATTGCCGATGATCACCGCAAGCAAATTGTTGAAATCATGCGCTAATCCGCCGGTGAGCTGGCCAATCGACTCCATGCGCTGCGAGCGACGGAGCTGCTCCTCGATATCGCGACGTTCGGTGACGTCCTCCTGCACGCCGAGGAAATGGGTGACCTTGCCCGTTTCGTCGCGGATCGGCGAGATCGTCGCCGTGACGGTGATGAGGCCGCCGTCCTTGCACCGGTTGGCGAACTCGCCATGCCAGTCCCGACCGGCGAGAATCGTCTGCCACAGATGCCTGTAGTCCTTCTGTCCGGTCTTGCCCGAGGACCAGAGCGAAGGCTTCCGCCCGATGACTTCGCCCGCCTCGTAGCCGGTCGCCGCAAGCAGACTCGGATTGACATATTCGATGACGCCCTCGAGGTCGGTGATCACCACCATGTTGGCGCTCTGATCGACGGCCCGCCGGAGCTGCCGCAGACGTTCCTCGTCGCGGCGGCGCTGCGTCACGTCCTGGATGATGGCGGTATAGGTCTTCCGGCCGTCCTCCGCCAGACAGGAGATCGACACCTCGGCCGGAAACTCCTCGCCGTTCTTGCGCCGACCCCAGACCGGGGTTCGGTCGGCCATCTTCCGCGGCCCCGTTTCTGTGTGCCCGAAGCGCTCGACAAGACCACGATGGTTCATCGTGAAGCGCGACGGAATGAGGAGATCGAGGAACTGCCCGTTGACTTCCTCCGACCTATAGCCAAACAGCGTCTCCGCGCTGCGGTTGAAGAGATGGATGCGCTGATCCTCGTCGATCGAGATGATGGCGTCGGGCGCGAGCGCGACGATTTGGCTGTAGCGCGCCTGGGCGATACGGCGCTCGGCATCGGCTTGCGCCTGCATGCGCCGGGCGACGGCTTCGCGCATCTCCCGGTCCACGACCGGAGCGAGGCGTTTCAGGTTTCCCTTGACGACATAGTCCTGCGCACCGGCCTTCATGGCGGCGACGGCGGTCTCTTCCCCGATCGTGCCGGACACGAAGATGAAGGGGACATCGAGCCCCCGGCTGCGGACCAGCGACAGCGCCTGCGTCCCGCTGAAGGACGGCATGGTGTAATCGCCGATGATGATGTCCCAGGTCTGCGATTCGAGCGCGGCGGCCAGGTCCTCCGCGCGGTCGACCCGCCGGTAGCTCGGATCGTAGCCATTGCGGCGGAGCTCGCGCAGCGCGAGCTCGACGTCCTCCTCGGAGTCCTCGACCATCAGGATGCGGATCGAAACGCCCATGTCCTTCTATGACTTCCTCGCCGCCGGCGGTCAGCGCGGCGGCGTCTCGTTCAATAACAACCAGTAGAGCCCCAGTTGCCGTGCCGCCTCGACGAACTCGTCGAAATTGACCGGTTTGCGGACGTAGCTGTTCGCGCCTAGCCGATACCCCGCCAGTAGGTCCTGTTCTTCCTTCGAAGACGTTAGAATGACTACGGGCAATAATCTTGTGTCTTCTGCAGCACGGATTTGGCGCAACACGTCCAAACCGTCCACTTTCGGGAGCTTGAGGTCGAGCAGCACCACCTGCGGGAGCCCATGCTTCCGCCGCCCGTCCGGGCCGGTCCCGAACAGGTAGTCGAGGGCCTCTTCCCCGTCCCGCGCCAATACCACCCGATTGCTGATATTGTTCTTCTGGAAGGCCCTGAGCGTCAGCTCCTGGTCGTCGGCATTGTCCTCGACGAGCAGGATGGTGCGGCCGCTGTCCATTGGAGATGCTCTTCCGATCTAGAAAGTGAAGTAGAAGGTCGCGCCGCGACCCACCGCCGCCTCGGCCCAGATCCGGCCGCCATGCTTGCGAATGATACGCTGTACGGTGGCGAGCCCGATCCCGGTCCCCGGATAATCCTTGTTATCGTGCAACCTCTGGAAGGCACCGAAGAGCTTGTCGGCATAGGCCATGTCGAAGCCCGCGCCATTGTCGCGCACGAAGTAGACCGGCTCGCCGTCCTGCTCGATCCTGCCGAACTCAATCCGGGGGTTGGCCGCCTTGCCGGTAAACTTCCAGGCGTTGCTCAGAAGATTCTCGAGAACCACCCCGAGCAGCATGGGATCCCCATCGACGGAAAGACCGGGTGCGATGGAGACCTCCACCGCGCGCTCGGGCGCCGCGCGCCGCAGCTCCCCGACGACGCTCGCAGCCGTCGCGCTGAGGTCGGTGCGACCGACCTCGAGCTCGGCGCGGGTAACCCGGGCAAGCTTGAGCAGGTCGTCGATCAGCATGCCCATGCGCTGCGCCGCCTGACGGATCCGGGTCAGATGGTCGTGCGAGGCCTGATCGAGCTGCAGGCCCGCGTCCTCGATCAGGGCCTGACTGAACCCATCGATCGCGCGCAGAGGCGCACGCAGATCGTGCGAAACGGCGTAGCTGAAGGATTCGAGCTCCTTGTTCAGGGCATCGAGCTCAAGATTGTCGCGCTGGAGCTGCTCCGCCAGCTTCTTCATGGCGCGGTCGGCTTCGATCTGCTGCGTCCAGTAACGCGCGACAAGGCCCGAAGCGGCGGCGAAGAGCATCAGGAGCGCAACCCCGGCGAGGATCAGATTACGCTTCATCGCCGCAGCGCTGGCGAGGATGGCGTCTTCCGGCACGTAGGAAACCAGGATCCACGCGGCATCGGCGCCCACGCCGGTCGACCCGTCGAAACCGTCCTGCATCATCGCCGAGCGGGGATCCATGCGCGCAAAGGTGACCAGGCTCCCGTCGATGGAGAACTGCCCGCTATCAGCGCCCCGCGAGATCCGCATCCAGATCGCCGGATAGCGCACGCTCATGTTTCGGTCGAGGCGGTCGGGATACATGAAGGCCCACTCCTCGTCGGCGCTCGGACCCCGGAGCCAGTAGCCTTCCGCGTTCAGCAGCCACAGGCTTCCCCGGCTGGACCCGCCGAGCACGCGCACGCGATCCAGGAAATACCGGCCCAAATAGTCAAGAACGACGATCCCGCGCTTTTGTCCGGCCGCGTCGTAGGCGGCCGCTCCGAAGCGCAGCATCGGCTTGATCGGCTCCTCGAGCTTGCCGCCCTCGACACTGAGATCGAAAGGCGAGATGTAGAGCTCGCGCGGCGCGAGCGCGAGGCTCCTGCGCACATAGTCGAACTGCGACTGGTCGTGCAGCTCGCCTTGCGGGGCGATCCGGGCACCCCGCTCGCTCCAGTTCACGCGCACAAGCTCCCGCCCGTCGAGACCGATGAACCGGACCCGGTCGTAAATCGCCTTGGCTTCGGCGAAGGCGGCGTATTCGAGCTCGATGTCCTGCCGTCCTCCCGGATCCTGCTCGACGAGCCAGCGTTGCCAGTCGGGCTCCGTCGTGAGCAGCCGCAGGTCGGACACCATCGAACCGAGCGCCACCAGCAGGCGCTGGCGGCCGATCGTGACCACCCGCTCCTCGCCTGCCTTCGCGATCGCCACGCTCGCGTCCACCTGGGCCCGATAGAACAGAAACATCACCCCGGTGGCCACGAGCGCCAGCGGGATGAAGACCAGCAACGCACGCCGAACCACGTTCACTTGCTCACCCCTTCCCGAGTGCGCAACCCGTCACGCGAGGTCGGCCGACCAACCCATTCACGACACATGAGAATCGGCAATCGCCGACAGTATACGCAAATCGTTCTTGGATTCAATTCCTACCCGGCAGACGGGTGCATCGCTCCGCTGCAATGCGATATCGCGCGCGCCTAGATTTCGGCTTCGTTACCGTCCGACCTCGTACCCGAATCGAAGCGCGACCGCGTCGGTAGAGTCGCAGATCGTCTCCGCCAACGCCGGCGGAAAGGACGTCTGGTAATAGCTCGGCGCCGACAGCCGTTCTTTCGCCATGCGGAGCAGATCCTCCATCGGGTCGAGCCCGCAATGATCAAGGATTCGGCCGAGCGTGGAAGCGGGCTCGGCGCAGAAATCCTCATAGCGGACGACCAGCAGCGCCGATCGCAGCGCCGGGTCGGCATCGAGCTGATCGGCCACGGCACCGTAAAGGGCAGCCCATTGCAGCGCCCAGCCTTCGGCTTCGCGCCCCGCCGCCCATAGGGACCGGATCTCGGCGGTCGCATCGTGATCGCCGCAATGGATCGGGCGCCGACCCAGCCCGAACTCGAAATGGCCGGCGCGTGCGAGATGCCGTCGCGCCGCCGGATTGTCCGCCTCGCCGGCGCAGAAGAGCCGCTGCTGCTTCATCAGCGACGCGACATGAGCACCGGGTTCCCGGATCGGCAGCAGGAAGCGCGCGTCGGGGAAGATCGCGAGGAGATAGGCGAAACGCGTCGCGTTGTAGTTCGCCTTGGCGAGATAGCGCCGGCCTCCGCGCACCAGCATGATCTTGCGCATGTGATTCTTGAGGAAGGCTTCGAATTCCGCATGGCGATCGGTCCCGTCCATCACCGCGGATCGAATACCGTCATGCAGGTCGGGGAAGAAATTCATCCAGACCGGTTCCTCGAAGGCCTCGGGACTTTCGGCCGTCACCATGATCCGGTCCCGGTGCGCCCGTTCCGCCGGCGCCTCCCGGTTCAGGGGCATGAGGTCGAGTAAGCGATTCCAGAAGAACGGCGTCAGCACCGGCGGGAAGTCGCGATAGCGCTGCGTCGCGGTGGCGGCGTGGTTGTCCAGCAACTCGAGCAGCACGGTCGAGCCGCTCCGTGCAAGCCCGGCGATCCAGACCGGCGCCTCGATCGGAATCTCTGCGAGCCGTTCCTCGACCAGCTTCGATTCGAGGCGCGCGACTGCACGCATGGCGGCCGGGCGATCGCAAGCGATATGGCCGAGCCGATCCATCCAACGGGCGACATGGAAGCCCGCGCCGGGATCCACGCTCCGCGCCGTCATGCGATCCGCGCGAACTTCTTGATCGCGATCGACCCCAGCAGCAGAACGGTGAAGAAGGGAAGCTCCCAGCCGCGCAGCCAGCCGGGGCCGAGCGGCAGGTACTGCTGCGGGCTTAGCTGAAGGTCGATGCGCTCGATAGCGCCTTCCGCCGGAAGATAGCCGGCGGGATTGCCGATCAGCAGATGCCACCAGCGGTGCTTCTCGACCGAGGGCACGGGCTTCTGCAGCGGGATATCGGCCACCACAACGCCGGCGGGATCCTTGACGCGCACGCGGCCCTGCGCGAGCGGAGCGGCACCCGATGGCGTCGTCAGGAGTTCGCCTTCATATTGCGGCGGCGTGACGAGCACGGGGACCGGCTGTCCTGGCGACGGCGCCTCATAGCCATAGCTCGTCGAAAGCCACAGGATCATCGCGAAGAGCGGCAACGAGGCAAGCAGCGTTGCCGGCAGCACCAGCGCCAACCGGTGCAGCGCTGCGGCGAGGCTGCGCCGCATCAACGGCCAAGCGTCGACGAACTCTCCTTCGAACCGGTCGAGGGCCTGGCGCGCCGAACGCGCGGCCGCCTCGGCTGCTGCGATGCGCCGTTGCGGCGAGAACGCCTTGTAAAGCGCCATCGAGAGGACGGCGCCGAAAAGCGCCCAAAGAGCGAGACGGAAGGCAGGCGGCAGAAAATCGGCCTGCCGGTCGAGCCATGCGAAGAGCCCGCCGGGCCAGTCCAGGAGACCCATGGCGCCGCGCCCGTCCTAGGGCTCCGGATCGATATCGCCCGGAGACTCGCGGCGCACCGCTCGCCGACGCCGCACCATCCGACGCACCGGCCAAAGCAGGATAAAGCCGATAGAGGCGACGATCGCAAGCAGCACGCCCCAGAGCGCGCCGAGCGTGCTGAGGCCGGCACCCGGGCCGACATAGGCGAATGCCGCGTTCGAGACGAGAAGCGATCCGAACGTGGCCAACATGAGAATTCTGAGCATGATACCTCTCATCGCTGGAGCTGCTCCGCTCTCGGCGACCGGCAGAACCGGCGGGTTATCTGCCCCGCGGGTCTACGCGATCTCGCCGCCGACGGCTGCGCGCGCTCGCCGACATGCTTGACGCCGCTTGCCGTTCGCAGGCTTGCGGCGAGCTGCCGACCTTTCAGAACCTAGTGACGTCGGACCGGATCGCCCGTGACCTCTCTGTGGTCCGCAGCAAGCCCGTTCGGCGGGGTCGAGAATGGCGCAGGGAGCCCTCCGCCGCCCCCGCCCGCCTCGAGAAAACGAGCGCGCCGCGCCAAAGTTCCGGCCCCGATTGCTGTCGCGCGACCCGCGGCATGCAGGGCCGCCATGCGTATCAGGCGGGCTAGGGTTGCGGATCGTTCACGTTGTCGAGCGGATAGATCGGACGACGGACTTTCTTGAAATTCAGCATCGAATAGTCCGAGGTGCAGACGCCGACGCCTGCACATTCGATGATCTGCTTCGCGATCGGCTTGAAGCCGGCCCGGTAGTGGATGCGGCTCTTCAGCATCAGGTATTTCTTCTCGAGCGGGTCGATGCCGACCGAAAGGAAGCAGCCGAGATCGTTCGGCTCCTGATGGCGCGAGATGACCACGATCTCGACCTTGCCGGTGTCGAGCACCACCGTCGGGCCCATATCCATCAGCACGCCGCGCGAGGCGGGGCCGCGATTATGATACTGACCGTTGGAGATGAGCTTGACGGTGCCGGTCACTTCGCGCGGCTCTCCCTTCCGCCCGATCGACGGCATGTCGATCTTGCCGCCGAGCTTGATCGTGATCTTGGCGCCGACGCCGGCGGCGATCATCTGCTTCACCGCCGCCGGATCGTGAATGGCGAATGCCGCAACGCTGTCGAGGCCGGAATCGATGATGGCGCCCAGCACCGTCATCGTGTCCATCGTGCCGCCCGATGCCGCGTTGTCGTAGTGATCCAGGAGAACGACGGGATACTGCGTCGCCTGCTTCGCGCGACCGAGGGAATCCGCGAGCGGCTCGAGCTTGTAGACGAAGGACTGCCGGTTGCTCCAGGCGAAATCGAGCAGCTCTTCCCGATACTTCTCGGCGAGCTTCCGGTCGTTGTCGGTCACGACGACCGCGGACAGGCCGGCGAGCGAAATGTCGGCATGCGGAAAGCCGGTAAAGAGCGTGGCGCAGAGCGCGCCTTCCCGCTCCATGCGCCGGGTCATTTCCTGCAGCTCCTTGTTCGGAAAATCGTCGGTCCCCTGACGCATCACATGCGGCAGCATGGGCCGGTTGCCCCAGGCCATGGTCGGCCGCGCCTCGCCCTTGAGCAGCGCGAAGATCGGCTTCCCGGCGCGGATCGCGGTTTCGTAATTGTCGATATGCGGATAGGTCTGGTAGCCTGCCACGACGTTCGCGTTCTCGGCGATCGCCGGATAGAAGTTCGTGTGCATGTCGAGCGCCACGCCGATGGGAAGCCTGGGCGCGAGCTTGCGCAACCGCGCCAGGAGCTCGCCCTCACCGTCCTCACGGCTCTGCGTCACCATCGCACCATGCAGATCGAGCAGCAGCGCATCGCAGCCCTTCTCCACCGCCTTCAGGATCTTGGCCACGATCTGCTCATAAGCCTCGTCATAGACATGGCCGGACGGCCAGGCCTCGGCGGCGATCGGGATTTCGAAGTCAGCGCCATGCTTTTCGGCGAGATCGATGAAAGCCCCAAGCCCCGACCCGGTGCCCTTGTAAGCGTCGTACGCAACCTTGCCTTCGAGCACTTCGCCGCCACCGCCGCGGCCGAACCGGGCAAGCGGCGTCGGCACCGGCGAGAAGGTATTGGTTTCGTGCTTCATCATGGCGATTACGAGACGCATCGACGTGTTTCTCCCAAGGATCGTGATCTGCTCGAGTGGCCGGCGCCGGAATCGGCGAGCTCGGCCGGCGTTAGAAGATGGGCGCTAGAGGATGAAGGTGATGTTCCCCTGCGGCTCGTCGCAATTCAACAGATTGATGATCTTGCGGCGGATCAGCCAGCCTTCGCTCGAGGGCACCAGCTCATGTTCCTGCCAGCCGATATAGTGGTCGAGGTAGCCGCGGCGACGCTCCCAGAGCATGAGGTTCGACCGTACTTCGATGGCGCCCGACGGCGTCTTCCAGGATTCGACGTTGGTCACGATCCGTGCGGTGCGGGAGGGCGGGTCCTGCGCGCGCAGCAGCCCGGTCTCGATCACCACGATGCGGTCGAGGAGCCGGCGCTTGTCGTCGAGATTGACGCCGCTTTCCCGCCGCGGATCGCTCGGGCTGCGGCTGGTCGGGATCCAGTAGAGACAGTCCTCGGCGAGCATCGTCAGCCAGTCGCGATACCGCCCCCCATCGAGGAGACGCGCCTCCCGATAGAGCACCGAAGCCGCCGGGTCGCCCGGCGAGAGCGTCGCCGGATCGGTCCGGCCGTGGGCGGCTGCGGTTTCCGCGGCGAGCGCGGCATAGCGGCCGTCGTCGATATGAAGCGCATCGGCCGCGCTGGAGGGCTCCCGTAGCATCGCCTCCCGGATGGCGGCGCTTTCACGATCGGTCATCGTCCCGCTCCCCGGAATTCGCTCACGTGACCACACCGAGCTGCGGCTCGGCATGCATCAGCTCCTTCCAGCGCAGATAGGAGCCGCGCACGCCGGTATCGTCCATCACATTGCCGGTGATGACGCCGTTCTCGTCCGTGCTTTCGCGGGGGGTGCCGAGGCCGCGGCTGAAATCGAGCCACTCCATCTCTGGAATGGTGTCGAGCGCATCCTGGATGCGTTCCATGGCGTCGTTGTCGTCGCGGCCCGCGAGGTTGTTGAAATCCTCCGCGAAGCGGAGACGCAGCGTGTTGAAAGCCGCCGGCGCATCGTCGAACAGCGTCGAATAGTAGCGCGTGTTGGTCCTGGCCACCGAGACCGGCTCGTACACGGCGAACATGCCGTGCCCCATGATGAAGAGATTGGGATAGATGATGAGGTTGATCCCGGCGCGTCCCACCAGCTCCAGATATTTCGCCCCCATCGCCTCGCCCGCCTCCGCCAGGATCGCGGTGGCGTGGGTCTCCTTGCCCGGGATGGGACGGACGCGCGGCCAGGAATCGCCCATCTCGGGCCGCTGGTCGAAGAGCTTGTGGCCGTTGCCGAGATACTGGACATACATCCGGTTGCGGTCGCCTTTCACGTGATCGAGGCCCTTGCCCACACCGTGCATCACCTCATTCATCTTCGCGGTCGAGGAATGCAGGAAGGGAACGTGATAGGGATCGCAGTTGTTGTCGTTCTGATGCTTCCAGTTGGCGCGGAAGGTGTAATGCGTGCCCTTCACCACCCGCCAGCGACGCGACACCGCCTCATCCTTGTCGATCGCCCAGTCGAGCACCGGCCTCGCATTGCCGAGCCATTGCGCGACCGGCTCCACCTCGGGATTGAGCGAGCCGAAGATGAAGCCGCGATAGCTTTCCAGGCGCGGCAGCTGCCCCAGATTGCGGGTCTTCTTGTCGAAGCTTGCAGCGAATCCGTCCGGAAAGGTCACCGCCAAGAGCCTGCCGTCGCTGCCGAAGGTCCAGTTGTGATAGGGGCACTGGAAACGCGGCGCGTTGCCTTGCTCCTTGACGCAGACGAGGCTGCCGCGATGAGTGCAGCGATTGAGGAGGCCGTGCAGGGCGCCGTTTCCGTCGCGAGCGACGATGACCGGACGGCGACCGAGCGTCGCCGTCTTGAAGTCGTGCGGATCGGGCAGCTCCGACTCATGGGCAAGATAGACCCAGGAGCCGCCGAAGATCTTGCGCATCTCCTCGTCGAAGATCGCAGGATCGGTGTAAAGGGTCCGGTGTACCAGCCCGTCCGGCCGGATGAGATGGTCGTAACGCCCCGGTTGCTGCCGCGCCGGGTTGAGATTGTGAACCGACATGCCCCTTTTCCTGCTCTTCCGCTTCCTTGCGCTCGGCGGCAGGCATTCTGCTGGGCCTGCCCCTGGCGCTTCCGCCCGCCATTCGGCTACTCGCGGCCCGAAAATTCAAGAGCGATGCGGCACCCCCCCGGCGCTAGATTGTACTCTGACAATCCTGCCGGACCGCGGCTTCGGACGCGCCCGGCCGCCTTCTGTCCCCGCTCCCGCGATTGCGCTATTCCTCCCGGATCATCATGGCCGCTCCAACCATTCCGCTGATCGCCCCGCGCGACCTCGATTTCGTCCTCTACGAGCTGCTGGAGGTCGAACGCCTCCTCGAGCGGCGGCGCTTCGCGGACCATTCCCGCGAAACCTTCGAGGCAACGATCGCGACTGCCCGGCGGATCGCGGAGGCGCGGTTCCGCCCGCATAACCGGGCGAACGACGAAAACGAGCCCCGGTGGGACGGTCGCAGCGTCGCCATCATTCCGGAGGTGAAGGCGGCGCTGGACGCCTTCTCGGAGGCCGGCTTCATGGCCGCGCAGGCGGATTTCGATCAGGGCGGCATGCAGCTTCCGGTCACGGTCGCGCAGGCCGCCTTCGGCCTCTTCACGGCCGCCAATATCGGCACCGCCGCCTATGCCTTCCTCACCATCGCGGCCGGCAACCTGCTGGAGGCGTTCGGGTCGAACGATCAGAAGCGCGTCTATCTCCCGCCGATGCGCGCCGGCCACTGGTTCGGCACCATGGCCTTGACGGAGCCGCAGGCCGGCTCCTCGCTCGCCGAGATTCGCACCATGGCGAAACCGGCAGCCGACGGCAGCTATCATCTCCGCGGCAGCAAGATCTTCATTTCGGGCGGCGATCACGAGCTCAGCGAGAACATCATCCATATGGTCCTCGCTCGCATAGACGGCGCGCCGCCTGGCGTGCGCGGGATATCGCTCTTCCTGGTGCCGAAGTTCCTGCCGAAGACCGACGGGACGCCTGGCCGGCGCAACGGCGTGGCGCTCGCGGGCCTCATCCACAAGATGGGCTATCGCGGCACGACCTCGACCATGCTGAACTTCGGCGAGACGGAGCCCTGCATCGGCACGCTGATCGGCGAACCGCATCAGGGCCTCGCCTGCATGTTCCACATGATGAACGAAGCGCGGATCGGCGTCGGTCTCGGCGCCGCGGTGCTGGGATATGCGGGCTATCTCTACTCGCTCGACTATGCGCGGACGAGGGCGCAAGGTCGCCGGCCGGGCGCAAAGGGCATTGACGCGCCGCCGGTGCGGCTCATCGCGCATGCCGATGTGCGCCGCATGCTGATCGCGCAAAAGGCCTATGTCGAAGGCGGGCTCGCCCTCTGCTTGATGGCCGCGCGGCTGGTCGACGATGAGAAGACCCATCCCGACGAAGCCGAACGGCGCCGCGCGGCGCTGCTGCTCGAGGTGCTGACGCCGGTCGTGAAGGCCTGGCCCTCCCAGTACGGCCTTGCCGCCAACGATCTCGCGATCCAGATCCTCGGCGGCTACGGCTATACGCGGGATCACCCGGTCGAGCAGTATTTCCGCGACAATCGGCTCAACCCGATCCATGAGGGGACCAACGGCATCCAGGCGCTCGACCTGCTCGGCCGCAAGGTGCGCATGGCGGAAGGGGCGGCCTTTCGGGCGCTGACCGAAGCCATCGAGAAGGATCTGGGCGCTGCCGGCAGCGCCGCGCCGTCGGACGAAACGGTCGTCGAGATCGCGCTCGCGCTCGGCGACGCCCTCGCCGCGACCCGGTCCGTTACCGCGCGGCTCGTGGACGCGATGGACAAGGATACCGATCGGGGCCTGGCGAACGCATCGCTCTATCTCGACATGATGGGCAAACTGGTCGTCGGATGGCTCTGGTTGCGACAGGCCTCCCTCGCCGCAAAGGCGCTCGCGGCCGGGAGCAGCGAAACCGAATTCTACGAAGGCAAGCGCCAGACTGCGCTCTGGTTCGCTCGATACGAGCTGCCGCAGACGAGCCTGCAGGCTTCGCTACTGACCGGAGGCGAGACTGCCGCCTACGACATGCGTGACGCGTGGTTCTGAAGGACCGCCCGACCTTCCCATCGCCGACCAACGCCGAAGAGGCCGCCTCCTGCGCCTGCCAAGGGCTTCCGCAATGGCGCGCGCACGCGCGGGCATGCTATTGTCCCGCGCGCAAATCGAGGGGTTGAGGCGACATGCGGCGAGTCACCGCGGGCGTCCTGGCAGCGTTCCTGATTCCGGTTTTCGTTGCGTTCTGCGCAGCCAGCCTCGTTACCTTCCGCGCCTCCGAGAATCTCGCGCAGAGCCGCGCGCTGGTCGAGCACACCTACGAGGTGATCGACACCTC
Organism: uncultured Rhodospirillaceae bacterium; assembly: GCA_902826565.1. Classification (GTDB taxonomy): domain Bacteria; phylum Pseudomonadota; class Alphaproteobacteria; order Dongiales; family Dongiaceae; genus CADEFF01. The sequence goes on along the minus strand of CADEFF010000043.1, from coordinate 17,532 downwards.
GCGCGCGTTGCTCTCCTTCGCTCAGGACGCCGAGACCGGCCAGCGCGGCTACCTCATCACCGCCGAAGAATCCTATCTCGCTCCCTATCGCACGGCGGTCGAGGCGATCCCGAAGCAGCTCGAGCGGCTGAAGGCGCTGGTCAGCGACAATCCCAGCCAGCGCGACCGGATCGATGCGCTCGAGATGCTTATCGGCGCGCGGCTTGGCGCGCTGCGCTCCGGGCTCGAGGCGTTCCACGCGGAAGGCCTCCCCGCTGCGCGCCAAGTCCTGATGCGCGGAATGGGCACCACCGCGATGGAGGAGATCCGCCGCGTGCTCGGCGAGCTCAAGGCCGAGGAAAGCGGCCTCCTCACGGTGCGGCTCAGCAATTCCGTGTCGGCGCAGCGGCTCAACTTCATGGCGACGCTGATCGGCTCCGCTTGCGCGCTCTTCGGCCTGTTGGGCGCGGCCTATCTGCTTCATCGCAATGTCCGGAGTCTCGGCGCCGCCGAGCAGGCGCTGGCGCAGCAGGCCTCGTTCCTGCAGGTCACACTCGACAATGTGCGCGAAGGCATCGCGGCCTTCGACGACAAGGGCGCCCTCATCGCCTGGAACAAGGGTTTCATGCGGATTCTGGATTTCCCGGATACCCTTGCGCGCGTGAACGAGCCGCTGGCGAGCTTCATCGCCGAAGACCGCCGACGGCCAGAACCGGCGATCGACGCGCTGGTGGCCCACTCGCCGGAAACCGGCAGCTTTATCTGCACGGACAAGCTGCTGCAGCTGCGTCGCGGAGACCGCGACGTCGAAATTTATTGCAGCGGCCTCGCCTCCGGCGGCTTTGTCATCACGGCGTCCGACATCACCCGCCGGCTGCAATCCGAAGCCATCATCCGTCAGTCGCAGAAAATGGAAGCGATCGGCCATCTGACGGGGGGCGTCGCGCATGACTTCAACAATCTGCTGCAGGTCATCAACACCAACCTCGACCTGCTGGAGCCGGTGATTCGCGGCGACGCGAAGGCCACTCAGCGGCTGCAATCGGCCGTCGCGGGCGCGGAACGCGGTGCCCGCCTCACCCGCCAGCTTCTCGCCTTCGCCCGCCGTCAGCCGCTCGAACCCAAGGTCATCAATTTCGGCCGCATGATCGCCGACATGAGCGACATGCTGCGTCGGACCCTCGGGGAGACATACGAGATCGAGACGATCGTCGGTGCGGGGCTGTGGAACACGCTCGCCGACCGGCACCAGATCGAGAATGCGGTGCTGAACCTCGCCATCAATGCCCGCGACGCCATGCCGAACGGCGGCAAGCTCACCATCGAGCTTTCCAATGCCTTCCTCGACGAGAACTACGCCGCGCGCCACGCCGAGGTGTTGCCCGGCCAGTATGTCATGCTGGCGGTGGCCGATACCGGCGTGGGCATGGATGCCGATGTCGTGACCCGCGCCTTCGAGCCCTTCTTCACCACCAAGCCCGAAGGCCAGGGCACCGGCCTCGGCCTCAGCATGGTCTATGGCTTCGTGAAGCAGTCGGGCGGCCATGTGAAGATCTACAGCGAGCGCGGTCAAGGCACGGCGGTGAAGCTCTATCTGCCCCGCGTCCGCCGCCCCGAGGACGAGGTCGAGGACCTGGCGGCCGGCAGCGTCATCGGCGGGCACGAAACGATCCTCGTGGTGGAGGACGATGCGGGGGTGCGCCACGCGGCGATCGACATGCTGAGCGAGCTCGGCTATCGGACGATCGAGGCGGAGAATGCGGATGTGGCGCTGGAGATCGCGCTTTCCGGCAAACCGATCGACCTGCTCTTCACCGACGTGGTTACGCCGAGCGACATCAGCACCCGCGAGATGGCGCGCCGGGCCCAGGCGGCGCTGCCCAACCTCGCGATCCTCTACACCTCCGGCTACACGGAGAATGCCGTCATCCATCACGGCCGGCTGGACGAGGGCGTCTCGCTCCTGAGCAAGCCCTACAAGCGCGACGAGCTTGCCCGCAAGATCCGCGCGGTGCTTGCCGCACCGCGCGCCGTTCCGCGGCCGGCGACCGGCGTATCGCCGGCAGCGGACGGTGTCGCGCTGCGGCGCGGCCTGAAGCTTCTCATCGTCGAGGATGACCCGCTGGTGCGCCTCGGCGCCGCCGATCTCGCGCAGGAGCTCGGCTGCATCGTGGTCGAGGCGCCGACCGGCCAGGCCGCCCTCGATGCGATCGCCGAGGATCCGGATATCGAGGTGATGATGACCGACCTGGGGCTGCCGGGCATGAGCGGCGGCGAACTCATCGTCGCCGCGCGCCGCAGACGACCGGACCTCGGCGTGGTCATCGCTTCCGGATCCGACCGCGACGCCGCCAGGAACATCGCGTCGGCCGGGCAGATCTTCTATCTGGCGAAACCCTACGAGCTGACCGCGTTCGAGCGGGTGCTGCTCACCATTCAGAACGGCGGACCCGGCGGTACGCCGCAATAGCGCCGCTCTCTCGGCTCAAGCCTAGCTTGTGCACCAGCCGCCATTGGCGATGATGGTCGCGCCGGTGACGTAGCTCGCATCGTCCGACGCGAGGAAAACCGCGATGCTGGCCATCTCCTCCGGCTCGGCGAAATAGCCGAGAGCCGTTTCCCGCATCACCCGCTCGAGCAGCAGCGGCGGCATGGCGGCCGTCTCTTCCTTGCCCGCATCGGAAAGCACGCTCCCCGGCGCGATCGCGTTGACGGTGATGCCGAACGGCCCCAGCTCGTGCGCGAGGGTGCGGGCTAGCTGCAGCACGCCGCCCTTGGCGGCGCTGTAGGCGAGGCTCGAGGTCCCGGTGTTGCTGCGGAATTTCCCCGCATTCGAGGCGATGCAGATGATGCGGCCCTTGCGCTGCGCGCGCATGGCGGGGGCGACCGCCCGACAGCCCAGGAAATGACTCTTGAGGCTGAGGGTCACGGTCGCATCCCAGTCGGTCTCGGTCACATCGAGCCCGACGGCCCCGATCGCGCCGCCGACATTGTTGACGAGAATGTCGATGCGCCCCCAGCGCCGGGTGACGGCCTCGGCCACCCGCTCGAAATCGCGCGCGCTGGTCGCGTCGGCGCCGATAGTCATCATCCGTTCGGAGAGCGGCCCGAGCGTTTCCCGCAACGGCGCCAGCGCAGCCTCACGCAGGTCGACGAAAGCGACCGACGCGCCTTCCTCGAGGAATGCGGTCGCCGTCGCACGCCCGATGCCGCTCGCCGCACCGGTGACGATCGCGACCTTGTCCTTGAGCTTCATGGCGCCACCCGTCACGACATCCACCAGCCGCCATTCACGTCGATGGCCGTGCCGGTGACATAGCTGCTGGCGGGCGATGCGAGGAACTCGACCACGGCCGCCACCTCCTCCGGCTCGCCGAGCCGCTGCAGCGAGATCTCCTCGCTGAGGAACTGCCGATCGCGTTCAGAAAGGCCCCGCCAGACGGCTTCGGTCTCCGGCGTGCGGATCAGCCCCATGGCGACGGCGTTGAGCCGGATCTTGCGCGGCGCCAGCTCGAAGGCGAGCTGACGGGTGGCCGCCAGGATCGCGCCGTCGCGGCTCGCCCCGAGCGCGAAGCTCGC
>CADEFF010000043.1:10344-13874 GCA_902826565.1 uncultured Rhodospirillaceae bacterium | reverse complement strand
ACTTCCGACGCGAAGCCCATCTCGTGCGTCACGACGAGCATCGTCATGCCCTCGCGCGCCAGCGCCCGCATCACCTCCAGCACCTCGCCCACCAGTTCCGGATCGAGCGCCGAGGTCGGCTCGTCGAAGAGCATGATCTTCGGCTCCATGGCAAGCGCGCGGGCGATCGCGACGCGCTGCTGCTGCCCGCCCGAGAGCTGCGAGGGATAGGCATCCCTCTTCTCGATGAGGCCGATCCGTTCGAGCAGGCGGCAGGCCTGCGCCTCCGCCTGTCTGCGGTCGAGCCCGCGAACATTCATCGGCGCCTCGATGATGTTGCGCAGCACGGTCATATGGCCCCAGAGATTGAAGTTCTGGAACACCATCCCGACGCCGGCGCGCAGCCGGTTCACTTCCGATTCCGACGCGCGCTTCCGCCGCCCGTCGGCGGTCTTGACGAAGCCCATCGGCGCGCCGTCGAGCCACACCATGCCGTCGTCCGGTTCCTCCAGGAAATTGATGCAGCGAAGCAGCGTGCTCTTGCCCGAGCCGCTCGGCCCCACGATGCAGATCTTCTCGCCGGCCTTGACGGTGAGATCGATGCCCTTCAGCACATGCAGCCCGCCGAACCGCTTGTGGAGGTTCTCGATCCTGATGATCGGTTGCGCGTCGGCGCCGGGCATGATGACGGTCGGCCTCCAGATCAGCTCGTTGCCGGCTTCGGCAGAGCGACGCCGGGCGCAGAGCGCGATCCGAGCACGCGGCGCTCGACCTTGAGCATGATGGCGGCGATCGTCGCCGTCACCATCCAATAGAGCAGCGCGACCATGATATAGGTCTCGACCGGGCTGAAGGAGACGCCGAGCACGACCTGCGCCGCCATCGCCGCTTCGGGCACGGTGATGATGGAGAGCGCCGCCGATTCCTTGATCACGCCGATCACCTGGTTGGTGAGGGCCGGCAGCAGATAGCCCAGCATCTGCGGAAAGATGATTCGCCGCATCGCCCGGAAATGGGGCATGCCGACGGCCCGCGCCGCCTCCATCTGTCCTCTCGGCACGGAGAGGATGGCGCCGCGGATCGCTTCGGTGAAATAGGCCGAGGCATAGAGCGAGAGCACGATGATGCCCGCCGAGGTCGCGCTGAAGCGAATGCCGAGTTTCGGCAGGGCGAAGAAGACCAGGAAGGCCTGGACGAGGAACGGGGTGTTGCGGATGAGCTCGACGAACCATTGCGCCGGCAAACGCAGCACCGCACGGCGAGAGAGTCGCGCGAGGGCGATGCCCACCGCCAGGACAAAGCCGATGACCATCGAGATCGAACAGAAGAAGAGCGTATTGCCCATTCCCTTGAGGAGGATCGGCATCGCGTAAGCGACGAGGGAGAGCTCGGTATCCATGGCGATCAGTGCGGGCGATAGACGGCGGTGCCGCGCTCGATCCGGCGCGTGAGCGCGCCGAGCGCATAGCACATCACGAAATAGATCAGCCCGACCGCGATCCAGATCTCGATGGGGCGGAAGGTCGCCGCCACGATCTGCTGCGCGGTGCGCGTGAGCTCGATCACGCCGATGACGGAGACCAGGGCCGAAGCCTTGAGCAGCGCCGTGAACTCGACCGTCAGGGGCGGCAGGATGAGGGCGAAGATCTGCGGCAGGGTTATCCGGCGCCAGATCAGCCGGCGTGGCATGGCGAGGGCGCGGGCGGCTTCGATCTGGCCCTTCGGGATGGCGGTCAATCCGCCGCGAATCATCTCGGAGATATAGGCCCCGCTATTGAGGCTGAGGGCGATGACCGCCGCAAAGAAACTCGGTATGTCGAGGCCGATGCTGGGCAGCAGGTAATAGACGACGAGGATCTGGATGAACAGCGGGGTTCCGCGCGCAAAGCTGATATAGAGGCTGATCGCCTTGCGCAGGACCGCGCCGCCCGATTGCAGTCCGATGAACAGGCCGATCCCGACCGGAACGCCGAGCAGGATCGCGAGCAGCGTCATGGAAAGGGTGAGCTTCGCCCCCTCCAGAAGATAGGGCAGCGCATAGACCACCACGCCGAAATCGAATGTCATCCGCCGGCCGCGACGATGGGACTTCGTGGGGCCGACGTCTTGCGCCGGCCCCACGGGTCATTTCCGAAATCGCGCCTCATGGCGCCCGATTGTCGAGAGTAGCGAGCTCAACCGTCACTTCGCGTTCGGCGGCAGGTAGCCCGAATCCGGGATCTCCATGGAGAAACCGAACCACTTCTCCTGCAGCTTGGCGAGCTCGCCGCTATCCCGAAGCTTGCGAATCTCCTCGTTGATCGAGTCCCGCAGCGCCGTATCCGCCGGGCGCACTACCCAGCCGATGTAGAAAGGCTCGCCGATGGTTCCCACCACCTCGAAGGTGTCGGGCTGTTTCTTCATCGCCTCGTTGATCACCAGCATGGTCTCGACGGCGCCATCGATCTGGCCGTTGGCGAGCCCGAGGAAGAGTTCCGGATCGCCCTGGAAATGGACGATCTGGTCGGCTCCCTTGCCGGTCGCCTTCAGTTCCTCGTTGTAGTTGGTGAGGACCGAGGTCGGACCCGAGGGCGGCACCGGACCGCCGATCGAGAGGCCGGTCAGATCCTCGACCGAGGTAATCTTGTCGTCGCCCTTGCGCTTCATGATGGCGACCTGGGCCACCGCGACCGGCATGGTGAAAGCGTATTTCGCCGCCCGTTCCGGATTCATGATGAGGGCCGTCGAGACGATGTCGTATTTGCCCTGGTCGAGGCCGGTGAGGATGCCCGCGAAAGGCACGTCAAGCTGCTCGAGCTCGACGCCCCAAGCCGCGACGATGCGATCCAGCACATCCTTGTCGTATCCGACGATCTTTCCGTCTTCCACGAATTCGAACGGCGCGTAGGCGGCCTCCGTTCCGACCGTGACCTTGCCATTGGACTTGATCTCCGCGAGGTCCGTCGCGCCGGCGCCGACGGAGAGCAACAGCCCCGCCGAAAGTCCGAATGCGAGCCCCGCGAGCTTCAGCCTCCAGCCTGCACTCATAACCTGCCTCCCATGTTCGTTCGTTCCTCGATCCGGCCGAGACCGGCAGTCAGATCCCTCGTCGCGGTCGTTGCCGCGACGGCAAATCCTTCGAGTCCGTGGCGCGTGGCGTCCCTCTTTCATCCATCGAGGCGAAGCCGCCCGACGAGGCGCTGCCGACGCACTTCCCGCCGCCGCCCGATGGCACTTCCGCGCAGCATCGCTCGACAGCAGGAACGGCAACAAAATATACTTAGGATACAAAATCGGTCAATCTGCGGCTGACCCATGTGCCCGGTCTCATCCCTGCGAGCCGTTCGCAACGTTGACCTCGGGCACGCAACACGGCAGAAACGGCGGCCGGGCGACGGGACGAAGCCGCACGGCAGGCCGGTGCTCGCAAATTCGCAACAGGAGAATCTTCGTGACCTACCCCGACTGGGAAATCGTCCGGAGCTCGATTTTCACCCGGAGCCGCGACTTCCCGATGATCGAAGGCGACATGCCTACCTTCATGGCGCTGCCGCATGCGACATCACCGGCCG
>CADEFF010000043.1:0-10334 GCA_902826565.1 uncultured Rhodospirillaceae bacterium | reverse complement strand
AGAGCGAGTGGATCGCCGGACCGAAGCGAGTCCGCCAGCAGTCGGTCCGCTACGCTACGGGCTACATCCAGGATTTCGACCTCGACGTTTTCGAGCATCTGAGGGCGGTCGATTTCGGCGATGCCGCCATCCCGCCCGAGGCGAACCAGTCCCCCACCGTCGAGAACATCCTGCGGGCGCAGGCCGCGGTCGAGGAGAAGGTCGGACAGGCGCTCGACGCCGGCGCGATCCCCATCGTTATCGGTCAGAACTCGCCTTGCGGCTCCTACGCCATCGCGAAGCCCATCGCCGAGCGTACCAAGGGCAATGTCGGGGTGGTGAGCCTCGACACGCACTGGGATTCGTCTCCGCTCGACCGGCTCACGATGGATCCCCGCATCGCCGGCAGCGGGAGCTGGAAGTACAAGATGTACGAGTTCCACAAGAACATCACCGTTCGGAACCTTGTCGAAATCGGCGAGCGCGGGATGCTCGAGGGCAAGAAGACGGTGCGCGAGTTCCTGAAGAACGGCGCGCATTTCTATCCGATGTGGAAGGTTCGGACAGAACTCGGGATCGACGGGCTCTGCCGCGAGCTCGCCCATGCCTATGACGGCACGGATGCCGTCTATGCGCATTTCGACATGGACGTGATGGGCGGCGCCGGCCCGACCGGGGGCGATATTCTGGGGGAACTCGCCGAGCCGATCGGCATGACCGACTACGAGGTGCTGCGCATCGCCCACGAGATCGGCAAGCGCGGCCTCGCAGGGCTCTCCTTCATCTGCATCCCGCCGGGCTCGCCCGTGATCTATCGGGTCATCGTTTATGTGATCATGTATCTGATGGCCGGCCTCGCCACGACGCGTATCGAGCAGGGGCGCGGCGGACAGGGCATGAAATCAACGCGTTGACCGGGGCGGCGCGGCGAGGTCTGCGGCGCCTCGAACACTCGGCGTCACGCCCGCGCGCGAACCGGCTTGGCGAGATGCGCCTTCGGGCGTCCGCAGAATTCGTAGGCGAAACGATCGGCCCGTGTCGTGGTGCGTCCGGCCATCACCGGAACCCCGTCGGCGCCGATGGGGGTGAAGCGGATGACCAGCAGCGGGAAGCCGGTGACGATATCGAGCAGCCCGGCTTGCAGGTCCGTCGCGGTCGCCGCTTCGAAGCGATAATCGACATGGTCGATGGCGATGCCATGAGATGCCAACAGCGGCATGATGAAATGGCCGCGAACATCGTTCTTGAGCCGGTCGCCGAGGCGCCGCGGCAGCCATACCGTGTCGAGCCCGACCGACTCGCCGTCGGCAAGCAGGACGCGCTCCAGACGATAGAAGGCGCGGCCCGTCGCCGCGAGGGGACGAAGCGCAGGCTCGCCCTCGGCCGAGACCACGCTCATATCGAGCTCGCGGATGCCGGGCTCGAGCCCGGCGTGCTTCACATCCTCCTCGATCGGCGCGATGTGGTCCGCCGTCAGCGAGCGGACGATGCGCCGCTTGGTCGCGACGAAGACGCCCAACCCCTGCCGGCCGAGCAGCAGCCCCTCGAGCGAGAGGTCGCGAATGGCGCGGCGGATGGTGATGGAGCTGACGCCGAACTCGAGGGAAAGCTCATCGACGCTCGGGATGCGCGAGCCGGGCTCATAGCGGCCGCCGGCGATGCGATCGCGCAGGGCCTGCGAGACGGTCCGATAGAGGAACCGGGTGGATTCCGAGGGGCGCCTTGGCTTCATCCGACATGCATCCGAAACGGCTATGATAGAGAAGCCGTCCCGGGCTGTCGCCACTCTTGATAATCACTATACTCTGCATATCCAGCGTCGCGAATGCGGCCGCCGAAGCGGCCCTCGCTACGAGGCCGCCGCCTCGACCTGGCGGTCGAGATGGGCCACCAGTTCGGCCGGCAGCTTCAGCCGATGCGCCAGCGCCTCCAGATAGGATTTCTCCGCCGGCTGATCGGGGTCGATGGCGAGCCGCGAGGCGAGATAGATTTCCGCCGCCTGCTCCTCGGTCTGCGCGGCGCCCGCAAGCGTATTGAGATCGACCGGCTTCGAAAGCGCATCGAACACATAGGCCTTGGCCTCGGCGTCGAGACCAAGTTGCCCGACCCGCTCGAAGAGCTGCTTGTGCTCCTCCGCATCGATATGACCGTCCGCCTTGGCGGCACCGATCATCGCGCGCACCAGCACGAGCGGAAAGGGTTCGCCACCCGCGGCCGGCATCGCATCGGGGCGAAACCGCTGGTCGGCGACCTGCAGGTCGCCCTGCGTCGCGACCGGCGCCGAACTCGCCGGGCGGCCCTGCTGCCAGTTCTGATAGGCTTTGAGAGCAAGCGCACCCAGCGCCGCGGCACCGCCATAGCCGACAACGCCGCCCGCCATCTTTCGCACCTTCTTGTTGCCGAGGAGCAGCGCCAGCACGCCGCCCGCGGCCGCGCCGCCGGCGAAACCGCCCAGATTCTGGTTGGCGAAGCTGCCCGCCTGGCCGAGCTTGCCCTTGAGATCGCCGCCGAGAAACTGCTCGAGTAGCTTGTTCGGATTCATCAACGCGCCCCTGTTCGGATTTCCATGCCAAATCCTAGATGGGACGAGCGGCGATCAGTTCAATATCCGGGCGCAGCTCCGAGAATGCTGCCCTTGTCGAGGTCGCGCCGCCACGCGCGAGCGGGGTCGTCCTCCGGAGGCCGTCGCAATATTCCGGCGCCGCCTTGCGGCCGGCTCATCCGCCCGCAAGCATCGGGAGAAGATAGATCTCGTTTGCGGGCGTCACCGGCTGAAACCACGCGTTGCGGTAGATCTCGCCATCGATGGCGACTGCAACGCCTTTCTCCAGCAGGGGCTTCAACCGGGGATGCGCTTCGCCGAGGCGATCCAACACCTCGCGGATGTTGGTCGCCTCGACGTCGAACTCGGTCTGGCCTCCGGCCCAGGTCTTCAGCGTACCGCCGAGCTTGACCCGAACCATCGGCTCAGCCGGCCTTGCGCGCCGCCTGTTCGCCCAGCGCCTTCAGGATCCGCGGCGGCGACATCGGGCTCTCGGTGAGCCGGATGCCGACGGCATGCGAGACCGCATTCGAGACCGCCGCCATCGGCGGCACGATCGAGGTCTCGCCGACGCCGCGCACCCCATAGGGATGGCCCGGATTGGGCACTTCCACGATGGCGGTATCGATCATCGGCAAATCCGACGCGACGGGAATGCGATAGTCGAGGAAGCCCGCATTCTGCAGCCTGCCGTCGGCGCCGTAGATATATTCCTCGTTCAGCGCCCAACCGATGCCCTGCACGGCACCGCCCTGGAACTGGCCCTCGACATAGCTCGGATGGACCGCCTTGCCGGCATCCTGGCAGACGAGATAGCGCAGCACCTTGGTGAAGCCGGTCTCGGGATCGACCTCCACGTCCACCACATGGGTGGCGAAGCTCGGGCCCGCATTCTCGGCGTTATACTCGTAGTGACCGGCGATCGGACCTCCGGTCTTGGCCGCATTGGCCGCAAGCTCCTTCAGCGACATCGGCTCGAAATTGCCGGCATTGGCACCGGAGGGCTTGGCGAAACCCTTCTCCCAGACCACCGCCTCTTCCGGGATGCCCCAGACCTTCGCGGCCCGGCCGCAAAGCTTCTTGATGGCATCGCGCGCCGCATGGATCGTCGCCATGCCGCTGGCGAAGGTCACGCGGCTCCCGTCGGTCACGTCGTTGTAACCGAGCGAGGAGGTGTCGGCGATGATCGCCCGCACATTCTCGTACGGGATGCCGAGCTCCTCGGCCGCCATCAGACACATCGACGCACGCGAGCCGCCGATGTCCGGCGTGCCGACCGCAAGGGCCAGCGTGCCGTCGATATTGAGGTTGAGCGAGACGCAGGTCTGTCCGCCGAAATTGAACCAGAAGCCGCTGGCGATGCCGCGCCCCTGGTTCTTACCGAGCTTCACCTTGTAGTTGGGATGCGCTTTCGCCGCCTTCAGCGTCTCGACCAGGCCGACCGGACCGAAGGTCGGACCATAGGCGGATTTCGTCCCCTCCTTGGCCGCGTTCTTCAGGCGCATCTCGATCGGGTCCAGCTTGAGCGTATCCGCGATCTCGGCGATGACGCTCTCGACCGCGAAGGCCGTCATCGGCGCACCGGGCGCCCGATAAGCGGCCTGCTTCGGACGGTTGGTCACCACGTCGTACCCGACGACGCGGATGTTGGGATAGTCGTAGCAGGCGACCCCCGCCATTCCGCCGTAGTCGACGGGCGCTCCCGCGAAGGCGCCGCCCTGATACTTCAGGAGCGCGTCGAGCGCAGTGATGCGGCCGTCCTTCTTGACGCCGATCTTCATCCGCATGCTGGTGCTCGAGGTCGGGCCCGAAGCGCGGAACACCTCGTCGCGCGTCATCACCACCTTCACCGGACGACCGGCCTTGCGCGAGAGCGCAAGGGCGACCGGTTCGATGAAGACCGTGGTCTTGCCGCCGAAGCCGCCGCCGATCTCCGACGCCGTCACGCGGAGCTTCGACACATCCATGCCGAGAAGCTGGGCGCAGACGTCGCGCACCATGTAGTGGCCCTGGGTGCAGACCCAGAGCTCGCCCTGCCCGTCCGAGCCGACGCTGGCGAGGCAGGCATGCGGCTCGATATAGCCCTGGTGCGTGGCCTCGGTCTTGAACTCGCGCTCGACAACAAGGTCCGCCTCGGCAAAGCCCTTGTCCACATCGCCATGACCGAACTCGATCTTGCGGGCGATGTTGGAAGGCTTGGTCGGGACCGGCTCGACACCGCTGGTGATGAGATCATCATGCAGCAGCGGCGCATCCGGCTCCATCGCCAGATCGACGTCCGTCACATGCGGCAGCACCTCGTAGTCGACCTTGATGAGCTTCAGGGCCTTGCGCGCGACCGAGGCCGACGTAGCGGCGACGGCGGCGACGGTATGGCCTTCATAGAGCGCCTTTCCGCGCGCCATGATGTTGACCAGGATGTCGCGGAGATCGTCCGAGCGGTCCGCGAAATCCTTGCTCGTGACAACGGCCTTTACGCCCGGAAGCGCTTCCGCCTTGGTGGCGTCGATCGAGCGGATGCGCGCATGGGCGTGCGGGCTGCGCAGGATGCGCCCGACCAGCATGCCGGGCGCCGTCGCATCGGCGCCGAACCGCGCGCGACCGGTTACCTTGTCGAGCCCATCCGGCCGCAGCGGCCGGGTGCCGACCTGATCGAACGCACGGATCTTCTGGGTAGCCGGATCAAGCGGCATGACGGCCTCCTCTCATTTCGGCCGCGGCGTCCTGCACCGCGCGCACGATCTTGTCGTAACCCGTGCAGCGACAGAGATTGCCCGCGAGCCAGAAGCGGATCTCGTGTTCGGACGGATCGGGGTTCTTTTCGAGCAGCGCCTTGGCGGCGACGAGAAAGCCCGGCGTACAGATTCCGCATTGCAGCGCGGCATGCTCCAGGAACTTCCGCTGCAACGGATGCAGATGCTCGCCCTGCGCCAACCCCTCGATGGTGGCGACATTGCGGCCTTCGGCCTCGACGCCCAGCACCAGGCAGGAGCAGACGAGCCGACCGTCGACGGTGACGCTGCAGGCGCCGCAATCGCCGGTGCCGCAGCCTTCCTTCGCGCCGGTCAGAGCGAGCCGGTTGCGCAGCACGTCGAGCAGCGTCTCGTCCGCCTCGCAGACATATTCGACGCTATCGCCGTTGATGGTGGTCTTGACGTGAGTGCCGGCCATTACTTGCCCCTCGCTCTCTCAAGTGCCTTTTCGGCCGCGCGGCGCGCCAACACGCCCGCGACCTTGATGCGGAATTCCTTGGTGCCGCGCTTGTCGTCGATCGGACGGCAGGCGGCGGACGCGGCCTCGGCGAGCTTCGCCAGCGCCTTTTCGTCGAGCTTCGTGCCGACGATCGCCTTTGCGGCGTCCTCGGCGAGCAGCGCCCGCGCGGCAACGGCGCCGAGCGCGACGCGGGCCGCCTTGCAGACGCCGTCATCGCCCAGCGTCAGGCTCACGCCGACGCCGACCACGGCAATGTCCATCTCGGTGCGCGGGATGAAGCGCAGATAGGCATCGCCCGAATGGGCCGGACGCGAAGGCAGGAACACCGAGGTGACGATCTCGCCCTTGGCGAGCGAGGTCTTGCCGGGTGCCGTGGCGATATCGCCCACCGGAACCTCGCGCTTGCCGTTAGGGCCCGCCACCGTGGCGATGGCGTTGGCGGCCATCATGGCCGGCACGCTGTCCGCCGCCGGCGAGGCGTTGCAGAGATTGCCGACCACCGTCGCGCGACCCTGGATCTGGGTCGAGCCGATGAGGTTCGCCGCCTCGACCACGCCCGGCCAGAGCTTGCGGACCGCGGCGTTCTCGCCGAGAACCGCGCAGGGTACGGCGGCGCCGATACGGAATCCGCCGTTCTCCGCCACGAGCTTCGTCATCTCGGGAATACGCTTGATGTCGATGACGAGATCGGGCTCGAGCGTGCCGGATTTCAACTGGACCAGAAGGTCCGTTCCTCCGGCCAGCACCCTCGCCAGCCCTTGCGCCTTCGACAGCAAACCCACTGCCGCATCGATCGTTGCCGGCGCTTCATACTGCATGCGCACGCCCCATCGTCAGACATCCTTTCGACTGCCGAAAAATGCAGCCCTTTCATAGCAGGGCCGGCCTATGAGTTCCACACGCACTGGGAGCGCCGTATCGTGCCGCAATATGCAAATGCGCATCGCCCCGGCGAGATTCGCGACGCCCCGCCCTCTCAGTTGCGAGGGAATCGCAACTGGCGCCGAAAAGGCAGAATTCCCGCGTATTTCCGCGGCCCGCGGCGCGCCGGCTGCGCGAGCGTTATCGCGTCAGATCGCGGGGCGTCGCTCCGTGACATCGAGCCACGGCTTGACGCGCTCGAGCGCCGCGCCGAGTTCGAACACCGATACGTCCTGGAACGGTCGGCCGACGATCTGAATGCCGGTGGGCACGCCGTTCGCAGCGAAACCCGACGGAACCGACAGCACGGGGCAACGGCTCATCATGTTGAAGGGATAGGTGAGGCACCAGTCGAGATAGGCGTCGACGGGCTTTCCGTTGATCTTGAAATCGCGATCGGCGACATCATGGTCCGCGGCTACCGACGGCACGGCGAGCGTCGGGCAGATCAACGCGTCGTATTTCGCGAAGAGCTTGCCGAGATTCTCGTAAAGCTCGGTCTCGAGCTCGACCGAACGGAAGAAATCCTCCACGGTGTTGGCGCGCGTGCGATCCAGGAACTCGCGCACATAGTCCGTCACGAGCTCGGGTCCCATGGCGGCATAGCGACGGATATAGGGGCCGAGATAGGCCCCCCAATGCCACCAGAGCGCCTGCTTGATGGTTTCCGGCCAGCCAAGCCGCACCTCCTCCACCTCGACGCCGGCACTGCGTAGCGCGTCCGCCGCCTCGCGCGTATTGCGCTCGACCTCGGCGTCGACCTCGAACACGTCGAGATCGATCGAGAGCGCGACGCGCCGGCCGCGGGCCTCGGGCAGGACGGGCGGAATGCGCAGCTTGGGGCGCACCGTGGCGATGTCCGCGAGATGCGGGCCGGCCATGACGTTCTGGAAGATCGCGCAATCGGCGACGGTCCGGGCGAGCGGACCGATATGGTTGTACCAATCCAGGCTGAAGGGCGGCGTGTCGGGGTTGCGGCCGTAGGGCGGCTTGAACCCGACGACGCCGCAGGCCGACGCCGGTATGCGGATCGAGCCGCCGATATCAGACCCGTTCGCCAGCGTCGAGGAGCCTGCGGCGAGCGAAGCAGCCGAGCCGCCGGAGGAGCCGCCGGGGCTGTAAGCGAGGTTCCAGGGCGTGCGGCTCACGCCCCACAGGCGCGACCAGGTTATGGGCACGACGCAGAATTCGGGCGTCGTGGTGCGCGCATGCACGATGGCGCCGGCGCGCAGGATGCGCTCCGCGCTCGGGTTGGTGCGCTCGTCGACATGATCCTTGAGGAGCAGCGAGCCCTGGGTCGTGCGGCGGCCTTTGAGCGGCGTTTCGTCCTTGATCGCGACGGCAAGCCCCTCAAGCGCGCGCGGCGATGCCTTCCCGCCGGCATAGCGCGCCTCGGCGAGCCGCGCCTTGTCGAGCGCCTCTTCGAAGTAGGTCGCGGTGAAGGCGTTGATCTTCGGCTCGACCGCTTCGGCCCGCGCGATCAGCGCGCGCAGCAGTTCGAGCGGCGAAAGCGAACGATCGCGGAAGCGGCGCAGCGCCTCGGCCGCGGACATGTAGCAAAGTTCGAGATCGGCCATGGCAACCGTCCCCTTCTCCTCATTGATGCAGGCGAAATGCGAAGGGGCCGCCTGGGATTGGCCCGGACGGCCCCTTGCCTCATGCGCTCGGCCGCAGGCTCACGGCTTGCCGGTGTAGCCCGACGCGACGAGATCGCCCATCAGGCTGCAATCGATGCCCTTGTCGGCCGGTGCCGGCGACTTCACCAGCCCGAGATCGCCCCAGCGCGCGGCGGCGATGTCGTAGGTCTTGAAGATCTGCCCCTTGACGAGTCCGAAGGGCATCTCGCCATCGGCCACGCCACAAGCGATGGCGGCCTCCTGGAAGGTGTAGGGATAGACGCCTTCCGTATCCATGGCGGTACCGTCCTTGCCCAGCACGAATTCGGTATCGCTGACCGGCCATTCGAGACTCTTCGACAGGATCTCGTTGCCTTCCGCCGGATGATCCCGCCACCATTGCACCGCGTCCCAATAGGCCTTCATGACCTTGACGGCCGTTTCGCGACGCTCGGTGATGAACTTCTCGTTCATGTAGATCGCGTCGCCGATCATGGCCGTCTCCAGGAAGAGCGGCTGGTTCGATTTCGCGATCAGCGTGGCGCCGGGCAGATTCTCCATCACCTTGCTGGTCCATGGCTCATACATGTAGGCGAGCGCGATGTCGCCGCCGAGGAGCGCGCCGGCTGCCTCGTCGGCGTTCAGATTGACCCACTCCACCTCGTCGATCTGGATGCCGTTCTTCTGCAGCCAGTAGCCGACCAGCAGCTGACCCACGAAGGCTTCCGGCGCCGCGACGCGCTTGCCCCGCAGGTCCTCCACCTTCATGTTCGGTGCCATCATCACCTGATCGATGCCGTTGGAGAGCGTCCCGAGCGAAACCTGCCGGATCGGGAAACCCTGCTCCGCCGCGATCGGCGCATAGTCGATCGTGCTGCCATAGACCTGAAACTGGTCGGTCGCGAGCATCGCGTAGCCGCCGGTCGGATCGTCGAGGACCGTCACCTCGAGATCGAGGTCGGGCGCCAGGTTCTGGGTTTTGACGATCTCCCAGAACGCGTAGGCCGGCCAGGACACCGCCGACGCGATTTTCACTTTCTCCGCCGCGCCCGCCGGCTGGATCGCCAGCCCCGCCGCGATCGCGAGCGCGCCGGCCAGACCCGCTGCCTGACGGACGCTCCGCCACCTATCCTTCATCATCTCCATTAGCCTCCCTTCGATTTTCTCGAGCGTCGGCGCCGACGCTCTGCGAACTACCAGAACAGCATCGGGGTCTTGGACAGGATTTCCGTTCCCGTCTTAGTGACGATCAAGTTCTGCTCGAAGCCGGCCGAGCCGACGCCTTCCTTGCCGAGGAACGCTTCGACGCCCAGCACCATGCCCTCTTCGTACACCCTGTCCTTCTTGGCAGTCATGGACTCGCTGATCCAAGGCTCCTCCCAGAACTGGCCCACGCCATGGCCGAAAAGCGGCCATTTCACGGATGCCTGATCGGCGGAGCTGCCGTAGTCCTTGGTCATCTTTTCGCCGATCCTCGCGGTATCGACCACCTTCACGCCCGGTTTGATCGCGTCGATCACGGCGTTGACGATGTTGGCGCAATACTCGATCAGATCCCGTTGCGAGTTGCTCGGCTTGCCGCCAACCACCGTGGTCCGGCCAGGATCGAGCCAGTAGCCCTGCCAGATCGGCCCATAGACCCAGCCGCGCACGATATCGCCCTTCTTCGGCGTGTCGAGGCTGTAGCCGGTCATCGGGTTGCGGCAGAAATACTGGATCGAATCGCCATGCGAGATCGGAATCATGTGGAAGGCGCCGCCCGAGCGGACGACTTCCGCCGCGGCTTCCGCCGCCGCGTCCGACTCCCGCCGGCCCGCAATGAGGCCCTCGAACAGCTTGTCGAGCGCGCGGGACACGATGGCGCCGCCGTGGCGGTAGCAATCGAGCTCGCGGCTGCTCTTGATCATCCGCACGTCGCTGAGCAGCTCGTCATCCACCACCCAGTTCACGTTCGGCGTCGCCGCCTTCAGCATTTCCCAATGCTTCATCGGCAGGAAGTCGGAGCCGACCAGGGCCACCTTGCCCTTCGGCTTCGCCTCCTTGAGGGCGTCGGCAGTCGCGAG
>CADEFF010000042.1:29335-31402 GCA_902826565.1 uncultured Rhodospirillaceae bacterium | reverse complement strand
GCGACGTGACGGCCGGCGCCTTGCCGACCCTGGAATCCGCAGGCGCCGCCTACGGTGCCGCGCTGGCGGGCCTCGTCGGCAACCTTGCCGGCATCGTCGAGCTCGGCTCGCCCGAGTCCATGCGCAATGGCGGCGTCTGGGTCATGGGGCTGAGCGCCGTGCTCGCCGCGCTCCCGCTTGCCGGCGCCATCGCCCTCGTCCGCCTGCCGCAGCGGCGAGCGGCATAGGTCCCGCGACGAGCGGTTCTCAGCGAAACGCGCCCGCGCGGTAGAACCGCAGCAGCAGCACCGGCGCCGCCAGCACGGGGTGACGCCGTTCCCAGTCGCTGATCGGCGGCCTGCGGCCCGTATGGCGCTCGATCTTCCACAGGATGTAGTCGACGCCGCCTTCGAAGGTGAAGGCGCCCTTCACCAGCCGCAGCAGATGCAGCCCTCGGCCGATCGCCTGCCGCAGCGGCCAGAGGCTGGCATGGCCGCGCCGCCCACCGTCGATGCGATAGCGCCCGCCGAACTCGCTACTTTCGAAACGCAGCCCGAGCGCGCCCAGCGCGAGCGGCAATATCCGGTCGTAGCGGGCCGCCGACGCGCGATAGAGCTCCTCCGGCCGCTTGCCGCTCTCGGCGCGAAGCTCGGCGCGATAGGTGGCGGCGAAGCCTGCCGTCCAGAAGCGCTCCGCATCGAAACTGTCGCCGGCAAGCGGAAGAGCCGCGGCCACGAAGGCAAGAACCGCGTCCGCCAGCATCTCGACGACCCGGCGGCGCACCGCCTCGTCGCGCACCTGCAGGAGCCGGAGCGGCTGGCAGAAGCGGGCCCACAGCGACGGCGCGAGATGGCCCGGCGCGACGCGGCGGCCGAGCTGATCCGCGGCGATGACCGCGTATTTGGCCCGCAGGCGGCCGCCGCTCCAGGGCAGCTCCGCATAAAACACGTTCGGCGGCAGCAACCGGTTGGCGATCGCGAGCCCGCCGGCGCCATAGGTGCGCCGGTAATCGGAGACGACGAGATAGAAATCGAGCACGCCCTCGACGAACGCGGCCGGGTCGTCGCTGCGGAGCGCCGAGCCGTAGAACAGCACCGCCTCAGCCGCCTCGGCATGCCGCCCTGCGATCGAGGACGCCATCGCCGCGATCGGCTGCGCCACCGGGGCCGCGGTCTCCTCCGCCAGCAAGGCAACCAGGGCGGCGCGCGCCTCAGTCGGGGAGGAATTCGAGCTCATGCTCATGCCACAGCGCAACCTGACATCCGGGCTCCGGCGTGATGGGTTCGCCGTCGAACATGATGGGGCAATCGAGTCCGAGTGTCACCCGATGGGCGCGGTGGCTGCGATAGCCGGCCTCGTTCATCCAGCGTTGTGGCCGGCCGCGCATCACCGGCCAGAGCGCCAGCAGGAGCCGGCGCGGCGGATGTTCGACCACGGTCCAGTGGATGGCGCCTTCTCCCTCGCCCCAGAACGGCCGCAGACCCAGCATCAGGCGATCGAGCGTGGTCGCGAGGAACAGGAACCGCGGCCGTGCCGCCTCGACGGCACCGTCGGCTTCGATGGTCATCGGGTGACCCTTCGCCCATTCGCCCTTGCTGCGGGCGAAAAGCGCCTGCCAGAGCGAATAGGCGACCGACATCCCCGCCTGCAGCGAACGCTCCACGCCCAGGCGATGGATCCGTTCGCGGCTCATCACCGAGGCGTGATAGAAAGCGGCGGTCCCGAGAAACAGGCCATGCACCGGCCTCTCATCGGGGGTTCGGCGCACCGACAGCACCGGCTGACGCACGCTGCGCAGCCGCGCGCCAGCGCCGGCGCGGCTGATGAGCCGCTGCAACGCTTCGTCGGGCTTGCCGCGCAGGCCGAGACGATGGGCCGCGAGATTGGTCATGCCGCCATGCAGCAGGGCGAGCCGCGGCATCGCGCGGAACGGCCGCTCGTTCAGCAGCGCCGTCATTACCGCCTGCACCGTCCCGTCGCCGCCATTGACGACCAGCAGATCGATATCCCGGTCCGCGAAGGCGGTCAGGATCTCGGGCAGCTCCTCGATCTCGTTGAGCTCGCGATGCAGCACGCCCGGATGCCGGC
>CADEFF010000042.1:1905-29235 GCA_902826565.1 uncultured Rhodospirillaceae bacterium | reverse complement strand
CGGAACCAGGAATCGACGCGCCGCCAGGCATGGAGCTCGATGCCGAACTGCCAGATGAAGAGGCCTTCCAGAGCGCGGCCGACGAAGTAGCCGACGAAAACGATCCAGAAGGCCAGATCGATCGACATGCCGAGCGCGACGCCGCCGGCGCCGAGCCCGTACCACCAGGCCCAGTACCAGAAGGGCGGATGGATGAGGTCGATCCCGTGATCGAAGACATTGCCCCATTTCGTCGAGGTCAGGGTCACGCGCGCGAGCTTGCCGTCGACCGTGTCGAGGAACGTCATCAGCCAGGCGGCGACGAGCCCGGCCGCGAACATGCCCTCGGCGAAGAGCCACAGGGCGAGCAGCACGAAGACGAGGCTGACGAAGGTGACGCTGTTGGGGCTGATGCCACGCTCCGCGGCCCAGCGCGTCACCATCATCGCCGGCGCGGGCCAGAGCCATTTGGTCACGAAATCGGTGACGCCCTTGTAGGCGCCGGCGAAGCTCAGCCGCTCGAGCTCGATCCGCGGCGTCGTCTGCATCGATCGAAGATAGGGTTGCGCCCGCTTGCGCAGCGCATGGTCATAGCTTGAGCCGAGTTCATCCGGTCCCGCGCGCCGGAGGGTCGAAGGCGCGGGCGCCTCGCCGCCGGTCTCGATATGCCGCAATACGAGCTCGGCCAGCGGCGCATCGACCCGCGCGGCCACGGGCAGCCCCGTGCCGCCGGCCCCCTCCGTCAGCAGAACGTCGCCGGCGCCGACGAGCGCGCGAACGAGGCTTTCCTCATAGAGATAGTCCATGCGGGCGATGATCACCTCGCCCTCGGCCGGCAGCGCCGCGGCCGGGCTCAGACGCTCCTCCGCGAGGCCGGCCCTCCGGAACGCCCGGCGCAGCCGCTCCCGGCCCGAAATCCCCCAGAGTCGGGAGCTTTCATCGCCCAGCAGGATGACGGAACGGATGGCGGCGGAAGTCTTGTCGGATCCTGTCATGCGCTCGGCGCCCGCTGGCCCGTCGCCTCCCGTCACACGAATGCTGGCTTGCCTTTCGGGCCGTTCCGCGACAGAACGGGCCGGTGTTTATAGCCGCTCGCCGTCATTAGTCCAATGTACAGCCTCGCGCATCTCTCCGATCCGCATCTCGCCGACTGGCGCATCGCCGGCCCGCGCGACCTTGCGAGCAAGCGCGTGCTCGGATTCCTCTCCTGGCAGCTTCGACGTCGTCGCATTCACCGCGCCGAGGTGCTCGACCTGCTGATGGCGAACCTGCACGATTCGAATCCGGATCATATCGCGGTCACCGGCGACATCACCAATATCTCCTTGCCCGCCGAGTTCGACGCCGCCGCGCGATGGCTTGCGCGGCTCGGCACGCCGGACAAGGTCACGGTCGTGCCCGGCAATCACGACGCCTATATCGACCTGCCCTGGCAAGGCTCGCTGTCGCATTGGAGCGCCTACATGACGGGCGACGATGCGGCGCCGTCCTCGCCCGCCGGCAAATCCGAGTTTCCCTTTCTGCGGCGACGCGGTCCGCTCGCCATCGTCGGCGTCTCGACCGCGGCGCCCATGCCCTACAACAGCGCCGGCGGCATCCTCGGCGCCGGGCAGCTCGAGCGTCTCGAGGCGTGCCTCGCGCAGCTCGCGGGCGAGCCGCTCTGCCGCGTGGTGTTGATCCATCACCCGCCGCAGGAGTCAGCGACGGCCGAGCGGAAGTCGCTTGCCGATGCCGAAGCGTTCCGGGCGGTGATACGCCGCGCCGGCGCCGAGCTCATCCTTCACGGCCATACCCACCGCGCCCACCTTGCGAAGCTCGATATGCCGAAGGGACAGGCGGTGGTGGTCGGCGTGCCCTCCGCCTCAGCGCTACCGCACGAAGGCAAACATGCCGCGCGCTTCCATCTGTTCCATATTGAACAGGCCGGCGAGGGCTGGCGCATCGAGCTCGAGGTGCGGGCGCTCGCCCCGAGCCTCGACGGATTTCGCCGCGAAACCCGATTCGTGCTGGGGCCGGTCTCGCCGCGCGCCGCCTAAACAATTGATTTCCGGGGCAAGACGCGGCTTTCTCGCGCCTCTGCCGGGCCCTATGCTAAGGGCCCGTTCCGAATTTCCGACGCTCCAGCCCACCTCGCGCGACATCGACCCGCGGCCAAGCCCAGTTTCATGCCGGATTCGACTTCCATAAACGAGACGATTCGCCGGTTCGGCTATCCCGAAAGCCTGGTGGTCGACTACGCCCATTGGACCGTTCTTCTGCGCCCGCAGCAGGCGACCTTGGGGGCGCTGGTGCTCGCGGCCTTCGGCCCCGCCACTGCGCTGGGCGATCTGCCGCCGGCTGCCCATGCCGAGCTCGCCCGCATTACGGCCGATATCGAGGCCACCCTCGGCAAGGCCTTCAGCTACAAAAAGATCAACTATCTCATGCTGATGATGGTCGATCCGAACGTGCATTTTCACGTTCTGCCGCGCTATGACGGGCCGAAAATCTTCGACGGGACGAGCTTCGAGGACAAGGGGTGGCCCCGGCTTCCCGACCTGGCGGCGGCGCCCGACCTTTCGGCCGAGCGGTTTCGAAAGCTGCGCGACCATCTGCGCGGCCTTTGGCCGGCGCGGCGCTGATCCATGGGCTACCGCATGGCAATTCCGGGTTCGGCCGTGTTGCTCGGCATGAAGCTCATCGACCGCTATATCATCGGGCGCAAGCTGGTGCCGCTGATCTCGACGGTCAGCATCGCGCTCATCGCCCTGCTGCTCGAGCGGATGGTCCGACTGCTCGACCTTGTCGTGAACAAGGGCGGCCCGCTCTCGCTCATCCTGAAGATGCTGGTGAACCTGATCCCGCACTATCTCGGGATCGCGCTGCCGGCGGCTTTCTTCATCGGCGTGCTCCTCGCCATCTCCCGCATGAGCAGCGACAGCGAGCTCGATGCGATCCATTCCTGCGGCGTGCCGCTGCACCGGCTGGTGGCCCCGATCATGGCCTTCGCCGGCGTGCTGGTGCTGTGCGGCGCCATCATCGTCGGCTATCTGCAGCCCTACACGCGCTATGCCTACCGTGCCCTCGTCTATGTCGTCACCGAGACGGCGTGGGACTCGGCGCTCGAGCAGGGCGCCTTTTTCACCGGCTTCGGCAACACCACCGTGATGGTGGACGACATCGCCGAGGGTGGCCGCCGGTTGATCGGCATCTTCGTTCACGAGGAGAAGCCTCTGGGCGGGTCCGTCACCACCACGGCACGCACCGGCCATGTCGTCCGGTCGCCCGAGGATTTCAAGCTGATCCTCGAGCTCGAGAACGGCGTGCGCATCGAATCGAGCGGGCCCGGGCGGCAATCGACCGCCCTCACCTTCGAGCATCTGCAATTGCCGCTCGATACGGCGCTCAATCCGGCGCCCTTCCGCGATCGCGGCGATTCCTCGCGCGAGCTGACCCTAACCGAGCTCTGGCGCGCGCTCCAGAAGCCGCCGCCGACCATCCCCAGGGATGCCCTGGTCGCGGAGTTTCACGGGCGGCTGGTCCGCATCGGCACCTATCTTTTCCTGCCGCTGCTCGCCTTTCCGCTCGGCTCTTCCACGCGACGCACCCGGCGCGGCACCGGGCTTGCGACGGGGCTGGTCCTGGTCGTGATCTATCACTACCTGCTGCAATTCGGCGAAGACATGACGCAGGAAACCGGAATCTCGCCCCTGCTCACGCTTTGGGGACCCTTCGCGCTCTATTCCGGCGCCAGCGCCTGGGCGTTCTACAAGGCCGGCACCGCCCCCGGGCAGAATCCGATCGAGATCGTCCTTTCGCGTCTCGACCAGGCGCTCGAGACGCTGCGCGGTCTCGGACGACGACGGCGAACGGCATGATGCGCACCCTGACGGGCTATGTGTCGCGCCTCTTCCTGGTGCATGTCGCGCTGATGATGTTCAGCTTCGTGGCGCTGCTGCAGCTCATCGATCTTCTCAACAACACCGATCGGCTGTTCGACCGTCACGGCAACAGCTTCACGGTCGTGGTCCGCTATGTCGGCTATCGCCTCCCCGAGCTCACCTCCTTCATCACGCCCTTCGCCGTGCTGCTCGGGTCGCTGATGGTGCTGAGCCGGCTCGCCCAGAGCGCCGAGGTGCTGGCCCTGAAGGCGGCCGGCGTCTCCTACTACCGTTTGCTGCTGGCCTTCCTGCCGGCCGGGCTTCTCGTGGCCGCCTTTCATTTCGTCATGGCCGACCAGATCGCGCCGGTCGCGACGCGCGCGATGGCGGAGTGGGATGCCAGCGCCGACGAGCTCGCCCCCGACCCGAAAGCCGATCCCGCCGCCGCGGTGTGGATCCGCGATGGGCAGACGCTGGTGCGGGTCAACAGCGTCGGCCGCCGCGGGACGCTGCTCAACGGCGTGACCCTTTTCGAGCGCGATGCGAACCACGATTTTCGCTACCGCATCACCGCGGCCCGCGCGATCTACGGCGAGGACGGATGGCGCCTCTATGGCGTGGAGCGATTCGCCCCGGCGCCCAGCGCGAGCGGCATCCAGCGCTTCTCGGAACTGCCCTGGGAGACCGCGCTGCTGCCGACGCATTTCTCCAATCTCGCGGCCTCGCCCGCGAGCCTGTCGCTGCAGCAGCTCCGCGCCTTCGCCAGGAACCAGGATGTCGGCAGCCATCCGACCTACTTCTATGAAACCTGGGTCAATCGGCGCATGGCTCTCCCGGCCATCAGCCTCATCATGGTGCTGCTCGCGGCTCCCGTCGCGCAGTCGCTGCAGCGCCAGCGTGGCGTCGCGCTGGGCCTCGTCGTCGGGATCGGCCTCGGTTTCCTCTATTTCATCACCGACGGGCTGCTGCAGGCGCTCGGCGAATCCGGGATGCTGCCGCCCCTACTCGCCGCCTGGAGCCCGATGGCGCTCTTTACCATGATCGGTGCCGCCTCGCTGATTCGCGTGGAGGGCCATTGAAGCGCCGCGATTTTGCAGGTTTTGCCCGCATTCGCCGGCATGGCAGACCGGCGGCGCTGCGGCACCGGGCGGTCTTGCCGCCCCGCAACCCGCTCACTAGATTGCCGGTAAGCTGCCGTGATGCTTGAGGATTTCGAGGAAGATGGGTTTCTGGGACCGCACGCATAACCTCGATCGGATGACCTTGCCGGAGCTGGTGCGGGCCTATTTCGCCTACCCCGCCATCCTCGCCTATCTCGGCCTCGGCATCGCGAGCTACGGGCTGATGATCTACTGGATGGAGCAGCCCTGGAGGCTGCTTCCGGCGATCGCGTTTGCCCTCGTCGTCTATCCCGTCGTCTGGTATCTGCTGCATCGCTTCGTGCTGCATGGCCGCTATCTCTACCGGTCCAAGGCCACGGCGGCGATGTGGAAGCGCATCCATTTCGACCACCATCAGGATCCGCACAACCTGAATGTGCTGTTCGGCGCGCTCGTCACGACGCTGCCGACCATCGCGATCGTGACCCTGCCGCTCGGCTGGCTGATCGCGGGCCCGGCGGGCGCCATGGCGGCCTTCGGCACCGGGCTCATCACCACCTGCTTCTACGAGTTCTGCCACTGCGTTCAGCATCTCAATTTCCAGCCCCGGCTCCGCTTCCTGCAGCGCATCAAGCGGCTGCATCTCGCGCATCATTTCCATAACGAGCAGGGTAATTTCGGCATCACCAACTACATCTGCGACAGGCTGCTCGGCTCCTATTACGACAAGCCGCGCGACGTGCCGAAGAGCGCGACCGTGTTCAATCTCGGCTACACGCAGGAAGAGGCGGCGCGCTATCCCTGGGTGGCGGCGCTTTCGGGCGGGACGCGCAGCGACGACAATCCGCGACGGTTCCGCGCGGCCGCGACGGTCGGCGGCGACGCCGAAGCCCGGTAACGGAAGATGACGCAGGGGGTGCGGGTCGAGCCGGTCACGGACGCGTCGGCCCTCGACCGGTTCATTGCCATCCCGAAGCGGCTCTATCGCGGACAGCGGGGCTTCGTGGCGCCGCTTGCGCTCGAGCGCAAGGACGCGCTGAGCGCGAAGAAGAACCCCTACTTCCACCATGCCGAGGCGCAGTATTTTGTCGCCTATAGCGGCGACGAGCCGGTCGGGCGCGTCAGCGCGCAGATCGACCGGCTCTATATCGAGCGCTATCGCAACGCGACCGGGCATTTCGGCCTGATCGACGCGCCCGATGACGCGGCGGTCTGGCGCGCCCTGACGGGCGCCGCCGAATCCTGGCTCCGGGAGCGCGGCATGCGGCGCGCGATCGGGCCGCTCAGCCTTTCCACGAACGAGGAAACCGGCATGCTGGTGGATGGCTTCGACGCCCCGCCGATGATGCTGATGACCTATCACCCGCCCTACGCCGCCCGTCGCCTCGAGGAGCAGGGCTACGTCAAGGCGAAGGACCTCATCGCGTACGACTACGACGTCGAGCGGGCGGCGCCGATCACCGATGCGAAGATCCTGGCGCGCGCCGGCATCGACGAGAGCCGGATCCGCATCCGCCGGCTGGACATGAAGCGCTACAAGGAAGAGCTCGCGATCGTCCTCGACATCTTCAACGACGCCTGGTCGGACAATTGGGGCTATGTACCGATGACGGCGGCGGAGATCGAGCACACCGCCAAGAGCATGAAGCCGCTCATCGAGCCCGAGCTCTTCTGGATCGCCGAGATCGACGGCGAACCGGCCTCGATGATCGTCTGCCTGCCCAACCTCAACGAGGCGCTGAAGGGGCTCGACGGGAACCTGCTGCCCTTTGGCTGGGCGAAGCTGCTCTGGCGGCTCAAGGTCGCCAAGGTAAAAACCAGCCGCGTGGTGCTGTTCGGCCTGCGCAAGAAGCATCAGCGCTCCATCATCGGCTCGGCGGTGATCTTGCGGATCCTGGACGCGCTGCGGCTCGGCGGCCGCAAGATCGGCATGCCGCGCGCGGAGCTTTCCTGGATCCTCGAGGACAATCTGCCGATGCGGAAGATCATCGAGAAGGTCGGCGGCAAGGCCTACAAGACCTACCGCATCTACGAGAAGGCCATCGGGTGAACGAGCCGCCGCGTTGCACGGCGATCGTGCTCGCCGGCAGCCGGGACCCGGGCGCCGATCCCGTCGCACGCGCTGCCGGCGTGCCGATCAAGGCGCTGGCGTCGGTGGGCGGCACGCCGATGCTGGCGCGGGTGCTCGATGCGCTCGCCGCCTCGGGTCGGGTCGCGCGCATCGCGGTCGTGATCGATCCCGAGACGCTTCGCCTGCCGCCGCCGGCGCTGTCCGAGCTGCTGCAGCGGCCGGGCCTGTCGACCCTGCCGGCCGCAGACAGCCCGAGCGCCAGCGTCGTCGCCGCGCTGGACCGGCTGGGAGACGATGTCTTCCCCTGCCTCGTGACGACGGCGGACCATGCCCTGCTCACGGCGGAGATGGTAGGACGCTTCCTCGACGATCTGGACCCCCATGCCGATGCCGGCGTGGCGCTGGTCACCGCCCGCGCGATCGAGCGGCGCTATCCTCATGCCGTCCGCACCTTCTATCGGCTGGGATCGGAGCGCTATAGCGGCTGCAACCTGTTCCTGTTGCGACGTCCGGCGGCGCGGCGCCTGCCGCTCTTCTGGCAGGAGCTCGAGCGCCATCGCAAGCGCCCCTGGCGTCTCATTGCCGCGATCGGCATCGCCCCCTTCGCGAAGTTCCTGCTCGGACGGCTCGATCTCGCCGGCGCCATGGGCGAGCTCACGCGTCTCACCGGCGCGCGGGCCGCGGCGGTGGTGCTGCCCTTCCCCGAAGCGGCGATCGATGTCGACAAGCCCGGCGATCTTGCGCTCGCGGAAGAGATCCTTCGCCAGCGCGGCTGATCAGTCCTCGCGGCAGAGCCGGGGCGCCACGCGCCCCGCCTTGACCCAGCCTTCAGTCAGGCCCTGCAGCCGCTCGAGATCCTGCGGATAGTCCATTTCGCCCCATTCGAGCCCCTCGATGGAACAGCTCGACACGATGCCGCGGCCGGCGAGGGCCGCGACCGTGCGCAGATACCACCATTTGAGGCCTTCGGGCGTGCGCATCGCGGCATCGACCGCGTCGGCGAAAGCCCGCGCGCCCTCGCCCCGGAACAGCAGCAACCCGATCGATTCCGCCTGGCTGTGCTCGGGCGGCAGGGTCTTGCCGATATCGAGCACACGATCGCCCTCGAGCCGGACCTTCATGTCGTCGGCGTCGTAGCGCGGCTTGCGATCGACCGTGACGGTGACGGGCGCCCGGGCATTCTCGAGAAGCCGGGCCAGCACCGCGCTTTCGAACAGCGTGTCGCCGTTCAGGATGATGAAGTCGCGGTCCATCTCGCCGCGCGCGAGCCAGCAGCTCCCGAGATTGTCGGCCACGTTGAAGAAGGGGTTGTAGATCGAGCGCACGGCGAGGCCGCTTTTGCCGAGCCGCGCCAGCTCCGTATCGACCATGGCCGCGCGAAAGCCGGTCACGACGACGATGTCCGTCACCCCGCCGGCCTCGAGCTGGCGGAGCTGCCATTCGATGAAGCTGCGGCGGCCGATCGGCACCAGGCATTTCGGCCGGTCGGCGGTATGGGGCAGCAGGCGCGAGCCCTGCCCGGCACTGAGAATGATCGCCCGCATGGCGAAAACTGAACTCCGTCGGCGGTGGATTGGTCGGCGCCGAAGACGGGCAAGAGGGTCGCCGCGGGCGCCGTGGCGGGCGGAGGATGGTGGAAAAGCCCCGCTCGCGTCAATCCCGCGCGGCCGTCTCCTCGGCGGCGCCGTCGGCGGCGAGCGCGAAGAACGCGGCGACGACACGCCGATCGGACTGGCCGGCAAGACAGGCGAGATAGTCCGTGCAGACGATGGAGCCGCCCTCGATCGGCACGGCGCGCAGCCGCCCGTCGGTGCCGATCTCGTTCTCGAGGGTGAGGCCGAAGCCGAGCCCCATCGCCACCGCCTCCCGCACCGCCTCGCGCGTATCGAGCTCGAGCGCGGTGCGGACCTTGAGCTGGCGGCCGGCGAGATGGCGCTCGAAGAGCGCGCGCGTGTTGGAGGCAGGCTCGCGCATCACCATGCCCGATCCCTCGAGATCGGCAAGGCCGAGATCGCTCCGCCGCGCCCAGGGATGCGCGGTGGGGAGCAGCAGCATCAGGGGCTGCCGCAGATAGGGCAGCGCATGGATATGGCGGTCCTGCGGCACCTCCGAGGCGAGCGCCAGGTCGGCCCGCTGATCCACGAGCTGCGCGAGGCAGTCGCCGGGATTGCCGAGCCGCAGGCTGACCCGCACCTCGGGATGTTCGCGCCGGAACCGCGACACCAGCCCCATCACGGCATAGGGCCCGTCCGCGGCGAGATTGACCTCGCCGGAAAGCAGATGCTTGCCGGAGCGCAGCAGCTCATAGGCCTCGGATTCGATGCCGAACAGCCGGCGGGTATGCTCGAAGAGCTGCTGGCCGAGCTCGGTCAGCTCGACATGGCGCCCGTGACGCCGGAAAAGCTGCACCCCGAACGCCTGCTCGAGGCCGCGCACCTGGATCGTGACGGCGGGCTGGCTCAGGCCGAGTTCGTTTCCGGCCCGGGAGAACCCGCTCGTGCGCGCGACCGCATCGAAGGCGCGAAGTTGAGTAAAATTCATCGTGATATCAGTATTTTGCAGAGTATTTCTAACACCCCTTCTCATAAGCCGGACT
This sequence comes from uncultured Rhodospirillaceae bacterium, assembly GCA_902826565.1. Taxonomy (GTDB): domain Bacteria; phylum Pseudomonadota; class Alphaproteobacteria; order Dongiales; family Dongiaceae; genus CADEFF01. The sequence goes on along the minus strand of CADEFF010000042.1, from coordinate 19,629 downwards.
TACCCGACCCTGTCAAGCCGGTCGCCACGGGGCCGCGGCGCGCCTAGAATTTTTGCGCCGGATGCCCATCGCCCTGTTGCGCGGAGCCGGAATCGATGCCGCCAGCCGTCATCGCCTGCCTGCCGTCGAACCTCCATCCGGTGAGCCGGATGATCCTCGAGGCGTTCCTGGCGGGGCATCTGCGGCTCAGCGATTTCCTCTGGGGCTTCCACCTGCCGAACTCGGACTATCTGCCGGTGGCGCAATGCGTTGTCGCGGCTTTGGGGCTTGCGCCGGTCGGGAATTGAGCTTTCCGCTCGGGAGGGCTTTTGCTATAAGCGCCCGCGCCTCTGATCCCCGGTAGCTCAGTGGTAGAGCAAGCGGCTGTTAACCGCTTGGTCGCTGGTTCGAATCCGGCCCGGGGAGCCAATTCGGAGCGAGACCGAGAGTCTGGTTTGCGCTTCAACACTCCCTCTGGACGCCCACGAGCGTCCGGAGGGCCGTGTTTCCGATCCGTCGCCCAACGGCCGCTCCGGGATCGACCGCGCCGCCTCCACCACCCGCACGACACCACCCGCCTCACGGGCCGACCTCGAAGCCGCCCGCCTTCAGGAACCCTTGCGCGACAGGACGAGCATCGGCCCGTACGACAGGACAAACAGCCCGAAGGCGCCGACCCATGCGCCTGCCGACGCCATGAGAAGCGGATAGCTCCAGTCCGCGACGCAGGCCGCCGCGACGCGCGCAATGGCGGCCGCGGTCACCAGGACATAAATCAGGCTGGTCGTCCGGTCCGCCGCGAGGTCGCGGCCGGTATGGCCGCGCGTGGCGCGCGTCATCACCGCCAGAATCATCGTTCCGATCGCGCCGGCCGTCAGGGCATGGATAGCGGCGGTTTCCGGCACGACGAGATCCGCCATCGCGAAGCCGAGCAACGCCGTCCCCAGCACGAGCCAGCCATAGCCGAGATGGAGCACGAGCAGCAGCGGTTCGCCGCCGGTCAAATAGCCCCGCCAGCGCAACAGGCGCCAGAGATGCAGGGCCGCCGCGGCCACCAGAAGCCATCCGACAGGCGGCAACCCCGGAAAGAAGGCCCAGCCCAACAGCCCCACCGGCAGGGCGGCAAGCGCGACCCGATCGGCCCAGCCATGCGGCGCCGGAAGCTGCGTGCTCTGCCGCCGCGCGAGCCAGTTTCTGGTGAAGCTGGGCACGATCCGCCCGCCGACCACCGAGATCAGCAGGATCACGGCGGCGAGCCCGAGCCGCCAGCCGAGGCTGGTCGGCACGGAGAGGCCGTCGGATTCCAGATGCATGAGCAGATTGGCGATGCCGAGCAGCGTCACCGGCCCGACGACGATCAGATTGCGCCAGTTGCGGCCTGCGACGATCTCGCGGGCGACGACCGCGACCAGCGCCACCGGAAAGGAAAGATCGGCCGCAATAGCCAGCCATGCCGGCCCGATACCCGAGACCAGACAGGCGATCCGGCCCAGGAGCCAGAGGCTCGCCAGCAGGGCCAGCGGCGGGCCGCTTACCGGCAGCCGGCCGGTCCAGTTCGGAATGGCCGTCAGCAGAAATCCGGCGATCGCCGCCATGACGAAGCCGAACAGCATCTCGTGGATATGCCAGTCGAGCGGGGAGAACCGGCTCGGCAGGGCGCCGCCGCCGGCGAACAGGGCGATCCAGATCGCGAGCGCCGCCGCCGACCAGAGCCCGGCCGCGAGGAAGAACACCCGGAAGCCGTGCGTGAGGATCGCGAAAGCGGGCTTGCCGGCCGCGATACGACTGCCTGCCGCCATCACGCGCCACCGCCGACGAAGATCGTCAAGACCCGGATATCCCGGCCAGGATTCCCAGCGGATCCTGCGCTCTCGCGACGCTGACGATGAATCCATAGACGAGAAGCGCCGCGATGAAGCAGCCCACCCGCACCGCCCGCGTCGCGCCGGATCTCAGCGCGACGCTGCCGAGCACAATGTAGACGATCAGAAACGCCACCTTCACGGTCAGCCAATCGTCGACGAAGGGATATTGCCGAACCACGGTCATCAGCATGAGCGCCGTGGTCAGCAGCACCGTGTCGATGACGTGGCTCGACAGGCGCAGCGGCATCGCCATCGCCCAGCCCGCACCGGCGAAGAGCGCGAGCCCGCGCAGCAGGAACAAGCTGCCGCTGGCGATCACGGCGGCGATGTGGACGAACCGGATCTCCGGGTGGAATTCGATCATCGGGTCTGGTCGGCAAGCCGTTTCCTCGTTCAGGCGGGTTTCGTTGCTGCACTCTTCGGCGCCGACTTGCCGGCCGCCGGCGGGAGTATGCGCCCCGCCATCATGTCAAAACAGCAGCCAGCCATGGCTCCCCGCCGCGGCGCCGAAGACGGTGATCAGGGCCAGCGCCAGCAGGATCCAGTGAACGCGGTGCAGCCAGGCAAAGGCGACGTCCGGCGCGGTCGTCGCCCAGCGATGAAAGCGCCGATGCAGGATGAAAGGCTCGGCGACGAACAGGATGAAGACGAAGAGCAGCCACAGGCAGACCATGGCATGCATCCACCAGAATTCGGCCATCCGGAATCGGTCCCAGAGATCGAGCTCCGCCGTCATGTAAAGCCCGGTGAGGCCGACCAGGATTACGGCAGCCCGCGCCTGCCAGACGAAACGGCGCTCGATGGTCTGGAATGCCTTGAGCCGGTCGCTACCGAGGTCGCCTCGCCGGATCGCGGCGATGACGACGGTGGTCGCCATCGAGACGCCGCCGATCCAGATCACCACCGCGAGAATATGAAGGGTTCGCGCGACGACGACGCCATCCATGACAGCCTGCCCCGTCCGTTGATCGTAAAACCCGTCGCGCGCCCGCGGGTCACGGGACCGAGATCGTCGGGGCTAACCGCTCTGGCGCGCTTCCTCCCGACCCTCACGGAACCATCCCGGGCTGTCGTTGCGCCAGCGCAAACCGTTCCCAACCCGTTCGAAATGCCTATAAAGTCAGCAGTATGAAGGTTTTGCATGATTCCCTGCTGCCGGAGAATCTGTCGTCGATGGAGCTCTTCACGGGGTTGCCGCGCGAGGCGCTGGCCGAGGTGGCCGGTTGCGCCAGGCTGCGACGGCTGGCGAAGGATACGATCGTGTTCGCCCAGGGGGCGCGGGCCGGCCATTGCCATGCGCTGGCGGAGGGGCGGGTCCGCATCACCCAATCCGACGAGAATGGCGCGCAACTCGTCGTGCGCTTCATCGGACGGGGCGAAATGTTCGGCACGGTGGCGCTGTTCACCGATGGCCGATACCCGGCGGAGGCGAAAACCGTCACCGATTCGATCGAGGTCCGCTGGACCGAGCCGGTCTTGCTGGATCTGATCCGCCGGCACCCGCAGATCGCCCTCAACATCATCGCAGTGCTTGGAGGTCGCGTGCGCGACGTGCAGGAACGGCTGCGCGAAGTCGCGACCCAGCGCGTCGAAGGCCGGATCGCCAACGTCCTGCTCCGCCTCGCCGATCGTGCGGGGCAACCCGCCGGCGACGGAACGACCATCGGGTTTCCCCTGACGCGAAGAGACCTGGCGGAAATGTGCGGATCGACCTTGCACACGGTGAGCCGCATCCTGACCGCCTGGGAAAAGGCGGCGCTGATCGCGACGAAACGGCAGCGGATCACCATCCGGCGTCGCGATGCCATTCAACGCATTGCCGAAGACCCGGCGGCGTGAGGCGGCGGCGGGTTACGGGCTGTCATCGGAAGAGACCATCCCCCGGAACGGTGGAATGCCGCGTCAACCCTGCCATCGGCCGGCGCTCGCCGGCAGCACGCTCCCGACCGGGAGCGATGCCGCAAGCCGGCTTCGAAGCGGCTGGTGGCCGCCCCGCCTGCACTATCGCGCCGGCCTCAAACCCCGGAAACATGGCCTCGATCTTGTTACGAAGCGGGCGCGGCGGGCACCGGCGGCGGGGAGTATGATTCCGAGAGACGACTTCGAGCGGGCCGGCCCTCGCCGCTCGCCGCCCCGGCTGCTGAGAGACGGGAATGCAGGATGATCCCGCGGTAACGGATCCCGCGCCACCGCCCCTGACCCGGGACGCGGGCGACGGCGTGCTGCGCGCCGACGGCTTCGCCGTCGAGGCCAACAGCGATGTCCGGGCGACGTCGCGGATGGTAGCGGCGATACTCGCCGCGCTCCTTCTTCATCTCGCGTGCTTCGCGACCCTCATCGAGCGGCTGCCGCTGGAGACGACGACGCCGGAGCCGCCGATCCCGGTCGAGCTCGCCTATCAGGCGCCCGAAGAGCCCCCACCGCCGCCTGTGCCGCCGGAGAAACCGCCGGAGCCGCAGCAGCCGATGCCGGAGTTGCGGTCCGGCGGCGATCTCGCGGATCGCGCTCCGGGCTCGGCACCCGAAGCGCCGGCCGACGCAGCGCCGCCGCCCGAACCGGCACCGGCGCCCGAGCTGCCGGAGCAGACCCCGGCGCCCGCGAGCGAGCCGATCCCGCCGCCGACCCCGGCGGAGGAGCCGCAACAGGCCATGATGGCGCCGCCCCTGCCGCCCGGGAGGCCGCCCGAGCCGGTCGCGCGCAAGGCGCCGGCGCCGGCGGAAGCGCCGACGGAGACCGCGACGGCGCCGGACGACGTCGACAGGGCGCCAGGCGAAGGCGGCGGCAATCCGTATCTGAATGCAATGCGCGACAAGATCATGCGCAACCGCGTTTATCCGCCGACGGCAGAGCTGTTCGGCCTGAACGGCTACGCGTCCTACGAGATCGATATCGACCGGCAGGGCCGGCTGCTGTCGGCGCGCGTGATCGAAAGCACGGGCTACGAGATCCTCGACAGGGCGGGCCTGCAGACGATCCGCAAATCGGCGCCGTTCGATCCCGTGCCCGACGAAATCCCCGGCAACAGGATCCGCCTCACCCTCGACCTCCGGATCGGACCGCACTGACGATCCTGCGGAGGCAGCCGGCGCTCCCGTCAGCTCTCCGGCGCCACCTGAAACACCATGCCCTGGCGCTCGAGCGCCTTCTGCCAGTTGTCGTCGAGGCCGAGCACCGGCGCCAGGCCGGACACGGTGGTGGCAGAGCTCTTCGGCAGGCAGAGCAGGTTCGCCTCGGGCACCAGCCCCTCATAGATGTTCTCGGCATTGCCGAAAAAATTCTGCGGGTTGAAGTAAGGCGAGATATGCCACCAGGCCGCATAGTCGAGGTTCGCGACGGCTTCGAGAATGCCGCGGGAAGTGTCGATGCGGTTGTTCTCGACGAAGAGCAGCGGCCGATGCCGGCGGATCGTTTCGCGCGCCCCGGCGAGCGCCTCCGTCTCCATCCCTTCGACATCGATCTTGATGAGGCGGCAAGACGGCAGGTCGAGATCGTCGAGGGCGACGAGCTCCGTCGGCTCGCCGCGATCTGGCGCGCCATCCCTGAGCTTGAGCCCGCCGAAATTCTGGTCGATGTCCTGATTGAGCGCCGGCACGCCGATGGTTCCCCGGCTCGCCCCGACCGCTTTCTGCAGGCACTGGACGTTCGGAAGGCCGTTCAGCGCGACGTTGCCGCAGAGCATCTGGAAGACCACGCGCTGCGGCTCGAAGGCGAACACCGCGCCGTTCGGCGCGACCTTGCGGGCGAGCGGAACCGTGTGGGTCCCGATGTTCGCGCCGATATCGAGCACGATGTCGCCGGGCCGCAAGATCTGCAGCAACCCGGCGAGCTCGGCTTCGCACCACTCCCCGTAGAGCGCCATGCCCCGCCCGATGAACTGATCATGCCGGTTGTACATGAACAGGCCATGGCGGCATTTCTTGACCGCGATACGGCCTTCGGAGATCAGCGGGTCGTTCATGGAGATCGCGGCGTTTCCCGCCGATGCGCGGGGTAAGGGAGACCCGATGATAGTGGGCGCGATGCCCTCGATGCGCAACGGCGCCGGCGCAACTAGCGCTGCGGCTGGCGGCGCTCGGCGATCGCTTCCATATCGTCGAGCAGCGATTGCAGCGCAGCGACCGCCTCCGGCGCCACGCCTTCGATACGGCCCGGCCGCGGCGAGGTTTCGGGCTCCTCGGGGTTCGCGGCCGGCGCCTCGCTGTTGGTCCAGAACGCGATCTTCTGGAGCAGGATGTCGCGGGCGATCGGCTTCGAGACGTAGTCGTTCATGCCGGCGGCGATGCATCGCTCGCGGTCGCCCTTGAGGGCGTTGGCGGTCATGGCGATGATCGGGATCTGGGACGCCGCGCCGGCGAGCGCGCGAATCTCGCGCGTGGCGTGCAGCCCGTCCATTTCCGGCATCTGCATGTCCATGAGCACGAGATCATAGGGCCGCGCCTTCAGCCCTGCGAGCGCCTCGAGGCCGTTGCCGGCGACATCCACCCGGTGTCCCGCCTTGGTCAGGAGCGATACGGCAAGAAGCTGGTTTACCTTGTTGTCCTCGGCCAACAGCACGCGAAGCGAACGCGTTCCGATGTCTGCCTGCTTCTGCGGGAGGATGCGCGAGCGTTCCGCCGTCTCGGACTTCATGCCGATGAGCGCCCCGAGGCACAGCAGCGTCTCGTTGCGCCGCACCGGCTTGCTGAGCTCGGCATCGAACAGCCGGTCGATGTCGGCATGAGTCCGGCCGGACCACCCGGCGGAGGAGGACAGCACGAGCTTGAGTTCGGCGAACTCCGGACGCCGGCGGAGCTCCTGCGCAAGGTCGACGCCGTCCGCATAGGGCATCATGTGATCGAGAATGGCGATCTCGAAGCGCCGGCCGGCCCGCTGCTCCCGCTCGAGCAGCGCAATCGCGGCGACGGCCGACTCCGCCTCGCTCACCAGCATCCCCAGACCGCCGAGCTGGCGACGGAAGACCGTGCGGTTGACGGCGCTGTCATCGACCACCAGCACGCTGCGGCCGGCGAGCGCGTCGCGGAACGCCGCGAGATCGATCGCCGCCACCTGGCAGACCGGCAGCGGCAGCTCGACCCGGAAGCAGCTCCCCTCGCCGACGGTACTTTCGATGGAGATCCTGCCGCCGATCATGTCGAGGATCTGGCGCGTGATCGCAAGGCCGAGGCCGGTGCCGCCGAAGCGGCGGGTGGTCGAGGCGTCGCCCTGGGCGAAGGGGGCGAAAAGCCGTTCCTGCACGCCCGGCGGGATGCCGATGCCGGTATCGATCACGGCGAAGCAGAGCCGCGCGGTTTCGCCCTCGCAGCCGATCTGCGTCACTTCGATCGTGACACCCCCCTGTTCGGTGAACTTGACGGCATTGCCGGCGAGGTTGAGCAGGATCTGACGCAGCCGGCCCGCATCGCCGCGGAATCCGGCCGGAAGCTCGGGATCGATGTAAACCGCGAGGTCGAGCCCCTTGGCGAAGGCGCGCGGCGCCAGCAGCTCGACGACGCTGTCGACCACGGGTGCCAGCTCGAAATCCGCCGTCTCGAGCTCGATCTTGCCGGCCTCGATCTTCGAGAAATCCAGGATGTCGTTGATGATATCGAGAAGCGCCTCGCCGGAATCGCGGATAGTCGTCAGATAGCGGCGCTGCTCGTCGGTCAGGGTCGTGTCAGCAAGCAGATTGGTCATGCCGAGCACGCCGTTCATCGGGGTGCGGATCTCGTGGCTCATCGTGGCCAGGAACTCGGACTTGGCCCGGCTCGCGGCCTCCGCCGCATCGCGCGCCTCCTCGAGGTCCCGGCTCTGCCGCTCGAAGGTGCGCTGCGCCTCCGCGAGCTCGGCGATGCGGGTATGCAGCGCCGCGTCCTTCTCGCGCAGCGCCAGCATCTGGTTGCGCTGCGCCTCGTCCGCCGCCGCCATCTTCCCCGCGAGCCGGTGACCGAGGATCGACAGCATGGCGAGCACGATCAGCACGCAACCGCCGACCCAGATCTGCAGTCGCCGGAGATCCTTGGCGGCGGAGAGCTGGTGATCGAGGAAACCGGCCTGGAACTTGCGGACGTCCTGCGCCGCCGCGTCGAGAAGAAGCAGGAGCCGGGTGTATTTCCGATCGAGCGCCGCCATGTGAGAGGCGGCATCCTGCTCGCGATTGTAGCTGAGGGAACGGAACACCCGGTTCTGATCGACCAGCATGCCGCGCATGACGAGCTGGATCTCTTCCACCCGCGCCCGCATCGCCGCGACGATTTCCGCGCCGGCGATCCTGTCGACGTCCGCGTCGAGGGCGGCGAGCTGCTGGTTGAAGGCCTGCAACGCGGCGGTACGGCGATCCTTGGCAGCCGAGATGTCGCGCGCGCTGAAGACGTCGCGCACCGGCTCGTTCACCGCCTGCACGAGGCGGGCGACCGTCGCGTACTGGGTGAGACGACCGAGCCAATCCTGGTTCGTGCTCACCGATTCGAGATAGTTCGCCATGATGCGGTGGCTGACATAGAGACTGCCGCCGATCGACACCAGATTGAGCGCGGCAAGGACGTAGAAGACTGCGCGCCAACGCTGCGGACGCTTCGCAATCGACGTGCTGAGCTGCATCGGCCTGCTGCGCCCCGCGCCGACGGCTGCCGACGCCCCCTTTAGGAACAGATTGTCGAAGATGCTCGCCGACTCGCGTCAAAAAACGCTTTACGGACGCGCGACCTGCCGGCGTCGGCAAGAAATCCGATCCGGTCGCTTCAGAATTCCGAAACCATCCGCGGGAAGGCTCTTCATCAAGAAGCTGAAGTCGACCGCACAAAAATCTGAAATGCATATTGTTTTTCAGTGAGTTTGCGGGGAATGACCAAGAGCGGGCGCCCGCATAGCCTTCAATCTTTGTTAACGCTTGCGAACCCAAACTTAACGGCACGCGCAGGCCCCCTTAACCATCGGGTAACGATGCTAAAGCCACCCAACTCCCCATCGAGGATGCGGCGCTTCGCCCGCAATCCGGGCGGGATGGTGCTGGTGGCGCTCGCCTGCTTCGCCACCGCCTGGGCGGGCAACTATCTCCTCTACATCCCCGAAGGCGTGCCAGCGCTCTGGGCCCCCACGGGCATCGCGCTCTTTGCCGCCCTGCGGCGGTCGCATCGCCATTGGTGGCAGCCTTTCCTGCCCCTCCTGGCCGGCGTCTTCGCCAACAGCTACCTGACCCTCGGCGACTGGCGCGCGGCGGCGGGAATCGCCGGCGCCAGCGGCGCCGAATTCCTTATCGTTCTCGGGCTGCTGCGCCTGCGCAACCTTGCCTGGCTGCGGGTGGACCGCCCCCGCGAGATGCTGCTCTTCGTCGGGCCGGTGGCAGGCCTCGCGGCTGCCGCCGCCGCCCTGATCGGCACCTGGACCGTGACGCTGCAGGATCCGACGCTCGACTTCCTCGCGATCTTCCGGGTCTGGTGGTTCGGCCACCTCATCGGCCTCATCACCGTGACGCCGTTCCTGCTGGCCTGGCATCGCGGGCGGGAGATCCTGCATCAGGTCTTCTCCGGCCCCCGCGCCCTCGAGGCGATCCTGCTGCTGGGCGGCCTCGTCGCCCTCCAGGCCTACGCCGTGGCCTACGACCCCGGGCTGCCGGAAAGCCGCTACGGACTCCTCTACCTGCCGTTTCCCGCCCTCGTCTGGCTTGCCGTGCGGTTCGCTCCGCCCGGAGGGGCGCTGGGCGCGCTTGCCCTCAGCCTCGCAGGCTTCGTCACCGGCTTCGCGTTGGAGATCTGGCCCTTCAGCGCGGAGGCCGGGCTTTACGCCCTTCCGCTCGAGGCCTCGCTCAGCATCGGCTCGGCGATCGCCGTGGTGCTCTCGGCCGTCGCCGGCGAGCGCGAGCGCCATCTTCGCGGGCAGCTCCGCAGCGATGCGCGCTATCGCCTGCTGGCCGATCTTTCGACCGACATCATTTCCCGCCACGCACTCGATACGACCGTTCTTTACGCCTCGCCCGCCGTCTCCGCCATGCTCGGCTACGGTGCCGCCGAGATGCGCGGCCGGCGATTGCTGGATTTCATCCATCGCGACGATCGCGACAATGTCGAGAGCTGCTTCCGCCTGCTCGCCACCGGCGCCGCCCAGGCCACCATGATCTATCGCATCCAGCGCCGCGACGGCCGCGAGGTCTGGCTCGAGACGATCGGTCGCGCCACGGCTTCCGGTCCCGGCGATGGACCCGCGGTCATCGTCAGCGTTTCCCGCGACGTCACCGCCCGCCAGCGCTACGAAGGCGAACTCCGCGACACCCAGGAGCTGCTCCGCCGCACGCAGCGCCTCGCGAGCCTGGGCCATTGGGTCTGGCTGCCGCAGGAGAAACCGTGGCAGGTCAGCGGCGGCGCCATGCAGTATTCCGAAGAGGCTGCACAGATCTTCGGCAGCACCAGCCTCGAATTCTCGGCCATGAGTCCGGCGGAGCTGCGGGAACGCTTCGTCCATCCGGACGACCGTGCCCTGGTCGCCGACGCCTTCCGCGCCTTCGTGGAGAATGGCGGCGGTTCCTACCCCATCCAGTATCGCATCCGGCGGCCGAGCGGCGAGGAGCGCTGGATTCAGGAACTCGCCACCGTGCAGCGCGACCGGCAGGGCGAGCTCGTCTGCATCATCGGCACGGTGCAGGACATCACCGAACGCAAGGCGACCGAAGTCGACCTGCAGATGGCGAAGGAGCAGGCCGAGCTCGCCAATCGCAGCAAGAGCGAGTTCCTCGCCAATATGAGCCACGAGCTGCGCACGCCGCTCAATGCCGTGATCGGCTTCGCCGAAGTCATGATGCGCCAGGCATTCGGGCCGCTCGGCAACACGCGTTATCGCGACTACGCGCAGGACATCGCCGAAAGCGGCAAGCATCTGCTCGCCGTGATCAACGAGATCCTCGACATCTCGCGGATCGAAGCCGGACGCCTGCAGCTCTGGGAAGAGTCCGTGGACCTGGAGCGGATCGTCGGCTCCTGCGTGCGCCTCACCGGCGAGCGCGCAGCCTCGGCCAATCTCCAGATCACCGCCAATTGTCAGGCCGGGTTGCCGCTCTTCCACGGCGATGCGACCAAGCTCAAGCAGATGCTGATCAACCTGCTGTCCAACGCAATCAAGTTCACGCCCGCGGGCGGCAATGTCGGCGTCACGCTCGAGCGGACCGACGAAGGCAATCTGCGGCTCGAGGTCCGCGACACCGGCATCGGCATGCGGCAGGACGATATCCCGATCGCGCTCGCGCCCTTCCGGCAGATCGACGGATCGATGGCGCGCCGTCATGAAGGCGCCGGGCTCGGCCTGCCGCTCAGCAAGAGCTTCGCCGAGCTGCATGGCGGGAGCCTCACGATCCACAGCGAACCCGGCAAGGGCACCGCCGTGCGCATCATCCTGCCGGCCAACCGCTGCCTCGCCGGCCCGAGCGAGCCTGCCCTGGAGCGGCGCGCCTAGACTCGGATCGAACGGCCCCGATCCGTCCCCGTTTCGCTTCGGGGCAGCCTCTTCCCTTCGACCGCCGTTCCGGAGAATATGCTCCGGCGTTCGGCCGTTCCCCCGGTGGGCGCAGCACCAGCAGCGAGAGGCATGTCATGAACGAGATTCGGCCGGCATCCCTGACACCGACCCCCGGCATGAGCGACGACGAATGGCGCCTCCGGGTCGAGCTCGCCGCCTGCTACCGGCTGGTCGCGAAATACCGGATGACCGACACGGTCTATACGCACATCTCGACGCGGCTGCCGGTGCCCGAACGGCACTTCCTCATCAACCCCTACGGGCTGATGTGGGACGAGATCACCGCCAGCAGCCTGGTGAAGGTCGGCCTCGACGGCAACAAGGTCGAGCCCAGCGACTACGACGTCAATCCCGCGGGCTTCACGATCCACAGCGCGATCCATATGACGCGCAGCGACGTGGTCTGCGTGCTCCATACCCACACCAAGGCCGGCGTGGCCCTTTCCTGCCTCAAGGAAGGGTTGCTGCCGCTGAACCAGCACGCGCTGCAGTTCTATGGGCGGCTCGCCTATCACGACTATGAAGGGGTGGCGCTCGATCTCGACGAGCGGCAGCGCCTGACAGCGTCCCTCGGCCAGAACCCGGCGATGGTGCTGCGCAACCACGGTCTGCTGACGGTCGGCCGCAGCGCCGCCGAAGCCTTCATCCTGATGCTCTATCTGGAGCGCTCCTGCGAGGTGCAGCTCGCGGCCCAGGCGACGGGCGCGGAACTCGTCATCCCCTCGCCCGAAATCTGCGCCCATGTGGCCGGGCAGTACGACATGAGCGATCCGGCATGGCCCGAGCTGCCCTGGAAGGCGATGCTCCGGGAGCTCGACCGCAGCGATCCGTCCTATCGCCGCTGAGCGTCCGCCTCGCGGGCGGGCCCGTTAACCACACAGGCGGCAGCCTCTGCCGCCAGCCCCGGCGGACCGGCAATTAATGCCGGATACCGACCGAAGACCAGCAGAATCCGTGGCCTCCCTTTGGCCCGCCCCTTGCAACGCTCTGGATGAACGGAGCCGGCGACGGCGCGGCCGACCGCCGCGCCAGATGCCATGACCCCGCGGGAGATGGACCATGACCGCAAGCCTGACGACCCCGGCGAAACCCGAAACCCGGCAGAACCGCGAACCGCGCCTGATCGACCTCTTTCACGGCAAGAGCAAGCCCAAGGCCGCCGATCCGGCACCGGCGCCGGTCGCCTCGCCGCAGACCACGCGCCAGTTCCTTTATCAACTCGTCGGCGACGCGAAGAAGCTCGCCCGCAAGGAAGCGCTCAATGCCGTGATCGATGCCTCGCCGCGCGAGATCGAACGGCTGGCCTGGCTCGTGGCGCGACTGCGCGGCCGGTACCTCGCGCAGGTGGTGGATCTGGGGAACAACCCGGAGGTCATTCCGGGCGAGCTCGAGATCAGCGAGTTGCGCCGTTCGCGCGAACGCTACGAAGAAGCGGAACGCGGATTTGCGGCGATCAAGGCCGCGCTCGGCGAAGGCGAGATCATATTGCGGGGCGTGCGGCCGGATTGACCGGCCGCACGGGCAGAGATCAGGAGGCGACCGCGAGCTCGCGCTGCGAACGCTGCAGCGCCGCCGGCTGACCCAGCATGCAACGGCGCGCATGCGGCGCGATGCCGGCCCATTCGTCGCTCCAGAAATGCGCAACCGCGACGGTGGCGCCGTCGAGCGCTTCCGGCGCCAGGTCGCGCAGCACATCGCGGAACCAGCGGCGCATCCGCTGCGCCTCGTCGGCGTCCCCGGCCGGGCCATAGCGCCGCGGCCCGAAATTCACCGCCATCACGGCGCCGTCCGGATCGCTGCCCGCGAGCCCGGCATCGGCCGTCAGCCGCTCGGCGATCTGCGCCGAAAGACCGGCCGGATCGACGTCGTCCTTGAACATCAGGCAGGCAAGCGTCACGCGAACCCGCTGCACGCCGATGCGGCGCAGGGTGCGATCGAGCTCGATGGCGAAATCCGGCCATTCGGTCGCAGGGCTCTGTGCGACGCGCGATTCCTGATGGCGGGCGGCGAGGAAATGCGTGGGGGTGCGGAACATCATGGGGAGCAACGTAAACGAGCTACCCCATTGATTGTGGAGGCAAAGTTGTGATTGTTCGTTAAAGCTTAGTTAACCACGATCAGTCCGCCAGGGGCAGATTGACCTCGACGATGAGGCCGCGATCCGGGGCATTCATCGCCCGCGCATCGCCGCCCATGGCCTCGACATTTCGCCGCACGATCCAGAGCCCCAGCCCGGAATGCCAGCGCTGGTCGTCGCCCTGGTCGCCGCTGCCTTCCTCCGGCCGCTGCGAATAGCGGCGCTCGAAGATGCGCTCGAGGTCGCCCTCGGGCACGCCCGGCCCCTGGTCGCGGACGCGGAGCTCGGCACGGCCGCCGCGCCGCTTCAGGCTCAACTCGACGCGGCCATGCTCGGGCGAGAAGCCGACCGCATTGTCGAGGATGTTCTCGATGATGGTCTCGATCAGCTCCTCGCCGCCCTGCACCACGATGCCACTGTCGATATCGGAGACGAGCGCCAGACGGCGGCCCTCGATGAGCGGCCGATAGCCCGCGGCGAGACGGCCGATCAGGGCCGAGAACTGCACCCGGCCGCGGGGCGGATCGACCAGTTCCGCCATCGCCTCGTCCATGCGCCGCGCCGCCGCCACCAGCGAATCCAGCCGCTCGATCGAGGCGTCGATGATCTGCACGGCGCGACGCGCCCGATCCTCGGGCTCGCGCATCCGCTTCAACGGCTCCAGGGCCTGCCGCATGATGGCGATCGGCGTCTTGAAGGCATGGGCGTTGTCCTCGGCGGTCTGTCGCAGATGCCGGGCCGAGGCACGCAGGCGCCCGATCATGCGGTCGAACTCGCGGGCGACGCTCGAGAGCTCCGCGATCTCGTTTCGCGCCGTGAAGGAGACCGATTCCACGCCTTCGGTCCTGACCTGCTGGGCGAGATGCCGGAAGCGCGCCATGCTGCGCCGGATGCTGGCGAAGACGCCGAGGGTCAGCGCCGCGAGCAGGAGATAGATGCCGCCCGCGATCTGGATCTCGGGTCGCGCCCAGTAGGGCCGGCCGAGCTGCGCGCCGATGAAGCTTTCGAGCGGATGCGACATCACGATGGCCCAGCAGCCCGTGGGGCCCAGCACGGGCGTGATCGAGGTCAGCACTTCCTCGCTGCCGTCCGGCGCGCGATAGCGGTCGGCGAGCGAGACCCGGTCGGCGCAGGTCGAGGCGACCGCGCTCAGGATGCCCTGCCGCAGCAATGCCTCGCGCTCGTCGGCGAGCTGCGCGGACTCCACGGCGGGCGCGGCGGCGACGAAATAGAAGCCCGAGGGGCCGGTTTCGCCGGCGGGGCGGAACAACACCTTGAGGCGGGTGGTGGTGTTGCCGTAGCGGGCGAGCTCCTCCGCCAGGTAGGGCAAGGGAGAGCTGTCCTGCTGCACCAGCGGCGCTAGCGCCCGCGCCACGATGCGGCCCTGCTCCTGCACGCTGTCGAGCAGCAGCGCCTGCCGTTCGTCCGCAGCGTCCCGCAGGGTGATGTAAATCGCGATCGGCACGCAGACGAAGGCAAGCAAAAGCACGACGAGGCGCCGCGTAAGCGACCTCGCCTTCACCACAGGAACCGCATCCGACACGGTGGATCTAGCTCGGATCCACCCACCGGTACCCGAAGCCCGGGTAGTTGGCGATGCCGTCGAACTCGGCATCGACGGCGCGGAATTTTTGTCGGATACGCTTGATGAAAGAACGGACATTGACCCGATACCCCTCATCGCCCTGCCCCGCGATGAAATCGGCCCCTCGCGCCAGATCGTAAATTTGCCGATATGACACGTCAGCGTCGATCGCCGCCGCCAGAGCACAGACGATATTGACCTCAGTCATCGTCAGGTCGACAGGCTTGTCTGCGTAGAACGCACGCGCGATGTCGGTGCGCAGCTCGAGCTTGCCGCGGCGCACCGACGAGCCGGCGCCGGGCGACGGCGTCGGCGTGTTCTGCTTCGCCCCCTCGGTGATCAGCCTCAGCCGCTGCAGAATGATGGCGAGGCTGCGCGACTTCTCGATGAAGTCGACGGCGCCGAAACGCAAAGCCGCTTCCTCGTAAATGTCGTCGCTAAGCACGGTCAGGAATATCACCGGCACGCGTACGCCGCGCTCGCGAAGCTGCTTCAGCACGGCAAGACCGTCGAGGCCCGGCATGCGCCAATCGAGCAGAATCGCATCGGCGGAGCTGCCGCCGGAGAAATAGTCGAGGCAGGGCCGGCCGCCCGGAAACTCGACGACATCGAACCCGCTCTCGCCGAGATTGAGGCCCAGGGACTCCCGAAACATCGCATCGTCGTCCACGACGACGATGCGGGGCTTTGCGGATGTCACGGCTGTTTCCATCATGTCAGATTCCGTTCCTCTGCAGCATGGTCGCGAAGCAGGCGCGCTCGGCTTCGGCGGATGCTTCGATACCCGAAAACTCGTAGGTAAGCGCCTTGAAATGCTGGTCGCTGAGGTCGGGATAGAAAAAGACCCTCAGGCGGCAATCTTCCCACACATAGGTGAGGATCTTGCCGGGCGGCTGCTCCTCCGCGATGGAAGGCTCGCCCAGCAGCTCGGTCGCCTCCGGCAGGTCGAGCCCGACGAGGCGTTGCGGATCGTCCGGATCGACGACGGGGGACGGACGCGGGGCGCCGGTTTCGCCCGCCTCGAGCGACGGCTTCATCGGCGGGATGGGAAAGGCGCGTTGCGGCAGAGGCACCGGCTGCGGCGGCGCCGGAGCGGGCTCGGTCGTGGTGGTCCGGCTTGAGAGCACCGCGGCTCCGTGCTCTTGCGGCGGCATATAGTCTCGATTGCATCCAGCCAGTATCACGCCAGCGAGCAACGAAACGAACGCAATGCGTCGATAAGACATGGCCCTCCTACCGGGTTGGCGCCGCCGCAGGGCGCCCGGTTGCCCGGGATTCTAGCACGACGGCGCCTATCGCCGCGTGGACCTCTCGGCGATGATCCGTCGCAGGGTTAACCTTTTTTCTTCGGCTTGAGCGCTTCCCAGTCGGATTCCGTCAATTGCGAAAGGAAGTTGAACTGCCCTGCCCCCTGCAGCCACTCACCGCCGTCGATGGTGACCACTTCGCCATTTATATACCCCGCGCCGTCTGAGACAAGAAAGCTCGCAAGGTCCGAAAGTTCCCTGTGATCGCCGACCCTGCCCAAAGGATTCTTGGTTTCGAAGGCCTTAGCGAGGTCGGCTCGGGGTACCAGCCGCTCCCAGGCGCCCGGAGTCGGAAAGGGTCCGGGCGCGATCGCGTTCAGCCGCACGCCGCGGCCGCCCCATTCCACGGCGAGGCTGCGCGTCAGGGCGAGCACGCCGGCCTTCGCCATCGCCGAGGGCACCACATAGGCCGATCCGGTCCAGGCATAGGTGGTGATGATGCTGACGACGGCGGCGCGCCGCTTCTCCGCGAGCCACCGCTTGCCGCAACCGACGGTCATGTAGGCGCTGCCATGCAGCACGATGCCGAGCACCGCATCGATCGCGCGCGGCGACAGCTCCTCGGTGCGCGAGATGAAATTGCCGGCCGCGTTGTTGACGAGCGCATCGAGCGGCCGCTGCTTCCAGATCGCATCCAGCATGGTTTCGACCTGCGCCGCATCGCGGACGTCGCAGCCATGGGTCTCCACCTTGCCGCCCGTCTCCTTCTCCAGCACCGCCTTCGCCTCGGCGAGCACCTCGGTGCGGCGGCCGCAGATCACGAGCTCGGCGCCGAGCTCGAGAAAACGCCGCCCCATGGCGAAACCGAGGCCGGTGCCGCCGCCGGTGACCAGGATGCGCTTGTTCTTCAAGAGATCGGGCAGAAACATCGGACAGCTCCGGTTCTTCGCTATCGTCGGGGGATCAGCGACCCTTGAAGACGGGTTCGCGCCGCGCGACCGCGGCCTCGATCGCCTCCTTGGCGTCTTCGCTGCGGCCGCAATCCTCGCCGGCCTTGCGTTCCTCGGCGAGCTGCCCGGCCAGCGTACGTGTCGCCGCGGACTCCATCAGGCGCTTCGCATGGCGCTGCGCGACCGTCGGCCCCGACGCGAGCTGCTTTGCGAAGACGAGCCCGGCCGCGGCCAACCGATCGGCCGGGTGGATCTCGGTCACGAGGCCGCGGCGCAGCGCTTCCGGGGCGAGCCAGGTTTCGCCGGTGAAGGCGAAGCGCTTCGCGGCCTCGAGCCCGATCAGCCGCGGCATCAGCCAGGTGCCGCCGGCATCGGGCGAATAGCCCATCTTCGTATAGGCGCAGATGAACTTCGCGCTGTCCGCCGCGAAACGGAAATCGCAGGCGAGCGCCATGTCGAGACCGGCGCCGACCGCAGCGCCGTTCAGAAGCGCCAGCGTCGGCACCGGAAAGGCCGCCATCTCGGCGACCAGCCCATGGGC
>CADEFF010000042.1:0-1805 GCA_902826565.1 uncultured Rhodospirillaceae bacterium | reverse complement strand
TCGAGATCAAGGAAGTGCGGCGGACGCAGCTCGTCGAGGCGACGATCGACGTCATCGCCAAGCGCGGATTCGCGGGCCTCACCCTCGCGGAAATCGCCGAAGCCGCGCATCTCTCCGCCGGCATCGTGAACTTCTATTTCAAGTCCAAGGAGGAGCTGCTGAGCGCCACCTTGCGGCACATGGCGCAGCAATATCAGTCGCATTGGACGGCCGCCCTCGCCCGTTCGGCAACCGATCCGACCGCCCAGCTCGCCGCCATGGTGGATGCGGATTTCGATCCGCAGATCGCCAGCCGCAAAGGCGTGACGGTCTGGTACGCGTTCTGGGGCGAGGCGCGCTGGCGGCCGGAATATCTGCGGCTCTGCTCGGAGCTGTCGGACGCCTATTTCGACCAGACCCGCGCCCTCATCCGGGCGATCATCGACAAGGGCGGCTACAGCCATCTCGACGTCGATGCGATCGCGCGCGGCCTGAACGCGATGATCGACGGGCTCTGGCTCGATCTGCTGGTCAACCCCAAGGGCCTCGACCGCGCCGAGGCGAAGCGCACCTGCTTCGCCTTCCTGGCGCAGAGTTTTCCCGCCGAGTTCGGCGGCCGCGCCATGCCGGCGCCGGCCAGGACGGCGGTCAATCAATGATGGCTGTCGGGCAATGACGACAATCGGATTCAAGACGAGCGCTTCGGACGATCGGATCGCTACGGGAAAGGATGCTGCGATGACGACGATGACCATGCCGATGCCGGCCAAGGCCGACGAGCTGACGCTCGAGGACGGGACGCGCGTGCCCGCCGAGACTCTGCCCGGTTGGACCTACAACGATGCCGAGTTCTTCGAGCTGGAGAAGCAGCATCTCTTCCTCAACAACTGGCAGATCGTCTGCCATGTGAGCGAGCTCGCCAATGCGGGCGCCTACTCCACCCTGAACCTGCTGGGCGAGCGTGCCGTGGTCGTCCGGGGCGAGGACGGCGAGATCCGCGCGTTCTACAACGTCTGCCGCCATCGCGCGGCGGCCGTGGTGAAGGGCCGCAACGGAAGCTGCAAGGCTGCGCTCCGCTGCCCCTATCACGGCTGGACTTATGGTCTCGACGGCCGGCTGAAGGCGGTTCCGGGCGAGCAGAGCTTCCCGGGGCTGGAGAAGCCGGAATACGGGCTGAGGTCCCTGCCGGTGGAGGTCTATCTCGGCTTCGTGTTCGTCAAGTTCCGCGAGGGCGGACCCAGCGTCGCCGAGCGGATGGCGCCTTTCACCGAGGAGCTCAAGGCCTATCGCTTCGAGGAGATGGTCCCGGTCGGCGACTACTGGTCGGTCGAGCCCGGCGTCGACTGGAAGAACATCATGGACAACTTCCTCGAGGGCTACCACGTGCCCGTCGGACATCCGGGGCTCTATCGTCTCTTCGGCGCGCATTACGAGGCGGACGTGCGGCCGGGCAGCGTGGTGCGTCACATGCACTGGCTTCGCGAACCCCCGTCGGCGAACTGGAGCGAGCGCCATTACCAGAAGCTGCTGCCCGTCGTGGAGCATCTGCCGGAAGATCGCCGCCGCGCCTGGGCCTATTACAGCCTGATGCCGAACATGGCCTTCGACGTGTTTCCGGATTCGATGGATTTCTTCCATGTCGTTCCGCAAGGGCCCGGCAAGGCGAAGATCCGCGGCCGCGCCTATGCGCTTCCGAACGCGTCGCGCGCGATGAAGGCGGCGCGCTTCCTCAACTGGCGCATCAACACGCAAGTGCAGCACGAGGATGACGAGCTGATCCGCTCCGTTCAGGTCGGCCTCGCCTCCGAGAGCTACAGCACGGGCAT
>CADEFF010000041.1:5038-32898 GCA_902826565.1 uncultured Rhodospirillaceae bacterium | reverse complement strand
GCGGGCCGCGTCTCGGCGCTGCGGCGCGCCTATTATGCCGGGCCCGGCAACCGTTTCTGGCCGATGCTGGCGGCGACCGGCCTCGCCGACCGCCTCTACCGGCCCGAGGAATTTCCGGCGCTGCTGCCGCTCGGCATCGGCCTCACCGACATCGCCAAGACCGCCTCCGGTCCCGACCGCGCCATCCCGCACCGCCTCGAGGATGCGGCGGAGCTCCGCGCCAAGATCGAGCGTCACGCGCCGCGCATCCTCGCCTTCAACGGGAAATCCGCGGCGGGCCGCTTCCTCGGCGCGCGCGCGGCCTATGGCTGGCAGGCGGCCACGATCGGCAAGACGCGGCTCTTCGTGCTGCCCTCGACCTCCGGCGCGGCGCGCGGCTTCTGGGACGAGGCACCCTGGCGCGCCTTGGCCGAGGCCGCCCGCCGGTAACGCCTCGGCCGTCCCCGCCCGGCCGTCTCCGAGCGTCGTTCCGCGAAGAACCGGACGCCGTTCCGCGAAAAATCCGCGACGGGCGGAACCGGTGCGTGCCCTGCGCCGTTCGACTCACATA
This sequence comes from uncultured Rhodospirillaceae bacterium, assembly GCA_902826565.1. Classification (GTDB taxonomy): domain Bacteria; phylum Pseudomonadota; class Alphaproteobacteria; order Dongiales; family Dongiaceae; genus CADEFF01. The sequence goes on along the minus strand of CADEFF010000041.1, from coordinate 32,348 downwards.
AGGCGGATCTCAGAAACCGGATGCTCCCCATGAAAGCCCTCGACCTTCGGCAGCCGTTCGACAGGAAGGGCCGCGACGCGCGATCCGGGCTTCGTCCGGAAACGATGCTTGGAGCGGAAACTGTCGCGCGCCGGCGGCGTTCCGCGTCGGCTTCGCGCGCCTGGCCCGCGGAAACGGTGCTGCGGGGCCGCGCCTGTCGTTATCTGGTGATCGCCGGCTCGCTCGGCTTCGCCGCCCTGGTGACGGCCATCGGCAGCTTCGGCTAACCCCCCGCGCTCCGCTTCGCCGGCGAAGCATCAGACCCGGTCGTCGCCGGCCAGGTCTTCCTCATAGTCCCAGTCCTCGATCGCGGGCAGCGTCGCCTTGACGAGCTTCTCCGCGTCGAGCGCACGGGCGAGGCAGCCATCCGGCGCCCTGAAGAGCAGCGGCGACTGCGTCGTGCGCAGCAGCTTGCGGAAGGCCTCGATCCGCTTCCAGCCGCTGCCATATTTCTGCGTGATGGCGCTGCCGTGGCGGTTGAGCCACATGGCCGCCGTCGCCACCACATGCGGCACGGCATAGGAGGTGCCATCGCCCTCGCCATAGGCGGGCGCGTTCGGATCGGCGTCGGCGCGCCGGATCGGATCGGCGGGGGCGAAGATGTCAACGCGGGCGTAGCCCTCATAGGGGTAATATTCCTGATAGCCGCCGGCGATCTTCTCCACCCCGGCGGCGCCGATCGCGCGGCGATGCTTCGCCGGATAGCAGATCTTGTCGGTCATCTGGCCGCAGGCCGCCACCACGATCACGCCCTTCTCGTAGGCATAGTCGACGGCTTCGCCCATCTCGCCGCCGTCGATGACGGGAAATCCCATGCTGATGGCGACGAGCTGGCAGCCATTCTCGTCGATCGCATGACGGATAGCCTTGCCGATCGCCTTCACGGTGCGGCTGCCGATCAGCACGTCGTCATTGACGCGATAGGGGATGAGCGGAAGCCGCGGCGCCGTGCCCTGGAAACCGACGGCCATATCCTCGCCGCAGAGCGCGCTCGCGGTGCGGGTGCCGTGGCCGCCCGGCTGCCAGGGCGTTTTAATCAGCGGATCCTTGGGGTCGGCCCTGTTGTCGTAAAAATCGCGGCCGCGCGACGGTTTCACCCAGGGGCTGTCGCCGGTCCCGCTCTCGGTCGCGAACCCCAGCGCCTTCTTGCGCCGGTAGCCGGTATCGAGATGGGCGACCTTGAGCGTCCCCCAGGCGACAGTGCCGTCGGTCTTGCGCGGCATCAGCGCCAGCGCCTTGTCGAGCTTCGCGTAGCGGTGGTTCCAGGGCGCGGTCGGCATGGCGGTCCCCCTCGAATCGTCGATGTGGCGAACACTCTAGCGAGGCCGGCGGATCGCGCGCTATCGGCTTGCCCCACCGCTGCCAATCCCTATACTCCGCGCGGCTTTCGCGCGAGGGGTGCTCCAGATGGCCCGCGATATCAAGAAGGTGGTGCTTGCCTATTCGGGCGGACTCGACACCTCCGTCATCCTGAAGTGGCTGCAGCAGACCTATAACTGCGAGGTCGTCACCTTCACGGCCGATCTCGGCCAGGGCGAGGAGCTGGAGCCGGCGCGCAAGAAGGCGCTGCTGCTCGGCATCAAGCCGGAGAACATCTTCATCGAGGATCTGCGCGAGGAGTTCGTGCGGGACTTCGTGTTCCCGATGTTCCGCGCCAATGCGCTCTATGAAGGGCAGTATCTGCTCGGCACCTCGATCGCGCGCCCGCTCATCGCCCAGCGCCAGATCGAGATCGCGAACCGGACCGGCGCCGACGCGGTCGCCCATGGCGCCACCGGCAAGGGCAACGACCAGGTCCGCTTCGAGCTCGCCTATTACGCCCTCAAGCCCGACATCAAGGTGATCGCGCCCTGGCGCGAATGGGACCTCACCTCGCGCACGCGGCTCATCGAGTTCGCCGAGCATCACCAGATCCCGATCGCCAGGGACAAGCGCGGCGAGGCGCCCTTCTCGGTCGACGCCAACCTGCTGCACAGCTCGAGCGAGGGGAAGGCACTGGAGGATCCCTGGAACGAGCCCGAGGAGTTCGTCTATCAGCGCACCATTTCGCCGGAAGCGGCGCCCGACAGGCCGACCCATATCGAGATCGAATTCGCGAAGGGCGATCCCATCGCGATCGACGGCGAGCGGCTCTCGCCCGCGGCGCTGCTGACGAAGCTCAACGCGCTCGGCAAGGCGAACGGCATCGGCCGGCTCGATCTCGTCGAGAACCGTTTCGTCGGGATGAAGAGCCGCGGCGTCTATGAGACGCCGGGCGGCACGATCCTGCTCGCCGCCCATCGCGGCATCGAGAGCCTGACCCTCGATCGCGGCGCCATGCATCTCAAGGACGAGATCATGCCGCGCTATGCCGAGCTCATCTATAACGGTTTCTGGTTCGCGCCCGAGCGCGAGATGCTGCAAGCCCTCATCGACAGGAGCCAGACGCATGTCGAGGGCAAGGTCCGGCTCAAGCTCTACAAGGGCAACACGACCGTCGTCGGCCGGCAGTCGCCCAAGAGCCTCTACAGCCAGCAGCATGTGACCTTCGAGGACGATCGCGGGGTCTATGACCAGCGCGACGCGGCGGGCTTCATCCGCCTCAATGCGCTCCGCCTGCGCCTCATGAAGCGCGGCCGCGACTAGACGGCGGCGGCGCCCCCGGGAGAGACTGCGCGCGGAAGCGACGGGATTGCACGCCGTCGCGCGTTCTTCCAGGGGGAGCGAACCATGATCCTGACCACCACCGCCAGCATCGAAGGCAAGCGCATCCGCGACTATCGTGGCATCGTCACCGGCGAGGCGATCGTCGGCGCCAACATCTTCCGCGATCTTTTCGCCTCGGTGCGCGACATCGTCGGCGGCCGCGCCGCCGGCTACGAGAAGGCGCTGCGCGGCGCGCGCGACGAGGCCTTCGCCGAGCTGCAGGCGGCGGCCGACAAGGTCGGGGCCAATGCCGTGGTCGGGGTCGACATCGACTACGAGGTGGTCGGCCAGGGCGGCAGCATGCTGATGGTGAGCGTCAGCGGCACCGCCGTCGTGCTGGAGTAGGCCTCACCCGCTAGCCGAGGAGCAGCAGCAGGAAGGCGGCGAGGCCGAGGCCGGTACGGACCGCATGGAGCCGTCCCCACCGCTCGAGCAGTTCGAGCGTGCTCGGATCGCTCGGCAGGCGATGCGGCTCCTCGAGCTGCCGGTTGGTCGGGAAGATCGCGAGCAGGGAGAACGGCACCACGGCGATGAGGAAAAGCCCGCTCAGGATGGCGGGCGCGCCGCCCTCGCCGAAGGTCCCGAGCACGAGCGAGCAAAGCGCGCCGGCGACCGCGAGCGGCGCCTGCATCCGCGTCGCGCGCTTGTAGCTCGGGCGCCATTGCCGGAGCGCCACGTCCGGCCCCGCCGCGAGCCGCGCCGGATGCTCGACCAGCGAGACGAAGAGCGCGGCGCCGGCGAAGAGGCCGGTCGCGAGCAGGGCGATCCAGGCGATCACGGTCATGGGACGTCCTCCGGTGCGACCATCCTAGAGCCGGCCGGTCCCTCGCGGATAGGCCGGGCGCGACCGGCTCAGAACGGCAGGGCGGAAACCCCGAGGACGCGCGGATGCGCCCAGATCAGGAGGGCGAAGAGCGCGATGGCGGTGAGCAGGCGCCAGACGCCGAACTCGCCGTGACGGAACCGCGCCCGCCCGTCCGCGATCGCGCGGAACGGCAGGTTCGAGGTCCGGCGCGCGAAGGGCGCCCAGCGCTCGCCCCAGGCGCGACGCTTCTTGGCATCGAGAGCGAGCGTGCCGCCGAGCGATAGGATTGCGATCGATCCGAAGAGAACGAGCGAGGCGAGATCGCCCCGGGCTGCGATATGGGCGAGCGCCCAGAGCGCGAAACCCCAGAGGATCGGATGGCGCGTCACGGCGAAAATGCCGGCCGGCTTCCCGTCGGTGCCGCCCGGTTCCTGCATCACCGCGGTCGGATTGCGCGCGAGATAGCCGCCCACGATCAAGAGCAGCGCGAAAGGCATGACGAGGAGCGGGACCCAGAGGAGCGCCGGCGACACCGGCCAGAGCCGGACATAGGGTGCCGCCCCATAGGCGAGCCCCATCCAGATCAGCAGCCAGATCGCGAGCAGCGAATAGAAGCCGAGATAGAGCCGCTCGCCGAGGAGCCGCGCCAGCAGCGCGCGGAGCGGCGTGCCGGAGAGCAGGAAATGGCTGGCGACGAAGCTGACACAGGCGAGGAGAAGGGTCTGCATGTCCGGTAGGTAGCGCAGTTGCCGAGAGGCCGGTTCCGTCGCGGCCGAGCGGGCCGCGGCTCGATCCTGCGTTCCGCCGGCGCGGTCATGCAAGCAATCCCAAGGGGTCGCGGGACCGCAGTGGCCGCGGCCGCGCCGTTCATGTAAGAGCTATTCACATGGCATGGTCGAAGCATCGCGGCGGCGGATCGAAGGGCGAGGATCACGGGCCCCGGCGCGGCTATCACCACGGCAATCTGCGCGAGACCCTGATCAAGGCGGCGCTCGACCTCATCGGCGAAAAGGGCGTGGCCGGCTTCACCTTCGCCGATGCGGCCCGCTGGGCGGGGGTCAGCCCGGCGGCGCCCTATCGGCATTTCCGCGATCGCGATGCGCTCATGGCCGATGTGGCGCGGCAGGGCTTCGAGCGCTTCGAGGCCTTCCTGACGACAGCCTGGAACGACGGGCGGCCGGATCTCACGACCGCCTTCGGCAATCTCGGCAAGGCCTATCTCGCCTTCGCGCGCACCGAGCCCGCCTATTACTCGGCGATGTTCGAATCGGGCGTGTCGCTCGACGACAATCCCGATCTGCGCCAGGCCGGCGACCGCGCCTTCGCGATCCTGCGCAAGGCCGCCGAAGCCCTGTCCGCGACCCTGCCGCAAGGCGCGCGACCGCCGGCGATGATGATGGCGCTCCATATCTGGTCGCTCGCCCACGGCATCGCCTCGCTCTTCGCGCGCGGCGACGCGGCGCGCCGCAAGCTTCCCATGACCCCCGAGGAGCTGCTCGAAGCGGCGACGCTGATCTATCTCGAGGGGCTCGGCATCACCGGTCACCGGAAATAGGGCCGCTGCCGCCCGCCAGCGCCCCAGCGCGCCATCTCCAAGGCGCCAAAGCCGGGCGCGCCGTTTACGGCGCCAAAGAAAGCCACAGGCTTTTCGATCGGCCGTCTTGACAGGCGACCCGGCTTCCCTTAGCTATGTAAATGTCATTAACATTCACATGGACGCTCGCCATGACGGATATCGCGGCGAAAATCGACGCCATCGGGAAGCCGGCCTGGATCGGCCTGGTGGTGGTTGGCTTCATCCTGTTCTGGCCGGTCGGCCTCGCGATCCTGGCCTATCTTTTCTGGAGCGGACGCATGGGTTGCGGAAGAAAGTTCGGCATGGACGAGATGCGGCGCGCGCGCGGCCGCTGGTACAATCCTCAGGAATGGGGTAACGGCGGGTCGAGCGGCAATCGCGCCTTCGACGACTACCGCGCCGAGACGCTAAAGCGCCTGGAGGAGGAGCAGAAGGAGTTCTTCGAGTTCCTCGAACGGCTGCGCCAGGCGAAGGACAAGGCGGAGTTCGACCAGTTCATGGCCGATCGCAACCGCCGGTCCGGGGGCACCGAGGGTCCGGACTCGCCGCCACGCTATTAGCGATCCTCGACCGGGATCGGAAACCGCCGCGCCGGCCCCCGAAGGGCCGGCGCTTTTTTTGTGCGGGGATCGGCCGGCGGCCTCCCGTACGAGGCCGCAAGGCTCAGAGCTTGATGCCGCGCTGGCGGCAGCCGGCCGTGACCGTGTTCTTGAGAAGGCAGGCGATGGTCATCGGCCCGACGCCGCCCGGCACGGGCGTGATGGCGCCCGCATGTTTCGCGGCCTCGGCAAAGGCGACGTCGCCCACCAGCCGGCCCTTGCCGTCCGGCATCGGGATCCGGTTGATCCCGACGTCGATCACCGTGGCGCCCGGCGCGACCCAGTCGCCCTTCACCATCTCGGGCTTGCCGACGGCGGCGACGAGGATTTCGGCGCGGCGGCATTCGGCCGCAAGATCGCGGGTGCGCGAATGCGCGATGGTGACGGTGCAGCTTTCGCCGAGCAGGAGCTGCGCCATCGGCTTGCCGACGATGTTGGAGCGGCCGACCACCACGGCGCGCTTGCCGGAAAGATCGCCGAGCCGGTCCTTCAGCAGCAGCAGGCAGCCGAGCGGAGTGCAGGGCACCAGCGCCTCGCCGCCGGTCGCGAGCCGGCCGGCATTCACCACATGGAACCCGTCCACGTCCTTCGCCGGATCGATCGCGTCCAGCACCGCCTGCGGGTCGATCTGCTTCGGCAGCGGGAGCTGCACCAGAATGCCGTTCACCGCCGGGTCGTCATTCAGCTTCTTCACCAGCGCCAGCAGCTCCGCCTGGCCCGTCGTCGGCGGCAGCTTGTGCTCGAAGCTCGCCATGCCGACCTCGACCGTTTGCGCCGCCTTGTTCTTCACATAGACGCGGCTCGCCGGGTCCTCGCCGACCAGCACGACGGCGAGGCCCGGCGTGAAGCCGTGATTGGACTTCAGCAGCGTCACGTCGGCCGCGATCTGCTTGCGGAGATTCTCGGCGAAAGCCTTGCCGTCGATGAGGTTCGAGCGGGAAGCGGGAGCGTTCATGGCCATGGGTCTTTCGGTTGGGAAATCAGGAGCGGCGCCGGGCGAACCATTCCGACAGGGCGGCGGCGAGCGCCGCCGGATCGCCCGCGAGATGCAGCAGCTTGCGCCGGTCGGCGGCGCCGGCCGCAAGGGTGATCGAGGAGCGCGGCAGGTGCCACTCCTCGGCGAGGAGGCGGATCAGCGCCTCGTTGGCGCGGCCCTTCTCCGGCACGGCGGCGACCGCGACCTTGAGGGCGACCGAACCGTCCGCTTCCGGGGCGAGCCCGTCGATGCCTGCGCGCCGCGCCTTCGGCGTAAGCCGCACGCGCAGCCGCAACCCGTCCGGCGCCGGCGAGAAGGGCAGCATCATGAAAGCAGGGCGGGAACGGCGTATTCGTGGAGGAGCTTGCGGAAGAAGACCAGCAGCAGGATCAGCGCCAGCGGCGAGAGATCGATGCCGCCGAAATTCGGCAGGATGCGCCGGATCGGCCGCAGCGCCGGCTCGGTCAGCTTGTGCAGCGTGTCGCCCACCACATAGACGAAGCGGTTGCGCGTGTTGATGACGTTGAAGGCGACCAGCCAGCTCAGCACCGCGCTCGCGATCAGCACCCAGATATAGAGCTCGATCAGCAGGTCGATCATGTAGAGGAGCGAATACATGGCAGGCTTTCGACCCCCGATAATGCTGCGGAAACTGGCCGGACCCTACCCTTTCGACGCCGCCCCGCGCAAGCCCGCGACCGCCCGCACGGGGCCGAAGAATCCCACGAATCCCTCAGCTTAAGCCCCGGCTGGCCGATGCTTGACAGGGCGGGGCCGGCCTCTCCATAGTCCGCCCGCGCCGAGGCCGGCGGGGCTGTAGCTCAGATGGGAGAGCGCCTCGTTCGCAATGAGGAGGTCAGGGGTTCGATTCCCCTCAGCTCCACCACCCTCTCGCCGGCCGGCCCTTCCTCCTTCGAACCTTCGGCGATCCCGCGCCATGCGGCGCGAGAGGCGACGCCGTCGCCGGCGCTTCGGCCTCAGCCGAAGACGAGTCGCGGGAAATAGAAGGAGACGATCCAGTTCGGGCGGTCGACAATCTCGCTGATGCGGAGATCGCCGCAGACGCTGCAGAGCATGTAGGCGTCTTCCGCCGCGAGCCGATGCCGGCGCCCGAGCAGATCGACCATGCGGCGCACCGCATCGGTCGCGTTCTGCATGAGGTCGGCGCCGATGCCGGTGGTGACATAGTAGCCCTGCCCGTCGAGATGGCGCTGCACCGGACCGTCGGTCACGAATTCCGGCCCTTCGAGCGCCAGCCCCTTCACCAGATCGACGCGGGCGGCGAGCTTCATGGCGCTCTCGAGGCCGGTGCCGCAGACCTCGCCCTCGCCCTGCGCGGCATGGCCGTCGCCGAAGGAAAGCAGCCCGCCCGCGACTTCGACCGGGAGATAGAGCTCGGTGCCGGGGCCGATGTCGCGGATATCCATCGTGCCCCCGACGCGGCGCGGCGGCAGCACGTCATGCGCGCCGGGTGCGGCCAGCGCAAGGCCGATCGAACCCACCATCGGCTTCAGCGGCACCCGCGCGAGCCCCTTGAAATCGACCGTCTTCGCCGCCGGATCGAAGGACCAGAGATGCAGCGCCGGCGTGCGGAAATCCCGTTCGAGCAATCCGAAATCCGGGATGAGGGCGGTCCAGCCCCAGCCCGCGGGCGTCAGCGATTCGACGCGGATGCGGATCGCATCGCCGGGCTCCGCCCCGTCCACGAAGATCGGGCCGGTGACCGGATTGACCCGCTCGAAATCGAGACCGACCAGCGCCGCGGGCGTCGTCTCCGGCCGGATCTGCCCGCCGCCCGGATCGAGCGTCTCCAGCTCCACCACGTCGCCGGGGGCGATGGTCGCGACCGGCGGGAGGGAATTGTCCCAGTGAAAGTGGTGATGCCGCGCGTGGATGCTGTGCTTCATGGTGCCTTATCTCCCGCGAGTCCGTGCCGCGGCGCGCCGCACCCGCCGCGGATGCCTGTCGCAAATCGGCCGCCGCCATGCCGGCTTTGCGATGGTGCCGGCCGGGAACATTTCATAGGCTGCGAGCGGCGCCGGCCCTCTCGGCGCAACCGATCGAACGGGCGCCCCATCTTCATGCCGAAAAGCGTTTCCGCCCCGAGTCCCAGCGCGATCGCGCCGCGGCCGCGACGCGGCTCCGGCGACCGGGCCGGCGATATCCTGATGGTGGCGCTCGATCTCTTCGCGCGGCGCGATTTCACCAGCGTGACGGTGCGCGACATCGCCAAGTCCTGCGGCATCAACATCGCGCTCATCTACTACTACTTCGGCAGCAAGGAAGAGCTCTTTCGCGCCTCGATCGAGCATGCGATCAAGCAGGCGATCGGCGGCTACCGCCGGTTGCGCATCAAGCAGACCGATCCGATCCAGTCGCTCGAGGCCTGGTTCGACATCAATGTCGAGCTTTTCGACACCTTGCGGAAGATGGCCAAGGTCACGATCGACTACAACTTCTCCACCAAGTCGGTCGAGTCGATCGACCGGATGATCGAGAAGCTCTATGAGGACGAGCGCGCGCTGCTTGCGGAGAATTTCCGCGACGGCATCCGGCAGGGCCTGTTCCGCGCGATCGACGCCGAAGCGATGGCGCGCTTCGTCTCGACCCATCTCGACGGCATGTTCTTCGGCACCATGAACCGCAGGAACGTCGACCTGACCGAGAGCATGGAGGATCTGCGCCGCCTGCTCTGGGATCATCTCGGCATGCGCGAGCCCCGGCGCCGCGGGCGCGCCCGGGCCGATCGCTGACCGGCCCCTACTTCCCGCCATAGCGTTTCGTATAGGCCGCCGCGGCCGCCTCGAAGCACTCGATCGGCGCCCGGAGGATGCCGGCGCCGATCTGGCCGCCGCCCTTCCCGGCGAGCCCGCCATCGATCACCGGCGTCACGCCGGTTTCCAGCACCTTGAAGAGGTCGATGCCGGTGGGCGTGCCCCGATAGCCGAAATAGGGAATCTGGAAGCTCGCGCTTTCGCCGACCGTGATCCCGTACATGCCGGCATTGGCCTTCACCATCGCCTCGGCCGAACCGCCCTGGTACTTCTGCAGGGAGAAGGCCGCGGCCTGGGCGAAGCCGCCGAGCCCGACCGTCTCGGTGATGTGGCTCTCGCCGCCGATCCACTCGATGTCGTCCTTGGTGAAGCCTTCGAAGAGCTGCGCTTCCACCACGGCATGCGGACCCGCGAACCATTCGCCCGCAAGCCCGCCGACGCGGATCGCAAAGCCGCGGCAGCTTATGGTCATGGCGGTGACGACCGACGAGCCCTCGATCCCGTGGGCGGCGTCCGCCATGCTCTTGGCCGCCGCCATGCCGAGCCGCAGGAAGAAATATTCGTTCTGCTGCAGGAACTCGAGCGTCTGGCGGATCTTGTCGCCCTCCTTCTGATAGAGGGCGAGGAAATGCGGCGTGAGCTCGCGGGTGAAGAGCACCGAGCCGGCCGTGTTGCGGCTGTGCAGCTCGTCGCCCATATGGACCGCGCGGCTCATGATCGGCTTCAGCGGAATGCCGCCCGCGGCCTGGACCGCGGCGCGGATGGCCGGCGCCAGGACCTTCTCGATATGGATGAGGGCCTGATGCACGGTGTCGTCGTAGCTGCCGTAATTGAGCCGCTTCCGCGAGGCGCCCTCGTAGAAGTTGCAGAAGCCGCGATTGCCGGCCGCGCGGTTCTCCACCACGAAGACCGGCATCGAGGCGGTGTAGATCCCGGCGACCGAGCCGACGCAGCCATGCTCGTGGCAGGCGCCGACCTTGATCTTGCCGGAATCGAGCCGGGCGACGGCATCCGCCTCGTCCTTCGCCAGCCCCTCGAAGATGGCGCCGTAGATGAGGGCCTGGCGCTGGCCGGTCACATAGTCGCGCCAGGGCATCGGGCGGCCGGAGGTGAGGATCATGTCCGGCGTCATGCCGGGCACGACCTCGCCGGCCGGCTTGATATCGACCAGGACCGGGTCGGCGGCATTGAGCCGGTCGAGGGTGGCCGCGTTTGCCTTGGCGCGCAGCTCGGCAGTCTTGCTCATGGGACGCTCCTTGGTTGCGATGGGGCCTACCAGATATGCAGGTAGCGCTCGCGCTCCCACTCGCCGACGACGAGGCAGTATTCCTGCCATTCGGCGCGTTTGTATTTCGTGTAGCTGTCATGGAAGGCGGGGCCGAAGGTTTCGCGCGCCAGAGTATCCTTGGCGAAGACCTCGATCGCCTGGCCGAGGGTGCGCGGCAGGCGATGGATACCCCGCTTCTCCAGCTCCTCCTCGCTCACATCGTAGGTATTGAAATCGACCGACTTGCCGGGATCGAGCTTCTGCCGGATGCCGGCGAGGCCGGCGGCGATGGTGATGGCGGTGCCGAGATAGAAATTGACCGCGGCATCGGCGTTGCGCAGCTCGAGGCAGCGGCGGTTCATCGGCAGGCGGCACATGAGGGTGCGGTTGTTCTGCCCATAGGCGCGATAGACCGGCGCCCAGGACATCTCGTTCATGTGGCCGCGGGGATTGAGCCGCTTGTAGGAATTGACCGTCGGGCAGACCACCGCGTTGATCGCGTCGGCATAGCGCAGCACGCCCGCGGTGAAGTGATAGGCGAGCTCCGTATAGCCGCGCCCGTCGCGCGTCTTCGCGCCCTTCGCAGCCTCGAACCGGTTGGCGCCGGTCTTGATGTCGGCGAGGCTGATGTTGAAATGCGCGCCGGAGCCGAAGGCGTTCGACCAGGGCTTCGGCATGAAGGTCGCGATGCAGCCGATCGAGCGCGCCACATGCTTCGCCATCAGCCGGAAGATCATCATCCGGTCGGCCATGGCGAGCGCGTCGGTGTAGTTGAAATCGAACTCGTACTGGCCGTCGCCGCCTTCGTGATCGAAGGAGTAGCAGTCCCAGCCGAGCTCATTGATGTATTTCACCATCGGCTCGAGGAAGCTGTCGGCAAGCATCGTCGTCTCGATGTCGTAGCCGCGGGTCGGGCGATTGCGCTCGTCCTCGCTGACGAAGGGCTTCCAGCCGTCGCCGTCGGCCTTCAGCACATAGACCTCGGGCTCGATGCCCATATTGACCTTGAAGCCCATTTTCGCCGCCTCGGCGAGCTGGCGCTTGAGGATGGCGCGCGAGCAGTGGCTGTAGGGCGTGCCGCCGAAATGCAGGTCGGTCGGCGCCAGCGCGTAGCGCCGGTCCCAGGGCAGCACGATCGTGCTCGCCATGTCCGGCAGCCCGACGCATTCGTCCTCGTTGGGGCCGAGCGGGCCCATGGCCTCGAGCGCGCCCACGGTATAGAGCTCGGAACCGGCCGCCGCCTTCTCCAGGTGGTCGATCGGCACGCATTTCGATTTCGGCACGCCCAGCCCGTCCACATAGGCGCCGAAGAAATACTGCACGCCCTTGGCTTTGAGCTGCTTCTTGAGGTCCGCGAGTTTGGCCATCGTCCGACTACCTTCTTCCCATCGTTTGCGTTTCGTGTCGGGCGGCGAGACGCCGCCTTTTATTCATCCTTGTGTCATCTGCCGTCGCAGGATCCGGCCCTCGCCGATCGAGAGCACGACGCCGCGCAGGATTCCTTCGCCATATTCCGAGCCGGGATTGATGGCGACGGTGCGGCCGATCTTCACCGTGCCGCCGGATTCGTGGATATGCCCGTGTAGGCTGAGCAGCGGCTGGTATTTCCGCAGCGCCTCGGCAACCGCCGTCGATCCCACGGGCTGGGTGAGCTGCGCGCCGAGCGAGGTCTTCACCTTGAGGTCCTGCCCCACCACGGGCGCGGTATCGAGCCTGGAATCGTAAGGCGGCACATGGATGTCGAAGATCGCGGTCGCCGGATCCTTGAGTCGCGCGGCCATGGTCTCGATATGGGCCGCGATCTCGGCCTCCGAATATTCGCGCGGCGTGTTCCAGGGCGTGACGTTGGTATAGCCCGTCACCAGCATCTCGTGGCCGGGCGCCACCTCGAGGATCTCGCCCTCCGCCATGCGGAAGCGCGGGCTCGCGCGATCCTTCAGCCATTGGTCCATGACATGCGGATCGTCGTTGCCCGGCGCGAAGACGATGGTGACGTCGCTGCCGGCGAGCTTCGCTTCGGCCATCTCGATCCAGCGCGCCATCCGGTCGAGGATCGCGGCCTCGAACATCGTCTCGACCTGGTCGGGATTGGCCTTGTAATGCGCGATCTCGTCCGGGGTGAAATGGCGCGTGTAGAAGCCGAGATTGGCGGCCTCGCGCTCGAACTCGGGCACCGCCGCCTTCTCCAGCAGGCGCGGCTCGCCATGGAGCGTGGCGCGGAACCTGCCGCCCGCCTCCTCGACGATCGGCAGCACCAGCTTGCCGGCGATGTCGCCGCCCAGCACGAGCAGGTCCGCCTCGTAGAACTTCGCGGCGTTGAGGAACTTGCGGAAGCAGATCTCCGAGCCATGCAGGTCGGAGGCGAAGAAAAGCGTGGTGCCGCCCGCGCCCGGCTTCTCCCGCCGCGTGAAGGGCCAGAGCGCCATCAGTAGGTGCCTTCGCGGTCGTCCACGTCCTGCCACCATTGCATCCGCTCGCCGATCCGGGCGCGGAGCTTCCAGCGCATGGATTTGGGCGCGGCCTCGATGAGGCCGAGGAACGCACGGGCAGAGGCCGCGATCCGCGGTCCCGCATCGACGCCGAGCGGGGCGTAGCCGCCGGCCTCGGCATGGGCGGCGACGGCGGCGAGATTGCGCTCGACCGTGTGGCAGAAGCCCCAATCGGCCTGCAGCGGCTCCAGCAGCAGCGTGCGATCGAAGCCGCCCGGGCCGACATCCTGGAGCGAGAGCATCACGCCGAGATCGGCGAGATCGCCCCGCGTCGGCTTCTGGATCTGCAGCTTGTGCAGCAGCAGGTCCTCGCCGCCGAGCGCGATGCCCGGCGCCTCGAGCCGGCGGCCGGGCTCGACCGTGTGACAGAACTCGAGCCGGTCGACGAAGAGATCGATCTTCAGGCCGGTCCCGCCATGGCGGAAGGCGTAGCGCTGCCCTTCCATCGCCACCAGCATGTCGCGATCGACCGCATAGCCGCGCTCGACGAAGAGCGCCTGCAGCCCGTTGCGGTCGCGCGCGCGGCAGAGATAGTCGAGATCCTTGGGCGGCGGCCGCAGGAGCCCCACCAGCCGCTCGGCCTCGGGCGAGGAGAGCCGGACGCCGGCCGAGCCGGCGAGCTTCAGCACGAGCTTGCGGGCGGCGGCGGCCTCGGCGAGGGCGACCGCTTCCGTGCGCAACGCGTCCCAGCTCTGTCCGCCTCGCTCCTCACCCATTGCGGCGCGATCGCAAGATCACTCGATCGGGATCTGCTTGAAGGCGAGATCCATGTCGATGCCGTGGGTGCGCCGGTAGGCCCGGATGCCGAAATACCAGAGGGTTCCGAACACCGCGAGGCCGAGCGTGATCCAGAACTCGAGCGTGACATGGTCGGCCGCGACGAGCGGCCCGGCCGCGTTCGGATCGTTCCAGAGCGCGACGATCACCCAGAGGAAGAAGGCCGTCGTGACGAGGCCGGTGATCGCCATCACCGGAATCCCGGCGACGGTGATCTTGGCCGCCGGCGACAGGCGATAGAGCTGCGGCCGGGTGAACGGGAAGAGCACGGCCGAGATCATCGCCGTTCCCCAGATCACCAGCAGCACCTCGACCAGCGTCAGGAAGGCGATGCCGGCATAGGCGATGAGCCACATGAAGAAGATGGCGATCGCCGTCGAGAGCCCGATCGCCACCACCGGCGTATGGACCCGGTTGCTGACATAGCCGAGCCACTCGGGCGCGGTGCGGTCGAACGACCAGGCGATCATGGTGCGGGTCGTGTAGGCGAGCTCGGCCGGGACCCAGAACCAGATCCAGGCGACGAAGCCCGCCATGATGATGGCGGTCAGCAGCATGTTGTCGGTGAGGATGCCGGCCAGCACGGTGAACCAGGGAGCGGCACCGATCGAGGCCTCGATCGAGCCGCCTTCCACGCCCGAGAGCGAGTTGAAGGCGATGGCGGCCTGGAAATCGTAGCCGAAGGTCTTGTCGGCGAGGAGCGCCACGACCGCGATCATCGCCGCGGCGGCGACCACCGCCCCCACCATGCCGAAAAGCTGCGAGCGGTTGACCCGCTTCACCTCGCCGCCGATGCCGACCGACTGCACCGCGCCCAGCAGCGGGAGCAGCGGCCAGACCAGGAAGGCGATGGTCATGTCCCAGCTGAAGGCGGCCGGCGCCCAGCCCGCCGCCTTGGCGGTCTCGATCACCGCGTCATAGTCGAGGCCGGTGAGGGCGGCGAAGTTGGTCTGGAACGTCTCCCGGCTGCCGAACAGCAGGACGGCGATGGTGACGGCCGTGCCCACGATCGCGATCGCGAACATGATCTTCTGCACGGCGAAATAGAGCCGCGTGCCCGCGGCGAGCAGCGCACCCGCCGCAACCAGCACCGCGGTCCCGACCCAGAAGATGCCGTCCGGCGAGGAAAGCGAAGCCGCCCATTCGAGCATCGTCGGATTGCCGCCGACCGAGCCCACCGCGGCGAAGAAGGAGGAGAAGCCGACCGTGACGATGAGCGAAGCGGCGAAGGCGCCGTAATAGCAGAGAATCATCGTCTCGATCAGCGTGAAGACGAAGGCGACCGCCGGGCTCACGCTGCGGGAGAGGGCGATATAGACGCCGCCCGAGCGCGGGAAGGTGATCGACCAGAGATAGAAGGTGACGGCGGCGAACAGCATCCCGACCGCCGCGAGGACCGTCGAGACCCAGATCGAGGCGCCGCCATAGAGGCTCGGCCCGTAATACTGGTTGAGGGCGATCGCGATCCCGACCGAGACCAGCCCGATATTGAAGATGAAGGTGTCCCAGGCCCCCGCCACGCGCAGCAGGCCCGAAGCCTTGCGCGAGAAGGCCGTTACGTCCGTCGCGGTTCCGCCCTGTTGAGCCATGGTCCCCTCCCCTTGCCTCACGGGTGACGTGCCTGTCGGCTTGCCATCACCCACCGAATTAAACGGTTGTTTAATAGCGTAGTCCTCCCGTCGCCTCTCCCGCAAGGGGGCAAGGCGAGTTCCCGCGCGCCGGCGGCGCCGCGGCGCGCCCGGCCGATCGCGGGCTTTGTCGACGGCGCGTCGATACCGCAGCGCAGCAAAGGGCCAGGCTCGGATTCGGGCGCGGCGTCGGGTCGCGGCTATCAGCGGAGCGCGACCGCTTCCTCGACCGCCGCGGCCTGCGCGCCGGGCCGGTCGCGCAGATGGCCGCTCCAGCGATGCTCCACCTTCCGGAAGAAGAAGATCAGGCTGTAGGAGATCGCGAGATAGATCGCGCCGGCGAAGATCCAGATCTCGTAGGCGGCGAAGCTGCGCGAGATGAGGATGCGGGCGACCCCGGTCAGGTCGAGCAGCGAGATGATGCTGACGAGCGAGGTCGCCTGGAACAGGAACACCACCTCGTTGGTGTAGGCCGGCAGCCCGACGCGAAACGCCTTGGGCAGGATGATGCGCCGATAGAGCAGCGCGCCCGACATGCCGCAGGCGCGGGCCGCCTCGACCTCGCCATGCGGCACCGCCTGGATGGCGCCGCGCAGGATCTCGGCCGTGTAGGCGGTGGTGTTGAGCGTCAGCGTCAGCACCGCGCAGAAATAGGGCTCGCGGAAGAACTGCCAGAGGCCGATCGCCTCGAGCTGCTCGCGGAACTGGCCGCTGCCGTAATAGATGAGGAAGAGCTGCACCAGGAGCGGCGTGCCGCGGAAATAGAAGATGTAGGCGTAGATGGGCATCGAGACCAGCGGGTTGCGCGACAGCCGCATCAGCGCCGCCGGCACCGCGAGGACGAGCCCGATCGCGAGGCTGAGCAGCGTGATCTCGAGCGTCAGGATCACTCCCTCGGCGAGGAACCGCCAATTGTCGAAGATGACCTCGAGGTTCATGGCTCAGGCCCTCCGCACGCCGCGATTGGCCCAGGCTTCGGCGCGATGCTGCAGCAGCATCGAGACGACGGTGATGCCGAGATAGATGACCGAGGCGGCGAAATAGAAGGTGAAGGGCAGCTTGACCGCGCGCGCGGCGATATCGGATTTCCGCATCAGCTCGTCGAGCTGGATCACGCTCATCAGCGCCGTCGCCTTGATCAGTACCAGCCAGAGATTGCCGAGCCCGGGCAGCGCATAGCGCCAGGCCTGCGGCATCATGATGCGCCGGAACATCAGGAGCGGGCTCATGCCGGCCGCCTTGGCGGCCTCGACCTGGCCCTTGGGAATGGCGAGGAAGGCGCCGCGGAACACCTCGGTCGCGAAGGCGCCGTAGATCACGCCGAGGGTGATGACGCCGGCGGAGAAGCGGTCGATGTCGATCAGCACCTCCTCGCCGAGCGCGAGCTGCAGCAGATATTGCAGCAGCGTGGTGATGCCGTAATAGACGAGGATGATGAGCACCAGCTCCGGCACCCCGCGAACCACCGTCGTATAGATATCCGCCGCGATGCGCGCCGCGCGGTTGCCGGAGAGCTTGCCCCAGCAGCCGATGAGGCCGAGGACGAGCGCCAGCGCGATCGAGCAGACGCCCACCAGAATGGTGACCTGGACGCCCTCGCCCAGCATCCAGCCATAGCCGCGAAAATCGATCAGTTCGCCCATCGCCTTCGCCTCATTGGCGGCCCGCCGCCGCGCTTTCCTCGGGCGACGCCGGTCCGAAAGGCGGCGCCACCGCCCGCCCGGAAGGGCGAACGGCGGCGCCCCGGATCAGCTCGACATCGATCGGGCGCTATTTGCCGTAGACGTCGAAGTCGAAATATTTGGCGTTGATCGCCTGATAGGTGCCATCCGCGCGGATCTGCTGGATCGCCTTGTTGAAGGCATCGACCAGGTCCTGCTCGCCCTTGCGGATCGCGATCCCGGCGCCGGGACCGAACCATTTCGGATCGGTGTAGTCGGGACTGACGAACTCGAAATCCGCGCCCTCGGGCGTCTTGAGGAAGCCCTCGTCGAGCGCTACCGAGTCCGCAAGCACCAGGTCGAGACGGCCCGATACGAGGTCGGCATTGGCCTCGTCCTGGGTCGCATAGACGCGGATGTCGGCGCTCGGGAAGTTGTCGCGGAGGAAATTCTCGTGGATCGTCGCGCGCTGCGCGCCGATCTTCTTGCCGGCGAGCCCGGCATCGGTGAACTCGAAGGTCGAGCCCTTCCTGGCGATCATCTTGGCCGGCGTCTGGTAATATTTGTCGGTGAAATCGACGACCTGCTTGCGCTCCTCGGTGATCGACATCGAGGCGACGATCGCGTCGTACTTCTTCGCCTGCAGCGCCGGGATGATGCCGTCCCAGTCCTGCACCACGAACTCGCATTCGAATTCGGCGGCCTTGCAGAGCGCCTTGGCGATGTCGATGTCGAAGCCGACGAGCTCGCCGTTCGGATCGATCGAGTTGAAGGGCGGATAGGCGCCCTCGGTCCCGATCTTCACCTTGCGCATCTCCGCATCGGCGGAGGATACCATCGACAGGGCCACTGCGGCTGCGACGGCCATTGCTACGAATTTCTTCACGTTCCGTCTCCCATTCTTGCTGTGAACCTCGATCTCCCCTTCGGCAGCCGGCCGACTTTGTCGACGACGCTCCCCCCGGCTACCGCACGCCTCGCAAAAACTGCTTCATCCGCTCCGATTTGGGATTGCCGAAGACCTCCGCCGGCGGCCCCTGCTCCTCGATGCGGCCCTGATGCAGGAAAATCACCTCGGACGCGACCTCGCGCGCGAATCCCATCTCGTGGGTGACCACGATCATGGTGCGGCCCTCTTCCGCGAGCTGGCGCATCACGCGCAGCACCTCGCCGACCAGCTCCGGATCGAGCGCCGAGGTCGGCTCGTCGAACAGCATCACCTGCGGCTCCATGGCAAGCGCGCGGGCGATCGCCGCGCGCTGCTGCTGGCCGCCGGAGAGATGCGCCGGGTAATAGTTGCCCTTGTCGCCGATCCCGACCTTCTCGAGCAGCGCCTGCGCGCGCGCTTGCGCCTCCGCCTTGCCGAGCTTCAGCACATGGACGGGCGCTTCCATCACGTTCTGCAGCACCGTCATATGCGACCAGAGATTGAAGCTCTGAAACACCATGCCGAGGCGCGAGCGGATGCGGTCGACCTGATGGCGGTCCTCGGGCCGGGCGTGGCCGTTACGGGTCGGCTGCATGCGGATCAGCTCGCCGCCGACCATCACGCGGCCGGAATCCGGAATTTCGAGGAGGTTGATGCAGCGCAGGAAGGTGCTTTTGCCGGAGCCGCTCGCGCCGATCATGGCGATCACGTCGCCCACCTCGGCGGTGAGCGAAACGCCTTTCAGCACCTCCAGCTCGCCGAACCGCTTGTGCAGATCGTCAACGACAAGGGCGGCCGCCGCATCCCCCATCATTGCCTCTTTTCTTTTTCGTCATTTTGCTCCCTGTGCCCGGAAAGGTAGTCGGCGCAGTCGGACCTTGCCAAGCGGAAAGCGGCGCGCGATCGCCTGCCCGCGTCAGGCGGGACGATCGCGTCGGAAGATTATATCAACTATTAGAATATGTTAGAAAATCGGGCGGCGGGCCCGCGCCCACCGGAGCTTGGACGGGCCAGTCTCGCATCCTTCCGTCACCCTCGAGCTCGACCCGAGAGTTCATCGCGCCACCTTGTCACCCTCGGGCTTGACCCGAGGGTCCATTAGGTTGGGGCGCGAAACCGGCGGGGCGGTCACCGGAAACTGCCGCCGCCATGGATGCTCGGGTCACGCCCGAGCATGACACGGTATGGGAACATATCCGCATCCCGGGCCCCCCGTCGAAGGATGCGCCCGCCCCTCAGCCGGCCTCGAGTGCCTCGATCTCCTGCTCGATCTGCTGGCGCTGCGGCGCATCGGCGGGCAGCGCGTCCAGCAATTGCCGGAAGAGCGCGAGCGCCGCGTCCTTGCGCCCCGCCCGGGCCTCGCCCAGCGCCGCGAAATAGAGCCCGGCGGGATTCGCCGGCTCCGCGGCGCGGATCTTGGCGACGGTCGCGCCGAAGACCGGATCGAAGGCCGCGTCCTCAGGCGTCGCGGCGAGAATCGCGGCCGCGTAGTCGAGCAACAGGTCGAAGCGATCGGGCGCCAGCGCCACCGCCTTGCCCCAGGCATCGCGCGATTTCCCGGCCTCGCCCAGCACGCCATAGGCGTGGCCGAGGCGGCGCCAGCCCTCGATATTGCCGGGCTCCCGCTCGAGGCGCTGCGCGAGCCCTTCGACCATATTGCGGATGAAGCTCTCCCGCTCCTCCGGCGTCATCGCCGCCGCCGCGGCGAGCGAGTCCTCATCAGGTCCGAGCGGCGCCGGCGCCGCCCCCGGGGTCGTCGCGACGCCCGCGGCCTGAGCGCGCTCGACCGCCGCGATCGACTGCAGCAGCAGCGGCCGCCAGGGCGCGTCCGGCGGCGTCTCGGCGAGCAGCGCCCGCCAGGCGGCGAGCGCGCGGGCGAAATCCCTCGCCTCGGCCGCAGCGAGGCCGAGATAGTAGCGGGCGCGCGGATCCTGCGGATCGACGGCAAGCGCCTTGCGGAAGGCATTCTCCGCCTCCGGCCCGACCGAGCCGCCTTCCGCCTGGGTGAGCGCCTCGCCATAGAAGCGCTGCGTCTCGGCGTCGGGCGCGCCCTGCTGGATCGCCTGCTCGAAGGCCGTGCGCGATTCCCCGTAGCGGCCGAGCTGCAGCAGCAGATTGCCGAGCTTCGCCCAGCCGAGGGCGTCGGAGGGCTCCGCGTCGAGCTTCGCGCCGAGGGCGGTCGCCTCGGCTTCGAGCGCCGGATCGCGGGCGACGGTCGGCGCCGGCGCGGGGCCGTCTTCCGCGCGGAGCGCGGGATGGGCGGGCGCGCCCGGCGCGCCGAGATCGAGATAGAGGAGCGTCGCGCCGGCGGCGAGCACCAGCGCGATCGCAAGGGCGAGGGCGCGCCGCTGCGACGGGCTTTGCCGCCCCTCCGGCAGGGCGGCGCGGTCGGTCGCGAGCAGGCGCCGCTCGATCTCGAGCTTCGCGGTGGCGGCCGCGTCGGGCGGCACCAGGCCGCGCGCGCGATCGCGCTCGAGCTCGCCGAGCTGATCGCGATAGACGGCGCGATCGGCGAGCGCATCGCGCGCCGCCGTTTCCGCATGGTCGCGACGCAGCAGCGGCCAGAGCAGCGCTGCGAGCACGAGCGCGACCATCGCCGCGACGGCGAGCCAGAGCATCACGGCAGCCGCTCCTCCTCGACGAGGCGCCCGACGCGCGAGGCCTCCTCCGGCGTGAGCGGCGCCGGCGGCGCGGCAGCGCGGCGGCGGCGGAAATAGAGCGTCGCGCCGAGCGCGGCGATCGCGAGGATCGCGGCCGGGCCGAACCAGAGCCCCCAGGTGCGCGGGCGGACCGGCGGATCCAGCAGCACGAAATCGCCATAGCGAGCGACCAGAAAATCGCGCACCGCCTGGTCGCTGTCGCCCGCCACGAGGCGCTCGCGGACCAGCAGGCGGAGATCGCGCGCGAGATCGGCCGCCGAATCGTCGATCGACTGGTTCTGGCAGACGAGGCAGCGGATCTCGCGGCTGATCGCCCGCGCGCGCGCTTCGAGCGCGGGATCGGCCAGCATCTCGGACGGTTCGACGGCGAGCGCGGCCGCACCGGCGAACGCCAGGAAGAGCGCGAGCAGCCCCGCGAGAACCGGAATTCGTCCTGCCGCCCGCGGCGTCATTCCCCCCGGCATCATTCTTTGAGCGTCTTCAGCAAGGGCAGGATCTTTTCGGCGATGACCTGCGGATGGAGGGGGCCGACCTGGCGGAAGCGGATGATCCCTTCGCGATCGACCACATAGGTTTCCGGCACGCCATAGACGCCGAAGTCGATGCCGGTGCGGCCCGTGCGATCGACACCGACCGCGCGGAAGGGATCGCCGAGCTCCGCAAGCCAGCCGGCGCCGGCCGCGGGGTCGTCCTTGTAGAGGATGCCGTAGAGGGCCACGCCCGAATCCCTGGCCAGCCCCGTCAGCAGCGGGTGCTCGGCCCGGCAAGGCAGGCACCAGCTCGCGAACACATTGATCACCGCCGGCGCGCCGAGAATGGCGGCGCTTTCGAGCGGCGGCGCCCCGGCGGAGAGCCCCGGCAGGGTGAAGGCCGGCATGGGCTTGCCGATGAGGGCGGAGGGCACGAGGCTCGGGTCGCGGCCTTCGTCGAGGCTCAGCAGGAAATAGCCCGCCACCAGGGCAAACAGCAGGACGGGCAGCAGATAGGCGAGACGGCGCATCGGCGTTCCGGCGTCAGGCGTTGCGGGCGGCGGGGAGGGCGGCGTTGCGGGCGCGGGCCGGCGCGCCGACGCGGAAGCGCCGGTCAGAGAGCGAGACGAGCCCGCCCATCACCATGACGAGGATCCCGCCCCAGATGAAGGGGACCAGCGGCTCGCGATAGATCCGCACCGTCCAGCCGCCCTTGCCGTCGGGGTCGCCGATGACCGCATAGAGATCGGCGAATCCGGTGGTGTGGATCGCGGCCTCGGTGGTCGGCAGGCGCTGCACGCTGAAGAAGCGGCGCTCCGGCTCCAGCGTCGCGACCGGCCGGCCCGATTGCGTGACGGCGAAGCGCGCGCGGAAGGCCCAGTAGTTCGGCCCCTGGATGCGCGACACGCCTTCGAGCGCATAGTCGTAACCGCCTACCGCGACGCTCGCGCCCGGCGTCAGGTTGACGACGCGCTCCTCCTTCCAGGCGGAGGCGCCGGTCATGCCAAGGATGGCGATGGCGAGACCGAGATGGGCGAGCGTCATGCCGAAGGCGGCGCGCGGGAGCTGCCGCATCCGGCGGCCGGCGCTCGCGGGATGGCGGAAGAGCTGGATGCGCTCGGCGAACTCGGTGAGGGAGGCGACGAAGATCCAGGCGGCGATGCCGACGCCGAGGAGGGCGAGCGGCGTTTCGCCCCCGGCGAGCCAGAAGGCGAGCAGCGCCGCGGCGCCGGCAAGCAGGGCCGCGAGCCAGAGCCGCTGCAGCGCGCCGGGCAGATCGCCGCGCTTCCAGGCGAGCAGCGGGCCGACGCCCATCAGCAGGAGCAGCGGCAGCATCACCGGCACGAAGGTCGCCTCGTAGTAAGGCGGCCCGACCGAGACCGCGCCGCCGCCGGTCATGTCGAGGAAGAGCGGATAGAGCGTGCCGAGAAAGACCGTCGCGGTCGCCGCGGCCAGCAGCAGGTTGTTCAGCAGCAGCGCGCCCTCGCGGCTCACCGGCATGAAGAGCCCGCCGCCCTTGAGCTGCGGCGCGCGCACCGCATAGAGCAGCAGCGCGCCGCCGATATAGACGATCAGCAGCAGCAGGATGAAGACGCCGCGCGCGGGATCGGTCGCGAAGGCATGGACCGAGGTCAGCACGCCCGAGCGCACCAGGAAGGTGCCGATGAGGCTGAGGCCGAAGACGAGGATCGCGAGCAGGATGGTCCAGCTTTTGAGCGCGTCGCGCTTCTCCACCACGATCGCGGAATGGAGCAGTGCGGTGCCGAGCAGCCAAGGCATGAAGGATGCGTTCTCGACCGGGTCCCAGTACCACCAGCCGCCCCAGCCGAGCTCGTAATAGGCCCACCAGCTCCCGAGGCCGATGCCGGCGGTGAGCGCGATCCAGGCGGCGAGCGCCCAGGGCCGCACCCAGCGCGCCCAGGCCGCATCGACCTTGCCCTCGATGAGGGCGGCGACGGCGAAGGCGAAGGTCATCGAGAATCCGACATAGCCGAGATAGAGCATCGGCGGGTGGAAGGCGAGGCCCGGATCCTGCAGCAGCGGATTGAGGTCGTTGCCCTCCGCCGGCGGCGTCGCGAGCCGCGCGAAGGGATTCGAGGTGAAGAGCATGAAGGCGAGGAAGCCGAGCGCGATCGCCGCCTGCACCGCGAGCACACGCGCGCGGAGGCGGCGCGGCAGCCTGCCGCCGAAGAGCGCCACGCCCGCGCCATAGAGCGCCAGGATCAGCACCCAGAGCAGCAGCGAGCCCTCGTGGTTTCCCCAGACGCCGCTGATCTTGTAGAGGAGCGGCTTCAGCGTATGGGAGTTCGCCGCCACCAGCGCGACCGAGAAATCGGAGCGGACGAAGGCGTGCATGAGGGCAAGGAAGGCGAAGAGCACCAGCGCGAAGACAACGAGCGCGGCGCTGTCGGCGACCGCCATCCAGCGCGGGTTGTTGCGCGCGGCGCCGGCCATCGGCACCACCGCCTGGAGGAGCGTCACGAGGAAGGCCAGCACCAGCGCGAAATGGCCGAGCTCGGCGATCACGGGCTCGGCTCCGCCGCTTCCGCGCCGCGCCAGGTGCCCTGCTTCCTCAGCGCCTCGGCGACCTCGGGCGGCATGTAGGTCTCGTCATGCTTCGCGAGCACGGAATCGGCGAAGAAATCGCCGCCCGCATCGAGCTTGCCCTCGGCGACCACGCCCTGCCCTTCGCGGAAGAGATCCGGCAGCACGCCGGCATAGGTGACCGAAACCGTGCGGGCAAGATCGGTGATGCGGAAATGCACGGTGGCGCCGTCGCTGCCGCGCGTCACGCTGCCTTCCTCGACCAGCCCGCCCACCCGCACCACGCGACCGACCGGCACATCCTTCGCGGCGAGGTCGCTCGGGCTATAGAAGAAGACGAGGCTGTCGCTGAAGGCGTTCAGCACCAGCGCGGCCGCACCGCCGAGCAGCAGCATCGCGACGCCGACCAGGACGAGGCGCTGGCGCTTGCGCGTCATCGCCGGCGCCCCGCGTTCGGCTCGGGCCCGAGCGCGCGTTCGGCCGCGCGCAGCCGCCGCCAGCGCTGCAGCAGAACGCCGACCAGCACGAGCGCGGCGACGCCATAGGCCGGCCAGACGAAGGCCGCGTAGCCGCCCATTGCGAGAAAGCTTTCCACTGCCGTCATGTCCGGTTGCTGCAATGCCGGGCGCCGGCCGGCGCGCGGGCCCGGAGGCCGGTGCGCCCGTCCGCCGGCTTATAGCATCGGCGGCCCGGGGCGGGCCAGCGGCCGACCGCCGCAGGCGGGCGCGGCATGGACCGCCGCCTATCCCGCGCGTTCGAGCTGCTGGGCGCGCCGCCGCGCGGCCGCGAGATCGGCCCGGACGCCGATCAGCAGCAGGCAGACGAAGTAACCGAGGAAGGCGAGCGCCATGACGAGCAGCGGGCGCAGCATCGCGGGGTCGATGCTGGGCCCGCCCATGCGGAACACGCTCGCCGGCTGATGCAGCGTGTTCCACCAGTCGACCGAGAACTTGATGATCGGAAGATTGACCACGCCGAGCAGCGCCAGGATCGCCGCCGCGCGATTGCCGCGCTGCGGATCGTCGAAGGCGTTGAGGAGCGCGATATGGCCGAGATAGAGGAAGAAGAGAATCAGCATCGAGGTGAGCCGCGCGTCCCAGACCCACCAGGCGCCCCACATGGGCTTGCCCCAGAGCGAGCCGGTCACGAGCGCGATGAAGGTGAAGGCCGCGCCGAGCGGCGAGGCCGACTTCGCGACGAGATCGGCGAGCGGATGGCGCCAGATGAGCGCGACGGCGGATGCGAGCGCCACCAGCGCATAGACCGAGAGCGACATCCAGGCGGCCGGCACATGCACATACATGATGCGCACGGTCTCGCCCTGCTGATAGTCGGGCGGTGCTGCCACCAGCGCCAGATAGAGCCCGATCGCGAAGAGGATCGCGGTCGCGGCGGCGACCCAGGGCAGGATGGCGCGGGAAATTCTCGAGAAACGCGCAGGATTGGCGAAGCGATGCAGCATGGGGGCGAGAATGGCGTGCCCGGCCGCCACTGCCAAGTCCCGCGGCCGGACAAATCCGCGCGAGCCGGCAGCCGGCGGGTACGCCCGCGACGGCAGCCGTTTCCGGCCGGCCGGGCCCGCCCCGCCGCTATTGCGCGGGGGCGCCGTGCGCCTCGACGCGGATGAGGACGGTACGGTTGTCGATATCGGGCGTGTCGTCCGGCCCCGGCGCCTCGCCTTCCGACGACATGGCGAGAGCGGCGGCGGGCGGCATGCCAAATCCCCTCAGCGCCTCGACCATCGCGCCCGCGTCGTAGTTCGTCCGGATCGTCGAAAGATCGGGCTCGCGCTGCGGCGCGCAGGCTGCGGCCCCAAGGCAGGCCGCCGCCGGCAGCAGCGGCAGGAAATTCGGGCGCATAGGAATATTCCCCCTCGCCAACCCCGCGTCCGAGAATGGGCTCGCGCCCCCGCGACGGTCCATCCGGCGGCGGGTCGCCCCGGCGCGGCCACCTCAGGTCGCCGCCTGCCGGAGCGCCACGCCTGCAAGCCAGGGGCAGACCGCGAAGGCCGCCAGCAGCAGCGCCGCCAGCAGGCTCAGATGCGGCGCCGGGTCGAGGCCGGCGAGCGACGCCTCGACCGCCGCCACGCCGAAGATCAGCACCGGCACATAGAGCGGCAGGACGAGCAGCGGCATGAGGAGGCCGCTGCGCCGGGCGCCGAGCGTCAGCGCCGCCGCGACCGCGCCGATGAGGGCGAGAACCGGCGTGCCGAGTAGCAGCGCCAGCATCAGCATGGCGACGCCTTCGGCGGGGAGCTGCAGCAGCCAGGCGAGGAGCGGTGCCACGAGGATCATCGGCAGGCCGGTGACGAGCCAGTGCGCCGCGAGCTTCGCCAGCACCAGCAGGGGCAGCGGCGCCGGCGCCAGGAGGAGGAGATCGAGACCGCCATCCTGATGATCCTCCTGGAACAGCCGCTCGAGCGCGATGAGCGAGGCGAGCAGCGCGATCACCCAGAGCAGCCCCGCCGCGATCCGCGCGAGGATCGCCGGTTCGGGACCGATCCCGAAGGGAAACATCGCGACCGCCAGCACGAAGAAGGCGAGCGCGGTCGCCGCATCCGAGCCCTGCCGGAGGCCGAGCTGGAGATCGCGCCGGAAGAGCGCCCAGGCCGCGCTCATGGCGCGGCTCGCGGTTGGCCGAGCGCGAGCCGGCCGCTCGGGGCGAGGGCCAGATCGTCGTGCGTCGCGACGAGCGCCATGCCGCCCCGCTGCCGATGCTCGGCGACGAGCGCAAGGAAGGCCGCCACACCGGCGCCGTCGAGATGGGTGGTCGGCTCGTCGAGGAGCCAGAGCGCCGCGGGACCGAGGGCGAGCCTCGCGAGCGCCGCGCGCCGGCGCTGGCCCGCAGAGAGAAACCGCACCGGAAGGTCGGCGAGCGCGTCGAGCGCCAGCCGCCGGATCGCTTCCGCGATCGCGGGATCGGCGAGGCCGGCGAGGCCGGCGGCGGCGGCGAGATTCTCGCGCACCGTCAGCACCGGCTTCAGCGCATCCAGATGTCCGAGGAAACGGAGCTGCCGCCGCCATTCGCTGCCCGTGTCGCCGGCGGCGCCCTGCCATTCGATGCGGCCGGCGGCGGCGGGGGCGAGGCCGGCGACGAGGCGCAGCAGGCTCGTCTTGCCGCTGCCGTTCGGACCGGCGATGCGCAGGAGGCCGCCCGGTTCCAGCGCGAAACCGACATCCTCGAAGACCAGCCGGTCGCCGCGCCGGCAGGCGAGCCCGTGTGCGGTCAGCAGGGCCATGCGCGGCGGCGATGACGGATCGGTGACGGCCGGAGAGGGCCGCGGCGCGGAATCTGGGCCACGGGACGAGAAACCCCAGGGAAATGGCGAGGCCGCGAGACCGGCGCTCGCGCCGCCCGGAGCTTAGCGCAGGTAACTTGCCATTGGCGAGACGCGCGGGGGCGAGACGCGCGGGGGCGAGACGCGCGGGGGCG
>CADEFF010000041.1:1374-4938 GCA_902826565.1 uncultured Rhodospirillaceae bacterium | reverse complement strand
GCCATTGGCGAGACGCGCGGGGGCGAGACGCGCGGGGGCGAGACGCGCGGGGGCGCGCGACGCCGCGGAACGGGATCAGGAAGCGAGGGCCGGGATCGGTTGGCGCCGCGCCCCCGGGGATGGGACGGGAGCGCGGCGCCGTCGATGGGATGCTCGTTTGGGGGAAGCTGAACGGGCATCCATGTTCCAGCCTTGGGGGCCATGTTCGAGGCGGACTGGTGCGCCTCTATCGTCAGAGAGGGAAGATCTCTGACGGGTGCGAAGCTAGGCACCTATCATGGCGCGATTAAGCCTCGATAATGGCGAAATTGTGGTGGTTGCGGTGCGTCGAGCTTGCCAATTCACTTCGGGGCGCCGGGCTGGCAGGATCGACCCCGCGGCATCGCTCGCCGCTCCCGGCCCGTCCGTGTTATGAAAATACCACAGCCCGCTCGCTGTCTTTTCGCAGCACCGACATAGGCTTCCCCGGGCGCTTCCGGGGCTTCCCGGTTTTCGCGCCCGGCTGACAGGAGATTCCCGCCGTGACCGCTTCGCTCGACAGTTTCAAGTCCCGCCGCACCCTGACCATCGGCATCCGCCGCTACGATTACTTCAGCCTGAAGGCGGCCGGAAGCGCGGGGCTCGGCGACCTGTCGCGCCTGCCCTGCTCGCTCAAGGTGTTGCTGGAGAATCTGCTGCGCAACGAGGACGGCCGCACCGTCGCCAAGGAGGACGTGCGCGCGCTCGCCGCCTGGCTCATCGCCAAGCGCTCGAACCGCGAAATCGCCTTCCGTCCGGCACGCGTACTGATGCAGGACTTCACCGGCGTCCCCGCCGTGGTGGACCTCGCCGCGATGCGCGACGCGATGCAGGCGATCGGCGGCGATCCCGAGCGGATCAATCCGCTCTCGCCGGTCGATCTCGTCATCGACCATTCGGTGATGGTGGATGCCTTCGGCAGCCGCGACGCCTTCGCGAAGAACGTCGCGCTCGAGTACGAGCGCAACGGCGAGCGCTATGCCTTCCTGCGCTGGGGCCAGACCGCCTTCGACAGCTTCCGCGTCGTGCCGCCCGGCACCGGCATCTGCCATCAGGTCAATCTCGAATATCTGGCGCAGGTGGTCTGGACCGACGGCAAGAAGGGCCGCGGCATGATGGCCTACCCCGACACGCTGGTCGGCACCGACAGCCACACCACCATGGTGAACGGGCTTTCGGTGCTGGGCTGGGGCGTCGGCGGCATCGAGGCGGAGGCCGCGATGCTGGGCCAGCCGATCTCGATGGTGATTCCGGAGGTGATCGGCTTCCGCCTCGCCGGCAAGCTGCGCGAAGGCGCCACCGCGACCGATCTCGTGCTGACCGTGACGGAGATGCTGCGCAAGAAGGGCGTGGTCGGCAAGTTCGTCGAGTTCTGCGGGCCGGGCCTCGACAATCTGTCGCTCGCCGATCGCGCCACCATCGCCAACATGGCGCCGGAATATGGCGCTACCTGCGGCTTCTTCCCGATCGACAAGGAAACCATCGCCTATCTGAAATCGAGCGGGCGCGACGCGCACCGCGTCCAGCTCGTCGAGGCCTATGCGAAGAAGCAGGGCCTGTGGCGCGGGCCGCGCACGCCCGACCCGCTCTTCACCGACATGCTCGAGCTCGATATCGCCTCGGTCGAGCCGAGCCTCGCCGGCCCGCGCCGGCCGCAGGATCGCGTCGCCCTCTCCAAGGTCGCGCGCGGCTTCGTCGAGGATCTGCAAAGCTTCAACCGGGTGCCGGACGCGCCACGCCTGCCGGTGGCGGGGGCCGACTACACCCTCGGCGACGGCGACGTGGTGATCGCGGCGATCACGAGCTGCACCAACACCTCGAACCCGAGCGTCATGCTGGGCGCCGGCCTGCTCGCACGGAACGCGGTCAAGCGCGGCCTCACGACGAAGCCCTGGGTCAAGACCTCGCTCGCGCCCGGCTCCAAGGTGGTGAGCGACTACCTTGCGGCGGCCGGGCTGCAGAACGACCTCAACAAGCTCGGCTTCAACCTGGTCGGCTATGGCTGCACCACCTGCATCGGCAATTCGGGGCCGCTCCCCGATCCGATCGCCGATGCTGTGACCAAGGGCGACCTCGTCGTCGCCTCGGTGCTTTCCGGGAACCGGAACTTCGAGGGCCGCGTCAACCCGCATACCCGCGCCAACTATCTCGCCTCGCCGATCCTGGTCGTCGCCTATGCGCTCGCCGGCTCGATGAAGACCGACCTGATGACCGACCCCCTCGGCCACGACAAGAAGGGCAAGCCGGTCTATCTGCGCGACATCTGGCCCTCCAACGCCGACATCCGCGCGGCGGTCCGGCGCAACGTCAAATCCTCGATGTTCCGCAAGCAATATGGCGACGTCTTCAAAGGCGACCGCCTCTGGCGCGACATCGAGACGGCGAAGGGCAAGACCTATAGCTGGGTCGGGGATTCGACCTATGTGCAGAACCCGCCTTACTTCCAGGGCATGAAGCTGGAGCCGGCGCCGGTGGCCGACGTGGCCGGCGCGCGGCCGCTCGCGATCCTCGGCGACAGCATCACCACCGACCACATCTCGCCTGCGGGCTCGATCAAGAAGGACGGGCCCGCCGGCCGCTACCTGATCGAGCATGGCGTCGAGGTCGCCGACTTCAACTCCTACGGCGCGCGGCGCGGCAACCACGAGGTGATGATGCGCGGCACCTTCGCCAACATCCGCCTCCGCAACGAGATGGTGCCCGGCACCGAGGGCGGCGTCACGCGCCACATGCCTTCGGGCGAGGTCATGTCAATCTACGACGCGGCGATGCGCTACCAGGCGAGCCGCGTGCCGCTCGTCATCGTCGCCGGCAAGGAATACGGCACCGGCTCCTCGCGCGACTGGGCGGCGAAGGGCACGCTCCTGCTCGGCGTGCGCGCGGTGATCGCCGAGAGCTTCGAGCGCATCCACCGCTCGAACCTGGTCGGGATGGGCGTGCTGCCGCTCCAGTTCAAGGACGGGCTCACGCGCAAGGACCTGGCGCTGACCGGCGCCGAGCTCTTCGACATCGCCGGGCTCTCGAGCGGGCTCAAGCCGGGCATGGATATCGTCTGCCGCATCCAGCGCGCCGAGGGCAAGATCGACAAGGTGACGCTCGTCTGCCGCATCGATACGCTGGACGAGATCGAGTATTTCCGCCACGGCGGCATCCTGCCCTACGTGCTGCGGAACCTCCGGCAGCACGCGGCGGCGTGAGGCGCGCCATCGCGGGACTGAGCTGTCGCAACAAGATGAGGCCCCGGAAATCCGGCTCGTTCCATCCAGAGCCGACCCCATCTTCATTGAAAAATAGCGAGTTTCTGCCTACATAGAGCCCGTCAATAGGAGCTGATCGTGCAGAAGAAAGGCACCCGCCGGAGGGATTCGAAGAGCGGCCAGTATGTCGCTGTCGAAAGCAAACAGAAGGGATCATCCGGTCCGGAGACTTGGCGCATTTTCGGTGATGGCCGAGAGCGAAAGGTTACAACCAGTCACACGTCAACGGCGGTTATGGATAGGGCCATGATCTCGTTTGGCCCTGCTCTAAGGCGCCTTGCCGATAAGT
>CADEFF010000041.1:0-1364 GCA_902826565.1 uncultured Rhodospirillaceae bacterium | reverse complement strand
GCGACGGTTGGCTGGACGAAGTTGTTCCAAGTATTCCGCTGACTCACAATGAGTTCTTCCAGTCGACTAGTGGCGTGGTGGAAAACCCAATCAAACTCTGAAGCGTGAGACAGGAAAAAACGGCTCCGCCTCTAGGTTAAGTGCGGACAACTTGGCTTTCAGGAATTTTCTTAAGTCAAGAGGCGCCGCCATAACTGTGCGTAGATCAACTCCTTCCATGAGAATGATGCTCTTATCGGCGTTCTGCTTTAGCAACGGCACAACGTTCTCGGACCAACCGTTTACCGAAAGAAAAAGACCCATTGTTTGTCGGCCCGACCGCGCAACTTTGCCGGCAAGACCGTCGAGCTCTTGAATATCAGCTAACTTTGTCCGCCATCGGCACTCAACGATGTAGTGCCAACCGTCCATCTCGAATGCTGCGTCGATCTGCTCACCGCCGCTATTGCGTCGAAATGAGCGCTGGACTGCGACGCTATGAAGGTCAAACAGCCGACCAAGGAGATCCTCTAATAGGTAACCTCGCTCCGAGGGTTTTTCGCTAGTTGTTAAATGCTCAAACTGCGCCAGTAACAGAAAACTCGCCTGGCGGATGGTTGCTTCGCGTTCTTGTCGCTGACGGTCAGCTATCTGGCGCGCAACTCTTTCTTGTTCCGCTTGTTCCCGCGAATCGGCATCAGCAAGAACTCCTGCAAGTTCGCGAGCCTTCTGAACCACAGCGCGCGCCTTGTACTCGTCGCTGGCCAAATGAAATGCTTCCCATTTTGCTGCTAGCGTCACGAGTTTTCGTATCGCTGGTCGATCCGCGTTGTTTTTGGTTAACTCATCGAGGATTAAAGCTCCACCTTGACGCTTTGTAAGCGGTTCATTGGTGGTGGCATCCCTGTCTGTGAGAAAGCGCCTTATCAAATTGTCCGGCACATCAACTGGCCGTAGGATTTGATCTGCGGCAATGCGCTTGATGTTGACGAGCGTCGCGATCGCCTCAAGAGCGAGGCGGCGCGCATCTGCGTCGTATGATGGCAGGTCATCGTCAAATTCAGTCATAGCCGGACTATCGAAACCATTCTTAGCCTCTCATCTTTAGCTGGCGCTAACTTGCAAACTTCAACTTCCCCAATCCTCCCGATAGATCAATGGTCTCAGTTCCTTCATTGAGGGGGCGCACGCCAAGTCGTTCATCCGCAGACTATGCAAGCAGACGTGAATCGAATCGATTCGCCGAATCTCTTGAACTTGAGGCCCGTCGGAACGTGACCATCCGTAGATTCACGGAACTTATGGTCTTTCCAACCAGAAGACCTAAGTATGCCTCTTGGTAGTAAGGCGTGATCTAATCGCTATCCACTGCAGCCGGGATGTTC
>CADEFF010000040.1 GCA_902826565.1 uncultured Rhodospirillaceae bacterium | reverse complement strand
CGTCGCCGACGTGATCGCCTTGCGCCGAGGCCACAGGAACGAGAGCGAGCGCCAATCCGGCTGCGATGGAGGATGAAAGCCGAACTGCCCACAGCGCCGGCGCGCCACGAGAGATACACGTCCGCGGATGCTTCCCAGAGTACCGCATTGCTGCGTACTCCCTCCGAGCGTGCTGGGCCTTGACCGACGGGGCGATTGTGGCACGAGCCGTTCGCATTGGAAAAGCAAATCGCGGCGGAACCTGCCCGCATTGACGCCGCGACTGTTCGTTAACGAAAAGCGACGGCGCGGCGCACGGCGCGTGATGATGATGTGACGCCCGCGACCGGCGTGAGCCTTATGAGGCGCGCGGCAGTGCGATGTCCCTTTATAGCGGATCGGTCGGTCAGGTCGGGGTCCCGCAGGAGGGGATCTGCGACCGACCGCGGGGGGCGTGCCCGTGGAGCGGCGCTCTCCCTCGTCCGAGCGGCCGCAGGATCGGGCCCGCGGCGGCCGGAGCATAAGTGCGCCGGCCCCCTTCGGACCGCGATCGGTGTCGCCGGGCGGCTACTTGTAGAGCGCCATGAAAACGTCGATGGCGTTGCTCTTGGGCTTGTCGAGGCACTGATCGATGAACATGTCCGTGATCTTCGACAGGCGCGTGATATCGACCGTGAGATTGCCGGCCTGTCCCGCCCGATAGCCATGCAGGAATCCGATGACGACCCGCCGGTCATCATCCTCCAGACGCATGACATCCTTGCAAGTGAAGGCCTTGAGGTCCTTGACGTTGTCTTCGGCGGCGACCGATGCCGGAACGGCGGCCACCGCCGCGAGCAGGACCAAGCCTCCCAGGAACGCTTTCTGCCACGCCATCTGTTCCTCCCTACAAGCCCTGCAACCGACGGGCGGGCTATCCGTTCATGCAGTCGTTATAGGCGCGATCATAGAGATAGCGCTCGTCCTGATTGCGCTGGACGCCGCCCGAGATCGCGCCGATGCCGGCGCCGATGGCGGCGCCCCGCCCCCATCCGTCGCTACCGCCGAAAATCCCGCCGAGCAGCGTGCCGCGTACCGCACCCCGGGTCGCGCCGGTCAGGACCTGGCCCGAGCCGCCATACTGGCTGGCGTAGTTTCGTGCATAGGCATCGCATTCAGAGGAGCTCTTGGCTTGCGCCGGGGCCGGATCGCCGACCACGAGGCAGAATATCAGCGCCGCGATCATCGCCGTTCCACGAACCGCCATGCGTTCACCCGGCTGGAGCATCGCCCCCTCCCTCTATGCGCCGCCCGAACGAAGAACCGCCTTCGAACCGATGCTAAGCGCCGACTGAAGCCGCTCAATTGGACCTTGGTCCAACCTCAACGAGGCGTCGCGAACACCGAGCGATAGACGAGACCGGCGAGGAACGCGCCGACGAGGGGCGCCACCCAGAACAGCCAGAGCTGTCCCAGCGCCCAATCGCCGACGAAAAGCGCCGGGCCCGTGCTGCGCGCGGGATTGACCGAGGTATTGGTGACCGGAATGCAGATCAGATGAATGAGCGTCAGGGAAAGGCCGATCGCAAGAGGCGCAAAGCCGGCCGGCGCGCGCTGATCGGTCGACCCCAGGATCACGATGAGGAATCCGAAGGTGAGCACGATCTCGGCCACGAGGCAGGCGAGGAGCGTATAGCCGCCCGGCGAATGCTCGGCATAGCCATTGGAGGCGAAGCCGCCCGCGACCGAGAAATTCGCGTTTCCGCTGGCGATCACATAGAGGATCGCGGCCCCGACGATGGCGCCGGCCACCTGGGCGACCCAGTAGGGCAGGATGTCGGCCGCGGGAAAGCGGCCGCCGGCCCAAAGCCCGATCGTGACGGCGGGGTTGAAATGGCCGCCGGACACATGGCCGAGCGCGTAGACCATGGTCAGCACCGTGAGGCCGAAGGCAAGCGCGACACCCATAAATCCGATGCCGAGATCGGGAAAGGCGGCCGCCAGGACGGCGCTGCCGCAGCCGCCAAACACCAGCCAGAGCGTACCGACGAACTCGGCCGCCATCGGACGTGCCAGACGCATGAAAGATCCCCCACAGAAGACGACGCGGGGAGAGCATGGCCTTTCCCGCTCCCGAGAGGAAGCCTAAAGAGCGGTGATCGCGGCTCAATTGGACCTAAGTCCAATAGCGAACCGATCAGAAGGCCTTGCCAAGGGTCAGCACGAAATGATCGCCCTGGAACCGGGCCTCGGCGCCATATTCGTGGAGATAGTGGAAGGTGGCGCTCGCCTTCCAGGGCAGGAATGTCGCCCCGAGCTGCATGCCGACGGCGTGGATCTGGTCCTTGACGTTCGTCGCCTCCCGCACGTCCGACCCGGAATCCTTCTCGATCTCCCATTGACTGAAGCCGAGCAGGCCGATCTCCGCCATCCAGGTCGGCCCGTCGTCCAGCGGGATGTAGTGGCTGATGCCGTAATTGAGCGAGATCCGCTGGCCCGGCGTCACATCGACACCTTCCTGGTTGCCGTTGAGCTCGTAGGTAATGCCGAGCGTCAGCGCCATCGTCCGGTCGGGGTTCGGATAGAAGGCGCCCGCCGCCTGAAATTGGTTGGTCCAGAAGCCGAGGCCGATATTGTCGTCGTCGCCATTCTCGAAATGCCCGGTGGGCGCATAGAAGCCATAGCCGAGGGCGGCATCGAAATGGGCGCCGCTCCAGCCGAGCCACAGGGGCTGGACGAAGAGGTCTCCGAATCCGAAGGCGCTCTCGTCGCTCTCGAGCCCGAGACCGGTCTGGGTGCGAAGGCTCGCCTGGGCCGTCGTGTTGGTGAAACCCGGTCCGATATAGGCGGCATAGCGGGCACCAAGGACCTGCCACGGGCTGACCCACATCAGGAGCGGCGAAACCGCGAAGACATCCACGTCCGCATCGACATCGACGGTAGCGTTGCCGGCGGAGAGGGAGTCGACCTTGTTGCCGTTCCGGTCGCGGAACTGATCGGCCGTATAGAAATAGTGATACTGCGCGAAGTAGAAGCCTGGCTCCACCGGCACCAGCAGGTCGCGGATGTTGAGCAGCCCGGGAGAATAATGCGCGAGCTCGCCCGCCCCGGCGTCGGTTTCCGACAGCGCAAGAAGCCCGATGGCAAGGGCCACGGCACGGAATCCCTGGCCGATCCCTGCGCGGTGGCCCATCCCGGCACCTCCATTCCAGCACTCCGAGCGTGGCATGGCGCATCCGCCCGACCACACGCCTGTGCAGCGTCCCAGCCTAGGGAGCCGGCCCGGCGCTGACAGTTGGACCTTGGTCTAACGGAACCGTGACGAAGGAAGCGGCTCATTCCTCGGCCAGCGTGAACTGCAGATTGAGCCCGAGGAACACCTGAAATTTCGGCTGGATGCCTTCATGCGCCACCGAATATTGCGGCTCGACAAAGGCGTTGAGCGTGGTGCCCCGGCCGAGATTCCAGACCTTGCCCCCGCCGAGGCCGATCGGGATGACGTAGTTGCCGCGCTCCAGATCGAAATTCATGATCGCTGTGCTGCGCAGGTAATAACCGTCCGGCAGGTTGAAGATAACGAAGGGCTGGGCGGTCAGATTGTTCTGCGTCCCCCGATCGTCTTCGCCGGCAAAGGAATGCTGCCAGGTCAAAAGTCCACCCAGCAGGCCCCAGGGCAGCGGCGCGATGGCCACGCCCGCGACGCCGGCCTGCCATTTTCCCGTCCCGAGCCTGTCGTCGCTCGCGGTCGGCGCAGTGAGCTGCGGTCCGAAACCGAGCTCGAGCCCACCCTTCTTGACGATGAAAAGATCGAACAGATTGAGGTCGCCGGAACCGGTGACCGAGCCGGAAGGCTCGTCGGGCGAGGTGACGAGCGGCATGGTGCCGCGAAGAATCTGCGGGAGGCCGAAGAGCCGGTGCGGCAGCACGCCGCGAAACAGCGCCTGGTTCGCGTCGCTGTCGTCGAGCTCGTAGAAATCGGAGGTGTAGTAGTCATGCAGGTTGAGCGTGACCTTCGGCGTCAGCGGACTGTTCGCCTCGTTCATTTGCTCGGAGCTCGGCGACTGCGCATCCGCGATCGCGGGAAACGCCGCGACGAGCAAGGCGATCAGGATGAGGCGGACGTCGCGCATGCGAAGCTCCTCGTCTTGCCCCCGCTCTGCTCTGCTCTGCTCTGCCCCGCCCCCTTCCCCGCGTCTCTATCCGTCGAAACCCCTCCGGTCGGCTTCGGGGTTCCCGAACGCCCCTTTTTTCCAGAGCCCCAGGCACCCTCGCGAAGACCCGCCGCGGCTCCCGGGCGCGCCGCGCCGGACCCACATGACGGGACTCCGGCCTACCTCCGGCCAAAAGGCTACGGTCATCCCTTGCCGGCCGCCATTGGACCAAGGGCCTATGTCGGGGAGACGCGCGGCGCGCTATGGTGCCGGCGTGGCCGGTTTGCCTCGATGGCCGATTCTTTCAGGATCATGGCGCTGTATCCGGTGTCGGAATATCGACCCTATCGCGGATCGGTGGGGTTCGATTGCCCGCGGCGCGCAACCATGAGGCTGCGGCCACGCGCGGTACTGCCACTTCCGGAATCTCTCGAAACTCGTTGGGGGTCTATCATGACAAGCTTTCACGGACGCATTGCGACCGCTCCTCTCCTGGCACTTCTGCTGAGCTTCGCCCTGGCGCCCCTCGAGGGCCGGGCCGATACCGCCGGCAGCGTCGTCCCGCTGCCGGACGCCGACCGGACCGAGATCGAGAAATATCTCGGCAAAGGCGTGGTGGGCGATGCGATTGCCGCCCCGCCGCTCGGTGCCCCCGACAGCTATCTTCCGAGCGCCGGCGGCCAGATGTCGTTCCAGGTGATCGAGGTCAGCGAGGACCCCGCGACGGAGGTCCACAGCGTCAAGAATACCGCCGACCCCACCTTCTCGCCCGGCTGGGATTACAAGGTGGGGGAGCGCGGCAGCGCCTATCTCCAGAAGACCGCCGACGGCAATCTCCTCATCACCGGCCAGCAGGACCTCGACAACAAGGTGCTGTCCCGCTTCTCGCCGGGCGAACCGCTCATCATCGCCGGCATGAAGCCCGGGGAAAGCCGGCAGTTTCCGGTGGATGTGAAGGTCGCCGACCTTTCGGATCCGACCGACATCGACCATACCGGCTCGCTCACCATCACCTACACCTATATCGGGGCATACAAGATCACCGTGCCGGCCGGGACCTACGACGCCGCGCTCATCAGGTGGAACTACAAGGGAAGCGTCGGGCCGGCCGATATCGAGGAAACCGAGTATCGGTTCATTTCGCCCAATGCCGGAATGATCGCGATGATCGAGAACCGGCACATCTCCGCGATGCTCGTCTATAGCGACAAGACCAAGCTCGGAAAGCTCCTGCAAACCGGCAATTGACGGCGGGACGCCATGCCCATCGGCGCCGCGCAGACATTCGCGGCGCCGATCATGCTATGAATCCCCCGGCAATCGGGAGGCCGGGCCATGGAACGCGTGACGATCTCGCTCGACGAGGAGCTGCTCAAGGAGTTCGACCGCTATATCGCGCAGAAGAAATACGAGAACCGCTCGGAGGCGATCCGCGACCTGCTGCGCGAGCGGTTGCAGCAGACCAGGCTCGCAGGCGGCAAATCGAGCCACGCCGTGGGCTGCCTCTCCTACGTCTACAACCATCATCAGCGGCAGCTGCCGAAGCGGCTGACGCAGTCGCAGCACGACCACCACGATTTCATCCTTTCGACCCTCCACGTCCATCTCGACCATGAGGACTGCCTCGAGATCGTGCTGCTGAAAGGCAAGGCGAGCGACCTCACCCGCTTCGCCGAGGCCACGGTCGCCGAGCCCGGCGTACGTCACGGACGTCTCAACCTGGTGGCGGCCGACAAGGTCCGCGGCCGGCATCGTCACAAGGGCGCGCCGGACGAAACCCCGCACACCCACTTCTCGCCGAGCTCCTGACCGGCGGGAACCGCGGCAGCCGGAACAGTACGTGCGACCGGCGGGTCGATAAAACCGCTCGACAGTATGCAGTTTTTGTAAAAAGATCATACACACACCCATGTCCCGTCATTGTCGGAGCAATCGATGCATTGGCTTGCCGCCTTCGGATTCGCCGCGGCCCTCCTTGCCGGCGGCACCGCCTCGGCGCATTTCCAGGAACTGCTGCCGAGCGACGACGTCCTGCCGGAGGGCGGCACGGTTTCCCTCGACCTCGTCTTCACCCATCCGATGGATCGCGGGCCGACGATGGATATGGTCAAGCCCGTGCGTTTCGGCGTGAAGCAGGGCGACAGCACGATCGACCTCCTCGGATCGCTGGAGGAGGAAAAGATCGACGGCAAGACGGCCTGGCGCGCACGCTATGCGCTGCCCGAGCCCGGTGCCGCGATTTTTTTCGTCGAGCCGACGCCCTACTGGGAGCCGGCCGAGGGAAAATACATCGTCCACTACGCCAAGGTGACGGTCGATTCCTACGCGTCGGGCGAAGGTTGGGACAATCTGGTGGGGCTGCCGGTGGAGATCCAGCCGCTGGTGCGGCCGACCGGCGTCTGGACCGGCAATCTCTTCCGCGGCATCGTGCTGAAGGACGGCAAGCCCGTGCCCTTCGCCGAGATCGAGGTCGAGTATGTCAATGACGGTTCGGTCGCCGCGCCGAACGACGCCTTTGTGACCCAGGTCATCAAGGCGGACGGCGATGGCGTGTTCGACTACGCGATGCCGCGCGCCGGCTGGTGGGGATTCGCGGCCCTCATCGAGGGCGACGAACCGATGCAGAGCCCCGAGGGCAAGAGCGTCCCTGTGGAGCTGGGGGCGCTCATCTGGATCAAGACGGTGGATATGGGGCAGACCGCGGCGCAGTAGCCGCGCTGCAACGGGAGAGGGCCCGGATGGCGCATATCCCGGACGGCGTGCTGTCGATGCCGGTGCTGGTCGGCGGGGGCATCGTTGCCGCGATCGGCACGGCCATCGCGCTCCGCCGGCTCGACGAGCGAACCATCCCGCGCGCGGCCATCATGGCGGCCGGCTTTTTCGCCGTGTCCCTGGTCGCCGTCCCGGTGGGACCCTCGAGCGTCCATTTGCTGATGGCCGGTCTCATGGGG
The DNA here is from genome assembly GCA_902826565.1 of uncultured Rhodospirillaceae bacterium. Lineage (GTDB taxonomy): Bacteria > Pseudomonadota > Alphaproteobacteria > Dongiales > Dongiaceae > CADEFF01. The sequence goes on along the minus strand of CADEFF010000040.1, from coordinate 26,585 downwards.
CTCGTCATCGGCGTCGTCGCCATTCCGGCCGTGCTGGTCGGGCTGCTGCTGCAGGCGGTGCTATTCGGCTTCGGCGGCTTGACGACGCTCGGCGTCAATACGGCCAATATCGCCCTGCCGGGCGTGCTTCTCGCGGCCTTGTTCGCGCCCGTCATCGCCCGCGCGCCGGCCAATCGCGCCGGGCTGCTGGGCGGCCTTTGCGGCGCGCTTTCGGTGGCCGCGACCGGCGGCGGCGTCGCGCTCGCGCTCGCCCTTTCGGACTCGACCTATGTGCCGTCGGCGAAGATCATCCTCGCGACCTACGTTCCGCTGATGATCGGCGAAGGCATCATCACCGGCTTCGCCATCGCCTTCCTGAAACGGGTGAAGCCGGAGCTGCTCGATATTGGCTGGCGGCATCGCGCGGCAGAAGGCTGAGTCACCCATGCGGCTTCTCCTCCTCGCCCTCGCCCTGCTGCCGATTTTCGCGTCGCCGGCGCATGCGCACCGGTTGAAGGTCTTCGCGACGGTCGAGGATGGCGCGATCGACGGCTATGGCTTCTTCATCGGCGGCGGCAGGCCGCAGGCAGCGACCTTCATCGTGCAGGATGGCACAGGCGCCGAGCTCTTCCGGGGCAGGACCGACATCGAGGGCGGCTTCACCTGGCGTCCCGACCATGGCGGAGACTTCGTCGTCGTCATCGACGCCGGCGACGGCCATGTGGCGCAAGCGAGGATCGCAGCGAGCCGATTCGCCGATTACGAGGGCGGGATCATCGCGCCGGCCCTGGCCGGGGAAACGGCCGATGCCAGCGCGCCGGTCGATTCGGCGGCGCCCGACGATCTCGCCCGCATGATCGATGCATCGGTCGATCGCGCCGTATCCCGGCAGATACGGCCCCTGCTCGAAGCTTATGAGGCGGCCGACGGCAAGGTCCGTTTCAACGACGTGGTCGGCGGCATCGGGATGATCGTCGGCCTTGCGGGCATGGCGATGTGGGGCCTCGCCCGGCGGCGCGAGCGCAATCAACCGCCGGGGGGTCGGGCATGAGCGGTGCCGCGCCCGATCGCTGCGATGTCGAGGAGGATGCCCGGAGCCCGATCGCGCGGCTCGATCCGCGCACGCGTCTCCTCGCAACCATCGGCTTCGTCGGCAGCGTTCTGGCGCTGGATTCCCTCGCCCTCCGCATCGCGGCGCTCGCGGTCGCCGGCGGCCTGATCCTGCTGGCGCGGTTGCCGCTGGTGGGGCTCCGGCACCGGCTGTTCCATGTCGAAGGGTTCCTGCTTCTGCTGCTGGCCTTTCTGCCCTTCACGACCCCGGGCGCACCTCTCTTCGCGATCGGTCCGTTCGCCGCCAGCGAGGCCGGTCTGCTGCACGCCGTCACCCTCGCCGTCACCATCAATGCCTGCACCCTCGCCGTCTTCGGGTTGCTCGGCGGGCTCCAGCCGGTGCAGCTCGGCCACGCCGCCGCGCGGCTCGGCGCGCCGCCGAAGCTCGTGCATCTTTTCCTGTTTCTCGTCCGCTATGTCGGGCTCTTCCGGTCGGAAGCGGAGCGGCTGCTCGACGCGATGCGCGCCCGCGGCTTCGTGCCGCGCTCGACCCGGCATGGCTGGCGCAGCCTCGGCAACCTCGCCGGCATGCTACTGGTGCGCTCGCTGGAACGCGCGGAGCGCGTGGACGAGGCGATGCGATGCCGCGGCTTCAGCGGCCGGCTCCCGCTGCTCCCCGGCAGCCGGTTCGGGCAGGCCGACCTCGCCTTCGGCGCCGCGGCCCTTGTCCTCCTTGCCGCGACGCTGGTTGCGGACCGCCTGGCATGAGCGCGCTGCTCGATCTCCGCAATGTCAGCGTGTCGCGCGCGGGCCGCCTCGTGCTGGATGGCGTGTCGCTGAGCCTCGCCCCCGGCGAGCGGCTGGCGCTGCTGGGCGCGAACGGCGCCGGCAAGACGACCCTGTTGCGTACCCTGGTGGGGCTCGAGACGCCGCAATCCGGGGCGGTCGTCGCGCTCGGCGCGATCCGCCGCAAGGAGCGCGATTTCCGGGAGGTGCGCCGGCGCATCGCCTATCTCTTCCAGGATGCGGACGACCAGCTCTTCTGCCCGACCGTCATCGAGGATGTCGCCTTCGGGCCGCTCAATCTGGGCGCCTCGCCGCGCGAGGCGGCGGCGAAGGCGCGGACCACGCTCGACCGCCTCGGCCTCGGCAATCTCGCCGCGCGCGTGACGCATCGCCTTTCGGGGGGCGAGAAGCGGCTGGTGTCGCTGGCGGCGGTGTTGTCCATGGATCCCGAGGCGCTGCTGCTCGACGAACCGACCAACGGGCTCGACGAGGCTCACCTCGCCAGGCTCCTGGAGATCCTGGAATCGTTACCGACCGCGATGATCATGGTCAGCCACGATCGGCCGATCCTGGAACGACTCTGCACGCGCGCCGTCATGCTGAAGGAAGGCAGGCTCGCTCCGGCGATCGTGCATCGCCATGTCCATGCGCACGATCACCTCCATATCCATGGGCTGGACGAGGAACATGCGCATGGCGAATCGCTCTTGCCGCGCCGTTCGGCGAGCTAGGAGCCCGGCCGGAGCAGGATCGGAAGGCGTTCGGCGAGGGCCGGTTCAGCCGGCCTGTTTCGATCGCGACGGGCTTTCGTCGGGCGTCGCGCGGCCCCGGTCCGGAACCGGCGCCTGCGCCGGCATCACGGCGGATCGTGCCAAAACCGTCCGCAACGCGACGGAAAGCGCCTCGGTGCGGGCCGGATCGTCGCATTCGGGGTAGCGGTCGCGGAGCGCGTCGATCGACAGCGTCGCCGTCTCGGCGAGCGAGCGGATCAGCGCGCCCAGCGTCGTCGCCGCGTCTTCGTCGGGCGTGCCTTGCGCCGCCTCCTCGATCCTGCCGCAAGCGGCAGCCACCGCGACCAGCCCCATATTGGCGCTCGCCGAAACGAGCTTGTGCGCTTCTTCGGCCAGCGCCGGCCAGCGACCGGTATTGTAGCGCTGCGACATCGCGCTGAGGGCCGCGATGGTGAGGTCGATCATCTCCTGCACGAAGCCCACCGCTTCCTCGCGCCCGACCAGTTTCTCGATACCATCGAGCGTCGCCTCGTCCAGCAGATCGGCCCCCGAGGTCGGGCCCTGCGCCTGCGGTACCGCGCCCGATGCGCGCAACGCATCCGGCAGCCAGTTCTGCACCTTCTCGAGCAGCTCCTGCTTCACGATCGGCTTGGCGATATGGTCGTCCATGCCGGCCTGCCGGCAACGCGCGACGTCTTCCTGCATGGCATGGGCCGTCATGGCGATGATCGGCACGGCGCCCTGCGGCGCAGGCATCGCCCGAATCCTGCCGGTCGCCTCGTAGCCGTCCATCTCCGGCATCTGCACGTCCATCAGCACGAGGTCGAAGCTCTGGCCCTCGAGCAACGACAGCGCTTCGGCGCCGCCCGACGCCTTCACGACGCCATGCCCCGCGGCACGGAGCAGGACGGCGACGAGCTCGCGGTTGATCGGCACGTCGTCGACGATGAGGATCTTGCCGGCGGCGCCCGTCCGCGAGGTCGGCGATTCCACTTCCTCCTCCCTCGCGATCTCGCCGAGCGGCAGGTCCACGGTGAACCAGAAGCGGCTGCCCTCGCCGGCGGCGCTGACCACCCCGATGGTGCCGTTCATCATCTCGACCAGCCGCTTGCTGATCGAAAGCCCGAGGCCGGTCCCGCCATAGCGGCGCCAGCGGCTGCTGTCGACCTGATGGAACTGCTCGAAGAGCTTGACCTGATCCTCGGGCGAGATGCCGATGCCGGTATCCGCCACCTCGACATGAAGGGTCGCCCGCCCGGCGGCCTGCGCCTGCAGCCGCATGTCGATCGCGACTCTGCCCTTCTCGGTGAACTTGATTGCGTTGTTGGCGAGGTTGAGCAGGATCTGCCGGAACCGCCCCGGATCGCCCACGACCGCCTTCGGCAGGTCGGGCGCGAGCGTACACTCGATCCGCAGACCCTTGGCCATCGCCGAGGGCTCGATGATCCCCGCGACGCTGGAGACGACCTCGGACGGGGAGAACGGCATCGCCGCCATCTCGAGCTTGCCGGCTTCGATCTTGGAGAAATCGAGAACGTCGTTGATGACCGTAAGCAGCGCCGTGCCGCATTCCCGTGCAACGGCGGCGTAACGCCGCTGCGTCTCCGAGAGATCGGTCTCGAGCAGCATGTCGGCATAGCCGATCACGCCGTTCATCGGGGTCCGGATCTCGTGGCTCATCATCGCGAGGAAATCGGATTTGGCGCGGTTCGCCGCCTCGGCGCGGTCGCGCTCCTCGGCAAGGGCAGCGGCCAGCTCCGCGAGCTCGACGGTCTTCGCCTTCAGCGAGGCCTCCGATCGGGTCAACTCCTCGAAAGCGTCCTTCAGGCGCTCCTGGCTCTCCCGCAGCGCCTCTTCCTGGCGCACGAGATTCGTCACGTCGGTCCGGGTCGAAACCGTGTCGCCCGTCCGGGTGCGGGCTTCGGAGAGCAGCAGGATCCTGCCGTCCGCAAGCCGAACCAGCACGTCCTTGTCCTGCGCGTTGTGCCGGGCGAGCTCGCGGGCGAGCCAGGCTTCGCCGCTCATGCCTTCGAGCTCGAACACGCCGCGCGCCACGCCGATCGCGAGCGCATCGGCGAAATACTGGCCCGGCACGAAGACATTGGCGAGTTGCGGATAGATCTCCTTCATCCGGCCGTTGACGAGGACGATACGGCCGTCGGCTCCGGTTAGGGTAAAACCTTCGCGAAGGCGCTCGATCGAGCTGCTGAGGCGCTCCGCGCTGCGCTGCCGTTCGGCCACCAGCGTCGCCACCAGGAGGATCGTGCTGCCGATCGTGAGCGCGCGGAGCTGCGAGGCTTCGATCGCCGTGATCAGCGCGCTGATTCCCCCGTCCGCGCTATGGGCAAGCGCGGCGGCGATCGTCGCGACGGACATGATGATATTGATGAGCGCGGCGCCTGGCGCGCCGAACCGGAAGGCGACCAGAATTCCGATCGGCAACACGGCGATGAGCGCCGCGCGACCGATCAACGAGTAGGAGAGCTGGCTCGGGGCGCCGATGAAGCAGGCGGCCACGAGGATGAGCGAGACGACCGCGAACTCCGCCGCCGCGCGCAAAGTCGGCGGCTTGGCGTCGCCCCACTGCACGAGGGCCGCTGCGATCGGCACGATGAACAGCATGCCGACCGCATCCGCGATCCACCAGGTATGCCAGACCTGGAGATAGGTGGCGCCGCCCGCACCGGCGACGATGCCAGCCCCGACGAGCGCCGCGAGCCCCGAGCTGGCGCCCACGGCGGGGCCGAGGAAGATCAGGATCGAGCGCAGCGAATCCATGATCGCCGTCGCACGGAACCGCCGCAGCACCCAGGCCGCAAGCAACGCCTCGCCGAGATTGCAAAGGGTGAGACCGAGCGACATCGCGACGGAATCGCCGAAGGAGAGATTGACCAGCAGGTTCGCCAGACCGGCGGCGGCGAGATGAAGCGGCCATTCGCCCGTCGGGCGATGGATCAGCAGGCCGAGCAGAATGGCGTTGCCGAGCCAGATCGCGGCCACATTCCCGGGGAACCGGACGAATTGCGTGCTCGCCTCGCCGCAGACCAGAAGGACGAGGACGAGCGCGCCCGCCATGGCGAGCGCGCTGCCGCGATTGCGCGGCGCGTCGGGGGGATCGGTTCGTCGGAAGGCGCCCGCGCCGACTTGCCCGGAATCCGCCGAGGAAATTGGATCGGTCATGCGAAAGATTCTTTAGAGAAATGCTTAACGAACGTTAAAGAGGCCGCTGGAACCCTCGGAATCGGGAAGCCCGCGTCGCAAGCTGTTGGTGCCCGGCGTGCGGCACACGGAATCCTTCGGCTAGGATGCCGAAACCCGACTCGGAGCGCCTGTCCGGGTCGCGCCGCCGACGGACCATTCCCGCATGACCAGCGAATATGAAATGTCCCAGATCCTGATCGGATCGATCGCGAGCCTCCTCGCCGGGCTCGCGACCGCCGTCGGCGCCCTGCCCATCTTCTTCATGCGCCGCATATCGGAAACCGCCCAGGACACGATGCTGGGCTTCGCCGCCGGGGTGATGCTGGCGGCCTCGTTCTTCTCGCTGATCCTCCCGGGCCTCGCCGCGGCCGGCGCGCTCGGCATGGGCCGCGTCGGATCGGTGACCCTGGTGATTGCCGGCATCCTGCTCGGCGCCGCCGCCGTCTGGCTCATCCATCGCTTCGTGCCGCATGAGCATTTCGTCTCCGGCCGCGAGGGCCTCCCGACGGAACGCATTCGGCGGATCTGGCTCTTCGTGATCGCGATCACCTTGCACAACTTTCCGGAAGGGCTCGCCGTCGGCGTCGGCTTCGGCGACGGCGACATGGCGAACGGCACCGCGCTTGCCATCGGCATCGGGTTGCAGAACATGCCGGAAGGGCTCGCGGTCGCGCTCTCGCTGCTCACGCTCCGCTACAGCCGGACGCGGGCGTTCCTCGTCGCGTCCCTGAGCGGATTGGTCGAGCCGCTCGGCGGCGTTCTCGGCGCCAGTGCCGTCGTGCTGGCGGGCTCGCTGCTCCCCTGGGGTCTCGCCTTCGCGGCGGGCGCGATGATCTTCGTCATCAGCCACGAGATCATTCCCGAGACGCATCGGCGCGGCCTTGCGACCCACGGCACCGCCGGGCTCATGATCGGGCTCGTGACCATGATGTTCCTCGACGTGGCTCTGCAATAGCGCCGGCTTTCCGGCCGGCACGGCGAAAGTTCGAACGATCGTCCGCTGTTTGGCTATGATCCGGCCCGGATGGAATTCATCGAACTCGGCCTCTACGCGATCTTCGCCCGCGTCCTCCCGGAGCGGACGCTCCGCGTCTGGACCGGCAGGCATCCGGCCGACCGGCTGGGCGAGGAGCGGACCTGGTGGGGGCCGCAGCGGCTGCTCGCCTTCCGGCGGATGCTGATCGAGCAGAACCACAGGCTGCTGCTCTGCCATGCGCCGGATCGCGACATCCCCTTCGGAAACGGCCTTGCCCCGCTCACCTTCGAGATCGCGATGCGCTATGCGCGCCCGCCGATCGTCGGCCTCGATTTCAACGACCGCATCTTCATGACGAGACGCGGGCTTCGCCTGCTGGACCGGTCCCTCATCTACTTCAAGCGCGAGTTGCCGATCGATCGCTTGCGCATGCTGCCGCGCCGCGCGACCGCGCGGCATCGCGCGATCCTCGAGCGCAATCTCCACAAGCTGCGGCCGATCTCGATCGGGCTCGGCGCCGGCCGCCTGGCCGACATGCCGGTCCCGCTGCCGCCGAAGCGGAGCGACATCTTCTTCGCCGGCACCATCTCGAACAGGAACCGGATCGACGGCGTGCCGCTGCTCCGGAAGCTCCAGGCCATGGGCGTGACGGTGGACCTCGCGGAAACCCGGCTCGATCGCCGCAGCTATCTGCAGCGCAGCGCGGAAGCGCGCCTCGTCTGGTCGCCGGACGGCGTGGGCTGGGACTGCTTCCGGCACTATGAAGCCGGCGCCGTCGGCAGCGTGCCCGTCATGCCGCGCCCCTGGATCGAGCCCTACAAGCCGATCCTCGAGGGCGAGATGGGGTTCTACTACGATCCCGAGGGCGAGGATCTGATCCGCGTCGTGACCGAGGCGCTGCGCAATCCGGAGCGGCTGTCGAGGATGAGCGAGGCCGCACGGCGGCATGTGCTCGCCACGCACATGCATGAGCAGATCATCGCCTATGCGATCGGCGAGATCGACGCCGCGATGCGGAACGTTGCGCGCGAACGCCCTGCGGCTTAGGCGACCTTCGCGCCGGAATACGGAGGTCGCGCGACAGAATTCCTATTCTCCCGCGCGGCGCTTGACGGCATCGCGAGCGGCGGCGATCCTCTCCGGCAGTGCGTCGGGGCTGAAACAGGGTTGGGAGACCGGGTGTCATGCAGGAGCGTTTCCGCAAGCAGATCGACTGGCCGCAAGCCTTTCCGCCCGAGGAATATGCCGCGCGCCGGGCGCAGGTGCGTGGCGCCTTGCAGAAAGCCGGGCTGGCCGCGATCTACGTGACGCTGCCGGCCGATCTCACCTGGCTCACCGGCTACGACATGATCTGGTACCACTACCGGTGCTTGACCGGGCTCCTGGTCCGCGCGGATCGCGACGAGACGGTTCTCTTCGACAGCGGCGCGCACAAGACCCTCGTCTATATGCTGCCCGAGATCCGCGAGGCGATCTGGTTCGGCCCCAACCCCGTCGCGAGCGACGGCCAGGCCGCCACCATCGTCGCCGAGATCGCGAGGCGCGGCCTCGACAAGGGCAGGATCGCGATCCAGCCCTGGGCCTATTCGCCCCATGCGACGGTGATGGATGCGTTCGCTGCTATGCTGCGGGACGGCGGCGCGACCGTCAGCGACGGCTCGCGGCTCGTCGAGGAGTTCCGGCTGGTGAAATCGCCGCGCGAGATCGCGGTGGTCCGGGAGACCGCGGCGCTCGCCGACCGGGCCATGGCGGCGGCGCGCGACGCGATCGCGCCGGGCGTGATGGAGACCGAGCTCGAGGGCGTCATCATGCAGACCCTCATGCGGGGCGGCTGCCAGTATCCGAGCATCCGCTCGATGATCGGGACGGGCCCCCGCTCGGGCGCGCATCACAGCCCGCCCTCGCAGCGCAAGGTCAAGCAGGGCGATCTCGTCTTCATCGATTTCTGCGCCGTGCTGCATCGATATCACGTCAATCTCAATCGCACCTTCTCGCTCGGAAAGCCGGATCCGCGCTGGACCGATCTCATGGACAAATCATCGGGTTGCGCCGAAGCGGTTGCGCGCGAGGTGAAGCCCGGCGATTCCTGGCGCAAGGTGCAGACGGTCGCCGACCGCTATATCGAGAGCGTCGGCATCGGCAAGTATGTCTGGTGGGTCGGCGGCTACTCGCTCGGCCAGAGCGCGCCGCCGGATTGGGTCGGCACCCATTTCGTCGATCCCCACGAAGGCATCGCCGACCGCCCGGTGGTCCCCGGCATGGTGTTCAATCTCGAGAACCAGTTCGATGTATGGGAGGACTGGCCGGGCGGCACGGGCGCCGCCTGGATCGAATCCTATCTCATGACCGAGAAGGGCCTCGAGATCCTCTCCAAGCTGCCGCGCACCCTCACCGCGGTCTGAGGCGAGCCGCCGGGTGCCGAACCGCTCCCGGCCGGATCGGCGCGCCGCCGGCGGCGACGGGCGAAGCGAGCCCATGGGCGCCTTTCCGCCGACGGCGAACCTTCGGCTGGCCCCGCGGGGGTGGATTGACTTGCGCGGGCGGCATGACTATGTGAGTCCGTTATGCGCCTCCGCTCTTGTCATTCCCGTTTCCTGCATCGCGCAGGAAGTCTTATGGCAGGCCCTCCGCCCCGGGTCTGAGCGCGCTCGCGCTCCGGTCCGGGGCCGAGCTGCATCCGCTGCGCGCCGACCGATCCACGGTCCGATTCCGCGGATGCCGCTGTTTCCTTCTTATCGACCATCGACGCGACGCTGGCCTGGGCTGGCGCACCGCGGAATAGCGCCATTCGAAGTGGCCGTCGATTTGCATCCCTGAAACCGAGAACGAGAGGCGATCCGACATGACCCGTACCGGCCTGCCGCCGATTGTCCTGAGCCGGCGCGATCACGACCGACTCTCGAAACTGCTCGATGGTGCCGCGGCGACGCTCGACGCCGCCGAGTATCTGGAGCGGGAGATCGTTCGCGCGCGCATCGTCGATGACGATGCCGTGCCGCCGAACGTCGTGACCATGCATTCGCGCCTCGAATATTCCGACGACCGCAACGGCGAACGTCGCGTCGTCACGCTCGTCTATCCGGGCGAGCAGGATATTGCCCAGGGCCGTATTTCGGTGCTGACGCCGGTCGGTGCGGCGCTGCTCGGGCTGTCGGTCGGCCAGTCGATCGAATGGCGCACGCGTGCGGGCGCATGGTACAGCCTCACGATCCGCGAACTCCTGTCCCAGCCGCCGACCGAGGATCCGCCGCGCCAATGACGAGCGCGGCGATCCGGCCATGGATATGCCCGACATATTGCTGGAGATCGAGCGGGAGGTAAGGCCGCATTTCGGCCGCGGCAAGGTCGCCTCCTACATCCCCGGCCTGAAGCGCGTCCCGCCCGACAAGTTCGGCATGGTCGTGCGCATGGTCGATGGCGGCGAATATGGCGTCGGCCAGTTCACCGAGCCGTTCTCCATCCAGAGCATCTCCAAGCTGCCGATGCTGATGCTGGCGATGAGCATGATGGGCGAGGAGATCTGGCGCTTCGTCGGCAAGGAACCCTCCGGCTCCGCCTTCAACTCGCTTGTCCAGCTCGAGTACGAGAAGGGCGTTCCGCGCAATCCCTTCGTGAACGCCGGCGCCCTGGTCGTGCTCGACGCGGTCATGGCCAACACGCAAGGCAAAGCCTCGCAGGTGATGCTCGACTATCTCCGCGTGCTGTCGCAGAACTTCGCCATCGACTACGACCGGAAGGTCGCGGCGTCGGAGCTGCGCACCGGGCATCGCAACGCGGCGATCGCCAACCTGCTGCGCGCGCATGGCCGCATCCGCCAGGCCCCCGATACGCTGCTCGAGGCCTACTGCCTGCAATGCTCGCTCGAAATGAGCTGCCTCGATCTCGCGCGCGCCCTGCTCCCGCTGGCCAATTCCGGCGTCTCGCCGCTGCTCGAGGAAGCCGTGCTGACCGACCGGCAGACGCGGCGCATCAATGCGCTGATGATGACGTGCGGCATGTACGATTCGGTCGGCAGCTTCGCCTTCCGGGTCGGGCTGCCGGCGAAAAGCGGCGTCGGCGGCGGCATCGTGGCCGTCGTGCCGCGGCATTGCTGCCTCGTGGTCTGGTCGCCGGAACTCGACCGCTCCGGCAATTCGCTGGTCGGTACCGCCGCGCTGGAGCTCTTCGCCCGCATGACCAAGCTCTCGATCCTCTGAACCGGGCGGCCGGGCGTGGCCGGCACCGGATGCAAGCGAATTCAACAGCTTAACCCCCGTTTCAGCAGAACCGTGGCCTGGCCTAGACTGGAAGCCGCAGGGCTGGGGGCAAGCATGCGGTCAAACACCAGGCGGTCCGGCGGTCGGGTAACGCGACTGGCCGATCGGCGCAAAGGCGGCGGCCCCCGGGCCGTCGCGCCCGGCCTTCCCGGCGGGCAATACCGGCCGCTGACCGACGCCGCCATCGAGCGCATCCACAAGACCGCCCTCGACGTGCTCGAGGATATCGGACTCGCCGATGCGCCGCCCGCGCTGGTCGAGCTCGCGCTCGCCAGGGGCTGCCGGCTCGACGATCGCGGCCGGTTGCATTTTCCGCGCGGCCTGGTGGAGGACGTGATCGCCGGCGCCGCCCGCGAGTTCCAGATCTACGGCCGGAACCCGCAGCACGACCTCACCATCGGCGGATCGCGCGTGCATTTCACCACCGCCGGCGAAGCGGTCACGATCCTCGATCTCGAGACCCGTCACTATCGGCCCTCCACCCTGCTCGATCTCTACGATGCGTCGCGGCTCGTCGACCGGCTCGAGCATGTGCACCAGTTCGGCCAGACCGTCGTCGCCACCGACATTGTCGATCCCTTCGAGCACGACATGAGCATCGCCTATGCGATCATGTCGGGGACCGAGAAAAGCTTCGGCGTCAGCATGGGGCGGTCCGAGCACATCGCGCCGGCGGTTCAGCTCTTCGACATGGCGCTCGGCGGCGAAGGACGCTTCCTCGCGCGACCGGTCTGCGTCATCGGCTGCTGCCCGATCGTCTCGCCGCTGCGCTTCGCGCGCGAAGCGACCGACGTCCTGATGGAAACCACGCGACAGGGGCTGATCGGCGACGTGGCGATCGCGGCCCAGGCCGGCGCGACGGCGCCCGCAGCACTGGCCGGCACGCTCGTCCAGACGGTCGCGGAAACGCTGGCCTCCGTGCTGGTGGTCAATCTGGTGCGTCCCGGCCATCCGACCACCTTCGGCATCTGGCCTTTCGTGTCGGATCTGCGCACCGGCGCCTTCACCGGCGGCGGCGGCGAGGAAGCGGTCCTGAGCGCGGCTGCGATGCAGATCGCCAATTACTACGACCTCCCCGCAAGCGTCGGCGCCGGCATGACCGATTCCAAGATGCCCGACAACCAGGCGGGCTACGAAAAGGGAGTCTCGACCGCGCTCGCGGCGCTCGCCGGCGGCAACTATGTCTGCGAGAGCGCCGGCATGCTGGCAAGTCTGCTCGGCTGCTCCTTCGAGGCGCTGGTGATCGACAACGACATGCTCGGCATGGTGCAGCGGGCGCTCCGCGGCATCGAGGTGTCGGACGAGACCCTGAGCTACGAGGTGATCCGGGAGGCGGTCGAAGGCGCCGGTCATTTCCTGGGATCCGGCCAGACGCTCGAGCTCATGCACAGCGAGTATGTCTATCCGAGTCTCGCGGACCGCAGCGCGGCCGGCGCCTGGGAAGAAAGCGGCAAGACCGATTTGCTCGACCGCGCCGGAGAGCGCGTCCGCGAGATATTGTCGCAGCACTATCCCGACTATATCGACGCGAGGGCAGACGCGGCGATCCGCGAGCGTTTCCCGATCCGCCTGCCGCGCGAGGCGATGCGCCGCGAGAGCCGTCGCTGGTAAGCCGCGAAGCCGACAGCGCTCGCCGGCGCCGACTCTTCCACCTGACATCTTTTTCGCCCGGGCCGGGCCCGGCCTCTGCCGCCATCTATGCGGAACCGGAGGCGTTTACGTTCGTTAAGTTTTCGATTCAGCCAGGGAGTTTCAGGATTTGCCGATGCGCCCGTCCTCCAGCGTCGTGATCGGGATGACGGATCGCCGGTGCCGACAGTCATGCGGTTTGCGCATGGGTTTATGTGGAAATATCGCGGGCGTTATTTCGCTGGCTTGCCCAAATTTCGCCCGAAATCGGTGCCATCTATTCCGGCGCTGGGACATTACGACAGCGATCAAGGGAGATCAGAACCGACCGCGGCAAGGTGCGTGGTTGATGGCCGGGCGAAAAGCTTTCCGGCGCTGGTCTCGATTCCCCACAAGGACGAAGCCCGTCGTGCGCGGCACCTCGCCGCGCGTGGGTCATGACCTGCGCGTCTCCGCCTGAATCCATCGGCATCGCAACGGAAGAACGGCCTCGGCGGCTCGGCTCCAAGGGAAGGCACGACCGGCTCAAATGCGCGCATCAGATCTGATCATCGGCGTTTTCACCGCCACGCTCTTCGCCGGCGTCTGGAGCCTCGGCAACCAGCCGGTGGAGATGAGCACCTGGACCGAGCCGCTCCGCGGCATGTCCTTCGCTCCTTATCGGCCGGATGCCAATCCGATGTCGGGCAAGGACCCGACGCCGGCGCAGATTGCCGAGGACCTCAAGGTCGTCACCGGCAGCACGCGGTCCGTCCGTACCTATACGACCGCGGGCGTGATGGCCGAGGTGCCGCGGCTCGCCTGGGCGAACGGTCTGACCGTGACGGCGGGCGCCTGGATCGGGCCGGTGCCCGAGGAAAATCGGCGCGAGGTCGCCGGGCTCATCGACATGACCCGGCGCAACGGCAACATCACGCAGCTCATCGTCGGCAACGAGGCCGTGCTGCGCGGCGACATCACCGTGCCGGAGCTGACGCGGTATCTGCGCGATGTAAGACGCGCGACGCCGCTTCCCGTGAGCACCGCCGAGCCCTGGCACGTCTGGCTCGATCATCCCGAGCTTGCGCAGGAGGTCGATTTCCTCGCCGTGCACATCCTTCCCTTCTGGGAAGGCGTCGCGATCGACAACGCCGTCGATTTCGTGCTGGAGCGCTATCACGAGTTGAAGGCCCGCTTCCCGAAGAAACGCATCGTAATCACCGAGGTCGGCTGGCCGAGCCAGGGCCTGACGCGAAAGGACGCGGTCGCCTCGCCCACCAACCAGGGCCTCTTCCTGCGGCGCTTTCTGCAGGCGGCGCGGACGGAAGGGCTCGATTACTTCGTCATCGAAGCCTTCGACCAGCCCTGGAAGGCGGAGGTCGAAGGCGGCGTCGGCGCCTATTGGGGCATTTTCGACGCGGATCGCCACCACAAGGCGGCGCTGACCGGCATTCTGGTCGATCGGCCGGATTGGCCGTGGCTCTCGCTCGCCACCCTCGCCATCGGCTTCCCCTTCGTGATCTGGCTGCTGCGCCGCGAGGAAAGCCTGCGCCGCGGCGGACAGCTCACCCTTGCCTTCATCGGCCAGGCCGTGGTCACGGCCGGCGTCTGGATCTATGCCGGCTATGACGAGCGCTACCTGACCTCGATGGATATCTGGGTGCTGGCCATCATCGGCCCGGCGACGCTTCTCCTCATGGGCATCTTCGTCACCGAAGGCATCGAGCTCGCCCACTGCCTGTGGCGCGGCGGCAGCCGCCGCCGGCTGATGCCGCCGGCCGAAGCCGCGGCCATGCCCCTGCCGAAGATCTCGGTGCATGTCCCCTGCCGCAACGAGCCGGCCGCGATGATGGCGGAAACGCTGCGCGCGCTCGATCGGCTGGACTACCCCGACTACGAAGTGCTGGTCATCGACAACAACACGACCGATCCGCTGCTCTGGCGGCCGATCGAGGCGCTCTGCAAGGAGCTCGGCCCCAAGTTCCGCTTCTTCCATCTGGAGAACTGGCCGGGCTTCAAGGCCGGCGCGCTCAATTTCGGCCTGCGCGAAACCCATCCCGACGCGACCGTCATCGCGACCATCGACAGCGACTATGTGGTCCGGCCGGAATGGCTCAAGGACCTCGCCGGCCACTTCGTCGATCCGGCGGTGGCGCTCGTCCAGGCGCCGCAGGATTACCGCGACGGGCAGGACGATATCTTCAAGCGGCTCTGCTTCTGGGAGTATGCCGGCTTCTTCCATCTCGGCATGAAGACCCGCGACGAGCAGAACGCGATCATCCAGCACGGCACCATGGCGCTCATCCGCCGCAGCGCCCTCGAGGCGGTCGGCGGCTGGGGCGAATGGTGCATCACCGAGGATGCGGAGCTGGGTCTCCGGCTCTTCGAAGGCGGCTACCAGGCGATCTATACCGAGAAGAGCTACGGCCGCGGTCTGATGCCGGACAGCTTCGATGCCTATCGCAAGCAGCGCTTCCGCTGGGCCTATGGCGCCATGCAGATCCTGAAGGCGCATTGGCGCGAGCTGCTGCCCTTCGGCAAGCGCAAGCTCACCGTGGCCCAGCGCTACCAGTTCATCGCCGGCTGGCTGCCCTGGTTCGCCGACGCGCTGCAGCTCTTCTTCGTGGCGCTGGCGATCGTCTGGACCGCCGGCATGGTGCTGCTGCCCCGCTATATCGAGCCGCCGCTGACGCTCTTCCTCATCATCACCCTGAGCCTGTTCGGGTTCAAAGTCGGCAAGTCGCTCTGGCTCTATATCCGCCGCGTGCCCTGCAAGTTCAGGGATTGCTTCGGCGCCGCGCTCGCCGGGCTTGCCTTGAGCTACACAGTCGCCCGCGCCGTATGGCAGGGTATGTTCACCAGCAACCTGCCCTTCTTCAGGACGCCGAAATGCGAGAACCAGCCGGCCTTGATCCGCGCCCTCATGGAAGTGCGCGTCGAAGCCGTGCTTGCGCTGCTGCTGATCGGCGCGGCGATCCTCATCGCCCTGACCCGCGGCATGATCGAGCCGGCGGCCCGTATCTGGGCGGTCCTGCTCTGCGTGCAGGCGCTGCCCTTCGTGGCGGCGCTGGTCATGTCGCTGCTGAACGCGCTGCCGACGACCAGGCGGCAGGATACCGGCGGGCTCGCTCTCGCGCCCGCCCCGGCGGTGCAGCCCGCCGAGTGATCCCGTCGCGGCCGCAGGCCGGAGATGCAACGAAGGGCCGGTGGCGCCATGCGGCGTGACCGGCTCTTCGGCTTTCTCGCGCTCGCCGCCGCGCTGGCCCTGACTTATGGCGTCTGGTGGGAGATCGGCCGCCCGCATGCGGTCGTCGATGCGCCCGCCGGCCCGATCGACTGCGTTTCCTACACGCCCTTCCGCGACGCGGAGACCCCGTTCGACCCGACGCTCGTCGTGCCGCCCGAGCGCATCGAGGCCGACCTGATCGCCCTCAAGCCGGTCTCCAACTGCGTGCGCATCTACGCCACGAACCAGGGCCTCGCCGCCGTCCCCGAGATCGCCCAACGGCTTGGCATGGAGGTTCTGCTCGGTATCTGGATCGGCGGCGAACCGCCGGCGAACCGGCTCCAGGTCGATGCGGCGATCGACCTCGCCAGAACCTACCCCGACGCCGTGCGGGCCATTATCGTCGGCAACGAGGTCCTGCTCCGGGGCGAGCAGACGCCGGAGACGCTGGCCGCCCTGATGCGCGAGGTGCGGGCCGCGACCGGCAAGCCCGTCACCTACGCGGATGTCTGGGAGTTCTGGCTGCGCGCGCCGCAGAGCCTCGCCGAGGCGGCCGATTTCATCACGATCCATGTGCTGCCTTACTGGGAAGACCACCCGGTCGCCGCCTCCAACGGCGTGCCGCATCTGGAAGCGGTGCTGCGCGAGGTCGAGGCGAAGTTCGGCCACAAGCCGATCCTGCTTGGCGAGACCGGTTGGCCCAGCGCCGGACGCGAGCGCGACGGCGCGATTCCGGGACGGCTCGAGCAGGCGACCTATCTCCGCCAGTTCCTCGTCTATGCGCATGAGCGCGGCCTCGACTACAACCTGATCGAGGCCTTCGACCAGCCCTGGAAGCGTGCGCTCGAAGGCACGGTCGGCGGGCACTGGGGCATTTTCGACGGAGACCGGCAGCCGAAGCTGCCGCTGCAGGGCCCGGTCAGCGACGACCCCCGCTGGCGGCTCGAGTTTCTCGCCGCCGCCGGGATCGCGCTCCTGCTCCTCGGGACCGTGGCGCCGTCGCTGCGGCGCGCCGGCGGATGGCGGCTATGGCTCGCCGGGCCGATGGCGGCGGCAAGCGGCACGCTGCTCACGCTCCAGGCCGTCCATTCCGCGCTCGCGGTGCGGAATCCGGGCGAAGCGGCTGTGGAGATCCTCCTCTTCCTCCTCATGGCCGCCATCGCCCGGGAGCTGCTGCGCCGGCTGCTGCATCCGGAAGCGGATCCTCCCGTCGCGGCGGCGGAAATCGTCGCCGCCCTGCCGCGCTTCGGCTGGCGGCTGCGCGATCCCGGCACGCGCCTCGCCTTGCTGCAGCTCGTCGCGGTGACGGGGGCGCTCGCCGTCAACCTCGCCTTGCTGTTCGACCCGCGCTATCGCGACTTCCCGATCGCGGCCTTCGCCCTTCCGGCCGTCGGATTCGCCCTTCGGGCGATCGCGCGGCGCGAGTTCCTGCAAGCGGCGACGGATCGTCGGGAGGAGGCGGTCTTCGCCGCCATGCTGGCGCTCTCGTCGGTGATCGTGGCCGCGCGCGAGGGGCCGGAGAATCTCGCGGCCCTCTCTTTTGCCGGCGTTTCGCTTCTGCTGGCGCTGCCCTGGCTCGGCGCCTGGCGATACATCGCGCGGCCGACGCCGGCCGCGCTCAGCGCCGCAGCAGGCTGAGCAGCCCCAGCAGAAATCCGACCGACGCCAGCCCGGCATTGTAGAGCACGAGCCCGAGGAGGCCGAACCCGACCGCGAGCCCGGCCGCGACGGGCCAGCGCCGCAGCAGGGCGAGAGCGCCGAAGGCGAGCGCCGCGATCCCCCAGAGATCGGCGAGGGACCCGCGTACCACCAGCTCCCGCGGGCCGCACCACCAGGGCGCATTCTCGAGGCAAAGAATGCCGATGCCGCGCGGCTCGATGAGGAAGAACCGGATCGCAAGGCTCGCCGCCAGCAGCAGCGCCGCCGCACCGATCCAGATATAGCGGCCGTGGCGCGAACGACGTCCTGCCGCCGGAACCGGCATCGTCATCGGGGGCGTCAATGCCGCGGCAGCAGGTCTTCGGGCTCCTCGAGCGCCGCCTCGGCGATCGGCGGCGGCATCGTGCCCGCGAGGCGCCGATAGGAGAAATAGCTCGCCGGCAGGGAGGCGAGATAGAGCAGCCCGACCGCGATCAGCGTGTTCCAGGTGCTGCTGACGAGAAACGCCGCGAAGGCGCCGATCCCGATCAGCGTCGGCAGCACGAGATGATGCGCGACCTTGATGCGCTTGAAGGAATAGGTGGGAAAGCGGCTGATCATCAGCAGCGCGACGGCCACCGCAACCGAGCCTACGACCCAGGTCTGGCCGAAGAAGCCGCGGCCGAACTCGAAGCTCGCGATCATCGGCAGCAGCACGAGCCCTCCCGCCGCCGGCGCCGGCACGCCCATGAAATAGCGGCTGGTCCAGGCCGGCAGGTCCGCGTTGTCGAGCTTGGTATTGAAGCGCGCGAGCCTGAGGCCGCAGCAGATGCAGAACAGGAGAACCGCCGCCCAGCCGAGCGAGCCCGCCTGCTCGAGATTCCAGAAATAGAGGAGCATCGCCGGCGCCACGCCGAAGCTCACGAAATCGGCGAGCGAGTCGAGCTCCGCGCCGAACTTGCTCGTGCTGTCGAGCAGCCGGGCGATGCGGCCGTCGAGCCCGTCCAGCACCGCGGCGATGACGATCGCGATCACCGCCGCCTCCCAGCGCCCCAGCAGCCCGAAGCGGATGCTGGTCAGGCCGGCGCAGAGCGCCAGCAAGGTCAGGATGTTCGGGATCAGCCGGTTGAAGGACTGGTCGCGCAGCCGCGCGACGCTCGGTTTTCGCATCAGCGCATCTCCCCTCGCCGCATCGGTTCGCCGCCATGCATGTCGGCGATTACCGTCTCGCCCGCGACGGCGCGCTGGCCCGGCGCCACCAGCGGCGCCACGCCTTCCGGCAGATAGACATCGACCCGGCTGCCGAACCGGATGAGACCGAAACGCTCGCCGGCGCGAACCGGCTGTCCGACAACGATATCGCAACGGATGCGCCGCGCGACAAGCCCTGCGATCTGCACGGTCACGAACTCGTGCCCTTCGGCGGTGCGCAGCAGCACCGATTGCCGCTCATTGTCCTCGCTCGCCTTGTCGAGCGAGGCATTGAGGAACTTGCCGGGCCGGTAATGCAGCGCCGACACCGTAGCATCGATCGGCATCCGGTTCACATGGACGTCGAACACGTTCATGAACACGCTGACCCGCATCAGCGGCAGGGCGGGCAGGCCGAGCTCCGATGGCGGCAGGGCCGGCTCGACCGCCTGCACGACGCCGTCGGCCGGGCTGATGACGAGGCCGCTGCGCACCGGCGTCACCCGCGGCGGGTCGCGAAAGAAATAGAGGCACCAGCAGGTGGCGACGATGCCGAGCAGCCCGAGCGGCATCCACAGCCACCAGAGCAGCAGCGTCGCGACGGCGAAGATCGCGGCGAAGCGCCAGCCCTCGCGATGGATCGGAACCAGGATGCTGTCGAGCAAGCCGAGAGGCCCGTTTGCTGATGATCGTGTCGCGTCCCGCCACAGCCGACCCGGCTGCCCGCACCGCCCTGCCGCCGCGCGCGCCGACGAAGGGCGACCGCGCCGCGCAGGGGCGGATGCGAGGGCGGCCATCATAACGGCGGGACGGCTGCGGGTTAAGGCCGAGGAATGCCGGAAAATCCGTGGGTTGGACGAGTCCGCCGCGGAACCGCCCGCAAATTCCTAGTTGCCGGCCGCCGCCGGCGGCAGCTCGAAGACCTGGCCCGGATAGATGAGATCGGGATCGGCGATCCGCTCGCGATTCGCGTCATAGATGACCGTGAACTGCCAGCCGGATCCGTAGGTCTGGCGCGCCAGGCGCCACAGGCTGTTGCCCGGCTGCACCACGACCGTGCCGGGCGCGGCCGTCTGGGTCGCAGCGGCGGCGGCACGGTCGAAGGGCGATTCGACGCGCGCCACCACGGCACCGCTCGGTGTCACCTGATCGACCCGGAGCCGGTGCAGGCCGTCGGCGACGGGCGCCTCCGGCGTCAGCGACCAATGGCCGTCCGGCCCCGCCACGGCACGGCCGATCAGCGCATTGTCGAGATAGACCCGGACCTCGGCGCCGACCGGCGCCCGGCCGCCGATCACGACGCCCCCCTTCTCGTCATAGTCGATGCTGTCGAGGGCAAGCGCGCCCGATCGCGGGGCCGCGCTGTCGACGCCGGCGTTACCGGGCGTCGCGCTCGGCGCCTGCAGCACGACCGATCCCGCCCCCTCGCGCGGCACGATCATGGTCAGCGCTTCGCCCGTCTCGCTTGCAGTGCGTCCGGCGATGTCGGTATTCGCCTCGGGCACCACCGCGAGCACGATGTCCTCGGAGAGGAGCGGCGTGCCGTCCGGCTGCTCGACGCTCAGCGACAGCTCGTGACTGCCGGGCCCCAGGGGTTCGTCCGGCAGGAAGACCCATTCGCCGTCGGAATTGGCGACCGCCGTGCCGAGCGGCTTGCCGTTGTCGGTGATGGTGACGACGGCGCCCGGCGCCGCGCGGCCGGCGATGACGGTCTCGCCGGTGGGCCGCACCCGCACGATGTCGAAGCTCGGCTTGATGGGTCCCGCGACCGCTTCCGGTTCGGCGGGGGCGCTCGGCTGCTCGGGCGTCGTAGTCGGCGCGATGCCGGACTCGAGGACCGGCGGGGCGTCGCCGGCATCCTCGCGCTTGATCGCGAAATTGATCGCAAGCGCGGCGAGAATCACGGCAATGCCGAGTATGGCAATCAGGACAAGTCGGCTCACCGGGCCTCCCGCTGCAGTCGAACGCCGGTGCGGAGCCTATCAGCCCGCAACGAGGCTGTCATGGCGCGGGTTCGCGGCCGGAAGCGCCCGGATGCTCAGGGCTGCGTCGCGCGGGCGTCCGGATTCGGGATCGCCGGCAGCGCGAGCAGATACTCCGCGATCGCGTCGCGATCCTCCGGCGTCAGCCGGCTCGTGCTGTTGCGCACCACCTCCGCCATGGTGCCGCCGACATAGTCGAAATCCGGCAGCGCGCCGTCCCTGAGCACGCGCGCGACCTGGTCGCGATCCCAGCCGCCGATCCCGGTGTCCGGGTCGGGCGTGATGTTGGGAACGGTGTCCCCGTCGGGCCCCTCCTTCGTGCCGGAGAAGGCCGCGTCTTCATCGAGCCCGCCGAGCATGCCGCGCGGCGTGTGGCATTCCTGGCAATGGCCGAGCGCCTGCACGAGATAGCCGCCGCGATTCCACGCTTCGCTCTTCGATGCATCCGTCGCGAATCCCGCCGGCTCGAAATTGAGCAATCGCCAGACCGCAAGCAGGGCGCGCCAGCCGAACGGAAAGGACAGCTCATGCGGCCGGTTCTCGGCCGCGGCCACGGGCATCGAGAAGATGTAGGCCTTGATGTCGAGCAGATCCTGGTCGGTGGCGTGGGTATAGGAGGTGAAGGGGAACGCCGGATAGTAATAGCTGCCGTCCGGTGCGATGCCCTGGCGCAACGCCTGCAGGAACTCCTGGTCCGACCAGCCGCCGATTCCGGAGGTGGGATCGGCGCTGATGTTGGGGGTGTAAAAGCGCCCGAAGGGCGTATCGAGCGCCCGCCCGCCGGCGAGCGGTGCGCCGCCATTCTTGGTGTCGGTGTGGCAGTAGCCGCAGCCCGCGGCGGCGAAGAGATAGGCGCCCCGGTCGATCTGCCCGGTATCGGCGGCCATGACCGTGCCGGCCAGTCCGGACGCCAGCAGGAAACCGGCGATCGCGGCAAGAATTCGACAACCCGGCATCCCTATGATGGTCGCCATGCGCGCCGTCGGCTCCTCGCATTGCCCAGGGGCCGACACTATATCTTGGGAGTCCCGTTCCAGGTATCATGAAGCGTATGCTTTTCCCCTTCGCCGCAGCGGGCGGCAGGCGGTCCCCGCAGCGGATCGCCGGCGCCCGCCCCCGCCCCTTGCAGGCCGGCCGCCGGACTCCAGCGTGACACCCTCCCTTACCTCGCTCTGCGTCTATTGCGGATCGGCGGTCGGCCGCTCCCTGCGCTATCGCGCCGCCGCGGAGCGGCTCGGCCGCGATCTCGCGGCGAACGATGTCCGTCTGATCTATGGCGGCGGCCGCGTCGGGATCATGGGCGTGATCGCCGATGCCGTCATCGCGCATGGCGGCAAGGCGACGGGCATCATCCCGACGTTCCTGGAAACGCGCGAGGTCGGGCATCACGGGATCGACGATCTGCGCATCGTCGACAACATGCATGTGCGCAAGCAGCTCATGTTCGATCTCGCCGACGCCTTCGCCATCCTGCCCGGCGGTTACGGCACGCTCGATGAGACCTTCGAGATCATCACCTGGCGCCTGCTCGCGATGCACGACAAGCCGGTCGTGATCGTGAATCAGGACGGCTATTGGGACAAGCTGCTCGCCCTCATCGAGCATTGCCGCGACGAAGGCTTCGTCTCGCAGCGCCGCGATCTCTTCCAGGTCGTCGGCGACGTGGACGAGCTGCTGCCCGCCCTGATGACGGCGAGCGAGACGCCGCCGCGACATGCCAGCCAGCCATCGCGGTTCTGACGGGCGCAGGCGGGGGCGGCGGTGCGGATCCTGGCCTACAGCCACAATTTCCAGCGCGAGGGCGCGCCCATCATCCTGCTGCGGCTGCTGCGCGAGCTCCGGGCGCGGCACGAGATCGAGGTCCTCGCGCTGACGAACCGCGACCACGAGCCTTTGCTCGAGGACTATCGCGCGCTCGGCATCCCGATGGTGACAGGCGTCGATCCCCGGCGCTACGACGTGGCCCTCTTCAACACCGTGACCGCCTCCCACCTTGTGACGAGCATCTCGGAGCAATGTCCCGTGCTCTGGTGGGTCCATGAGCCGCAGTTCGGCCTGCTCTATTTCGAACAATCGAACTTCCGCGTCGAGGCCTTCGAGAAAGCGAACCGCATCGTCTTCCCGACGCGCTGGCAGGCGCAGACCCTCTATCGCCCCTATCTGAAGCAGAGCAACTGGACCGTGGTGCCTTACGGCATCGGCATGGACCTGCAGCCGCGGCCGGCGCCCTTCGAGCGGGAGCCGGGACGCTTCTACCTGCTGCATCTCGGCCGGGTGGACCGGCGCAAGGGCCAGGACCTCTCCGCCCAGGCCATGCAGCATCTCGGCAACCCGAATGTCACGCTCGTCTGCGTCGGCAACCGGCCCGCGGGCGATCCCTTCTGCGAGAAGGTCGACGCGATCGGCGCCGCCATTCTCCATGCGGGCTCGGTGCCGGAGGCGACCGTCGCCGCCTATATCCAGCATTGCGACGCGATGGTGTTCCCGACGCGCGACGACCTCATCACGCTCGCCATCCTCGAAGGGCTGAGCTTCTCGAAATGCGTGCTCGCGAGCGACTTCGGCCCGATCCCGGAGACCATCCAGCAGGGCCGCACCGGGCTCCTGTCGCCGGTCGGCGACTACCGCGTGCTCGCCGGGAACATCCGCATGATCTACGAGGATCGCACGCTGATGGAACGGCTCGGCGAGGAGGGCCGCAAGATCCTCGAACGCAAGCACGGCTTCGCGAAGCATGTCGCCCTGATGGAGGGCGAGCTCACGCGGATCGCACGCCGCTGACGCTTGCGCCGGGCGGGCCGGATGCTATGGTGGCGCCCGGCCGCGCCGGCCGTCCTCCGACCCTCCTGCCAGAGCCGAGAAATGAACAAGATCAAGGTAAAGAACCCGGTCGTCGAGCTCGACGGCGACGAGATGACGCGCATCATCTGGCACTTCATCAAAGAAAAGCTGATCCTCCCCTATCTCGACATCGAGCTGAAATATTTCGACCTCGGCATCGAGAGCCGCGACCGCACCGCGGACAAGATCACGGTGGAGGCGGCAAACGCCATCAAGCAGCACAAGGTCGGCGTCAAATGCGCGACCATCACCCCCGACGAGGCGCGGGTCGCCGAGTTCGGCCTCAAGCAGATGTGGAAATCGCCGAACGGCACGATCCGCAACATCCTGGACGGGACCGTCTTCCGCCAGCCGATCATCTGCAGGAACGTGCCGCGGCTGGTGCCGGGCTGGACGCAGCCCATCGTGATCGGCCGCCATGCGTTCGGCGACCAGTATCGCGCGACGGATTTCGTGGTGCCGGGCAAGGGCAAGCTCACCATCACCTTCGAGCCCGAGCATGGCGAGACGATCCGGCGCGAGGTCTTCGACTTTCCCGGCGGCGGCGTCGCGCTCGCCATGTATAACCTCGACGATTCGATCCGCGGCTTCGCGCGCGCCTGCTTCAACTATGCGCTGACGCTCGGATGGCCGGTCTATCTCTCCACCAAGAACACGATCCTCAAGGCCTATGACGGGCGCTTCAAGGACATCTTCCAGGAGGTGTTCGACAAGGAGTTCGCCGACGCCTTCAAGGCGAAGAAGCTCGTCTATGAGCACCGCCTGATCGACGACATGGTCGCGAGTGCGCTCAAATGGAGCGGCGGCTTCGTCTGGGCCTGCAAGAACTACGACGGCGACGTGCAGTCCGACACGGTGGCGCAGGGTTTCGGCTCGCTCGGCATGATGACCTCCGTGCTGCTCTCGCCGGCCGGCGATGTTGTCGAGGCGGAGGCGGCGCACGGCACCGTCACGCGGCACTATCGCGAGCACCAGAAGGGCCGCGAGACCTCGACCAACCCGATCGCCTCGATCTATGCCTGGACCCGCGGGCTCTGGTATCGCGGCAAGTTCGACGGCACGCCGGAGCTGCAGCGCTTCGCCGAGGCGCTCGAGAAGGTCTGCGTCGATACCGTCGAGGCCGGCCACATGACCAAGGATCTGGCGCTGCTCATCAGCCCGGACCAGACCTGGATGACAACGCAGCAATTCCTTGCCAGGCTCGACGAGAACCTGCGCCGCGCACTGTCCTGAACCCGCAAACCCGAGGTCGCCCCGCCATGCCGAAATTCGTCGCCGGGCTCCTTGCCCTCGCCCTTCTCACGATCGGAGCCCCTGCCATGGCCCTCGACCTCGAAAACACGCTGGTGATGGAACTGCCGAAAGGCGAAGTCGTCATCGAGATGCGACCGGACCTCGCGCCGAAGCATGTCGCCCGGATCAAGACGCTCGTCCGTCAGGGCTTTTATGACGGGGTGGTGTTCCACCGCGTGATCGCCGGCTTCATGGCGCAGACCGGCGACCCGACCGGCACCGGCATGGGCGGCTCCGGCCAGAAGATCGTGGCGGAGTTCAACGACGAGCCGCATCTGCGCGGCACCGTCTCCATGGCGCGCGCGCAGAGCCCCGACAGCGCCGACAGCCAGTTCTTCATCTGCCTCGCCGACGCCGACTTCCTCGACGGGCAATATACGGTCTGGGGCAAGGTCGTGAGCGGCATGGACGCCGTGGACGCGATCAAGAAGGGCGATCCGAACAATAACGGCTCGGTCAGCAACCCCGACAAGATCGTCAGCCTCAAGGTCGCGGCCGACATTCCCGGCTGGAAGGCGCCGCAATAAGGCGAGGCGGCGGGCGCGCCAGCGGCCGCCGGTGTACGCCGGTCCAGGATGATCCTTCGGCCTCGGCGGCGATGATGCGGCCGGTCGGACCCGAACGGTCCGGCATGGCCCGTCGCTGCGCCATGGCAGCCGGCCGCGACATCCCCGAAGCCAGGCTCCCCGTGCGCCCGATCGCTTAGGCTTCGCCTCGGTCGAGCCGCCGCCGCTTAACGATTCCGCCGCCGAATTCGGCGCAACCTTGTCACGAGCCCGCGCTACCGGACGGGTCCAGGATCATCGCATGGGCAACGCCCGTTCGAGGGGAACCGGCGGTCCCGGACGCGGTTCTTGGAGTCGAGCCTGGATGGGACGGGAGGAACGAACCATGGCACGGCCGATCTTCTACTGGTTCCTGCTGTTTATCGTGGCCGGTCTGCTGGCAAGCTGAGGAAACCGGGCCGGACGCCGACACGGCCATAACCGCGGCGTGTTGCGCCGGCGGTGTCTCCGCGGATCATCGGGTGCCGCGCCCGGGTGTCGCGTAGCCTTCCCTCCCACCCCTCATCGAGCCGCCGCCGCCGAACCGGGGACCGACCGCCCGTTCGGCCGGGCGTGTCGTTGCCCGACAAATTCAACGAGCAGGGGGAGCGAGCCTCACGCCGCGCGGCTGCGCGCCGCGAGGGCCTGCTCGATCGCCGCCAGCGCGGCTTCGGCGCGCCCGGCATCGGGGCCGCCCGACTGCGCCATGTCCGGCCGGCCGCCGCCGCCCTGCCCGCCCAGCGCCTCGCTGCCCGCCTTCACCAGCTCGACGGCGCTCAGACGATCGGTGAGATCGGGCGTCACGCCGACCACGAGCGACGCGCGACCCTGATCGCGCGCGACCAGCGCCACCACGCCCGAGCCCATCTGCTTCTTGATCGCGTCGGCCATGCCTTTCAGCTCCTTGGCCGGCACCCCGTCCAGCACGCGCGTCGCAAGCTTCACACCGCCCACCTCGCGCTCGGTTCCGCCGCCCGCGTTTGCGCCGCCGGCCGTCGCCGCCTTGCGGGCCTCGACCAGCTCGCGCTCCAGCCGCCGCCGCTCCTCGAGCAGCCCCTGCAGCCGGACCGGGAGATCCGCGGGCGCGACCTTGAGCAGCGACGCCAGGTTGTCGACGAGCCGGTCCTGCTCGCGTGCATGGCGTTCCGCCGCAGCACCGGTCAGCGCCTCGATGCGCCGCACCCCGGCCGCGACCGCGCTCTCGCCCACGATCCTGAAGATGCCGATATCGCCGGTCCGGCTCACATGCGTCCCGCCGCAAAGCTCGGTCGAGAAATGCCGG
>CADEFF010000039.1 GCA_902826565.1 uncultured Rhodospirillaceae bacterium | reverse complement strand
ATCACGCGGAGGGCCGGCAGGCGCCGGCGCGCTTCGGCCGCGAGCTCGTGGCCGCTCATCCCCGGCAAGCCGATATCCGTCAGCAGAAGGTCGATCGGCTCCCGCGCCAGATGCGCCAGCGCATCGGCGGCATTCCCCGCCTCGATCACCCGATGGCCGAGATCGGTCAGGATATCCAGTGTCGACATGCGTATGAGCCCGTCATCCTCGACGAGCAACACCGTCAGACCGTCGCCTTCAGGCACCATCGCTTCGCTCTTGTTGCAGCCGCTCGCCCGTCGGTCGATGCGAGCGCCGGTGGCGGCGTTGCCGCCGACCGCGATCGCGTTTCGGTGGCTCGATTTAACCAAACCGCGCGACGAAAGGGATCAAGATTCTTGAGGGGGCATAGCCCCGACGCCCTTCCGCCGTAAGACCATAGCCATTCCACTGGAAATGGGCCGGCCGGTCGGTCATGGCAGGTCGGCGATCCTTGCGGTCGCCCTGCGGCAGTCGACGGCATCGGCAGGCTTTCGGTCATCGCGGCGCGTTCCTATGTATGGCGGCGACGGCGAACGAGAGCCGGGCATTGGGTAAAATCTGCGGCGGAGGATCGATGGGGTGCCGACCGATCGGGGGCGGGAGCATCAGCCGGGCCGGCTTCCTGCGGCTCGCCGGCGGTGCCGCTTTGGCCCCGACCCTGACTTCGATAGGCTCGTCGCAAGGCGCGATGGGGGCTGTCATGGAAACCCGGGCGATCCCTGCCACGGGCGAGGCGCTGCCGGTCATCGGTTGCGGCACCTGGCGCAATTTCGACGTGGGGGCGTCGGCGGCGGACCGCGCACCGTTGCGGGGCGTGCTCGAGGCGCTCTTCGCGGCGGGGGGCGCCGTGATCGACAGCTCGCCGATGTATGGCGCCGCCGAGGCGGCCGTCGGCGATCTGCTCGCCGCGATGCAGGCACGCGACAAGGCGTTCGTCGCGACCAAGGTCTGGACCAGCGGCCGCGAGTCCGGCATCGCGCAGATGGAGCGCTCGATGGCGCTGCTCCGCACCGATCGCCTCGATCTCATGCAGGTCCACAATCTCGTCGACTGGCAGACGCAGCTCGCGACCCTCAGCGGCTGGAAGACGGAGGGCCGCATCCGCTATCTCGGCATCACCCACTACACGCCCGGCGCCTTCGACGCGCTCGAGGCCGTGATGCGGGCCGAGCCGGTCGATTTCGTCCAGCTCAACTACGCGATGGACGATCGCGCGGCCGAGACACGGTTGCTGCCGCTGGCGGCGGAGCGCGGCATCGCCATCCTCGTCAACCGGCCGTTCGGCGGCGGCGGGCTGCTGCGCCGACTCAAGGACCGGCCCTTGCCCGGCTGGGCCGGCGAGATCGGCGCCGCGAGCTGGGCGCAGATCCTGCTGAAGTTCATCCTCGGCCATCCGGCCGTCACCTGCGCCATCCCCGGGACCGGCCGGCCCGCGCATATGGCGGACAATGCCGGCGCCGGCTTCGCGCCCTTCCCCGATGCGGCGATGCGCGCACGCATGGCGGCCGCGATCGAGGGGTGAGGCCGGTTCCTTTGGGGCTTCGCGATTTTCCGGCGATGCGTTAAGGGTGACGCCATGATCCCCTTTTCCGTGCTCGACCTCTCGCCGGTCATCGAAGGCGCCACCCCCCGCGACGCCTTCCGCAACACGCTCGATCTTGCGCAGCATGCCGAGCGCTGGGGCTATCGCCGCTACTGGCTCGCCGAGCATCACAACATGCCGGGCATCGCCAGCGCCGCAACCTCCCTCGTGATCGGCCATGTGGCGGGCGGCACGAAGACGATCCGCGTCGGCTCGGGCGGCATCATGCTGCCGAACCATTCGCCGCTGGTCATCGCCGAGCAGTTCGGCACGCTCGAATCCCTCTATCCCGGCCGGATCGACCTCGGGATCGGGCGCGCGCCGGGAACCGACCAGCGCACCGCCCACGCGCTCCGCCGCCACATGGATTTAAGCGTCGATACCTTCCCGCAGGACGTGCTGGAACTGCAGGCGCTGCTCGGCACGCCGCATCCCGACCAGAAAGTCCATGCCGTGCCGGGCGAAGGGCTCAATGTGCCGCTCTGGATCCTAGGCTCGAGCCTCTATGGCGCGCAGCTCGCGGCCATGCTGGGGCTGCCCTACGCCTTCGCCTCGCATTTCGCGCCCGATGCCATGGACCAGGCGCTCGAGGTCTATCGCACGCGCTTCGAGCCCTCGGCGCAGCTCGACAGGCCCTATGCGATGATCGGCGTCAATGTGATCGCGGCCGCGACCGACGCGGAGGCGCGCCTCCTCTTCACCTCGCTGCAGCAGCAGTTCGTGCGGCTGCGGCGCGGCGTGCCCGGGCAGGTCCCGCCGCCGCTCGCCGACATGGCGGGCTTCTGGTCGGACGCCGAGCGGCTGGGGGTCGAGCGCTCGCTTTCGGTGTCCGTCGTCGGATCGCCGGCGACCGTACGCCAGGGCCTTGCCGACGTCATCGAGAAGACGGGCGCGGACGAGCTGATGATCACCGCCTCGCTCTATGATCACCGCGCGCGCCTCCGCGCCTTCGAGCTCACCGCCGAGGCCCGCGACAGCCTCGCCCGCGAAGGCAAGGACGCCCCGGCGGCGTGATACTTTGGTAGTCGCTGGTCCTCAACTGCCATCGGAGGTTCGAGTCTCTTTTGCAACAACAGATGCCCACCGTTCAATTTCGTCGCGATGCGACCAAATCCAGGCACGCAGTCCATCGGTAGTTCTGATGCCGGTAAGAATTGCCTCTACCTGGGTGTCAAACCCAGACTGATTGTCGATCAGTGGTGTTTGGGCGACAATCATTAGGCCGGACTTGCCATTTGCACGTTTGTTTAAAGTTGGGATAGGTCGGTAGCGGGTGCCTGAAAGGTCGCTAGCAACTATGGCGGCCAACGCCGTAAAATGATCACCCCAAGTGTAAAAGTTGATATTTGCGTTTGCTTCGCGGAGTTGATGCACTATCCGCATCTGCGGAAGGAAATCCCAAGTCGGCAAGACCTGGGCTGCAAAAATCATGGATTTACTTTCGCCAGGACGTCCTTCCTTTAACATCGAGGGCCCAGGTATCAGCGCAGGATAGTTTTCTCGCGCCAAGGCGATATATCTAGCGTTGAATTGCTCTATGATGGGTAGGGGAACTGCCTGATAACCGCGTCGAGACTTCGAGGTGGCCTGCTGGATCATCTCATGACGATGTAGAAGGCGGGCACCAAGTTCCCCGGGCTCTCGCGAACGCTTCAGAAAATACTCCGCAATATCTTCGTAGCTGATAGTGGCATCGAACTTATCGGCAAAAATCGATTGTTGTCTTGCATAGGCGGAAGGGCAGACCAGCGCTGTTAGAACTATTGAGGCGGTCCCATTTGAGACCAACAGCTTGGATTCAGCGCGATAGGAATCTGCCTGTTCAAACTGTTCGGCCGTATCGAGCTTGTTCTCGATCAGAATGTATACTGGAAGGTTGGAAGGGGCTTTCAGTACGACACAAATGTCGATCTCGCGACGATTGTGCATTCGACGCTTGCTATGGATTATCTCGCAGCTCGTGAAATCAGTCGTCGCTACGGGTTTTGCAGCGATCTTCTGAATAATCCACCGTACGAAATGCGGGCTGCATTTCAACTCTTCAACGAGCAGCAGGTCGATATCGCGTTCTGTCGCATGAGTAAGGGTTAGGAGATTATCCATCAGAATTTCCTTGTCGATATTGCTGCGCCAACATATTCGGACCGTCCGGAAATTCGAGGTGACGAGTGCCAAAGACGAACTTAATGCTACCATAACGTGATCTTCGGAAAGGTGAAGGTAGCAATCGCTTTTTTTAAGTTACCAATCTCGGAGTTCCCCCTTTCTTGCGGCCTGCCGACGGGCTAAAACAGCTTGTTACCGCTCGGGTTTACTGAACGAGACGGCTTATCTCTAAGGATCGCCCATGGCCAGCGTGACCAACTTCAGCCGCCACCCGAAGCGCGACAGCGAGGAGTGGCAGCTCCGCGTCGACCTGGCCGCCGCCTTCCGCCTCGCCGTCGAGAATGGCTGGCACGAGGCCGTCGCCAACCATTTCAGCCTCGCCGTCTCGAGCGACGGCAAGAAGTTCCTGATGAATCCGAAATGGCGACATTTCGCCCGCATCAAGGCGAGCGACCTGATGCTGCTCGATGCGGACGACCCGGAGACGATGAACCGGCCGGATGCGCCGGATCCCTCCGCCTGGTGCATCCATGGCGCGGTCCATGGCTCGCTGCCGCAGGCGCGCTGCATCCTGCATTGCCATCCGCCCTATGCGACCGCGCTCGCCGGCCTCGCCGATCCGAGCCTGAAGCCGATCGAGCAGAACACCGCGCGCTACTATAACCGCCTCGGCATCGACCGCGGCTTCGGCGGCATCGCCGACAACGAGGCGGAGGGCCGCCGGCTCGTGCAGGCGATCGGCAACCACCGGACGATGATGCTCGGCAATCACGGCGTGCTCTGCATGGCCGACACGGTGGCCGAGGCGTTCGACGATCTCTATTACCTGGAGCGCGCCTGCCGCACGATGGTGCTTGCCTATTCGACCGGTCAGGCGCTCAACGTCATGTCGGACGAGCTCGCCGAGCGCACCGCGCAGGGCTGGGACGGCTTCGCCGAAACCGCCTTCGTGCATTTCGAGGAGGCGAAGCGGCTGCTCGACGCGAAGGATCCGTCCTACCGGGACTGAGCGGCCTGCCTCTGCAGGCGCCGTTCCGCGAGCCGCCCGCTTGCGCCGGCCGATCCCGCCTATTCGCCGGCGCGTCCGCCGCCGCCGACCGCGGCGCCCGTCATGTCGATGACGGGCTGGTTCGCCGGCGCGGCGGTCTCCGCCACCGCATCCGGGCCTACGCTGCCGCCCGCGAGCTCGCCTTCCGTCAGGTCGCCGCTCGAGGCCGCCGCGGCACCGCCGGGTTCCGTGTCCGCGGCGGGCGCTTCGCCGTCGCTGAAGATGCCGGCGATGCCGTCGACGATGCCATCGAAGGCGCCCGCCTCGCCCGACCCCGCGCCGGCGTCGGAGGAAAAGGCGGTGTCCGGGGACGAGGCGGCGGGCGGTTCGGCGGGAATGTCGGTCGCGGTCGGCGCCGCGGGTTCCGGCGCGGGCGCGACCGAGGCGCCGATCAGCCCGGCCGCGGGGGCGGCGCGCAGTCCGCCGGTCGGGCCGACGACGCGGGCGAGCGCGCTCACCCCGACGATGGTGCGGTCCTCCGAGGTCTGCTCATAGCCGAACCCGCCCTGGGCGAAGCCGCGCGGGGTTACGGACGCGACGGCGGCCGGCGCGGCGGTTGCGGCCGGAATTTCGGCCGGCGCTTCCGGCGCGATATCCGCCGTCGCCTCGCTTTCGGCAGCGGGCTCCTCGGTGGCGGCGTTCTCGGCCGCTTCGCGGGGCAGGCCGATGATCTCGACATTGATGAGCGTGCCGGGCGGCAGCGCGCCTTCGCCGCCGGTCGAGGTGCTGGCGGTGATCCGGCCCGGGCCTTCATTGCCGTCGGCGCCTGCGGTCGCCGATTCCGCCGCCGGGGTTGCGGGCGCGGCCCTTGCTGCGTCGGTCGGGTTGGCGGTGAGCTCGGCGGTCGGCGTCTGGGTCAGGGCGCCATGCGGAGCGCTGCCCGGGCTTGCGGCCGCCGCATCCAGCAGCGTCAGGGTCTGCAGGAGCTGCGCCCGGCAATCGGCGCTGCCCGCCTGGCCGGTCTCGGGAAATTGCGCGAGCCAGCAGTCGTAATTCACCTGGGCGCGGGCGGCGAGCAGCGGTTCGCGTACCGCGACGCCCCTTTCCAGCAGGGACGCCAGGCGATGGCGGAGCGCCAGCGCCTCGTCGATCATCGCCGCCGGCAGGCTGTCGGAAGGCTGCTCCGGCGCAACGGCCGCGCCCGCCGCCGCCAGCTCCGCCTTGCCGACGAAGCGGGCCTCGCTCTCCGGCGCGGCGGCGAAGGAGCCGGCATAGACCGCGAGCTCGGTATAGCCGCGCTCGAGATAGAAACCGAATGCGGTCGGCATTTCGGCGGCCTCGCTGCCGCCCGCCATCAGGACGAGCGCGGCGAGGAGCGCGGCGCCGGATGTCGCGCGGCGCGGCCGGACGGAACGGGCGGGTGCAGGACGATCCATGGCGGTCTTCCCGGTTGAGGCTGGTGGGCTTCCTGCCATCGGGCGCCCGGTCGGTCGGAAGCCCCGACTCGGGGCAGGTTTCACCCCTCACGGAAGAGTCGGCGAGTCCGCTTGTCAATGGCGGCATCCCGAGTCGCGGCCCCGATCGACGCCTCTTTCACCGGCGATGCGGCTTGCCATCGCCTTCAGCGCACCGGAAAGTGGCGCCGCCGCGCGTGCACCCGTCGGGAGAGCCGCGGCGGCGAGGAGACGATGATGGCGGGAAGCGCGGCGGACAGGCAGCAGATCCTCGACTGGATCGAGACGGACCGGAACGAGCTGGTGCGATTCCTGAGCCGCTTCGTGCAGGCGCGCTCGCCGAGCCCGCCGGGCGATACGCGCAAGGCGGCACGCCATGTCGCGACCTTTCTCAAGGCCAACCGGCTGCCGCACAGGATCGTGGCGCCGCAGAAGACCATGCCGAACGTGGTCGGCAGCTTCGCCGGCGCGAAGCCCGGCCGGCATCTGGTGCTGAACGGCCATCTCGACGTGTTCCCCGCCGACGAGAGCGACAGCCGCTGGCCGCACCGGCCCTGGAGCGGCGCCATCGCCGACGGCAAGGTCTGGGGCCGCGGCTCCGTCGACATGAAATGCGGCCTGACCGCGCTCGTCTGGACCTATCGCTATTTGCACCGGCTGCGGAAGACCCTGAAAGGGCGGCTCAGCCTCACGGCCGTCTCCGACGAGGAGACCTTCGGTCCCTGGGGCGCCGACTATCTGCTGGAACGCCATCCCGAGCTTCGCGGCGATTGCTGCCTCAGCGCCGAGCCTTCCACGCCGAGCGCGATCCGGTTCGGCGAGAAGGGCGTGCTCTGGCTCGAATTCGCGATCGTCACGGACGGCGCCGATGGCGGCTATGTGCATCGCTCCGAAAGCGCCTCGAAGCTCGCCATGGCGCTCGCCCGCGACCTCGAGGCCGTGACGCGCCTCCGGCCGAAGCTGCCGGCGAAGCTCGCTGCCGTGCTCAAGCGCAACGCCGCGGCGATCGACGCGGCGCAGGGCAAGGGCGCCGCCCGGATCGCGGGTCAGGTGACGCTCAATATCGGCTTCGTGCATTCCGGCGCCGCGATCAACATCCTGCCCGGCGATGCGCGCCTCGGCGTCGATATCCGCCTGCCGCCCGGCATCGGCAGGGCCGAGATCCTGGAGACGGTCCATCGCATCCTCGCGCGCCATCCGCAGGCCTCGATGCGCGAGGTCAAATACAACCCGCCCTCCTGGAGCGATCCCGAGGGCGAGATGCTGCGGCTCATCCAGGCGAATGTCGGGGCGCTCGGCGGCGGCGTGCCGAAGGCCATTCTCGGCGTCGGCGGCACCGACACGCGGCTCTGGCGCTATCGCAAGGTGCCGGCCTATGTCTACGGCCCGCCGCCGATCGGACTCGGCTCGCACAGCGAGCATGTGCGGATCGAGACCTTCCTCCATGTCGTGCGCACCCACGCCCTCTCGGCCTACGATTATCTGAGCCGCGGCTGAGCGCTGCAGGCCTCTCATGGGACGCCCCGACGCCCTTGCAAAGCGCCGGTCGAGGCGGGAGAGTGGCGGCGCTTTTGAACATGGGCCGGCCGTCCGGCGGGCCCCGGGGAGAGACCAGATGGCCACGATGAACGACGACAAGAAGCAGATCCTCGCCTGGATCGACGAAGACCGCGATCAGCTCGTGAAGTTCCTTTCGCGATTTGTGGCCGCGAAATCCCCGAACCCGCCCGGCGACACGCGCAAGGCCGCGAAGCACATCACCGACTTCCTCAAGAAGAACAAGCTGCCGCACAAGCTGGTGGCGCCGCAGAAAACCATGCCGAACGTCGTCGGCACCTACAAGATGGCCCAACCCGGCAAGCATCTGGTGCTGAACGGCCATATCGACTGCTTTCCGGTCGACGATGCCGACAAGCGCTGGACGCACGGCGCCTGGAGCGGCGAGATCGCCGACGGCAAGGTCTGGGGCCGCGGCGTCGCCGACATGAAATGCGGCACCACCGCCTCGATCATGACCTACCGCTACATCCACCGCCTGAAGAAGAAGCTGAAGGGCCGGATCACCCTTACCGCCGTCTCGGACGAGGAGACCTTCGGCCCCTGGGGTGCGCGCTATCTCATGGAGCATCACCCCGAGGTGCATGGCGATTGCTGCCTCAATGGCGAGCCCTCGAGCCCCTATTCGGTGCGGTTCGGCGAGAAGGGCCCGCTCTGGATCGAGTTCACCGTGACGACCAAGGGCGCCCACGGGGCCTACACGCACCTGACCGAGAGCGCCTCGAAGCTCGCCATGGCGCTCGCCCAGGATCTGGAGGCGGTGACCAGGATCGAGGCGAAGCTGCCCGACAACGTCCGCCAGGTGCTGCAGCGCAACGCCGCCACGATCGACAAGGCGCAAGGGCAGGGCGCCTCCAAGATCGTCGACAAGGTGACGCTCAATATCGGCGTGGTGAATGCGGGGCTGAAGGTCAACATCGTGCCGGGCGTCGCCCGGATCGAGGCCGATATCCGCCTGCCGCCGGGCGTCGAGAAGCCGGAGGTGATGGCCGTCATCGACAAGGTGCTGGCGAAATACCCGTCGGCGACGATGAAGGAGATCAACTACAACCCGCCCTCCTGGTGCGATCCGGGCGGCGAGATGCTGGGCCATGTCCAGGCCAATGTGCGCGAGCTCAAGGGCTTCGAGCCCGAGCCCATCGTCAGCCTCGGCGGCACCGACGCGCGGCTGTGGCGCTACATCAACATCCCGGCCTATGTGTACGGACCGCCGCCGACCGGCATGGGCTCCTATGACGAGCATGTCGAGATCGAGACCTTCCTTCACATCGTCCGCACCCATGCGCTCTCGGCCTACGACTATCTGAGCCGGGCGTAAGGCGGGCGGGCCGGAGGCGGGAATGCGGCTCGACGCGGTCGGCCTCGGCAGCGTCGAGGATCTCGTCACCGGCCGTCGCCTCGACGGGGCGGCGCTCGCCACCGAGCTCCGCCGCCGCGCCGGGCTTCTCGCGAAAGCGGGATTGAAGCCCGGCGATCCGGTGCTGATCGCCCATGGCGGCACGCCGGACTTCTTCGCCGATCTCTTCGCGGTCTGGCAGGCGGGTGGCGTCGCCGCCTGCCTCAACCCGGCGCTGACCCGGGCTGAGCTCGGTGTGCTGATCGAGTTCCTGAAGCCGGCCATGCTGCTGGCCGCGGAAGGCTTCGCCCATGCCGAAGGCCTCGGCATTCCGGCGCTGGCGCTCGCCGGCGAACGCGGCGCGGAGGCGCCGCCGCAAGAGACGGGCCGCACGCTCGACGACACGGCGCTGCTGCTCTTCACCTCCGGCACCACGGGCGCGCCCAAGGCGGTGGCGCACAGCTTCCGCTCGCTCCTCGCGCGGCTTGCCCTCAATCGCAGCGTCATCGGCGAGGCCGATCTCGCCCGCACGCTCTGCCTGCTGCCGACCCATTTCGGCCATGGGCTGATCGGCAACGGCCTGACGCCGCTCTTCGCCGGCGCGGATCTCCTGCTCAATTGCGGCGGCGGCATCGACGCGGCGGCGAAGCTCGGCCGCGTGGTCGAGGAGCGGCGCGTCACCTTCATGAGCTCGGTGCCGAGCTTCTGGAAGATCGCCCTCAAGGCGGGCAAGCCGCCGCGCGATGCCGCGCTCCGCCGCATCCATGTCGGTTCCGCGCCGCTCGGCGCCGCGCTCTGGCGCGAGGTGATCGGCTGGAGCGGTTGCGATAACGTGGTGAACATGTACGGCATCACCGAGACCGCGAACTGGATCGCCGGCGCCTCGGCCCGCGACATGCCGCCGGAGGACGGGCTCATCGGCCGGATGTGGGGCGGGCAGGCCGCGGTGCTGACGCCGCAGGGCATGGCGGCGACGGGCGAGGGCGAGCTGCTGCTGCAGAGCCCGAGCCTGATGCAGGGCTATCTGCATCGCCCCGATCTCACGCAGCCGGTGTTGCGCGACGGCTGGTTCCATAGCGGCGATATCGGCCGCATCGACGCGGACGGCACGCTGCGCCTGCTCGGCCGGCAGAAGGAGGAGATCAACCGCGCCGGCATGAAGGTCAATCCGGCGGAGATCGATCTTCTGCTGGAACGTCATCCCGAGGTTGCGGAGGCCTGCTGCTTCGCGCTCGCCGACGAGGTGAGCGGCGAGCTGGTGGCGGCGGCGGTGCGGCTCGTCGACGGGAGCGCCGCCACCGGGCCGCAGCTCCGGCGCTGGTGCCTCGAACGGGCGCGGCGCGACATCGTGCCGGAGCGATGGTTCCTGCTGCCGGACATCCCCAGGACCGATCGGGGCAAGGTGAGCCGCGCCGCGGTGCGCGACCGCTGCCTCGCGACCGCGGCCGCGGCGAAGCGATGAACGCGCCCTGGAAACCCGGCCAGCCGCTGACGCTCGACACGCCGCGCTACAGGCTGCGCTCGATGCTGCCGGCGGATGTGAACGACGATTATTTCGCCTGGCTGCGGGACAAGGAGATCATGGCCGGCGTCAACAGCGCCCCCAAGGCCATGACGATGGAGGACATCCGGAAGTATGTGGGCAAGTTCAACAACCGCAGCTCCTTCCATCTCGGCATCTTCCGCAAGCCGGACGACCGGCTGATCGGCTTCTACTCGGTCTATGTCGACCGGCCCCACGCGCTCGCCAGCACCAATGTGGTGGTCGGTGAGAAGCAATGCTGGGGGAAGGGCGTGGTGCTGGAGACGCGGGCCGCGATCATCGATTTCCTGTTCGACCGGCTGCGGGTGGCGAAGATCTGGGGCAGCCCGATGGCCCGCAACATCCCCTCGGTCTTCAACTACAAGGCCCAAGGCTTCGCCTGCGAGGCCGTGCTGAAGCGCCACCGCGTCGGGCCGGACGGCGGCCGCGCCGATCAGTTCATGTTCGCGCTCTTCCCCGAGCAATGGCGCGCGGTGAAGGCGCGCCAGGCCGCCAGGGATTCGAAGCCCGCATGAGCAGCGCCGCAGAACGCGCCCGCGCGCTGCTGGCCGGCGCGCTCGAGACGGAGCCGGCGGCGCTCGGGGCCGATGCCTCCATCGCGACGCTCGAAGCCTGGGACAGCCTCGCCCATCTGCGGCTCATCGAGGCGCTGGAGCGGGCGCTCGGGAAGCCGCTGCCGCCCGAGGCGATCGTCGAGATCGGCTCGCTTGCGGACGTGACGAAGATCCTCGAATCGGCCTGACCGGGCCGCTCGTCTTCGTCAGCCGGGATCGCGGGCGACCGCCTCCTCGACGCGGCTCGGCCGGAACAGCACGATCGCGATGGCGACGAACTCCAGCAGCAGGGCCAGCAGCAGGTCGGGCCCGAGCGGCTCGCCCAGCAGCAGGTTCGAGCTGCCGACGCCGACGACCGGCATCATCAGGATGCTGATCGAGGCGACCTGCGCGGGGAAGGTGCCGATGATCTTGACCCAGGCCCATTGGCAGAAGATCAGCGGCATGATCGAGGAATAGGCGATGGCGAGCCAGCCTGAAAGGCTGACCGCCGCGGGATCGAAGCCCCGGTCGAGGAAGACCATGCCGAGGAGGGCCGGCGATCCGCCGAGCAGGAGCTGCCACCCGACCAGCACGGTCGCCGGCATGGTCCAGCGGAAATATTTGATGAAGACCGTGCCGACCGCCCAGCCGATCGCGGCGGCGAGCATGGCGAGGATGCCCATCGGATGGGCGGCGATATTTCGCCAGTCCGGTAGGATCAGGACGCTCAAGCCCGCAAGCCCGATCGCGAGGCCGACCGCGCGGGCGGGCGTCAGCCGCTCGCCCAGCAGCGGGATCGCGAGGAGGGTCGCCCAGAGCGGCATGGTGAAGGCGATGATCGAGCCGCGGCTGGCGCTGATCTCGGTGAGCGCCGTCGCCGACATGATGTGCCACAGCGTCACGTTGAAGAAGGCGGTGAGCGCCAGCGGCAGGAACTCGCGGCGGGGTATGGCGAGCGACAGGCCCGCCGCGCGCGCGATGAGCAGCAGGCCCGTGCCGCCGACCGCGAGGCAGATCGCGCGGTAGCTCCAGACCGGGAACTGCTCGACCGAAATCTTCATGGCGGGCCAGTTGAGGCCCCAGAAGAGCGTGACGCCGATCAGCAGCAATATGCCGTTCTGGCGCGAAACGCCGTGCGTGCTCACGATGGGTCCGAGCCGCCTTCCTGGTCGTCGCGCTTCCGGTCGTCGCCGCCATGGCCGCCCGCCACCGCCGGCGGCGTGCCCATCCGGCGCTGCTTCAGCTCGGCCAGCACCTTGTGCCGCTCGGCCGGCGGCATGATGATCCAGTCGCGGATCTCGTCGATCGAGCGGAAGCAGCCGGCGCAGAGGCCGGTATGATCGTTGATCCGGCAGACCGAGATGCAGGGCGAAGGCGGCCCCTCCGCCAGCATCTTCAGCCGTTCGGCGCGGCGCCGCTGGCGCTCGAACAGGCGGCGGGTGCGGCGGTCTTCCATCGGATGATGCCGATGCCTTCGGCTACGCGGCGCGGATCTCGGCGCCGCTGCGCCCGACCAGCTCGCGATAGAGATCGGGATCGGTATCGCCTTCGCTGCCGAAGATCAGCGCCCGGGAATTCGTATCGAGCCCGAGGGCCGCGCGGCGGGCGGGCTCCGCGGCGGCCGCGAGCAGGCCCGCCAGCCCGCCGACCCCGGCCTCGCCGCCGACGATCCGCCGGTCGCCATCGACGCCCTCGGCCACCGCCTTCATGGCCGCGACCGCGGCGCTGTCCGGGATGGTGAGGAAGGCGTTGGCGCCCGGATTGAGGATCTCCCAGGCGATCAGCGAGACCTCGCCCGCGGCGAGCCCCGCCATCAAGGTGTCGAGATTGCCGGAGGCCTTGGTCGGCTTGCCGTTACGCGCCGTCTGGTAGAGGCAGTCGGCGACATGCGGCTCGACCACCACGACCGAAGGCCGGTCGCGCCCGAGCTTCTGCCAGAGATAGGCGACGACGGCCGCCGGCAGCCCGCCGACCCCGGCCTGGATGAAGAGATGGGTCGGGCGCTCCGCCGCCGGGAGCTGCTCCAGAAGCTCGCCCACCATCACGCCGTAGCCCTGCATCACCCATTTCGGCACGTCGCGATAGCCGGCATAGGAGGTGTCCGAGATCACCTGCCAGCCGTTCGTCGCGGAATCGGCCGCCGCCTGATGGACGGAATCGTCGTAATCGCCGGCGATGCGCCGCACCTCGGCGCCGTATTTGGCGATCGCCGCCCGGCGCCCCTCGCTCACCGTCGCATGGATGTAGATGATGCAGGGCGCGCCGAACATCTGCGCGCCCCAGGCGACCGAGCGTCCGTGATTGCCGTCGGTCGCGGTGCAGACCGTGAGCTTCGAGACGATGTCGCGATAATGGCCGGCCATCACCTCGGCCGAGCTCGGGCGCTTGCCGGTCCGCTGCCGGATCGCGTCGGCGAGATAGCAGAACACCGCATAGGCGCCGCCCAGCGCCTTGAAGCTGCCGAGGCCGAAGCGGGTGCCCTCGTCCTTGTACCAGATCTGCCCGATGCCGGCCGCGCGCGCGAGGCCGGGCAGGGACACGAGATCCGTCGCGCGATAGCCGGGCCAGGCGCGAATCTCGCGCTCGGCGGCGGCGAAGCCCTGCGGGCTCAGGATCGCGCCGAGCGCGGCACCATAGGGGGCGGCCGGCGGCGCCGCGGCGGCATTGACCACGAGGCGGGTCTCGAACGGGCTGAGTTTCCATTGCGTCATGGTCGCGTCTAATATCACAAGCTGCGCGTCGGGGAAATCCATGCGCCTTGCGACAGGAACGCGCGAAGCATGAAAGCCAGCGTCACGATCCGCCGCCTCCGGCTCGCGAGCGGCCTCGTGTTGTTCGCCTATATCGCCACCCACTATCTCAACCACATGCTGGGCCTCGTCTCGCTGGATGCGATGGACCGGGGCGGCGATCTCTTCATCGCGCTCTGGCGCAACCCGCCCGCGACGGCGGCCCTCTATGGCGCGCTCCTCCTTCACGTCGGTCTCGCCTTCTGGTCGATCTATCAGCGCCGCAGCCTGCGGATGCCGCCCTGGGAGGCGGCGCAGCTACTGCTCGGTCTCGCGATCCCGCCGCTGCTCCTGATCCATATCCTCGGCACGCGGATCGCCGGGCTGATGTTCGGCGTGCAGGACGTCTATGCCTATGTGCTGCTGGCGCTCTGGGTGGCCGACCCGCTCACCGGGTTGCAGCAGGCGATCGTGCTGCTGGTCGCCTGGACGCATGGCTGCATCGGCCTGCATTTCTGGCTCCGCATCCGGCCCTGGTATCCGCGCTGGTCGCCCTATCTCTATGCGCTGGCCCTGCTCTGGCCGGTGCTGGCGCTGCTCGGATTCGCGGCCGCCGGCCGCGAAGTCGCACGGCTCGCCCAGGATCCGTCCTGGATGGCGGCGGCGGCGGCGGAGATCCATTTCCCGACGCCGGATCAGGCGGCGCTGCTCTATCGGATGGAGCATCTGGGCTGGGCGCTCTTCGCGGCGCTCCTCGCGCTGACCTTGATCGCCCGCATGGTGCGCGACTGGCGGATCCGCCATCGGGCGCTCGCCGTCACCTATCCGGGCGGACTCCGCGTCGAGCTGCAGCCGGGAGCGACCCTGCTGGAGGCGAGCCGGATCGGCGGCGTGCCCCATGCGAGCGTCTGCGGCGGGCGCGGCCGCTGCTCGACCTGCCGCGTGCAGGTGCTGGAGGGGATGGAGGCGCTGCCGCCGCCTTCGGTCGAGGAGCGGCGGGTGCTGGACCGCGTCTCGGCGGGGCCGGGGGTGCGGCTCGCCTGCCAGGTCCGGCCGCGCGGCGATGTCTCGATCGTGCCTTTGCTGCCGCCGACCGCCACCCCGCGCGATGCGCATGACCGGCCGGGCCATCTCCAGGGCCATGAGGAGGAGATCGCAATCCTCTTCGCCGATCTCCGCGCCTTTACGCGGCTCGCCGAAAGCCAGCTGCCCTACGACGTGGTGTTTCTCCTCAACCGCTATTTCCGCGCCATGGGCAGCGCCGTCGAATCGGCGGGCGGCCATCTCGACAAGTTCATCGGCGACGGGGTGATGGCGCTGTTCGGCGTCGGCGATCCGGCCGGCACCGGCTGCCGCGCGGCGCTGGAGGCGGCCCGCCTGATGGCGCTCAATCTCGAGGAGATGAACCGCGTTCTCGCGCAGGACCTCGCCGAGCCGCTCAGGATCGGCGTCGGCATCCATGTCGGGACGGCGATCGTGGGCGAGATGGGCTATGGCCGCGCCACCTCGGTCACCGCCATCGGCGATGCGGTCAATATCGCGAGCCGGCTCGAAGAGCTCAACAAGGAGCTGCGCAGCCAGCTCGTGCTTTCAGCGGAAGTCGCGCTCCAGGCCGGCATCGAGCTGCCGCACGCGGTCCGGCACGAGATCACGGTGCGCGGCCGGCAGGAGCCTATGATCGTGCTCGCGATCGCCGACGCGCGCGGCATCCCCGCGCTCGCCGCGCCGTCGCCCGCGCCGCGCCTCGGGCGACGGCGCCGTGCGCCGGCCGAGCATTAGCGGAAGAGGGGCGCCCGATGGCGGGGTCTTAGGCCGCGGGCGCCGGTTCCGGATCGGCTCGGCG
This sequence comes from uncultured Rhodospirillaceae bacterium, assembly GCA_902826565.1. Lineage (GTDB taxonomy): Bacteria > Pseudomonadota > Alphaproteobacteria > Dongiales > Dongiaceae > CADEFF01. The sequence continues at coordinate 19,798 of CADEFF010000039.1, read as the reverse complement.
GGCCGGATCAGCTCGGCTGGTTCGCCTTGTATTCGTCGATCTCTTCCTTGAGGTCCTCATATTCCTCGCAGGCGCCGCAGGCCTTCTGCAGCACGGCGAGCCGCTGCTCCGCCTCGGGCAGCAGCTTCATCTCGAGATAGAGCTCGCCCAGATATTCGTTGGCGCCGAGATGGTCCGGCTTCAGCGCGAGCGCGCGCTGATAGTAGCCCAGCGCCTCGCTGTGCTTGCCGAGCTTGCGGTTGGCATAGCCCAGATAGTTGAAGGCGTCGGCATTGCTCGAATCGGCTGCGACCACCTTCTCCAGCAGCGGGATCGCTTCGGCATAGTCCTCGTCGTCGATCAGATCGACGGCCTTCTGATAGTCGCTCGGGCCGCTCGAGCTGCTGCTGCTCGAGCTCGAGCTGCTGGTGCCGGCGGCGAAGCCGGCCGCCGCAGGCAGCATCGTGGCGAGCGCAAGCGCCATGGCGGCGAACATCGTGCGACGCAGGAAGATCGTCATGACTTCTCTCCTTGTCGGTCTTTGGGGGTCGGTCTTTCGGGTTCGGTGCATCGGAAGGTCGGGCGGACGGCGTCTGCTCGAACGCTGCGGGGGATCATGGCACCGCCGCAGGCTCCGCACCTATAGGCGCCGGGGGAGGGCGGGTGGCGGGCCTGCCTCTGTCTCACGCGGATTTGATCGCCTTTGAGGCGGTCGGGAACCCGTCAGTCTTCTTCGGTCGCCGCCGCGGCCGCTTCGAGCGCGGCGGACGAGGCGGCGTCGATGACGCGCCGCGCCGTCTCGTAGGCGAAGCCGGCCCGCGCGAGCGAGGCGAGATCCTTGTCGCGCCTTTCGCGCCGCTCCGCCGGCGCGCGATAGGGGCCGAGGCGGCGGCGGCGCGCATGGTTCGCGGCGGCGGCGAAATCGGCGGCGGGATTGCCGGCGGCCAGCTCCTTGACCGTCTCCGTCGCGATCTCGCCCGCGACGCCGCGCTGCGCGAGCCCGAGCTTGATGCGGGCGAGGGACCGGCCGCGCCGCTGCAGGCTCGCGGCATGGCCGGCGGCGAAGCGGCGGTCGTCGAGCAGGCCGTTGCGCTCGAGCTTCGCGAGCAGGTCCGGCAGCAGGCCGCGCGCCGCGACGGGATCGGTGCCGTCCTGTTCCGCCCAGCGCCGGATGCGCCGTTCCAGCACCCGCCTGAGCTGGATCCGCGAGCTCGAATAGCGCGCGAGATAGTCGATCGCCGCGGTTTCGAGGGCGGCGGCGCTGGTATGGTCCCGGGACGCGCGCGCCGGCTTCGACGGCGTATCGCCATCGTCCGTTCCGGCCTTTGCCCCCGGTCGTTTCTGGCTCATGCGCATCGAGCATGGCATGGCTGCCGCGCGCCCGGCCAGCTTGCTTCGATCCCCCGGCTCGCCTATACGTCCCGCGCCGTTCGGACCGCACACGCAAGCCAGGATTCGATGACCCCCTTGCCCCCGATGGTACGTCGCTTCGGCCCGGTCAACTGGGTCGGGCTCTGGACGCTCTATCTGAAGGAGGTCCGCCGCTTCCTCAAGGTGGCGACGCAGACCAGCATGGCGCCGCTGGTGACGAGCTTCCTCTTTCTCGCAATCTTCTCGCTGGCGCTCGGCCGCGCGGTGCAGATGATCGGCGGCGTGCCGTTCGCCGAGTTCCTGGCGCCGGGTCTCATCATGATGGCGATGGTGCAGAACGCCTTCGCCAATACCTCCTCGACGCTCGTCATCGCCAAGGTGCAGGGCAATATCGTCGATCTGCTGATGCCGCCGTTGAGCCCGGGCGAGCTCACCTTCGGGCTCGCCGCGGGCGGCCTCACCCGCGGACTCGTGGTCGGCGCGGTGATCTGGGGCGCCTTCCTGCTGGTGCTCCCGATCCATGTCCATGACGTCGTCTTCGTGCTGTTCCATGCCGTGGCGGCGAGCCTGATGCTCTCGCTCCTCGGCGTGCTGGGCGGGCTATGGTCGGAGAAGTTCGACCATATCGCGGCGGTGACGAACTTCGTCATCACGCCCTTCGCCTTTCTTTCGGGCGCCTTCTATTCGACGGAACGGCTGCCCGGGATCTGGCACACCATCGCCCACCTCAACCCGTTCTTCTACATGATCGACGGATTCCGCTACGGCTTCATCGGCCACGCCGACGGGTCGCTCGCGGTCGGGGTCCTGGTGATGCTGGGGGCCAATGCCTTCCTCTGGTGGCTGACGCTCCATCTCTTCGCCATCGGCTACAAGCTGCGGCCGTGAGCATCGAGCTGTTCTCGCCGCCGGCGCTGCGAGTCCGCCGGTTCGGGCGCGTGAACTGGGTGGGGCTGGCGGCGCTCTATCGCCGCCAGGTCGCGCGCGCGCTCAAGGATACGATCGACGGGCTGCTCGGGCCGGTGATGACGAACCTGCTCTTCCTCGCGGTATTCCGCCTGTCGCTCGGTCCGAGCGAATGGCCGATGGCGGAAATCCCGCTGATGAGCTTCGTCGCGCCGGCGCTGGTGCTGTTCGCCGTCGCCGAACGGGCCCTCACGGCGACCTCGGCCGCGATCCTCTTCGACAAGCAGGTGGGCGCGATGGTCGATCTCACCATGGCGCCCCTGACCTCCTGGGAGCGCGTCGTCGGCCAGGCGGCGGGCGCCGCCACGGCGGGGCTCATGACCGGTGGGGCGGTCGCCATCGTGCTGCTGCCGATCGCCGGGGTCGTTCCCGCCTCGCCGCTGACGGCGCTGTTCTTCGCCGCCGCGATCGCGCTGCTGTTCGGTCTCCTCGGCATCGCCGTCGGCCTCTGGTCGACGCGCTGGGACCATTTCACCCTGGCGCACAGCTTTCTCTTCATTCCGCCCGCCTATTTCTCCGGCATGTTCTACCCGGTCGAGCGGCTTCCGGAGATCGGCCAGCGCCTGGTCGCGCTCAATCCTTTCTTCTACGGGCTCGACGGCTTTCGGCGCGGCGTGACGGGCTGGGGCGAGGCGGAGCCGCTGTTCGCGGCCGGCCTCCTGCTGGCGCTCATCCTCGCGACGGCCTTCGCCGTCCGCCTCCTTGTGCGGTCCGGCTATCGCGTCAAGGCGTGAGCGCGCTTCCCCCGCGGCGCTCGCTCTTGCGGACCATGGCGCGGATCGCGGTCGCGATCTTGCGGTCGGCCGCCGGCTGCTCGAGGTCCATGCCTTTCGAGATCCCGTCGATGATGACCTCGAAGGCGCGGATGCGCGCGTGCCATTTGTAATTGGCGCCGAGCGCGTGCCAGGGCGCCCGCCGCGTGCTGGTCTCGCGGAACATGTCGTCTATCGCCTTTTCGTAGTCGTTCCAGTGCGCCCGGTTGCGGAGGTCGTCCGCCGTCAGCTTCCAGCGCTTGTACGGCGTTTCCAGCCGCTCCACGAGCCGCTCGAGCTGTTCCTCGGGCGTGATGTGGAGGAATAGCTTGATCAGCCTTATGCCGTCATCGACCAGCATCCGTTCGAACTCGTTGATCTCGCGATAGGCGCGTTTCCAGTCGGGCTTGCCGATGAGGCCCTCGACCCGCTCCACCAGCACGCGGCCGTACCAGGAGCGGTCGAAGATCGCGATGCTCCCCGGCTGCGGCAGCCTCTCCCAGAAGCGGTAGAGATAGTGCCGGCCCTGCTCCTCCTCGCTCGGGCGGCCGATCGGCCAGACGAGGCATTGCCGGGGATCGAGCCGCTCGGAGATCCGGCGGATGATGCTGCCCTTGCCGGCCGTGTCCCACCCCTCGAACAGCACGACGGCGCGGCGACGCTGGCGCCAGTTGGCCTGCTGCACCGTGAGAAGCTCGAGCTGCAGCGTCTTCAGCCGCTTTTCGTAGGTTTCCTTGTCGGGGATGCGCGCCGTGAGATCGATGCGGTCGAGACGCGGGGTTTTCATCGGATGCGGCTCCTTCCGGGGCGGCCTTGCGGGCGACCGGCGAAGGCTAGCGGCAATTCGCCCGGCGGGCAAAAACTGCGCGGCCGGCTCCGTGTCCCGGCGCGAAAATTCGGGTTCGGGCGGGAACCGTGAGGCAGTCGGCGCAGCGCGAATGACGTTCCGGCCTTCGCCGTCACTGCTCGTAAGTGACGAAGGAAATCACGTTTCCGTCGGGGTCGCGGACCTGGAAATCCGTTCCGCCCCAAGGCTGCCTGGTCGGCATCTGGGCGAACGCCACGCCGCGCCCCTTGAACTCTTCGAACAACCCTTGAAGGTCGGAGACCTCGATGGTGGCCAGGATCAGGGAAACCTCCCGCGCCGCGAGCTCGGCGAAGGTCGGCTGGCGGACGAAGCGGAGATGCAGGCAGATTTCGCCGCGCGAGACCGAGCCGTAGAACGGCGGCGTGCCGTAAAGGAAGTCGGTCTCGAACCCCAGCTTCTCCTGGAAGAAGGCGGCGCTCGCGGATACGTCGCGAACGAACAGGATCGGAACGATCGACGTCAAGGCGATTTCACGCATGGAGGTCCCCCGACACGCCCCGGTGAGCAATCTCTCGCATTCTAAAGTCGAACTTGCGCGTCCACACCGGTCTCTATGGGGCCGTTCATCGCCGGCCTTGCGGATAATGGCGACGGATCGGCCCCGAAACGGAAACCCGGGCATTGTCCCGGCCTTGGCCGCGGCCCGGCCCCGGCCCGGCTCGGTTGACAGCCTCGCCCGCAGTCCCGATAGTCTCGGGCTTCGTCCCCGCCAGCCCCTCTTTGAAGCCGGCCCAAATACCGAGGGCTCGATCCATGTCTGCCTCCGCGCAAGTTTCGACGTCGTCCGCCCTGATGCCGACCTACGCCCGCGCCGATCTCGCCTTCGAGTGCGGCGAGGGCTGCTATCTCTTCACGGCGGACGGGCGACGCTATCTCGATTTCGCGAGCGGCATCGCGGTCAACGGGCTCGGCCATTCGCATCCCCATCTCGTCGCGACGCTGAAGGAGCAGGCCGGCAAGCTCTGGCATTGCTCGAACCTCTATCGCATCCCGGGGCAGGAGCGTCTCGCCCGACGGCTGGCGGACGCATCCTTCGCCGACAAGGTGTTCTTCAGCAATTCCGGCGCCGAGGCGATCGAATGCGGCCTCAAGCTCGCGCGCAAGTACCAGGACGATTTCGGCGACAAGAAGCGCTTTCGCGTGATCTGCACGGAGGGCGCCTTCCACGGCCGCACGCTCGCGACCATCGCGGCCGGCGGCCAGGAGAAGCATCTCAAGGGGTTCGATCCGATCGTCGACGGGTTCGACCGCGTCGCCTACGGCAACCTGAACGAGCTGCGCGCGGCCATCACGCCGGAGACCGGCGCGATCCTGGTCGAGCCGGTGCAGGGCGAAGGCGGCATGCGCGCCGCCTCCGACGATTACCTGAAGGGGCTGCGCACGATCGCCGACGAGTTCGGCCTCGTGCTCTTCTTCGACGAGGTGCAATGCGGCATGGGCCGCACCGGCAAGCTCTTCGCCCATGAATGGGCCGGGGTGAAGCCCGACATCGTGGCGACGGCGAAGGCGCTCGGCGGCGGCTTCCCGGTCGGCGCCTGCCTCGCGAACGACAAGGTCGCGGCCGCCTTCGGCCCCGGCAATCACGGCAGCACCTTCGGCGGGAACCCGCTCGCCATGGCGGTCGGCAACGCGGTGCTCGACGTCATGCTGGAAGAGGGCTTCTTCGCGCGGGTCGAGCGGATGAGCGATTTGCTGCGCAGCCGCCTCGCGGCGCTCGCCAGGCGCCACCCGAAGCTCTTCGGCGAGCTGCGCGGTCGGGGCCTCATGATCGGGATCAAATGCGAGGTGCCGAACACCGAGGTGATGAACCGCCTGCGCGACCGGAACGTCCTCGTCGTCACCGCCGGCGACAATGTGCTGCGGCTGCTGCCGCCGCTCGTCGTCACCGAGGCGGAGATCGCGGAAGCGATGGACGCGCTCGACGCCGTCGCCGCCGGCTGGACCTGAGCCGACCGATGGCGAAACCCCCGCAGCCGATCCGGCATTTCCTCGATCTCGACCGGCTCGATCAGCCGACGCTGCGGCACATGCTGGACGCCGCCGCCGCCTGCAAGCGCGGGCAGGTTCCGGGCGGCGATCCGCGGCCGCTCGCCGGCAAATCGCTCGCCCTCATCTTCGAGAAGCCCTCGACCCGCACCCGCGTCTCCTTCGAGCTCGCCATCAAGCAGCTCGGCGGCGAGGCGGTGGTGCTGGAGCGCGACAGCATGCAGCTCGGGCGCGGCGAGACGGTGGCCGACACCGCCCGCGTGCTCTCGCGCTACGTCGATTGCATCATGGTGCGCACGACGAAGGAGGAGAAGCTCCTCGAGCTCGCGGAGAACGCGACCGTCCCGGTGATCAACGGCCTGACCGACCGCACCCATCCCTGCCAGCTCATGGCGGACGTGATGACCTTCGAGGAGCATCGCGGACCGATCGCCGGCAAGCGCATCGCCTGGATCGGCGACGGCAACAACATGGCGACCTCCTGGACCCATGCGGCGGTGCGGTTCGGCTTCGAGCTCGCCATCGCCTGCCCGCGCGCGCTGATGCCGCCGTGCGAGGTGCTGGGCTGGGCCGCGAACGAAGGCGGGAAGGTCACGGTCACCGATCGCCCGGACGAGGCGGTGCGGGGTGCGGACGGCGTCGTCACCGACGTCTGGGTCTCGATGGGAAACGGCGACGCGGTCGGCCGCCATGTGCTGCTGGCGCCCTTCCAGGTGACCGAGCCGCTGATGGCGAAGGCGCGGCCGGACGCCGTCTTCCTGCATTGCCTGCCGGCCCATCGCGGCGAGGAGGTGACGGCGGAGGTCATCGACGGCCCGCGATCGGTCGTCTGGGACGAGGCGGAAAACCGGCTTCACGCGCAGAAGGGCATCCTGCTCTGGTGCTTCGGCAAGGTTTGAGCGCGGCGGTGGTGCGGCCCGACCACAGCGCCGACGACAGGATCCTGCCGTTTCAGATCGAAGCGACCCGGCTTCGCGGCCGGCTGGTGCGGCTCGGTCCGCTGGTGGACGAGATCCTGCGCCATCACCGCTATCCGAAGCTGGTCGCGACCCGCCTCGCCGAGGCGCTGGCGCTGACGGCGGCGCTCGCCGCCGCGCTCAAATATGACGGCATCTTCACGCTGCAGATCAAAGGCGACGGGCCGGTGCGGCTGCTGGTGGCCGATGCGACGAGCGCCGGCCAGATGCGGGGCTATGCGCAGTTCGATGAGGCGGCGGTGGCGGCGCTCGCTCTGCAGGACGCCGATCCGTCGGTGCCGCGGCTCTTCGGCGCCGGCTATCTCGCCTTCACGGTGGACCAGGGGCAGCATACCGAGCGCTATCAGGGCATCGTCGAGCTCGAGGGCGCCACGCTCGCGGAATGCATCCATGCCTATTTCCGCCAGTCGGAGCAGCTCGAGGCGGCGATCCTGATCGCGGCGCGGCCGCCCGTGGGCGCGACGGCGGAGAATGCCGGCTGGCGCGCCGGCGCCCTGATGCTGCAGCGCCTGCCCCCGGAAGGCCCCGACGAGACCGAGCGCGAGGACGCCGAGGAAAGCTGGCGGCGCGCCGTCATGCTGATGGGAAGCTGCAGCACGGCCGAGCTCACCGATCCGGGCCTGCCTTCGGAGGATCTGCTCTATCGGCTGTTCCACGAGGACGGGGTGAGGGTGTTCCGGCCGATCCCGCTGAAGGCGGAATGCCGCTGCTCGCGCGCGCGCGTCGAGCGGGTGCTGGCCTCGCTCGGCGCGGCGGATCTCGAGGAGATGAAGATCGAAGGGCGCATCTTCGTGACCTGCGAGTTCTGCGGCCGCAGCTACGATTTCAGCGAAGCGGATCTCGCGGCCCTCCCGGCCGCTCCGGAGGATGCCGCCGACTCTTGACGCTTGCCGGGAGGCCGTCGCAGGCTCGCGGACCATGATCGCTCCGGTCGAGTTTCCGCGCCGCCTGCTCCTCGCAATCCTGTCGCTTCTCCTCCTCGTTCCGCTCGCCGGCTGCGACATGCCGCCGCGCCGCGAAAGCTTCGCCGATCTCACCTTCCAGCATCTACCGCCGATCCGGCTCGACGTCGCCCGGATCGAGGTGGTCGAAGCCTATCGCCGCTCGGCCGATCCCGACCGCATCGAGAACGATTTCCCGACCCATCCCGGGGTCGGCGCGGCGCGCTGGGGGCGCGACCGGCTGCAGGCCGTGGGCGCCGACGGCCTCGCCCGCTACACGGTCCTCGAGGCGAGCGTGGTGGCGACCCGGCTGCCGCGCACCACCGGCCTCGTCGGCGCCTTCACGCAAGATCAGTCCGACCGCTATGACGCGCTGCTGCAGGTGCGGCTCGAGGTGAACAACCGCGCCGGTGCCCAGTCCGGCGTCATCACCGCCGAGGCGCGCGATTCGGCGACGGCGACGGAGGACATGACGCTGAATCAGCGCGAGCAGCTCTGGTTCGCGATGACGCAGCGGCTGCTGGACACGCTCAACGCCGAGCTCGAGACGCAGATCGATACCCATTTCGGCATCTTCCTGCGCTGAGCGCGCGCCGCTCAGACCGCGATCAGATGGTTGTCCCAGCTCCAGTCGGCGAGGCCCGCGGCGAGCGGGTGCAGCGCCTCGGCGGCGACCGGCGACAGCTCGACGCCGCTGTTCCCCGAGGTCAGCATGAACTCGCGCGCCACGGCGGTGGGCGCCACGCCGCAGACGTCGGACATGGCGCGCCGCCCGAGATAGCGGCCGGAGGGCCGGTCCCAATAGGCGACCATGCCGCCATGCGGGCTGGTGGCGGCCACCACCGTGCCGTCGCGGTCGAGCTCGATCGAGCCCACATAGTTGGCGAGCGCGCCGAGGTCGGTTTCCGGCATGTCGAGGAAGCGCGCCTTGCCGTCGGGATCGAGCAGCCCGACCAGCGGCGGCAGGTCGAAGGGGTCGCCCTGGGACTGGCAGCCGAAGGCGACGGTGCCGTCGGTCGCGGCGGCGAGGTGGCGGATGCTGAGCGTCCGGAGCGCGGGCCCGAAATCGACCTCGTTCAGGAGCTCGCCCGTCGCCGGGCGCACCGTCACCAGGCTCGGCGCCATGCTGTCGGGATTGAGGATCTCGCGGCCGGTATCCGGATGGGTGCGGATGCCGCCATTGGCGATCACCATCCGGTCGGTGCCGGGCAGATAGGCGAGGTCATGCGGGCCGATGCCGAAGCTCGGCTGTTCGCCGAGGCGGCGGTAGCCGTCCGTCGCGTCATAGATGCCGAGCAGCCCGTCGCCGGTCGCGATCAGGTTCTCGCTCGCATAGAGCCGCTTTCCGTCCGGCGAGAAGGCGCCATGACCGTAGAAATGCCGTCCCGCCGCCGCCTCGACGATCTGCCGGAGCTCGCCCTTCTCGCGCCCGATCCGGACGAACCAGAGCCCGGGCCGCCGGGCGAAGACCAGCAGCTCGTCGCCGTCCGGATGCAGCAGGATGTCGTGGCCGCGGCCGGGCAGGGCCGTGGCGAAGCTTAGCACGCCCGCCCTGTCGAAGCCCGCGACCCAGTAGCCGCCCGCGGCATCGGCGCAGGCGCCGACATAGAGGAGCGAAGCGGCGGAGGACGCATCGGCGTTGCCGCGGCGGGGCGCGAAGGCGGCGCCCAGGGCCGCGCCGGCGCCGATCAGAAATCGCCTGCGATCAATCGCCATCGAGACTGTTGAACCCCAGCGTCACGCCGAGCACGGCCGGCACGGTCGCATTCGAAAGGTCGCGCGCCTCCCGCACCTGCTGCCGGATCAGGGCGAGCTCGGCGCGGCCCGCCGGCTCCAGCGCGAGCGGCCCGAAATCCGGCGGCAGCGCGTCAGTCAGCACGATTCCCTCATCGAGCGCCGCCAGGATCGGCGCCGCGTCGGGCGAGGTGCCGATCAGGAGCCGGGTCAGCTCGCGCGCGGCCTCGAGATCGAGCTGGAGGGCGCGCGAGGAGCGGGCGCTGCGCCGTCCCTCGGCGAGGGCCGGCCGCGCGAGCTCCGCGCTCTCGCCCATGATCGCGTCGAGCTTCATGTCGCCGACGAGCTGATAGATCGAGAGCAGATCGGTCGCGATGCGCGTCACCATCAGCTTCGCCTTGGCGGGATCGCCGGCACCGAGCGAGGCGACGGGTCCGTCCGACGCCGACCATTCCAGCGATACCTCGCCCGCAATGGTGGCGAGGCTGGTCGCGATCAGCTTGCCGGCGGCGCAACGCTTCGCGGCCTCGGGGCCGGTCGTCAGCGCCTGCCGGTTCTCCGGATCGAACAGAAGCCGCTCGAGGGCGGAGAGGCCCTGGCCCGCGACGCTGGTCTGGGCAAAGGCCTCGGGCGTCATGCCGGCGAGATCGTCATGGGCGAGAAGGGCCGTCAGCGCCTTGTCGACCGCATTCTTGCGCTCGGGCCAATGCGCCATGCGCTCGTGGCGGACGCCGATGCCGATCGGCCCGTAATGCAGGATCTCGATCGCCGACCAGGCATCGGCGGTTTCGTAATAGGCATGGTCGAGCGCCGCGATGTCGGCGCCCTGCCTGCAGAAACGGTCCCAGGCGTCGCGCTCGGCGGCCGCGTCGGTCGCGAGCTCCATGTAGCGCGGCAGCACGAATTCCTGCGCGACCTTGAGGGCGATGGGCTGCAGGTCGGGCGGTGCCGCGGGAGCGCCGGTCGGAACGAGGAAGGGGAGAAGGGCGACGACCAGCAGCAATCCGACGGACCGTCGCGCGCGGCGGTGGCCGGCCGTTCCGGATGCAGGATGTTGCATGAATCCGCCCACGTCAGAGGCCTGAAACATAATCGAGCAGGCGCACACGGTCCTGCGGCGAAAGCGCACTGAAGCGATCGCGGCTGCCCGTGGCCTCGCCGCCATGCCAGCCGATGGCGGCCGCGACGTCCGCGGCCCGGCCGTCATGCAGGAGGCCGGCGCCCGCGGCGAGGGCGCCGGCGAGGCCCCAGAGCGGCGCCGTCCGCCATTCCGTCGGCGCGACGCCGGGCTCGGTCGCCCCGCCGTCGAGCCCCGGCCCCATGTCATGCAGCAGCAGGTCGGTGAAAGCCGGCACCGGCCTGCCGTCGGCGGCCGCGAGCGTCAGCCGGTGGCAGGCGGCGCAGCCGGTCTCGGCAAAAAGCCCGCCGCCCGCCGCGGGGCCGGCCGGTTTCGCCGGCGGCACCGCCGCCAGATATTGCGCGAGCATGGTCACGATCTCGGGCAGGATCTCCGGTTCGGCCGCGGTGCCGCCATGCGGCCCGGCGATGCAGGCGGGCTCGGCCGGGGTGCAATCGCCGGCGGGGGCGGGCCGCTCTGCCGTGCCCATGCCGAGATCGAGCGAGAAGGCGATGGCGATCTGGTCCGCGAGCGTGGCGCTCGAGGCCTTCCAGCCGAACCGGCCGATGCTCCCGTCCGGAAGCTCGTGGACGCGGCCCTCCACGCCGTCGCCGTCGGCATCGCCCGGGTCGGCGCCGGCGCGGATCGCCTCGGCCGGGACCGCCGCCAGCAGCCCGAGCCCGCGCAAGCCCGGCGCCACCCGCAGGCCCGAGCGCGTCATGGCGGCGAAGGCCCCGGCGGCGAGATCGGCGGCGATCACCGTCTTGCCGTCCTCCGCCAGCAGCAACCGGCCTTCGGGCGTGAAGCCGGGCACGGCCGCCGTCTGGAGCTGACGCCCATAGACCGGGTCCGGGCCGCCTTCGGCATCGCTCAGCCGCAGCAGGGCGGAAGCGGCGACCCTGCCCTCGCCCTCCGGCGCCGCCACCGCATGGCGCTCGAGCCCGCCATGGCAGGCGACGCAGGCGCGCGCATTGAAAAGCGGCCCGAGCCCGTCATTGGCGCGGGTGGAGGAGGGGGCGGGAACCCAGGCGCGCTCGAAGAGCGCGCGGCCGATCGCGACCTCGAGGCGGTCGGCCGCCGCGCCGCCGCCGAGCGCCGCGGGGGCCGCGAGCAGGATCGGCAGCGCGAGGAAGAAGGCCACGGCGACCGCGCGGTCCGCGACCCATCTCCCGGTCCGCTTCAGACGATGTTCACCCACCCCATCATCCCGTGTTCGAGGTGCTCGAGGATATGGCAATGGAACATCCAGCGCCCCGGCGCGGCCACGAAGGCGACCTTGATCCGCTCCTTCGGCTGCAGCAGCACCGTGTCGGCGAAGAAGCGCGGCAGCTCCTGCCGCGAGGCGGAGATCACCTCCATGGTCTGGCCGTGGAGATGGATGGGGTGCGGATGCGGCGTGCCGTTCATCAGCTCGAAGACGTAGGAGCGGCCCGCGACCAGGGTCGCGAGCGGCGGCGGCAGCTTCGAATGATCGCCGGCGGGCCAGACCTGCTTGTTGATCGCCCAGAAGCTGTCGCCCCCGGCGCAAAGCGCATCGAGGAACACCTGGCTCATGGGGTCGTCGGGCGGCAGGCTGTCGAGATAGGCGGCGGGCGAGCCCGCCGCGGCGCTGAAGCTGAAGGGCAGGGTCTCGGCCTCGCCGAGCGCGGCGCGCGGCACGCTCGGCGCATAGAGCGGCGAAGGCACGAAATCGCGCGCCGCCTTGTCGGATGGCTTCGCGGTGAAGGTGCCGAGCACCCAGGGTTCGGCCGAGAAATAGTCCTTCACGGCGAAGGCGGCGCCGGCTTCCGGCGCGCGCACCAGAAGATCCACCCGCATGGCGGCGCCGAGCCGCCAGCTATCGAGGCGGAAGGGCTCGAGCGGATTGCCGTCGGTCGCGATCACATAGGCCTCGGCGCCTTCCACCCCGATCTGCAGCGACCGGGTGGCGTCGAGGTTGAGGATGCGGAGCCGGATGTTGCCGCGGGCGGGGACCTCGGCGGCGAAGGCGGCTGCCGCATTGACCGTGCGGCGCGTGCCGAAGGTGCCGGCGCGGGCGGCGCCTTCCGCCGTGCGGAACGGCAGCCAGCTCCCGTCCCCGGCGAGACGCCAGTCCTTGTTGACGAGCACGATGTCGGCGTCGCTCGGCACCGTCTCGTCGCCCTCGACGATCAGCACGCCGGCCATGCCGCGGCCGACCTGGCCGGTTTCGTCGCAATGCGGATGGAAGAAGAAGGTGCCGGTGTCGGGCGGGGTGAATTCGTAGAGGAAATCCTCGCCGGGCCGTACCGGCGGCTGCGTCACATATTGCACGCCGTCCATCGCGTTCGGTACGCGCACCCCGTGCCAGTGGATGGTGGTGTGCTCGCTAAGGCGGTTCTCCAGCCGCACGCGCAGGCTGTCGCCCTGCCGGATCCTGATGACCGGCATGAGCTTTTCGTCATAGCTCCAGACGGTGGAGACCGGCCCGTCGGGACCGAGAAGACGTGCCGGCCTTTCCGCCGCGATCAGGGAGAGCGCGTGGCGGACCGGGCCGGTCGCCGCCGGCCGCGGCGCCAGGCCCTCCGCCGCGCGGGCGGCGGAGGGCCGGCCCATCGGGCCCGCGAGCAGGGCCGAACCGGCGAGCGCCAGGCCGCCGCCGAGAAGCGTCCGTCGCGTCAGCACGGATGCCGGCGTGCCGTCATTCGACGGCGGCAGGGTTGTCCAGGCTGTCGGAGCCTTCGACGGTGATGGCGAGGCCGAGCTCGGCGACCAGATCCTCGATCGCGCGCGCCTGCAGGACGAGGCTGTCGACGCCCGCCTGCACCACCGCATTCCCCTCGGTATTGCCCTCGGCGATCATCTGGTCGTAGGCCTCCTTGCCGGAATCCGCCCGCTCCTTGATGGCGCCGAGCGCCTCGGTCGCCGTCTTCATGGCCGCCTCGACCGCCGCCGCCGCCCCCGCCGCGTTCGCTGCGGCATAGTCGGCGAAGCTCGCCCCCTCGACGACGCTGCCGTCGATGCGCGCGTAGCGGCCGTGATAGATCGCGACCATCCCGGCCTCGTCGTAATAGTGCGAGTTGTGCGTATTGTCGGAGAAGCAATCATGCTCCTCCTCGGGGTCGTGCAGCATGAGGCCGAGCTTCATCCGCTCCCCGGCGAGCTCGCCATAGGAGAGGCTGCCGAGGCCCGTGAGGATGGTGGCGAGCCCGTCGCCGTCGCTCTTGCCTTCGATCTCGGCCCGCGCGGCGCCGCCGGGCGCCCAGTTGCCGGCCATCTCCTTGAGATCGTCCACGAGAAGCTGCGCGGCCGCCTTGAGATAGGCGACGCGGCGCTCGCAATTTCCGTGGGTGCAGTCGGCGAGCGAGAAATCGGTCGCCGGGCGGTTGCCGGCGCCGGGGCCGGTTCCGTTCAGGTCCTGGCCCCAGAGCAGGAACTCGATCGCGTGATAACCGGTCGCGACGTTGGCCTCGACGCCCTGCGCCTCCTGCAGCGTGCCGGCGAGGAGGGCCGGCGTGATGTCGGTGGTGTCGATGACGTCGTTGCCGATCCTGAGCGAGGTCGAGCCGATGACGTTCGCCGTGTAGAGCGGATTCTCGTCCGAGGTTTCGCTGTAGGCGCCGGTGTCGACATAATCGATGAGGCCCTCGTCGAGCGGCCAGGCATTCACCTTGCCTTCCCACTCGTCGACGATCGCATTGCCGAAGCGATAGCCCTCGGTCTGCTGGTAGGGCGGCCGGGCGGCGAGCCAGGCCTCGCGGGCCGCGGCGAGCGTCGCGTCGGTCGGGTTCTCGGCGAGCGCATCGACGGCCTTCTGCAACGCTTCGGCGGTCGTCAGCGAATCCTCGTACATCGCCTGGGCGATATCGGCGTAAGTCGTGAGCACGGCCCGGGCGTCGGGTGCGGCGGCGAAGGCGGAGCTGCCGAGCAGGCCGATGGCCAGGCCCGCAGCGATGCGTCCAACGAAACTCATTTGCGGAATCTCCCTCAGCGCCACCGCGGATCCATCGTCCCGAGGACGACCGGCCGGAAAGCCGGGGCGGGGGCAGCCAGAGAGTATCGCCAATGCAAATTAGTCGCAATCGCGGTCGATTGCGGCGTCCTGCCGCGTGCCGGCGGCCGGACCCCGGAATTCCTGCGATCGGCAAGGAAGGGGGGCGGCCGCTTCCGAAGCGTGACCGGCGGCTCAGCCCCGCCAATAGGTCGGGCTCAGCAACACCAGCACGGTCAGGAGCTCGAGCCGGCCGAGCAGCATGGCGAGCGACAGCAGCCATTTGGCGCCGTCCGGCATGCCGGAATAATTGCCAATGGGGCCGATCTCCGGCGTGAGGCCAGGTCCGACATTGCCCAGCGCCTGGGCGGCGGCGCTGATCGAGGAGAGGATGTCGATGTCGAAGGCCGAGAGCGCGATGCTGATGAGGGCGAAGGCGATCATGTAGAAGACGAAGAAGCTCAGGACCGAGCGCAGCACCTCGTCGCTGATCGGCTTGCCGTTGTAGGTCGGCGGGTTGACGCGATGCGGGTGGATCAGATGCTGGATCTGCCAGCGTGCGGCGCTGACCAGCACGCCGACGCGGAAGAGCTTGATGCCGCCGGAGGTCGAGCCGGTGCAGGCGCCGATGAAGAGCAGCACCATGAAGGCGGTCATCGGCATCGCGCCCCAGGCGAGATAATCCTCCGAGGCGAAGCCGGTCGTGGTGATGATCGAGATCACGTTGAAGCTCACGTCGCGGACGGCCGCCATCATCGGCTCGTCGTTCTGCAGCACCTGCCAGGCGGAAAGGGCGACGATATAGGCGAGCACCACGAGGCAATAGAGCCGGGTCTGGTCGTCTCGCCAGAGCCAGGCGATGTCGCCGCGCGCGGCGCGCGCCAGCAGCACGAAGGTCATGCCGCCGATGAACATGAAGAAGGTCAGCACCCATTCGACCGCCGGGTTCGCATAGAAGGCGACGGACAGATCGCGGGTGGAGAAGCCGCCGGTGGCGAGCGCCGACATGGCGTGGCACACGGCGTCGAAGGCCGGCATGCCGGCGATCACCAGCGCGATGGCGCAGAGCATGGTGAGGGTCACATAGACCGAGATCAGCATGCCGGAGATCTGCGAGACCCGCGGCCGGCTCTTCTCGGATTTCTCCGAGGATTCGCTGCGGAAGAGCTGCATGCCGCCGACCCGCAGGAGCGGCAGCACGGTGACCGCGATCACGATGATGCCGATGCCGCCGACCCAGTGCAGCAGCGCGCGCCAGAGCAGGATGCCCATGGGCTGGCCGTCGAGGCCGGTCATCACCGAGGCGCCGGTCGTGGTGAGGCCGGACATGGTCTCGAAATAGGCGTCGGTGAAATCGAGCGGCTCGGCGGTCATCATGAGGGGCAGGGTCGCGAAGCCTGCCAGAAGCACCCAGCTCGATACGGTAAGCAGAAACCCTTCGCGGACCGTGAGCGCGAGCTCGCCGCCCTTGTTGTAGCCGAGCACGAGCGCGCCGCCGACGCCGCCGGTGATGACGGCCGAGGCGAGGAACGCCTGCCAGTCCTCGTTGCCGGCGAGCGCGTCGATTCCGGCAGGCAGCAGCATGGTCGCCGCGAGCGCCAGCAGCAGGAAACCGGTGACGAAAAGTACGGCGCGGAAATCGGGCATGGAACGCCGCCCTCCCCCGGGGCGGCCGAAGGCCGACGCTCAGACGTTGCTGACGATGGTCGTCGAAGGCGTGCCGATGATCGACATGAACTCGCGCCGGGTCCGGGAATCGGTGCGGAAGAGGCCGAGCATGCGGCTCGTGACCATGCTCATGCCGGGCTTGTGCACGCCGCGCGTCGTCATGCACTGGTGCGCCGCGTCCACCACCACGGCGACGCCCTTCGGCTGCAGTACTTCCTCGATGGTGTTGGCGATCTGGGCGGTCATCTTTTCCTGGATCTGCAGACGCTTGCTGTAGATGTCGAGGACGCGGGCGAGCTTGCTGATGCCGACCACACGCTGATTCGGCAGATAGGCGATGTGGGCGCGGCCGATGATCGGCGCCAGGTGATGCTCGCAGTGCGATTCGAATCGCATGTCGCGCAGCACCACCATCTCGTCATAGCCCTCGGTCTCCTCGAAGGTCCGCGACAGCACCGCAACCGGATCGTCGTCGTAGCCGCGGAAGAACTCCTCATAGGCGCGGGCGACCCGGTTCGGCGTGCCGCGAAGGCCTTCGCGCGCCGGATCGTCGCCCGCCCAGCGGATCAGGGTCGCGATCGCGGCTTCCGCTTCGGCCCGGCTCGGCCGCTGGATCCCGGCGCGTACGGAGGTCCGGCGCGCGGCGGCGGTGGCTTTCGTGAGCTTGTTCATCGGATGATTTCCTTGTCGGCGCCGTCCGTGGAGAACCGGATCCGGCTCCAGGACGCCTGGGGGGCCTCGCGACCGGGCCGGCCGGTCAATTCACTTTCATCGGCTGATGCGGGCTGTCGAGCGAGAAGGCCGGCACTGCCACGGCGAAGCGTTCGCCGGACCTCGTCTCCATCTCGTAGCTGCCGACCATGAAGCCGGACGGCGTGGGCAGCGGCGTGCCGCTCGTATATTCGAAGCTGCCGCCGGGCTCGAGCACCGGCTGCTCGCCCACCACGCCCGCGCCGCGGACTTCCTGGATCCGGCCCAGCGCATCGGTGATCTTCCAGTGCCGCGTGCGGAGCTGGACGGTTTCGCCGCCCCGATTCTCGATCCGGACCCGGTAGGCCCAGACGAAGCGCTGCTCGTCGGGGGCCGACTGGTCCTCGAGATAGATCGGCTGAACCGTCACTTGAATGGAGCGCGTGGTTTCCGTGTACATGGGCTCGTGAGCGAAGGGTTTCGTGATCGAAGGGCCGTGGGCCAAAGGGCGGTGGCGAAGCGGGTCGCTTCGGAGGGCGCGAGGCCTGCATCAGGCGAAGCCCGGCCGCGGTCGGCCATTTTAACCCTGCGACCCCGCAAGTCCAGCAACGCGACTCCGCGCGTGCGAGGGCCGGCGCGTCGGCGGCAAAGGCCACACGGCGCGAATGGTCTGAAGAATTCGTCGGTCGCGTCGACCGGTCGCGCAAAAGAAAACGGCGCCGGGTTTCCCCGGCGCCGTCTCTCGAACAAGTCCCGCGATCGAGATTACTGCTGGATGATGATCTCGACGCGACGGTTGGCCTGCTCGCGGACGCCATCGGCCGTCGGCACCGCGTTCTCCTCTTCGCCGCGGCCCGCCGTGGTGATCTGGTCGGGGGCAACGCCGCCGCTGATGAGGGAGTCACGGACCGCGTCAGCACGACGCAGCGAGAGCGCCATGTTGTAGTCTTCCGGACCGGAGCGGTCGGCGTGACCGGTGACCGAGATCGCCGGGGCGCCGATCGAGGCGGCATCGGCAACGACGCGGTCAACAGTCTCCTGGCCATCCGGGCGGATGTCCGAGCTGTCGAAGTCGAAATACACGATGTAGTTCTCGGGCAGCGGCGCCATTTCGGCAGGCTGCTGAGCGGGCTGCATCGCGGCTTCGAGCTCCTCGAGCGCGGCATAGAAATCATCGCGGCAAGCGGCGATGTGATCCGGCTGATGGTTCTCTTCCTGCTGTTCGATCCAGCAGTCGAACCGGCCCTGAGCGCGGGCGGCGAGCTCCGGATAGGAGTCGCGACCGCCGGCCTCGAGAGCGACCATCAGGCGGTTACGGCCTTCGGCGAGCTGGCCGGCCGAATCCGCGGGAAGGTCCCAATTGGCGAGCTCTTCCGGCTGAACGACTTCGCCGGCAGCGGCCCGGAGGCCCTTCTGGGCAAAGTAATCGGCGTCCGGCCAATCATACATTTCATCGGCCTCGAACGCGACGATCTGCCGATATTCCTCGGTCAACGCCTGAGTGAACGGCGAGCCCGTCGCTTCGGCCGAGCGCATGGCTTCAATGTTGGTCGTGCAGCCAGCCAACAGGCCGACCAGGGCGACGACCCCCAAGAACTTCGTCTGCAGCATTTTTTTATCTCCCCAAAACCCGCGCTCGGCGATTGCCGTGCTACGGCATTGAACCGGCCCCGACCCACGTTCGCCGGAAAGACGACGCGACCGGGTCCAATAGGCTGTACCCTCACTTGGGCGGATAGTAGGTTCGATACTACCGAAAGTCAAAGGGGAACGGCCGGTTTTCGACAATTTTACACAGGCTTGCATGGCACTTGCGGGATCGCATTTCCCATCCCATCAGTCAGAACGCCGAATCCGCGAAGCTGTTCCCCCGGCGACTCGAAGATAGTTTCCCATCCGCCGGATTCGGCACGCGAAACTCGCAAAAATGACGGATTCGGCAGGGATTCTCCAATTAACCCTCGAACGAGCGCGGGCCCGGGTCCTTCGAGGTCCCCGCCCCGGTCAGATTCATTAACGATTTGGGCAGGCCGGCAGGAAGGAAGTCCGCCGGCAAAAGGCCTTCGCCGAACCGGCCCTCGGGCGCCGCGAAACGATCGGGCAGGATGCATTTTGCGTCCCGCTTGTTGCAGCTTTGCATCAGGCCTCGGTCGAGAGCGGCGCTCTCCCGAGTCCGGCGTGCTTCGCCGCGCTCCCAAGTCCGGCGCGCTTCGCTGCGCTCCGATGACGCAGGGGGCCCGTCGGACGAGCGTCGCGTCGTGCGCAGGCGAAGCGATCGCGCTGCATGACGAAGGGAACGTCCTCCCGCGCACCGATGTCGCCGGCGCGCCGCCGCAGGCTATGTTCATCCCGCTTGGTTCATGCAGCTTGCAAGCGGCGACGCGCGCTGGTTCCATGGGCTGCTGAAACGAGCGGACGCGAAGCCGGTCGGCGCGCGTCGCGGTCGACGATCAACGGGAGAGATGAGGATTATGGCGAGGCGAGTGACAGGCAAGTCGAAGACGGCGAAGAAGGCGAAGACAGCGAAGACAGCGAAGAAGACGAGGACGACGAAGCAGGCGAAGGTGATCGAGCACCGGCATGTGAAGGCGCGCACCGGCACCGCCTTCGCCGTGAAGAAGGGCGATCTCATCCGCTTTACCGACCTCAAGGGCCAGCAGCCGATCGACGTCTGGGTCTTCAAGCGGAGCGGAAAGAAGGTGGTGAAGCCGCTCGAGTTCCTCTCCTGCGAGCACACCAAGCCCTCGATCGAGAAGCTCTACCCGCACAAGGGCGATGCCGCCTACACCAACTATCGGCG
>CADEFF010000038.1:30187-37236 GCA_902826565.1 uncultured Rhodospirillaceae bacterium | reverse complement strand
TCACCCTCAACGACCGGCTCGACTATTTCGGATCGACCGTCAATCTCGCGGCGCGGCTGCAAGGGCAGAGCCGCGGCGGCGACGTCGTGATCTCCGAAGCGCTGGCGGAGGAGCCGGGGGCGCGCGCCCTGCTGGCGCCGTTCGCGCCTGCCGAGGAAAGCGCCGTGGTGCGCGGCTTCGACCGGCCGGCGCGGTTCAGACGCCTGACCCCGGCGGCGATCGCCGCGGTCCCGACGCGATAGCTCGAGGCCGAGATCCCCTGCTCTCGGCCGGCAGCCTCCGCTCTTGCCTCCCAGTGAAAATTCGGCCAATGATTTCACTAATCAAGAAGAAGCCGTGCAGGGGAGGGCGGAAATGGCTGGGCCACGCTCGTCCGCGCTGGCGGACCAGATCGCGGACGCTTCCCGCGGCGACGATTTGCTTCGGGCGGTGGGCAAGGAAATCCGGGATCTGCGGAAGTCGCGCGGCATGACGCTCACGGAACTCGCCGATCGTGCGGGCATGTCCGTAAGCTTTCTCAGCCAGGTCGAGCGGAGCATCTCGAACCCGTCCGTCCTCGCGCTCTATGAGATCAGCCGGGCGCTCGGCGTCAACATTAGCTGGTTCTTCGCCAATGGCGCGCCGGGGCCGCAGGAGGAGCGCGACTATGTGGTCCGCGCGTGTCATCGCCGCAAGGTCGCGTTCGATGGCGGCGCCATCGACGAGCTGCTCTCGCCGAACCTGAACGGGCAATTGGAGCTGCTGCTCAGCCGGCTTCCGCCCGGCTCGATGAGCGGCGAGCGACCCTACACACATAGCGGCGAGGAGGGCGGGATGATCGTTGCCGGCCAGCTCGAGCTATGGATCGGCAACAAGCATTTCGTCCTGAACGAAGGGGACAGCTTCACATTTCCGAGCAACCTGCCGCATCGCTATGGAAATCCAGGCAGAACGGAGACGGTCGTGCTCTGGGCCATTACGCCACCGAGCTACTGATGAACGAGGCGCGTCGATCGCGACATTCATCCGAGTTCGATGCGGGAGCGCTCGCCATAGTTATCCGCGGTTCGACGAAGGGACGGCGAACCGCGTGTCATCCGATTTCGAGGCAATCACTCAGCACAGGGAGGAAACCATGAAAAGAAGAACGGCAGGCTGGCTTTACGGCTCGATCGTCGGGCTCGCCATTGTGGCGGCCGGCGGGGCGAGCGCCGTCGCAGGCGAGCTCAATTTTCTGGGCTGGGAAGGCTATGCCGACGAAAGCTTCGTCAAGGAATTCGAATCCGCTACCGGGTGCAAGGTGACCGCCACCTATGTCGGATCCAATGACGATTTCGCGCCGAAGCTCGCATCCGGCGGCGGGGTCTACGACATCGTCTCGGTGTCGGCGGACACGACCGGCGTGCTGGTCGCCGCCGGCCTCGTCGAGCCGCTCGACATGTCCAAGATCGAGCACTGGAACGATATCTACGAGCTGTTCCGCAACGCCAAGGGCATCAATCGCGACGGCCAGGTCTATGGCGTGCCGCTGACCTGGGGCTCCATCCCGCTCATGTACCGCACCGACAAGATCACGGAGGAGCCGGACTCCTATGCCGTGCTCTGGGACGAGCGGTACAAGGGCAAGATCGCCCTCTGGGACGACAAGAGCGCCATCTTCAACACGGCGCGCCTGCTCGGCTACGACAATGTCTACAGCCTCACGGACGAGCAGCTCGAAGCGGTGAAGCAGAAGCTGATCGAGGAAAAGCCGCTGTTGCGGAAATACTGGAGCACGGCCGGCGAGCTCATCAATCTCTACGCTTCCGGCGAGGTCTGGATCTCCAACACCTGGGGCGGCTATCAGGTCGCCGAGCTGCAAAAGCAAGGCATCCCGGTGAAGGAATTCCTGCCCAAGGAGAAGGCCGACGGCTGGGCGGACAACTGGATGATCGTGAAGGGCAGCCCGAACCAGGATTGCGCCTACCAATACATCAACTTCACGACCTCGGCGCGCGGGCAGTGCGGCATCTCGTCGGTGACCGGCTATTCGGCCGCCAATCCGGTCGCGGCAAAGGCGTGCATGACGTCGGAGGAGTTCGAGGCGAAGCACCAGGACGACATCGACTATGTCGACAGCCTGGTGATGTGGGAGCAGCCGGACCGTCTCGACGTCTATACCAACACCTGGAATGCCATAAAGGGCGCCGAATAGGATCGGGACGCCGCCGGGCGGGCCTTCAGCCCGCCCGGCCGGCGATCGCCGCGCGGTCCCTGCCATGACCAACATCATCGAGATCGCCGGGCTGGCGAAGACCTTTCCGGGCGGAATCCGGGCTGTCGACGGGGTCTCGCTCGAGATCCGGGCCGGCGAGTTCGTCACGCTGCTCGGGCCCTCGGGCTGCGGCAAGACGACGATCCTTCGTCTCATCGCCGGTTTCGAGACGCCGGATGCCGGCCGCATCCTGCTCGGCGGCCGCGACGTCACCGACGACCCGCCCTATCGACGTCCCGTCAACACCGTGTTCCAGGATTATGCGCTCTTCCCGCACATGACGGTCGGGCAGAACGTGGGGTACGGGCTCCGGATCTCCGGTGTGCCGCGGGCGGAGACGGCGGATCGAATCGCCACGACGCTCCGCATGGTCGATCTGCTCGAGAAGATCGACAGCATGCCGGCGCAGCTTTCGGGAGGGCAGCGGCAGCGCGTGGCGCTCGCGCGGGCCATCATCCGGCAGCCGAAGGTCCTGCTTCTCGACGAGCCTCTCTCGGCGCTCGACGTCAAGCTGCGCGAGGCGATGCAGGTCGAGCTCATGCATCTGCATGAAAAGCTCGGCATCACCTTCCTGCTGGTGACCCATGACCAGAGGGAGGCGCTGGTGATGTCGGACCGCGTCGTCGTGCTCTCGCAGGGGCGGATCGTGCAGTGCGGCACGCCGGCCGAGCTCTATGATCGCCCCGCAACGCCGTACGTGGCGGATTTCATCGGAACCTCGAACCTGATGCGCGCGACGGTTGCCGCCATCGAGGGCGACGAGGTCTTGGCAACTGCCGGGCTGCACCGCCTCCGGGGCGCCGCTCATGGTCGCAGATTTCAGCCCGGCGACAAGGTCTTGCTCTCGATCCGGCCCGAGAAGGCGGCGCTCGTTACCGACGGCAGCGCGGCGGAGCCCGGTGCGAATCTGATCGAGGCCCGCGTGACCGAGCATCTCTTCCACGGCCATGCGCTTCGCATGGAACTCGACATCGGACAAGCGGCGCCATTCATCGTCGATCTACAACTCTCCGCCGCCGTCGAAACGCTTCGCCTGCCGCAGACGGGTGGCAGGGTTGCGATCGCCGTGCCGCCGGCGAACGTCATGGTCTTTCCGGCCGAGGCGCAGCCATGAAGCTGGCGACCCGCCGCCGTCTTTCCGCATTGGGCGTGCTCGCGCCACCGCTCTTGTGGACGCTCCTCTTCATGTTCGTGCCCTATGCGATCATGTTCACCTACAGCTTCTACCGGAAGGAATTTCCGATCTTCATTCCGGACTTTCAGTTCGGCAACTATCTGCAGCTCATCCAGGACTCGCAGTACTACACCGTCTTCTTCCGGACCCTGAAGATCGCGGCCGCGGTTGCCGTCGCCGCGGTCGCGCTCGCCTATCCGCTCGCCTATTTTCTCGTGTTCAAGATCCGGTCGCCGAGCCTGCGCGCCGCCCTCTACATGGCGGTCATCGTGCCCTTGTGGGTCTCGTATCTCCTCCGCGCCTACACCTGGAAGACGATCCTCGGCAGCGAAGGCGTGCTGAACTCGTTTCTCGTCTGGTCGGGCATTCTCGAGGGCCCGACCGATCTCCTGCTCTACAATCAGTTCGCCGTCGTGCTGACGCTCACCTACATCTTCATCCCCTTCGTCGTGATGCCGGTCTATACGGCGCTGGAGAAGATCCCGCGCAACCTCATCGAGGCATCCCAGGATCTCGGCGTCGGACCGTTGCGTACCTTCCTTGGCGTCACCTTGCCGCTCTCGATCCCGGGTATCCTCGCCGGCGCCACCTTCGCCTTCTGCCTCACCTTCGGCGACTTCGTGGCACCGGTACTGGTCGGCGGACCGAGCGGGACGATGATCGCGAACGTTATCCAGTCGCAGTTCGGAATCGCCCTGAACTGGCCGCTCGGCGCAGCGCTCTCGATCGTGGTGCTCATCATCGTTCTCTCCATCATCTCGGCGAGCGATCGGCTGGAGCGTGCTGGCCGGCTCAATCTCGGGTAAGCGGATGAGCGCGACTGCCATCGCCGAACCTCGGAGGCGCAGGCGGCGCGATCCGTCCTTCTGGGCGCTCGGCGCCCTGGTCGGCTTGATCCTCGCGTTCCTCTATCTGCCCGTGATCGTGCTCATCGTCTTCAGCTTCAACGACAACATCGTCACGACTCTGCCGCTGCGCGGCTTCACGCTCGGTTGGTACGAGAAGATGCTGGCCAACGAGGAGATGATTGCGGCGATCAGGAACAGCTTCTACGTGGCGGGTGCCGCGACGTTGCTGACGCTTCTGGTCGGCGTGCCCGCCGCCTTCGCCCTCGATCGTGCCGATTTTCCGGGCAAGACCGCATTCCGCCGGCTGGTCATGCTGCCTCTGACGCTGCCCGGCATCATCACCGGCATCTCGATGCTCAATCTGTTCCGGGTGCTGGGGTTCAATCTGAGCCTCGAGACGGTGATTCTGGGGCATGGCACCGCGCTCGTCGCCATCGTGATTACCCAGGTCTATGCGCGCCTGATGCGTTTCGACCGGCGGCTCGAGGAGGCCTCCAGCGATCTCGGCGGGCGGCCCTGGCAGACCTTCCTGCTGGTGACGCTGCCCAACATCCGCTCGGCCATCCTCGGCAGCGCGCTGCTGGCCTTCACGCTCTCCTTCGACGAGATACCCGTGACCTTCTTCCTGACCGGTCGCGACAACACGCTGCCGATGTATATCTATTCGACGCTCCGCCGGGGCATCACGCCGGAGATCAACGCGATCGGCACCATCATCGTGGTGGTATCGCTCGCCCTCATCTTCCTGTCGATCTATCTGCTGCGCGAGCCGCAGCGGCGTTCCCGCGCCACCTGATAACCAGGCTTTCTACAGGCCTCCGGTTCAGATGCCGACCGACCCCGGGGGCGATCGCCGCCCTGTCGCCCGGCGGGTAAGGCGCCGCGGCGCAGGCGCGCGCCCGCGCGGGCGAGCTAGGCGGCCGATGCGGGCGAGGGGCGCCGCCGCAGCGCCGAGAACCGCACCAGTCCTCGCCGCTCCTCGTCCCAAAGCGCGAGCCATACCGATTCTAGGCCGGCGCGAAGCGAGAGCGGCGCCCGCGTGCGCAGCGCGGCGACCGCCTCGTAGCACTCCTCAAGCCGGTAGTTCGGCACGCGCGGCGCCAGGTGATGAACGTGGTGGAACCCGATATTGCCGGTGAACCACTGCAGGACCTTCGGAAGCTTGAGGTAGGAGGAGCTGTCAATCGCCGCACCGACGAAGCTCCACTCCGTCTGCCGCATCCATTCGGCGCCCTCATAGCGGTGCTGCAGCGCAAAGAGCCAGACGCCGATGATGGAGCCGACCAGGATGGTCAGCGACTGCACGACGAGCATCTCGGCGAAGCCGAACAGCGCGCCCAGCGCCAGCATCAGCGCGAGGATCGCGATGTTGGTGAGATAGACCGCGCGGCGCTCGCGCTCCCATCCCTCGGGCATGTCGAAGGGCACGCGGTAGAGCAGGACGAAGATGAGCGGCGGCAGCAGCAGATGGGCGACGATCGGATGACGGGTGAGGCGATAGAACAGGCGATCGCGCCGCGGCAGCTTCCGATATTCCGCGACGGTGAGGCAGGCCGAATAGATGTCGGCGCCCGACAGCCGGCGATCCAGGTTGTTCCAGTTGCCATGATGGCCCGCATGATGGCGCCGCCAGCTCGAATAGGGCGCGAGCGTCATCAGGCTGCAGACCCTGCCGACGATGTCGTTGGCGAGGCGCGACCGGAAGAAGGATCCGTGACCGCAATCATGCTGCACGATGAAGACCCGCACGAGGAGCGCGCCGGTCGGGATGGCGAGCGCAAGCGTCAGAAGGAACGACACCTGGAAGGCGGCGTACATTGCGGCGGACGAAGCGACATAGAGCCCGATCGAGGTGAAGAGCTGCCACACCGTCCTGGCAAGAATCGGTGACTCATAGGGGGAAACCGCCGACCTCAGGCCGGCGGCCCTGCGAGCGGTCGTATCTTGATCCGCGTGGGGGATGCGCAACTTGGTTCCGACCTCTTTTCAGGGGACAAGATGGCAGCTCGGTTCGCCGGTTGCCGAGGCAGGACTCGACGAATCATCTCGTGGAACTCGGTGTCGGCAAGGGCGCGCCGTCGGGCGGACGGTAGATCGGTCGCTCCTGGCGGTCGGGGGAAGCTCTCCGCGGTCGCCGCGATCGAGCGAAGGCGCCGGGAGACGACCGTCATATGAGGGTGAATATCCGCGGTTTGCAACCGCGACGGAGGCTCGGCCCGCCGAGAACGCCGCGCCTCGGCATTGCCTCGCATCCTCGTCACGGCATCGAACGTCGAAAGAACCCTGCGCAGTCAGTAGCTTCCGCGCCTATGCGTGTCGCCGGACAGGTGCCGGGAGCGACCGTGCACGCCGCCGGTCGCCGCGTCAAAGCGCATCGGCTCGCTCGTGCGCCTGCAGATAAGCCTCGGCGATGGCCCGCAGGCGATCCCGTCCGAAGCTTCCATTGTGCCCGCCATGCACCACGCGGGCCGGGATGTCGCGGAGCCGTTTCATGGTCCGCACATAGTCTGGGATGCTGGAATGATGCAGCTCGTCGAGGAGGGGTCCCTCATAAATGGCGTCGCCCGAGAACAGAATGCCGCTCGCCTTCTCCCAGAGGCCGATACTGCCGGGCGAATGCCGGGGCAGATGGAGGATCTCGAAGTTGCGGTCCCCTGTGGAAATGACGTCGCCATCCTCGACGCGTCGCGTCACCTTCGCCGGCGCGATGCGGAAGCTGCGGAGGTCGTAGCCGGCGCTCGGCAGGGCCGTGATCAGCGGCCCGCTCACCTCGTAGTTCGGCACCGAGAAGTAG
>CADEFF010000038.1:28967-30087 GCA_902826565.1 uncultured Rhodospirillaceae bacterium | reverse complement strand
CGGCAGGGCCGTGATCAGCGGCCCGCTCACCTCGTAGTTCGGCACCGAGAAGTAGCTGAGATCGGACGCGTCGAAACTCTCGTCCAGCAGGGTGAAATCGCCGTCCGCCCGTTCGAGCCCGTCCGCCTCCAGCCGATGCGCAACGCAATCCTCGAACTCGTGATGCCCGCCGATATGGTCGGCATGGACGTGGGTCGCGACCGCCGTCAGCGGCCGGTCGGTGAGACGGGTCACGATCTCCCGCAGGCTGCAGATGCCCATGCCGGTGTCGATCACCAGGTCGCGATCGCGGCCGCGCACCAGCCAGATGTTGCAGCGCATGAGCGGCACGACATGCGGCTCCCAAAGGAGCGTGAGGTCGTCGTCGAGGCGCTTCACCTCGAACCAACGATCGGCAATCTGCACGGACATGAATCCCTCGCTATCGCGCCTCGAAGCCTTCAGCAGAGACGAGCTGCGCGGCAAGGTCAACGGCCGCACCGTTCCGTCCTGCGGATCGCGCATCCGCCGGGCCTGCCCTGCCATTGGCCGCCGCCCGGTCGAGCGGGGCCGAAATCGGCTAATTCCTGCGGATTCCGTATCTTGCGCTCTGCGCAATTGCACCGGCCGGAGGCGCTTCATAAGTTAGGTGGCGAAACGAGGCGGGCGGTCGCGCCGCCGGCGGCGACCGGACAAGCGGGCGGACAGGGCATGAACGAGCAACGGGATTATGCGGGCTATACCGGGTATCAGCAGACCGACCGCCCGGAGCATGACCGCGAGCTGACCGAGGTCGGACCGCGCACGCCCGGCGGCGAGTATCTGCGCCGGTTCTGGCATCCGGTCGCGATCGCCCCGGAGATCGGCGACCTGCCGAAGCGCCTGCGGGTGCTGGGCGAGGACCTCGTCTGCTTCCGCGACAAGGGCGGGCGCTACGGGCTGCTGCATCTCAATTGCTGCCACCGCCAGACCTCGCTCGAATACGGCATCTGCGAGGATCGCGGCATTCGCTGCTGCTATCACGGCTGGCTCTTCGACGTGGATGGAAAGATCCTGGAGACGCCGGGCGAGGCCGCGGACAGCAAGGGCGCCGAGAAGGTCCGCGCGACGCGCCGGCAGGGTGCCTATCCGGTGCGCGAAC
>CADEFF010000038.1:4034-28957 GCA_902826565.1 uncultured Rhodospirillaceae bacterium | reverse complement strand
GCGAACACAAGGGCCTCATCTTCGCCTATATGGGGCCGTCGGCCGAGATCCCGGCCTTCCCTATCTATGACGCCTACGAGATTCCGGGCATGACGATGACGCCCTATATCTCGCATTTTCCCTGCAACTGGCTGCAGGTGCTGGATGCGATCGTCGACCCCGTTCATACCTCTTTCCTCCATTCGCGCGTGAGCCGCCTGCAATTCTCCGAGGGCTTCGGCGAGCTCGGCGAGATCGAGTTCTACGATCAGGGCATCAGGCTCTTCGCGACCAATACGCGGCGCGTCGGCGACAATGTCTGGATCCGCGTGAACGAGCTGATCTTCCCGAACTTCACCCAGGCCGGCGCCGCCTATGCGGCCGACGGCACGAGGCAGCGCTATTTCGGCCGCAGCTCCTTCACCCGCTGGGTGGTGCCGGTCGACGATACCGACACGCGCGTCATCGCCTGGGCGAATTTCGGCGAGCGCGGCGATCCGCATGAATGGAACACGCCGGAGGGCATCGACCAGATCGAGCAGGGCGAGGTGTTCGACCGCCCGTACGAGCAGCGACAGCGCCACCCCGGCGATCTCGAAGCCACCACCGGCATGGGACCGGTCACCATTCACAAGCTCGAGCATCTGATGGCGACGGACAAGGGCGTGGCCGCCCTGCGCCGCAAGCTCCGCCGCTACATCAAGCGCGTCGCCGCCGGCGAGGAGGCGGAGCAGCCGACCGACCTCGCGACCGGCCCGATCCCGACCTATGGCGGCGACACGGTCATGACGGTGCCGGCGCGGAACTCGATTCCGGACGGCGAGCTGCGTCGCCGCGTTGCCGCCAAGGCCATGGAGCATCAGTTCGCGGCGGACAAGCTCGTCGGCGAGGAACGCGACCGCTATGTGATCGAGCGCCTCAAGGCGCTGGAAATCGAAACCCGCGACTGGTGAGGCGACGGACCTCCGTCGTTCTAGAGCCCGTGCGGCTCCAGGCTCGGCCAGGGCAGCCGGTCGCGCAGATACCGGTCGAGCCAATCATAGGACATCCGCATCGCTTCGGCGCTGACCTCGGCCAGACCGTGGTCCGCGCCTTCGAAGAAGGCGAAGCGGAAGGGGTGCCTCGCTTCATAGAGCGCGGTCGCCATCCGCAACGCCTGGCTCGGATGGACGCGCCAGTCCGCGCCGCCATGCAGCATCAGGATCGGCGTCGTCTTGCAGAGCTTCTCCGGCCAGCGGATCGGCGAGCGGCGTAGGATCGCCGCCTCCCTGTCCGCGCGATAGTCCGGCACGAGCTTCGCGAAGACGCGTTGCTCCATCTCCGGCCGGCGCTGCAGATAGTCCCCGAGGTCGGTCACGCCCGAAAGGACGACCGCTGCCGCGAACCGGTCGGTGCGGGCAAGCGCCAGATAGGCCATGAGCCCGCCGCGGCTCCAGCCCCAGAGGCCGATGCGGGAAGGGTCGGCGCCGGGCTCGCGCTCCAGCAGCGGAACGAGCGCCAGCACGTCGTCGAGATCGGCGCCGCCGAACTCGTCGAGCCCTTCGGAACCGGCATTGCCGCGATACTGGCTTGCCGCGACGATGTAGCCGCGGTCGGCGATGGCCGCGAGCTGCACGGCCGCCTGACGGGCCGAGATCACGCCGCTGCTGCCATAGCCGCCGCGGTTATAGATGACGCAGGGCAGCGGTCCCGGCGGCTGCTTCGGCCGGACGACATAGCCCGTCACCTTGAGGCCGCCGCTCGCATAGGCGATGCGGAAGAGCTCGACGCGCTCGAGCCGCGCATGGGCATCGGGATCGCGCTCGGCGAGACGCGCGAGCGTGTCGGCGTCGAGCGCAACGGCCGTGCGATCGATCAGGTCGCCGTCGCGCATCAGTAGCCGAGCTTGGCGTTGACCCGGTTCCTGAGCGGCTTGCCGGCGAGGTAACGCTCCATGTTCTCGAAGAAGAGGTCGAGCGTGAGCGGAATGTAGGAATCGCCGTCGTCGGACGAGACATGCGGCGTGACGATCAGGTTCGGCGTGTCCCAGAGCGGCGAACTCTCCGGCAGCGGCTCCGGATCGAAGACGTCGAGGATCGCGCCGGCGAGGCTGCCATTCCGCAGCTTGGCGGCGAGCGCCGCGTAGTCGATCACCGGCTCGCGCCCGACATTGACGATCCCGGCCGTGGGCTGCAGCAGGTCGAGGCGCCGCCGGTCGAGCAGGTTGCGGGTTTCCGTCGTGAGCGGCGTCGCCACGAAGACGAAGTCCGCCTGCGGCAGCGCCTTGTCGATGTCGCGCGTCTTGTACATCCGGTCGACGCCGGCCGTCGGCTTGCCATGTCGATTGACGCCGAGCACCCGTAGCCCCGCGCGCTTCGCCTGGCGCGCCACCGCGCCGCCGATGCTGCCGACGCCGACCACCAGGACCGTCTTGCCGCCGATCGGCGTCGCATAGATCTGGTCGAAGCGTTTCTCCCGCTGCCCGGTATAGAGCGCCGGCATGGCGGCGTTCAGCATCAGCAGCGACATCAGGCCATATTCGCCGGCCTTCTGGGCATGAACGCCCTTGTTGTTGACGAGGGTCACGCCGCGCGGCAGCCAGTCCATCGGCATCAGATGCTCGACACCGGCGCCGATGATATGGATCCAGCTCAGCTTGGGCGCGTGTTTGGCGAGGTCCCGCGTCGGCAGGTCCCAGGTGACCAGTACTTCGACATCGGCCATGGTCGTGGCGAAATCCCCGGTGTTCCAGCCGAAGCTCGGCGCCAGCCGCTTCGCCGTTCTGACGTGGCGCTTCGCCGCCGCTTCATAGCGCTCCCGCGTGAGCGAGAAGGCGGCTTCGCCTTCGGGCGTGTTCGGCCAGGTGTCGGCCGCCGCGCGGTTGCTCTTGAAATGGACGCGCAGCTTGCCGCGACGGCTGGTCTTCTTCATGCCTCTGTCCCCACTTTCTGGCTTCTCGCGGGATACCGGGCGCCCGCGACGGCGCCCGAGTGTAGTCGTCCGGGCTCACGCCGCAAGAAAGGCAGACCCTGTTTGCGCAATCCGCAACGGGGGCCTTCGCGGGGCCGCGGAAAACGGCAAGATCGCCGCGGCGTTTCCGTGGGCGATCCGGCGCTTCCCGTGCGGACTTTCCCGAAGCCCGCGGCGAAATCCCGGAAATCCGCCGGTTTTCCGCGAAACGAAGCCGGCCTGGAAGATTTTGTTAACCGAAGCGCAAGCAAAGATTGGTGGAATGCCCGTTGGACCGGGGAGGTCCGGAACTCTGGCGAGCGTGCGACGGATGGAACGCGGAACGATGCTTGCGACCGGAACGGTCGCGCTGCCCCGCGTCCGACCGGGCTGAGACGGGGCGGGCGATGCGCTGGCGCATCCGCGAAAGATTCATACTCCTCTTCACGCTCAGCGCCATGCTGCCGGTGGTGCTCATGGCGATGGTCACCTATTCCGATGCCCGCAACTCCCTGAAGGAGGCGATCGCTTCCGAAGCCTTCGAGCTGACGCGCCGGACCTCGCAGCAGCTTGAGCAGTTCATGGGGCAGGTGGTCGAGGACCTTCACACCTGGAGCAGCCTCAAGGCGATGGAGGACCTCCTCGCGAACGCGCATGCCGCGCCCGTCAGCAACGATCTCGACCGCTTCCGGACGCAGTATCCCGAGTTCTCCAACTTCGCCGCCGCCGATGCGGACGGTCTGGTGGTGGCGTCGACCGACCGGCGATGGATCGGCCAGAAGCTCGACCGGATGGCTTTTTTCCGCAGCGTGATGCAGGGCTGGGCCTATCAAAGCCCGGTCCAGCGCACCCCGCTCGCGCAGGATGCGGGCATCATGTTCGCGCTTCCGATCCATGCCAGCCGCGAAACGGGCAAGATACTGGGCGCGCTCATCGCGGTCGTGGACTGGAAGGCGATCACCGAGCGCCTCGCCGGGATCACGATCTCGGGCGTCGCCCAGGATGCCTCTCACGCCATCACCCTCTTCGATCGCCGGACCGGCTATGTGATGTTCCGCACGCCGGGCGCCCCGGAGGTCCCCTTCGACCTGCTGTCCCAGATCGTCGACCAGGCGACCGAGCGCGAGGTCGAGGGCGAGATGATGCTGGTGAGCGCGCATCAGACCCGCGGCTATGAAGGCTTCGCCGACCCGCACTGGTCGCTGGTGGCGCAGATCGCCTCCGACGCGGCCTTCGTCAGCGTCTATCGGATGCGGGACAATTTCATCGTGGTGGGTGTGCTGGTCACGCTGCTCGCGGGCTCGATCGGCTATGTCGCGGCAAACCGGCTGGTGCAACCGATCCAGTCGCTGATCACCGCCATGACCCGCGTGGCCCGCGGCGATCACGACATCAAGGTGCCGGCGATGGACCGCCGCGACGAGATCGGCGACATGGCGGCGGCGGTCGACGTGTTCCGCGATACCTCCGCGGCGCGCCTGCGCGACCAGGAGGAGCTGCGCATCGCCAAGGTCGCGGCCGAATCCGCCAACAAGGCGAAATCGGAGTTCCTCGCGACGGTCAGCCACGAGATCCGCACGCCGATGAACGGCGTGCTCGGCATGGCGGCGCTGCTCCTCGACACGAAGCTCGACGAGGAGCAGCGCCATTTCGCGACGACGATTCGCGATTCCGGCGAAATCCTGCTCGACGTCATCAACGACATCCTGGATTTCTCGAAGATCGAGGCCGGGCGCCTCGATCTCGAGATCGCCGATTTCGAGCTGTCGCCGCTGGTCGAGAGCGTGACCGAGCTCATGGCCGCGCGCGCGCATGCCAAGAACATCGACCTCGTCTCCTTCGTGCATCCCGATCTGCCGCCGCGCATGGTGGGGGACCCGGGCCGCCTGCGGCAGATCATGCTCAATCTCGTGAGCAACGCGATCAAGTTCACCGAGATCGGCGGCGTCGCCATCGAGCTCACGCCGGATCGCGTGGACGGCGACAGGGTGACCGTGCTGTGCCGCGTGACGGACACCGGCATCGGCATCTCGCCGGCGGTGCAGGCGATGCTTTTCCAGCGCTTCTCGCAGGCCGACGCCTCGACCACGCGGCGCTACGGCGGCACCGGGCTCGGCCTCGCCATCAGCAAGCAGCTTGCCGCGCTGATGGCCGGCGATATCGGCGTCGAAAGCACGCCGGGGCGGGGAAGCTGCTTCTGGTTCAAGGTCGGGCTCACCCGCGGCGAAGGGGAGAGCGAGCGCACCACGCGCCTCGCGCTGGCCCGTGCCGCCCTTGCCGGCAAGCGGGTGCTGCTGGTGGACGACAACGAGATGAACCTCCGGGTGGTGGCGCGCCAGCTCACGGCGCTCGACATGCCGGTGGAAACCGCCAAGGGCGCCGTCGACGCGTTGAAGGCGATGCGCAACGCGGCAGTGCAGGGCAAGCCCTTCGCGATCGCGCTCGTCGATCACATGATGCCCGATACGGACGGGCCGGGTTTCGCCCGGATCCTGCGGGCCGATGCGGGCTTCGGCAGCACGAAGCTGGTGCTGTCTTCCTCCTCGAGCCTGATCAACACCGACGCGGCGGCGCAGGAATATGGCTTCGACGCCGCCCTGCCCAAGCCGCTCCACGGCGACAAGGTGGTGCTCCGGCTCGCGCGGGTCGTCGATGCCCGGCTCGGCGCCAGCACCGAGGCGGCACCCGCGGCGCCGGTGGCGCCGATGCGCAGCCTGCGCATCCTGCTCGCCGAGGA
Organism: uncultured Rhodospirillaceae bacterium; assembly: GCA_902826565.1. GTDB lineage: Bacteria > Pseudomonadota > Alphaproteobacteria > Dongiales > Dongiaceae > CADEFF01. The sequence goes on along the minus strand of CADEFF010000038.1, from coordinate 23,313 downwards.
CAACAAGGTGAACCAGCTCCTGGCGAGCAGCCTCCTCACCAAGGTCGGCCATCGGGTCGATGTTGCGGGGAACGGCATCGAGGCGGTCCATGCGGTCTGCCAGCGCCAGTACGACGTGATCCTGATGGACATGCAGATGCCGGAAATGGACGGTCTCGAGGCGACCCATCGCATCCGGGCGCTGCCGCCCGAGCTCAATGCGATTCCGATCGTCGCCATGACGGCCAACGCCATGGTCGAGGACCGCATCCGCTGCGAGGAGGCCGGCATGAACGGCTATGTCTCGAAGCCAATCGATGTGGCGCTGCTCATGAGCGAGCTCGCCCGCTGTACCGGGCAGGATACGGCGGAGATCCTCAGCCGCATCCCGACGCCCGCGCCGGCGGCCAACGACCCCGCGCTCGCGGCCGCGGCCGAAAGCGCGCTTGCCGATCTCCTCGACTCGCTGGAAGGCGAGTCGCCCGCCGCGCCGCCGGCCGCCGCCGCCGGAAATCGCTGACGCATTCCTCCCGGTATCGACGGCCGCCGTGCCTCGTGCCGCCGATGCATGATCTTGTCGCGGCAGGGGTGCGCCGTTAGACAGCACACGCTCCGCTCGGGCATAATGCCGATGCATGGGTGTGCGATTCGGCGCGGGCAGGGCCCTGCGCGGTGTCGCGGAGGGGTCGATGCGGTTCGCAGTGCTGGCGATGCTATGCCTCGGATGGGCGATGGCGGGCGCATGGGAGGCCCGCGCGGCGGACGCCGAGGCGGCGACGCTCGGCGCCGGGGTGACCGTCGATGAGATGGTCGATCTCCTGAAATCCTATCCCGAGGTCGAAAGCGTTTCCGTCCAGCCGGGCCGGTTCGGTAACCCCGCACTTTCGGCGCGCAGCGCGGGCATCGATTTCGACGTGTTCTTCTATCACTGCGACGAGGAAGGCGATTCCCGCTGCGGCGAGGTGCAGTACAAGGCCACCTTCGTGCCGGAGCAGGGCCGCGAGCGCGACGCCGCCAGGGCTGTCGCGCGGTGGGACCAGGACTGGGTCTTCGGCCGCGCCTTCGTCGAGGACGACCTGGATGTCGTCATCGAGCATGCGCATTTCGCGCGCGGCGTGACCCGCCTCTATCTCGAGCAGAACGCCGAGCTCTGGCTGCTCTCGATCCTCCCGGATTTCCGACGCGCCATCGGATATTGATCGGCCTCCGCGGGGGGCGGAGAATGGGCCGCAGGCCGGCGGCCATGCCGTTTCGGCAGAGGGTTCCGGCCGGCGACGGGGAGGGGACCGTGACGCGATCGATCGTGCTCGATCAATGGCAGGCGCCCGAGGGAGGGCGCCGGTTTCCGGGGCCCGCCTTCCTGACGCAGACCTACGGGCGCCTGCCGCCGACGGCGCTGATGCTGCTCGCGATCCTTTCGGTGCAGCTCGGCTCGGCGCTGGCGACGATGCTGTTCTCGAGCCTCGGCCCGATCGGCACGGCCTTCTGCAGCCTCGGCCTCTCGGCGACGATGCTGAGCCTCGTCGTGCGCCCGACGCTCGATCGCACGATGCTGGCCCGCCTGCCCCTGATCCTGCTCTTCGGGCTGGTTGCCGCGGCAATGGAGCTGCCGTTCTTTCTCGCGTTGCAGACCGTGCCGCTCGGCATCGCCGCGACGATCACCTTCCTCGGGCCGCTTGGCCTCGCCATCGCCATGTCGCGCCGGCCGATCCATTTCCTCTGGGTCGGCGTCGCGACGCTCGGCATCGCGCTGATGACGCCGGAGATCGGCGGCGGCCTCGATCCGGTCGGGCTCGGCTTCGCCGCGATCTGCGCCATCGCCTGGGCGAGCTATGTACCGGTGAGCAAGCGTGCAGGCGCCGTCTTCGACGGCAATACGGGCCTCGTGCTGGGACTCTGGGCGGCGACCTTCCTGCTCATGCCGCTGGCGCTCGCCGAAGGCACCGTGCTGCAGGCGAGCCCGCGCGAGATTCTCGGCGCGCTCGGCGTGGCGCTGCTGAGCGCGATGCTGCCGATGGCGATGGAGTTCAAGGCGCTTCAGCGCCTCTCCGCCCGCGCCTATGGAATCCTGATGACGCTCGAGCCGGCGATCGCCGCCCTGGTCGGGGCGATCTTCCTCGGCCAGATCATCGGGCCGGCGCTGCTCGCCGCCATCGCCTGCGTGACCGTTGCCGCCGTCGGCGTCACGCTCTCGGATCGTCGCGACGCCGGCTGACATCGCGGTCACTTGCTGGCGCAGGGAGCTTTCGGATGGAACCGAGAATCACGCTCGTCACGCTCGGCGTCGCCGACCTCGTGCGCGCGCGCGCGTTCTACGAGACGGGGCTGGGCTGGCCGGTCTCCTCCGCGAGCGTGGCGGGGGAGGTTGTGTTCCTGCGGCTCGAGGGCGTGGTGCTGGCGCTCTACGATGCCGGCAAGCTGGCGAAAGATCTGGGCCGCAAGCTCGATGGCGGCACCGCGCGCTTCACCCTCGCGCACAATGCGCGGAGCCGCGACGAGGTGGACCGGATCTTCCGGCGCGCCGAGGGCGCGGGCGCCCGGACGCTTCAACCGCCGCAGGCGACGAGCTGGGGCGGCTACTCGGGCCATTTCGCCGATCCCGAGGGGCATGTGTGGGAAATCGCCTGGAACCCGCATTTCCCCTTTGCGGCCGACGGGTCGGTCGTCATTCCGGAATGAGGCCGCGCTAATTGCCGGCGGTCGTGCCGAAATCGATCGAGAGGGCAGCGCCGGTGACCGGTGCCAGCTTCGGCGAGGCCATCTGGAAGACGAACTCGGCGACCTCCTCCGGCCGCACGAACCGCGCGCGGTCGCCCTGCGGATAGATCGACAGCAGCCGCTTCCTGTAGCCATCGGGATCGCCGCCGCCATAGGTCGCGGCCTGGAATTCGAGCATCGGCGTCTCGACATCGCAGGGACAGATCGCATTGATCCGCACCCCGCGCGGCGCCAGCTCCCGCGCCATCGCCTTGGTCAGCAGCACCACGCCGCCCTTGGAGGCGCAATAGATCGCGGCCCCCGCATTGCCGAGGAGCCCTGCATCCGAGGCGATGTTGAGGATCACGCCCGAGGTCTTCTCCAGGGCGGGGATCGCATAGCGGCAGGCGAAGAAGGTGCCCTTGAGGTTGATGTCGATGGTGCGGTCCCATTCCGCCTCCGTCGCCTCATCGGAGGGGCCTTCCACCCAGACGCCGGCTGCATTGATCAGCACGTCGAGTTGCCCAAACCGCGCGAGCGTGGCCGCGACCATCCGCTCGCAATCGGCGACCCTGGTCACGTCGGCGGTGACGGCGAGCAGCCGGTCGCCCGCGGCGCGGTTCGCCTCGCCATAGGCCGCGAGCCGCTGCGCGTCGATGTCGGCGAGGGCGACATTGCCGCCCGCCTCGAGGAAGAGATCGGCGGTCGCCCGGCCCATGCCGCCGGAGCCGCCGGTGATCAGGATCGTCCTGCCGCGCCAATCGACGGTCACGCGCCCGGCCCCTTGATCTCCTGGATCGAATTGCCGCCATCCACCACGAAGAGCTGGCCGGTCACGTAGCTGGCTTCCTCGCTCGCGAGGAAGAGCACCACATGGCCGACTTCCTCGGGGCGGGCGGGGCGGCCGATCGGCGTGTGCTTCCCGGCCGTGATCTCCCATTTCCCGCTGGAGGCGGTCTCGATCCAGCCGGGCCCGACGGCGTTGACGGTGACGCCCTTCTTCGCGACCTCGAGCGCAAGCGCGCGAGTGAGGCCCAGCATGCCGGCCTTGGCGGCGCTGTAGCCGGCGCTATGGCGGTGCGAGACGACCGGCCCGGTCACCGAGGACATGTTGACGATCCGCCCATAGCGACGCGTCACCATTCCGCCGAGCACGGCCCGGGTGACGGCGAAGCAGCTATTGAGATTGATGTCGATCGCGCGGTCCCAGGCCTCGTCGGTGATCTTGCGGAACGCCGCGGGCTTCTCGGCAATGCCGGTCTGCACCATGCCGGCATTGTTCACCAGCACCCCGATCGGCCCGAGCGCTTCCTCCGCCGATTTCACCAGCGCGTCGGCCGCCTTGCGGTCGGTCAGATCCGCCATGAAGGCGGCATGGCGCCGCCGCCCGCCGGGGAGCTCGGCGAGGCGGTCGAAGATCCGCTTCGTCGTCGCGGCAATGGCGACGCGCGCGCCGGCCGCCGCCAGCAGCCTTGCCGTCGCGAAGCCGATGCCGGCTTCGCTGCCTGCGCCGGTCACCAGCGCTGTCCGTCCCGCCACGCCTGCCATGCCAATCCCCCGATGAACGCGCCTCCCTATAGCACAGCGCTGCGGGGTCAGTCGCAGAGCCGCGCTCCCGCCGCCGGCGCGGCGCAAGCGACCGATCCGCTCGATCGCGGTGCGCGAGTGCGCTCAAGCCTCGGAAATGACTCGGGATTTGCGGGCTCCTCTACCTGATCTGATTCATGAAGAAGGTAATCTATAGTGCTGATTCTTGACAAGATTCCCGAGGAAGATTCTTATCGCGACTGCGCGACAGGAGATCGCTCCTCCTGGCGCGGGAAGGCAGGGGAATGGCATGAAGCGAGCTTTGGCTGCGCTGGGGATGGTCGGGCTGCTCGGGCTTGGCGGATGCGCCAACATGGACCGGACGGGCGAGCACATGCTCATGGGCTCCGCGATCGGTGCGGGAACCGGCGCGATCTTCGGCGCCGTGACCGGCGGGATCGGCACGGGCGTCGGCGCCGCGGTCGGCGCCGCCGTGGGGGCGGGGGCGGGCTTCCTCATGGACCAGGTGATCGAGCCATAGGAAGGCCGGTCCCGATGGTGCCGATGCGTAGTCTCGTCGCGGTCGCGTTGCTTCTCGCGCTCGGCGGCTGCGCGCCTTCATCGAACCCATCCGACGAGGAGACCGCGGGCCTGTCGCGCTCGACCCGCTCGCAGAACTATTGCGCCCGCATCGGCGGGGCCGGGACTGCCTTCTATGACAGCGAGCGCATGCTCGCCTGCCGGCGCAGCGAATACACCGCCGAAGCCTTCGCCCGCGATCTGCCGCCGATGTCACCGGCCGCGGATGCCGAGTGCGACGGCCGGGCGAGCTTCGGCAATGCGCTGGCCTATTTCTCCTGGGTCGCCTATGTGGATTGCGTGGGGGACATGACGACTCCCTGAAACTGGTCCGTGCGGGGCAGGGATGTTCATCCTCGGCAAGCTGGTCGGCTGGGTCGCGAGCGTCGAGTTCCTGTTCGCGCTGCCGCTGGCGATCGCCCTGGTCGTCTTGCGGTCGCGGCCGCGCCTCGCGCGAAGCCTGCTCGCACTGCTTCTGCTGGCCGTCCTTGCCCTGACCTTCCTGCCGGTCGGCTCGTTGTTCCTGGTCCCGCTGGAAGAGCGTTTCCCGCGACCGGCCGAGCTGCCGGCGGAGGTCGCCGGCATCATCGTGCTCGGCGGCAGCGTCAATCTGCCGGTGTCGGAGGATCGCCGTACCGTGGCCCTCAACGAGGCGGCCGAGCGGCTCACGGCCGCCGTCGCGCTCGCCCGCCACTATCCCGATGCGAAGCTCTGGTTCTCGGGCGGCACCAACCGGCTGCAGCCGGGCGAGGCGATGGAGGCCGACGAGGCGCGTGTCTTTTTTTCCGAGATGGGACTCGGCGCCGACCGGGTCGTCCTCGAGGCGGCGGCGCGCACCACCTACGAGAATGCCGAACGCCTCGCCGCCATGGCGAGGCCGACGGCCGATGGCGGCGCGTGGCTTCTGGTCACCTCCGCGAACCATATGCCGCGCTCGGTCGGCGTGTTCCGCAAGATCGGCTGGCCGGTGATCCCCTATCCGGTCGATTACCGGACCACCGGCCGATTCGCGATCGGGGAGCCGCGCTTCATCGGCGAGCTCGGCAATCTGGATTCGGCGCTCCATGAATGGGTCGGGCTTGTCGCCTATCGTCTCCTCGGCTACACCGACGCGCTGTTGCCCGCGCCGTGACCGCCGACGAGTCGTGTCGCGCGCCGCTTTCCGTGCCGTCGACGCTAACGAAAGGGTGGGGACCGATGTCCGCCAGGGACTGGCCGAGACGCTGCTGGATCGCCGTGCTGCTGACGGGCGCTCTCGTCGCGCCCGCCGCCGCCGATACGCAGGCGGCCTTCAAGGAATGGCTCGCCGGCGTGCGTGCGGAGGCGATCGCCGACGGCATTTCGGCCGGCACCGTCGACGAGGCCTTCAAGGCGGTCTATGTGAACAGCCGCGTGATCGAGCTCGACCGCAAGCAGCCCGAGAGCCGGATTACCTTCGTCGAGTATCGCGCGCGCGTCGTGACGCAGGCCCGCATCGAAACCGGCCGTGCGCGCCTGGCGGAGCTCGGGCCGCTCCTGACGAAAATCGGTCATCGCTATGGCGTGCCACCGCGTTTCATCCTCGCGCTCTGGGCGATCGAATCCAATTTCGGGGAGCATATCGGCTCCTATCCCGTGATCACGGCGCTCGCCACGCTCGGCTTCGAGGGGCGGCGGGCGGAGTTTTTCCGCGGCGAGCTCATCGCCGCGCTGCGCATCGTGGACGAGGACCATATTTCGGCCGGCAACATGCTGGGCTCATGGGCGGGCGCCATGGGGCAGTGCCAGTTCATGCCCTCGAGTTTCCTTCGCTTCGCGGTGGACGAGGATGGCGACGGCCGCCGGAACATCTGGGATTCGACCGCCGACGTCTTCGGATCGATCGCCAACTATCTGGCCGGCCATGGCTGGAAGGCCGACGAGACCTGGGGCAGAGCCGTGCGGCTGCCGCAGGGTTTCGACAGCGGCCTCGTGAGTCTCGAGATCGAGAAGCCGGTTTCGGAGTGGCAGAAGCTCGGGCTCAGGCTGCCGGATGGCGGCGAACTGCCCGGCCATCACCTGCCGGCCTCGGTGGTGCAGCCGGACGGCCCGGGGACCAACGCCTTCATCGTCTATGCGAACTACAAGGCGATCATGAAGTGGAATCGCTCGACCTATTTCGCCACGGCGGTCGGGCAACTTGCGGATTCGATCGGGCAGGAGTAGCCTACGAATAGGGGGTAGCTGCCGCTTGGCCCACAAGATGATGGGGATTAGGGCCTTCTTCTGTCTGGCGGGCTGCGGCCTGGCGCTGGTCGGCGTGGGCTGCGCCGAGACCAACTTCGTGGCCAACTCGACGAAGCTGGTCACCACCCCGACGGCCCCGCCGCCGCCCGCCTACAAGGTCGGCAAGCCCTACGAGATCGAGGGCATCTGGTATTACCCGAAGATCGACTACAGCTATGACGAGACGGGCATCGCCTCGTGGTACGGGCCGGACTTCGACGGCAAGCCGACCGCGAGCGGCGAGATCTACGACCAGAACGGCCTGACCGCCGCGCACCGCACTCTGCCGATGCCGACCATCGTTCAGGTCACCAACCTGGAGAACGGCCGCTCGCTGCGTCTGCGCGTCAATGACCGCGGGCCTTTCTCGAAGGGACGCGTGCTCGACGTCTCGAAGCGCGCCGCGCAGCTTCTCGGATTCATCGAGAACGGCACCGCGCGGGTCCGCGTCCAGGTCATCGCCGATGAGAGCCAGGCCCTTGCCGCCGCGCTCTCCGGCGGCACCATGGTGCCGATCGATCAGCCCCGGCCGCCGGTGCCGACCGCGGCGCCGACCATCGGCGTCACCTCGCAGGCGCTGGCGACGACGGCCGTGCCGGCGGCAACGCCCGCGAAACCCGCCGCCGCCCCGTCTGCGACACCCGCCCCGTCTGCGACACCCGCCCCGTCTGCAACGCCTGCGAAGCCGGCAACCGTCACGCCATCCGCCACCACGCCGGCCGCCGCCACGCCCGCCAAACCCGCCGTCGTTCCGGCGTCGGCGACCGCCACCAAGCCCGTCGTGCCGGCCGCTCAGCCGCCCGTGCAGAGCGCCGCGACCGCTGCCGCGCTGCAGCCGGACGGCAAGGTGACGCAAGTGGCGGTGAAGCCCACCTCCATCTTCATCCAGGCGGGCGCCTTCACCAAAAAGCAGAATGCCGAAGGGTTGACCGCGGAGCTGCGGCGCCTGGGCGCGGCCTCGATGACCCCCGTGACGGTCGGCGGTCAGCAGTTCTATCGCGTGCGGCTCGGGCCGATCTCGTCGGTCACCGAGGCCGACCGGCTGCTGGGGGAGCTGGTCCGCCGCGGCCACGCCGACGCCAAGATCGTGGTGGACTGATCGCTTCCGTTCGGGCGGCGAAAGCCATATTTTCGTCGCGATGCCGGGCGAGTCTGACCCGTCATAATGTTTCCGTCGCGTCTTCGATCCGGCGCATTGCCGAGGAGTGATCATGTCCGTTCTGCAGCGTTCCATCCGCATCGCCGGCGCCTTCGCCGGGCTGCTCCTGTCGCTGTCTCTCGCGCCCGCGATGGCGGAGCCGATCGAGACGACGGCCCAGGAAGCCTTCATCATGGATTACGACACCGGCGCGGTGCTCTATCAGAAGAACGCCGATATGCCGGTTCATCCCGCCTCGATGAGCAAGCTGATGACGCTCTACCTGCTCTTTGAGGACCTGAAGGCGGGCAAGGTCCAGCTCGACGACATGCTGGCCGTCTCGGAGGACGCCTGGGCGCTGAACGAGGGCTCCACCATGTTCGTGGGCATCAACAGCAGCATCGCGATCGAGGACCTGATCCGCGGCATCATCGTGCAGTCCGGCAACGATGCCTGCGTCGTCGTGGCCGAGGGGCTGGCGGGCAGCGAAGCCGCATTCGTCGACCGCATGAACGAGGAGGCCAAGAGGCTCGGCCTCGCCAACAGCCATTTCGCCAATTCGCACGGGCTCGAGGATCCGAACCACCAGATGACGGCGCATGACCTCGCCATCCTGGCGCGGCACCTCATCGCGGACTTCCCCGAGTATTATCACTACTTCGCCGAGAAGGAGTTCGTGTTCAACGGCATCAAGCAGGGCAACCGCAACCCGCTGCTCTACAAGGACCCGAGCGTGGACGGCCTCAAGACCGGCCATCTTTCGGTGTCGGGCTTCGGCGTCACGATCTCGGCCAAGCGCGACGACCGGCGCATCATCATGGTGCTGCACGGCATGGCGAACATGCAGGAGCGCTCCGACGAGGCGCAGCGCGTGCTCGACTGGGCGTTCCGCGAGTACGACAACTACACCATCGCGAAGGTCGGCATGCCGATGGCCGAAGCGCCGGTCTGGCTCGGCCAGCAGCCGACCGTGCCGCTGGTGGTGGGCGCCGACCTCCTGGTGACCCTGCCGCGGGCCGTGCGCGACCAGGTCACGGCAAAGGCCGTGTTCGAGGCGCCGATCGCGGCGCCGATCCCCGCCGGCGAGTCCGTGGGCGAGCTCATCGTCTCGGCCCCCGGCATGGAGGACAGGACCGTTCCGCTCGTCACCGGCGCCACGGTCGAGAAGCTTGGCTTCTTCGGACGCATCATGGCGTCGCTGAAGCACTACGCCGGGCTCGGCGCCTGAGCGCCGCCGACCCGCGCGAAAGCATGGCCCGCGGCCGCTTCATCACGCTCGAAGGCGGCGAGGGGGCCGGCAAATCGACGCAGGCGAAGCTGCTCGGGACCTGGCTGGTGGCGCCCGAGCGCGTGGCGGTGCTGACGCGCGAACCCGGCGGGTCGCCGGGAGCGGAGCAGATTCGCGCGCTCCTCGTCGAGGGCGAGCCCGATCGTTGGGATCCGATCGCGGAGGCGCTGCTGCACTACGCCGCGCGGCGCGATCATCTCCGGCGCACGATCGAGCCGGAGCTGGCCCTCGGCCGCTGGGTCGTCTGCGACCGCTTCATCGATTCCACCATGGCCTATCAGGGCTACGGCCATGGGCTCGACCGGGATTTCATCCGGGGGCTGGAGCGGGCGGTGATCGGCGATCTGCGGCCCGACCTCACCCTCATCCTCGATCTGCCGGTCGAGCTCGGTCTGAAGCGCGCCGCGGAGCGGCGCGGGACCGAGGCGCGCTATGAAGCGATGGATCGGGCGTTTCATGAGCGGCTACGGGCAGGTTATCGCGCCATCGCGGCGGCGGAACCGGACCGCTGTGTCCTGATCGACGCGGACGCCGAGCCGATGGTCGTGCAGCGCCGCATCCGCGACACGGTGCGCATGCGCTTCTCGGCCGATTTCGCGGCATGAGCGACGCGGTCGAATTCGAGGTTCCGGCGCCGCGCGCGAACCCCCATTTCATCGGCCACGACGCGGCCGAGGCGGCGCTGCTCTCGGCCTATCGCTCGGGCCGGCTGCCGCATGGCTGGCTGCTGACCGGGCCGCGCGGCATCGGCAAGGCGACGCTCGCCTTTCGCTTCGCCCGGTTCCTGCTGAGCCGGGAGGCGGGCGGCAACGGGCTCTTCGGCGATGCGCCGGCCGACCTTTCGGTCGATCCGGAGCATCCGGCGGCGCGCCTCGTGACCAGCGGCGGCCATAGCGATCTCCTCACCATCGAGCGCAGCTACGACCACGAGAAGAAGCGGCTGCGCAGCGAGATCGTGGTCGGCGACGTGCGCGAGCTCGGCAGCTTCCTCCATCTCACGCCGGGCTTCGGCGGCTGGCGCATCGTCGTGGTCGACAGCGCCGACGAGATGAACTTCGCCGCGCAGAACGCGCTCCTGAAGATGCTGGAGGAGCCGCCGCGCCAGGCCTTGCTGCTGCTGGTGAGCCACGCGCCGGGACGGCTCCTGCCGACGATCCGCTCGCGCTGCCGCCGCCTCGGGCTCGGGCCGCTCGCCGAGGGCGCCGTCGCGTCGCTGCTGCGTCGCTACCGGCCGGATCTCGAGGAGCCCGAGCTCGCGCCGCTGACCAGGCTCGGCGCCGGCAGCATCGGCCGCGCGCTCGAGCTTTCGGGCGAGACCGGCCTCGGGCTCTGCCGCGAGGTGGCGCAGCTCCTGCAGACCCTGCCGGCGCTCGATATCCAGCAGTTGCACAAGCAGGGCGACCGCTTCTCGCGCGCGACCGGCGCCGATGCCTTCCGCGGCGCGGGCGAATTCCTCACCGGCTGGCTCGCCCGGCTTGCCCATGCGGCGGCGACCGGCGAGGCGCCGGTCGAGCTGGTGCCGGGCGAGGGGGCGCATATGCGGCGGCTTCTGGCCGGTCCCAGGCTTGATCAATGGGTCGCGCTATGGGAAAAGGTCAGCCGCCTCCTTGCAGGGGCGGAGCAGGCCGATCTCGACCGCCGGCAAGTCTGGATCGGAGCGCTCACCACCATCGAGGGCCTTGTCCGGCGCTGACCCGGCCCGACGATCGGCAATCGCGGACAGTCACGAACGGACCCGGGTCATGTCTCGGCCAGAGACCTATTACATCACCACGCCGATCTACTACGTGAACGACGTGCCCCATATCGGGCATGCCTACACCTCGCTCGCCTGCGACGTGCTGGCCCGGTTCATGCGGCTCGACGGTCGCGAGGTGCGGTTCCTGACCGGCACGGACGAGCATGGCCAGAAGGTGGACAAGGCGGCGAAGGCCGCCGGCATGGACCAGAAGCTCTTCGCCGACCGGGTCTCGGAGAACTTCCGCGCGCTCGCCAAGGCGATGAATTTCAGCAACGACGATTTCATCCGCACCACCGAGGAGCGGCATCTGCGCTCCTGCCAGCATCTCTGGAAGGTGCTGGCGGACCGCGGCGAGATCTATCTCGGCGCCTATGCCGGCTGGTATGCGGTGCGCGACGAAGCCTTCTACGGCGAGGACGAGCTCGCCACCGGCCCCGACGGCAAGAAGCGCGCCCCCTCCGGCGCCGAGGTCGAGTGGGTCGAGGAGCCGAGCTATTTCTTCAGGCTTTCCGCCTGGCAGGAACGATTGCTCGCGTTCTACGAGAGCCGGCCCGATTTCATCGCACCGTCCTCGCGACGCAACGAGGTGCTGAGCTTCGTCAAGGGCGGCCTCACCGATCTGTCGGTATCGCGCACCAGCTTCAACTGGGGCATCCCCGTGCCGGGCGACCCGAAGCATGTGATGTATGTCTGGATCGACGCTCTCACCAACTACATCACGGCGGTCGGCTATCCCGACACGGAGAGCGCCGATTTTCGCCGCTTCTGGCCGGCCGATCTGCATATGGTCGGCAAAGACATCGTGCGCTTCCACACGGTCTACTGGCCGGCGATGCTGATGGCCGCGGGGATCGAGCCGCCGAAGCGCGTCTTCGCCCATGGCTGGTGGACCATCGAAGGCCAGAAGATGTCGAAGTCGCTCGGCAACGTCGTCGCTCCGCAGGCGCTGATCGAGCAATACGGGCTCGACCAGACGCGCTATTTCCTGCTGCGCGAGGTGCCGTTCGGCAATGACGGCGATTTTTCGCATCGCGCGATGGTCAACCGGACCAATGGCGACCTCGCCAACGATTTCGGCAATCTGGCGCAGCGCGTCCTCTCCATGATCGCCAAGAACTGCGACGGGGCGGTGCCGCAGCCGGGACCTTTCACGGCGGCCGACCAGTCGCTGCTCGGGTCGGCGCGGGCGCTGCTCGCGAAATGCCGCACCGAGTTCGGCCAGCAGGCCTTTCATCGCGGGCTCGACGCGATCTGGCAGGTGATCGGCGCCGCCAACCGCTATGTGGACGAGCAGGCGCCCTGGACGCTGAAGAAGACGGATCCGCCGCGCATGGCGACCGTGCTCTATGTGCTGGCCGAAACCGTCCGGCAGCTCGCTTTGCTGACCCAGCCGATCATGCCCGACAGCACCGGCCGGCTGCTGGATCAGCTCGCCGTGCCGGCCGACGGGCGGACATTCGCATCCTGGGGCGAGGGCGGTGCCCTCGAGCCCGGCACGCCGCTGCCGAAACCCGAAGGCGTATTCCCTCGTTTTGTCGAAGCGGAAAGCGCCGTGCAGGGACACGAGGCGACCAGTCCGAAAATCGAGGTCACCCCTAAGGATGCTCGTCGATAGCCACTGCCATCTCGATTACATGGCGCGGGCAGGGCAGCTCGACGCCGTGCTGGATCGTGCGGCCGCGGCCGGCGTCGATGCGATGCTCACCATCTGCACCCGCATCGAGGAATTCCCGCAGGTGCTGGCGATCGCCGAGAGCCGCCCCAATCTCTGGTGCTCGGTCGGGGTGCATCCGCATGACGCGGCGGCGGAGCCCGACGTCACGGCCGAAAGCCTGGCCGAGCTCGCGCGCCATCCCAAGGTGATCGGGATCGGCGAATGCGGCCTGGATTACTTCTACGAACGAAGCCCGCGCGCGGTGCAGCAGCGCGTATTTCGCACCCATATCGAGGCGGCGCGGGCGACCGGCCTGCCGCTTATCGTCCATAGCCGCGACGCCGACGAGGACACGGTCGCGCTGCTGGCGGAAGGGGCCGCCGGGGGCAACCTCAATGGGCTGATTCACTGCTTCAGCACAACGAAATATCTATCGGATAATGCGCTGAAAATCGGATTTTACATATCGCTGTCCGGGATCGTGACCTTCAAGCAGTCGGACGGGCTGCGGGAGATCGCCGGCGCGCTGCCCGCCGACCGGCTGCTGGTCGAGACGGATGCGCCCTACCTGGCGCCGGTGCCGCTCCGGGGCAAGAAGAACGAGCCCGCCTTCATGGTCCATACCGCCGAGTGCCTCGCGACCTTGCGCGGGCTCGCGCCGGCGGCGCTGGCGGCCGAGACCACGGCCAATTTCTACCGCCTGTTCCGCAAGGCGACCCCGCCACAATGAAACGCGGCCTCGCCTCCGGATTTCCGCGTCGATGAAGGTCACCATCCTGGGCAGCGGCGGCTCGGGCGGGGTGCCGCTGATCGGCGAGAACTGGGGCCGCTGCGATCCCGCCAATCCGCGCAACCGCCGCCGCCGCGTCTCGGTGCTGGTGGAGACCGCCGGCAAGACCATCCTGATCGACACCTCGCCCGACTGCCGCGCGCAGCTCCTGGACGCGCGGGTGACGCGCGTCGATGCCGTGCTCTTCACGCACGACCATGCCGACCATGTGCATGGCATCGACGACATGCGGTTTCTCAGGAAAAGCCTGGAGGCGCCGCCGATCCCCGCGTTTGGCACCGCCTCGACCCTGGAGGTGCTGACGCAGCGCTTCGGGTACGCGTTCCGCCAGGCGGAGCATGGCTCGGGGTTTCTTTACCGCCCCTTCCTCGAACCGCATGAGATCGATTACGGCGCGGCGTTCGAGGCTGTCGGGGTCGGGGTGATGCCCTATCGCCAGGAACATGGCTTCGGCAGCATGACCACCGGTTTCCGGATCGGCGGCATGGCCTATTCGACCGATGTGGTGGAGCTGCCGGAGGAATCGCTTGCGCTGCTCGGCGGGCTCGAGCTCTGGATCGTCGATTGCCTGCGGTTCGAGCCGCACAACACCCATGCGAATTTCGACAAGGCGATGGGCTGGATCGAGCGGCTGAAGCCGCGCCATGCGGTGCTGACCCACCTCAACCACTCGATCGACTACGCGACGCTCGCCGCCCGCTGCCCGGCCGGCGTCGAGCCCGCCTATGACGGGCTCGTCATCGAGGTGGCGGAGCCGGCGTGAGGCGAGGGAGCAGGCGCCGGCTTACAGCGTCAGCCCCGGCGGCAGCGGATCGTTGATCTGCGGCCTGATGCGGGACAGCGTGTCGAGATCCCGCACCCATTCGTAATAGATGCCCTTGACCGAGGTGGCGGTGATCCCGGGCTCGCCGGACTCGCGCAGGCGCCGGAGGCCGTTCTCGTGATGGGGCGGGGGCGAATGGCAGGCATCGTCGATGATCGCCGCGCGATAGCCGGCCGCGGCGAGGCCGAAGGCCGATTGCGAGATGCAGACGTCTGTCTCGAGCCCGACGAGGGCGAAGCTGTCGCGCCTCGTCGCCTCGACGGCGGCCCGGATGTCGGGCTGGCCCATGAGGCCGAAGATCATCTTGTCGAAGATCGGCGTGCCTTGCGGCAGCTCGGCCGCCAGTTCCGGCACCAGCGAGCCGTTGCGCCCGATGTCCTCGGCCGTGGCGATGATCGGCACCTCGAGCAGCCGCGCCGCGCGCATCAGCCAGGCGATGCGCTGCACCAGCGGCCCGCGCTCGTGCAGCGGCAGCTTGTCGAGAAAATATTGCTGCACATCGATGACGAGAAGACAGGACCGCTCCCGGTCGAAGAGCCCGCTTCCTCCGGCCTGCCGCGCTGCGGCGCCGTTTTTCGCTGGTGCCATCGCGATCTTCCTCCCCGATGCCTCAGGACCGAAGGCGATGATGGAGCGCCGCCGCGGGCGGGGCAAGACACGGCCTCGCCGTGTCTCGGTTTCAGATGCGCGTGCCGTTCACAGGAAGAGCGGGACCACCGAGGCGATGGTGAGCCCGCCCATCACCAGGTTGAAGACCCGGAAGGCGAGCGGGGATTCGAGCCAGCGCCCGATCGCGACGCCGCCGCCGAGATAGAGCGCGCAGGAAATGAAGGAGATGATACCCATCACGGCAGTGAGGGGCAGGGCCTGCACCCAGGGCGCCAGGTCGGTACGGGCGAAGGCGGCGACGGCGCCCACCGCCATGAGCCAGGCCTTGGGGTTCACCCACTGGAAGAGGGCGGCCTCGACGAAGGAGAAGGGGCGTCCGCGGGTGGTTCCCGTCGCCGTGCGGCGGGCGGTGGCGATCCGCATCCCGAGCCAGATCAGATAGGCGGCGCCGACATATTTCAGCACCGTATGCAGCCAGGGCACGCTCTCGAAGACCGTGCCGAGCCCGAGCGCGATCGCCAGCACCATGCCGGAGAATCCGAGCACGATGCCCCAGTAATGCGGGAGCGAGCGTCGCCAGCCGAAATTGGCGCCCGACGCCGTGATCATCACGAGGTTGGGGCCGGGCGTGAAGCTGCTGGCGACGGTGAAGATCAGCAGCGGCAGGAAGGTGGCTGTCCAGTAATCGACGGGCATGCTCGGATCCGTACGGGATGTGTCGGGGAAGCGGTGTCGCGTCGAATTTCGGGGGCGCACTCTATCGCGGCTCGTTCGCGGCCACCCGCGCAGTCCGCACGGGCCAGCCTTCCGCAGATGCGCGGTCTCGATGCGAGATTATCGGGGCGCGGGCTCCCGGGGCGCGGGCAACTATCCAGCCCGGCACCGGTCGGCTAAACTGAAGCGAGGAAAAGAAGGAGAAAGATATGGCACAGCCGAAAGTCGTACGTCTCGCGCCGAAAGGCCCGGCCGGCAAGGGTATGGAGCGGTGGGAGGATATCCCGCAATCGTCGCTCGCCGCTGGCGAGCCGGTTCAGCATGGCCATAGCTATTTCGAGG
Organism: uncultured Rhodospirillaceae bacterium; assembly: GCA_902826565.1. Lineage (GTDB taxonomy): Bacteria > Pseudomonadota > Alphaproteobacteria > Dongiales > Dongiaceae > CADEFF01. The sequence continues at coordinate 7,188 of CADEFF010000038.1, read as the reverse complement.
ACAAGGCGCGTGGCCTCTCGGTCGGGGTGTGGGACTGCACGGCGATGACCACGAAGCTCGCGCCCTATCCGGTTAACGAATTCATGGTCCTGCTCGAGGGCGAGGTCACGATCGTGGATGCGGCCGGCCGCGAGACGACGGTCAAGGCCGGCGAAAGCTTCCTGCTGCCGAAGGGCCTGCCTTGCATCTGGAGGCAGACCGGCTATGTCCGGAAATATTACGTGATCTTCGACGATGCGTCGGGGCTGAAGCCGTCCGATCCGTCGGCGCTGAAGGTGCAGCGGCCGGACCCGAAGGCGAAGCTCGAGCAGACCGAAAGCCCGTCGCCGAAGCTGCTGAACGGCCCGATGCCGATGCAGCACGGCAAGGACTATTTCGAGGATGTCAGCGGCCAATGGACCGTCGGCGTCTGGGATTCCTCGGCCTATCACCGCAAGACCATCGATTTCCCGCGGCATGAGCTGATGCATATCCTGGAGGGCGAGGTGACCATCACCGAGGAGGGCTTCCCGCCGCAGACCTTCAAGGCGGGCGACACCTTCTTCGTCGGCATGGGCGCCCGGAGCGACTTCAACACGCCCGGCTATATCCGGAAGATCTACTGCATCATGCAGCCGAAGAAGGCCGCCGCGAGCGCCGCGGCCGAATGAGGCTTGCCGGATCGCCCGGCACCTCGACATTCGCGATCCGGGCCCGGCAATCTTCGCCGGGCCCGGTTGCGTTCGGGGTATTCGGGAGCGATCCGTTATTTTCCATAATATACATTATGCGACAAATACAGCGGGCAATAAGCCAACCTCGATCCCGCGTTCAAATGCCTTGAAGACCCCGCTCAGCCCCGATCCGGTGCGATGAAAAAACAGCCACGCGACCACCCCGACGCCAAGCCCTCCGACACGCCGGACCCGGTCCAGGACGCGTCCGCAGCGCCCATCGACCGGCTGCTGGCGATCATGGCGCGGCTCCGGGACCCTGCCCGCGGCTGTCCCTGGGACCTCGAGCAGAACTTCCGGACCATCGTCCCGCATACCATCGAGGAAGCCTACGAGGTGGCGGACGCGATCGAGCGCGACGACATGGCGGGCCTCAAGGACGAGCTCGGCGACCTGCTGTTCCAGGTCGTGTTCTATGCGCAGATGGCCCGGGAGGCCGGAAAATTCGATTTCGCCGATATCGTAAATTCATTATCAAACAAAATGATACGAAGGCATCCTCATGTATTTTCGAATACCCCTATAGATACGGCCGATGCCCAGACCCTGGCCTGGGAGGAACAAAAGGCCGCCGAACGGGCCGCCGCGACGAAAGCGCCCGGAGCGCCGCCGAGTGAGCTCGATGGCGTTCCCGTCGGCCTCCCGGCCCTGACCCGGGCGGCAAAGCTGCAGAAGCGCGCCGCCCGCATCGGGTTCGATTGGCCGGCGCCCGCCCCCGTCCTCGACAAGATCGGCGAGGAAACCGCCGAGCTCAGAGCCGAGATGGAGGGTGCGGCGTCGCCGGAGCGCCTCGCCGACGAACTCGGCGACGTGCTTTTCGCCTGCGTCAACCTCGCCCGGCATCTGAAACTCGATCCGGAAACGGCGCTGCGCGGTGCCAACGCGAAGTTCGATCGCCGTTTCCGGCGCGTCGAGGCGCTGATCGCCGCCCGGAACGCCGGCGGCAAGCTCTCGATCGAGGCGCTGGAGGCGCTCTGGCAGCAGGCGAAGCGCGAGGAGCCGAAAGGCACGCCATAGACCGGCGTTGGGCTCCCCGGCGTCGCAGGCGCTCGGCGCTCAGCTCTCAGGTTTCGGGCGGCTCCTCCGGATATTGCACCGCGCCGTCCGGGATCGCGACGCCCGGCAGCTTCCGCTTCGTCCAGATATGGATCGCGCCGGTGAGGTCGATCGGCTCCGCGAGCGACCCGCCCTTGAGGCTGACCGTATCCGGCGCGGCGTCGCGCTCATGCCAGAGGCGCGACCCGCAGGCCGGGCAGAAGGCGCCGCGCAGGCGGCCGCCGCTGCCGGTCGTCCGCTCCCAGAATTGCGGTCGGCCCCGGGTCACGCGGAATCCGGCGCGCGGCAGGATGACGGAGATGCCGAAGGCGCTCGCCGATTGCTTCCGGCATTCCCGGCAGTGGCAGACGAAGACGGCGAGCGGGCGGCCGTCGGCCTCGTAGGCGACCGCGCCGCATTGGCACTCGCCGAGAAGGCTGCGGACGGGCCCTGCCGGTGGCATCGCCCGCCTCCGCCTCAATCCTTCATCAGGAGATGCATCAGACTCGAGGTGTCCCAGCGCCCGCCGCCCCGCGCCTGCACCTGGGCATAGAACTGATCGACCAGCGCCGTCACCGGGAGCCGCGCGCCGTTGCGCTTTGCTTCCTCAAGGCAGATCGAAAGATCCTTCCGCATCCAGTTGACCGCAAACCCGAAATCGAACTTCCCCTGGGCCATGGTCGGCGCCCGGTTCTCCATCTGCCAGGAGCCGGCGGCGCCCTTGGAGATGCAGTCCACGAGGCGGGTCGTGTCGAGCCCCGCCTTCATCGCGAAATTCATGCCTTCGGAAAGGCCCTGGACGAGGCCCGCGATGCAGATCTGGTTCACCATCTTGGCGAGCTGGCCGGAGCCGACTGGCCCCATCAGGATGCAGGCCCGCGCATAGGAATCGATCACCGGCTTCGCCTGGTCGAAATCCGCCTCGGCGCCGCCGACCATGACCGTGAGCTTGCCGTTCTCGGCGCCGGCCTGGCCGCCGGAAACCGGCGCATCGAGGAAGCGGAGGCCCTTTTCGCCCGCGATCGTCGCGCTCTCTCGCGCCACCTCGGCCGAGGCCGTGGTGTGATCGACGAAGAGCGCGCCCTTCGCCATCCCGGCGAACGCGCCCTTCCCACCCTGCAGGACCGAGCGCAGATCGTCGTCATTGCCGACGCAGGCGAACACGATCTCCGCGTCTTTCGCGGCCTCGGCAGGCGTCGCCGCGCTCTTGCCGCCATGTTTCTCGACCCAGGCCGCCGCCCGCGCCGGCGTGCGGTTGTAGACGGTGACCTGATGGCCGGCCTTGAGCAGATGTCCCGCCATCGGGAATCCCATTACGCCCAGACCGAGAAACGCGACCTTCTTCGACATGCCCTGCCCCTTCTTTTCCGGCGGATTGCGCGGCCGATATTACCGAGCGCGGCCGC
>CADEFF010000038.1:0-3934 GCA_902826565.1 uncultured Rhodospirillaceae bacterium | reverse complement strand
GAATAGCCGCCGGCCTCGCGATGGATCAGCACGCCCGCCGCGTGGTCCCACGGCATCAGCTTCGTCACCAGCAGGAAATTCATCTCGGCGCGGGCGAGGCGGAGATATTCATGCGCGGCCGAGCGCAGGGATTTCAAGGTCTTCACCCGGTCGCGCCGGTCCTGCACCCGCTGCCCGAGCCGTTTGTCGCCGAAATAGCCCGACAGCAGCACGCCGCTGAGCTCGGCGGGGCGTTCCGGCGCCGACAATATCCGCAGACGGTGCGAACCCTCCCAGGCACCCTCGCCCGCCGCCGCCGTGACCGTTTCGTGCGCCACGGGATCGTGGATCCAGCCGGCCGCGAGCTCTCCGTCCCGCAGCAGCGCCACGATCACGGCGAAAAAGGGCCGGCTCTCGGTGAAATTGTAGGTGCCGTCCACCGGATCGATGACCCAGCTCCAGCCTTGGCCCGTGAGATGCGCGAGAAGGTCGGGATCGGCCGCGGTCGCCTCTTCGCCGACCACGCGCGAGCCGGGCAGGATGTCCTGGAAGGCGCCGGTGAGCTTCCGCTCGGTCGCCTCGTCGGCGACGGTGACGAGGTCGCCCGGCCCCTTCTCGCGGATATCGCCCGCGCGCAGCTTGTCGAAGCGCGTCATGATCTCCGCCGCCGCCACCTCCGCGATGACGGCGCTGATCCGGTCGATGTCGGGGATCACGCGCCGGCCGTCGGGTGCAGACGCTGGTAGCGGCCGAGATCGGCCGGGTCGAGACGCACCGCCAGATAGGCGAACTCCTCGTCGTCGCGGCGCTCGATCACCTCGCCATGGCTGTAGAGCCAGGCCAGTGCCGCGCCCGAGGCATGCGAGACCTTGAGGCGGCTCACGGAACGCGCCGTGGCGAGGCGTCGGTCGATTTCCGCGAGCAGCGTATCGCAGCCCTCGCCGGTGACCGCGGAGACCGCGACCGCATCCGCCTGGCGGGCCGTCTGCTCGATGAGGACCTCGCGTTCGGCCGGCGGAAGCAGGTCGAGCTTGTTCATGACGGTGATGACGTCGCGATCGAGCCGCTCCTCGAGCCCGAGCTCGCGAAGCACCTTGAGCACCTCGGCCTGCTGGAGAGGCGATTCCGCGTGGGCGGCATCGCGCACATGCAGGATGATGTCCGCCGACAACACTTCCTCGAGCGTGGCGCGGAACGCGGCCACGAGGTCGGTCGGCAGATCGGAGATGAAGCCGACCGTGTCGGAAAGGATGATGTCGCGCCCCGTCGGCAGCTTCACCGCCCGCATGGTCGGATCGAGCGTGGCGAACAGCAGGTCCTTCGCCAGCACCGTCGAGCGGGTCAGCCGGTTGAAGAGCGTCGATTTGCCGGCGTTGGTGTAGCCGACCAGCGCCACCACCGGGTAGGGAACGCGGCGGCGCGCCTCGCGATGGAGGCCGCGGGTCCGCTTCACGTCCTCCAGATCCTTCTTCAGGCGCTGGATGCGGTCGCCGATGATGCGGCGATCGAGCTCGAGCTGGCTTTCGCCGGGGCCGCCGAGGAAGCCGAAGCCGCCGCGCTGCCGCTCGAGGTGGGTCCAGCTTCGGACCAGGCGGCTGCGCTGGTAGCTGAGCGCCGCAAGCTCGACCTGGAGCTGGCCTTCCCGCGTCCGGGCGCGCTCGCCGAAGATCTCGAGGATGAGGCCGGTGCGGTCGATGACCTTGCATTTCCAGGCGCGCTCAAGATTGCGCTGCTGGACCGGCGAGAGCGCCCAATCCATCACCACGAGCTTGATCGCTTCCGCCTCGATGAGCGCGCCGAAGCGCTCCACCTGGCCGCTGCCGATCAGGGTCGCCGGCCGCGGTTCGGCGATCCTGACCGTTTCCGAATGGACGACGGCGAGGCCGATGGCGAGCGCGAGGCCCGAAGCCTCGGCAAGGCGTGCCTCCGCATTGCGCGCACCATGCGCGCGGCCGCGCAGCTCTGGCGAAAGCACGAGACAGCGCTCGCCCGTCGTCCCGCCGTTGCCCGCCTCGCCGGTTCCCGTGCCGTTGACTATTCCGCTCACCTACTCCTCGTCGCCCTCCTTGGCGCCGTCGAAGAGCTGCACCGGCTGCGCCGGCATGATGGTGGATATGGCGTGCTTGTAGACCAGTTGCGAGTGGGCATCACGACGCAGCAGCACCGAGAAATTGTCGAACCAGGTGACGATCCCCTGCAGCTTCACGCCATTCACGAGGAAGACCGTGACCGGCACCTTCCCCTTGCGGATGTGGTTGAGAAAAACGTCCTGGACGTTCTGGGATTTCTCCGTAGCCATTGGCTCCCTCTTCTTCTCTGTTCTTCGGGGCCCGGTCTTGCTTGGGACCGCCCTTAAGCGAGTCCGATGGACGCAGCTAGCCCTGCCTGTGCGCGCGGCGCGACTGCGAACCGATGCGTCCTTTGGGCAGGACAGAGGTAGCACAGAATGCGGCAGCCGCGAAATCTCACAGTTTGGCAATAATTTCCGTGAGTTCCGAGCAGTTGCGGAGGTGCAGCGCCGGGGGGTGGCGCGGGAATTCGTCGGGGGCCGGCGGCTCGGCCCGGAGCAGCACCGGAACGCAGCCGCTCTCGAGGCCGCAGGCGAGGTCGATGTCGGTGTCGCCGACGAACCAGACCGCAGGCCCCGGCGCGATGCCGCTGTCCTGCAGCGCGAGGCGGACGGGGTCCGGCGCGGGCTTGTCGCGGGCGGCGTCCCCTGCCCCGACCAGCCGCCGGAAATGGGCGACCCAGCCGAGCTGCTCCGCCTCGGCGCGCAGGAACGTCCCGCGCTTGTTGCTGACCACGCCGAGCGCGATCCCCTGCCCGGCCAGCCCCGCCAGCATGGCGCCGGCGCCGGCCATCTCGCGCAGCTCCTGAAGATGGGTCGCGGCGAAGGTCGCGTAGAAGATCCGTTCCGCTTCGCGCCAGCGCTCGCCGAACATCGCGGGGAAGCTGTCGCGGAGCGACGCCCGCACCCGCGCGCGCGTCTCCTCGAGCGTCCAGGGCTCGTGCCCCATGGCGGTGAGCGCGGCATTGAGGGCGGCGCGGATGACGCCCCAATTGTCGACGAGGGTGTTGTCCCAGTCGAACAGGATCGCGCGCGGGAGGCTGAGTGGCGCGGCCATCAGAGCGGCGGCGTCGCCATAGCGTGCGCGATGAAAAGGTGTCGGAGCTTCCGGGCGACCGGTCCGGGCTTGCCGTCGCCGACCGGCTTGCCGTCGATGCTGGAAACCGACAGCACGAAGGCGCTGGAGCTGGTGATCAGGGCTTCCTTCGCCTGCAGGGCTTCGGCCAGCGAGAAGCGGCGCTGCTCGAACGCGACGCCCGTGTCGGCGGCAAGTTTCACGACGCTCTGCCGCGTGATGCCATTGAGGATGGGGTGGCCCGCGTCGCGCGTCACCAGCACGCCCTCCTTCGTCACGATCCAAGCATTGGTCGTCGTGCCTTCCGTCACCATCCCGTCGGCATCGAGCTGCCAGCCCTCGTAGGCGCCCTGCTCCGTCGCCGCCTGCTTGCCGAGCAGGTTCGGCAGAAGCCCGATCGCCTTGATGTCGCAGCGCTGCCAGCGGATGTCCGGCAGGGTGATCACCGGCACGCCCTCCTCGATCTGCCGCGTCGAAGGCGGCCGCGCGCGCCGCACGGTCGCGCTGAAGGCGGTCTTCGATCGCGCGGGGAACCTGTGGTCGCGCGGCGCCACCCCCCGCGTGGCCTGGAAATAGAGCGCCGCATCGGCGAGGCCGTTGCGCCGCACCAGCTCGCGCAGAACGAGCTTCAGCGCCGCGCGCGACATGGGCGGCGCGATGCGAAGCTCGCGCAGCGAGTAGTCAAAACGGTCGAGATGCGGCCCCTCGTCCACCAGCCTGCCGCGATAGACCGGCACCACCTCATAGACCCCGTCGGCGAGCTGGTAGCCGCGATCCTCGATATGGACCGAGGCGCGGTGATGCGGAACGTA
>CADEFF010000037.1:18969-38827 GCA_902826565.1 uncultured Rhodospirillaceae bacterium | reverse complement strand
AGCCGATCAGCCTCGAGACGCCGATCGGCGACGAGGAGGACAGCCACCTCGGCGATTTCATCGAGGACAAGAACGCCGTGCTGCCCTTGGACGCGGCGATCCAGGCGAACCTGCGCGAGACCACGACGCGGGTGCTGGCGAGCCTCACCCCGCGCGAGGAGCGCGTGCTGCGCATGCGCTTCGGCATCGGCATGAACACCGACCATACGCTGGAAGAGGTCGGCCAGCAGTTCTCGGTGACGCGCGAGCGCATCCGCCAGATCGAGGCGAAGGCCTTGCGCAAGCTCAAGCATCCGAGCCGCAGCCGGAAGCTCCGGAGCTTCCTCGATACCTGACCGACAAACGCCGGCTCTTTGGTGCAAATTTCAACCGGCTCCTCGGGAAACCGAGGGGTCGGTTTCGTTTGGGGGCAGGCGGGCCTTGCGCGGGCGGCGGCCAAGGTGCGAGAAATCGCCCGGGCCCGTAGTTCAGTTGGTTAGAACGCGCCGCTCATAACGGTGTAGTCGCAGGTTCGAGTCCTGCCGGGCCCACCATCCGACGCGGCTTTTCCCGGGATGCCTTGCCCGATGGGAATGACGACGGCTCCCGCACCGAGTTGCTCGCGGAGCCGGTAGCGGATCTGCTCGTCGCTGTCGGAGGGCGACACCTCGATATGGCGGACGCCGGCCTTGCGGAGCGCTTCCTTCTTGATCGCGTCGCGCGCCGCGGCCGTCCCCTGATAATGCGCCTCTCCCTGATACTCGACGGCAAGCACGGGCCAGCCCCAGGGATCGATGACGAGAATGTCGGCACGCTTGCTGTTGATCGCGCGGAACGCGTCCGTCGAGGGGGATTGCAGGATTTCCCCCAGGCTGGTCTGCCCGAAGACGCGATAGCCCCGGTGCGTCGCGGCGAGTTCTTTTTCGATCACCCTGAAGACGCGGTACTCGGGTCCGCTCAGCACCCGCTGCTTCTCGAAGGAGGCCGCCATCACGGCAGACAACTGTTGGCCGGCGTCGAACGCGGCGGGCGCTTGAGTCTGACGCGCGCGCGACCTCGGATAGAATCGACGAAAGCTGCGGCGTCGCTGCGGCGAAAGGAACCCCAGGGCCCAGGCAAGGCCGACGAGCGACAGCAACGTCAGCGCAAACACCATGATCGGCGCTGCGTCCTGCAGGAGGCGTGCGAAATCGACTCCGACCACCGAACCCTGCCTGCCGGTTCCGAGCGACCGGCGAGAATTCGACCAAAGGGTAAGGTCGCTAGCCTAGTCAGGCGGCATTAATGGAATCTTGACGCCCCGACCATCGCTAGAAGAATTGCAGCCTTCTGCAATCGCCCTGCTTTTTAGCTATGCTTTTTGGAAGACGCCCCGTCGCACCACGAGCCTGTCGCCCGGCCCGTGCGCGGCCGCGAAGAGCAGGCCGGCGATGAAGGTGAAATGGTCGATGAAGAAGCCGAACTCCGTCTGGTTGCCTTCCCAGTGCGAGGGGCCGTGGAAGGCGAAGGCGAGGAAGAGGACATAGAGCGCGGCGAGGAGCGCGGTCTCGGTGAACCAGGCGCCGGTGAGGAAGCCGAGCGCCAGCGCCACCTCGAAGACCGCGGCGATCCAGGCGAGCGGCAGCGCGATCGGGAACCCCGCCGCGGCGATATAGGCGGCGGTGCCCGCCATGTCGGCGAATTTGAAGAACGCCGCCATGAGGAAGAGCGCGGCGAAGATGAGCCGGGCGACGAGGATCGCCGCGGTTCGCCATCCGGATCCGGACATGGGTGCCCCTTTCGATCGGTCGCGACGGACGCCGCGCTACCCTAACCGAGGGGTTTTCATGGCTTCAAGCTGCGGCGCCCGCGCGAAGCCCGCGGGCCCCCTCGTGCGTCGGGCGCCGCTGCCCCAGAGAAGGCCCCTCGCCGCGGCGGGCGGCGCGTGATCTTATTGGGGCTTCCCTCGCGAGCCGTTGCCCGACCGGCGATCGGCCCGCTTCCTCGAGAGCGACGGGAGGACCGGCATGGCGGGCGAGATCCGCGTCGGCATCGGCGGCTGGACCTACGAGCCCTGGCGCGGGGTCTTCTATCCCGAGAAGCTGCCGCAAAAGCAGGAGCTGCATTTCGCAAGCCGGCAGCTCACCTCGATCGAGATCAACGGCACCTACTATTCGACCTTCAAGCCGGCGAGCTGGGCCAAATGGCGCGCCGAGACGCCGGCGGGATTCGTCTTCGCCATGAAGGCCTCGCGCTTCTGCACCAATCGCCGGGAGCTGGCCGGCGCCGGCGACTCCGTCGAGAAATTCGTCGGGCAGGGCCTCGCCGAGCTCGGCGACCGGCTCGGCCCGATCAACTGGCAGTTCATGGCGACGAAGAAGTTCGACCCGGAAGACATGGACGCCTTCCTGAAGCTGCTGCCGCGCGCGGTGAACGGGCGGCCGCTGCGCCATGCCCTCGAGGTGCGGCATGAGAGCTTCAAGACCCGGGAGTTCTACGATCTCGCGCGAAAATACCGGGCGGCGATCGTCTTCGCCGACGACGAGACCTTCCCGGCGATCGACGAGCCGACTGCGGACTTCACCTATGCGCGGCTGATGCGCACCAAGGAGGAGATCGCGACGGGGTACGCGCCGGCGGCCCTCGGGCGCTGGGCGAAACGCGCCAAGGGCTGGGCTCAGCGCGGCGACGTCTTCATCTACTTCATCTCGGGCGCCAAGCGCCGCGCGCCGGCCGCGGCGCAGGCGCTGATCGAGCGGCTCCGGTGATATGCGATAACGGAATCCCTTCTATGAGTTCGGTGCTTAAACTAGCCCCATGATCGGCCCGGTTTCCGGGCGAGCCGGTCGCGCAGAACCCGCCGAGAGGTCACCGCCATGCCGCCAAGTCCTGCCGATTCCGTTGGCGCCATCGGAACGATCTTCCGCTATCCCGTGAAATCCATGCGCGGCGAAGTCCTGGACGAAGCCGCCATCGACGACGACGGCGTTCTGGGCGATCGCGCCTACGCGCTCATCGACCGGGAAACCGGCAGGGTCGCGAGCGCCAAATTGCCGAAGAAATGGGGCGGCCTGCTCGAACTCTCTGCCCGGTTCATGACGGCGCCTCGCCGGAACTCGCCTGCGCCCGCCGTGAAGATCGAATGGCCGGATGGCACGCATGTCGCCAGCGATGTCGGCGATCCGGACGGGAAGCTTTCCGAAACCTTGGGGCGGCGGGTGACGCTGACAACGACACGCCCGGATTCCGTCAGCGTCGAGCGGCTGGATCCGCTCGATCCGGCGGGCGGCATCCGCGATATCGGCCACATCATGCTACGGGGCAAGTTTGCGGACTACGCGCCGATCCATCTCTTGACCACGGCGACGCTCGCGCAACTCTCGGCACTCTGCCCGGAGGTTCGGTTCCACCCTCGCCGATTCCGCCCCAACCTCGTGATCGAAACGGCTGCCGGTCGGCCGGGCTTCGTCGAGAACAAGTGGGTCGGCAAGATCGTTACGATCGGCGACGAAGTTCGTTTGCGGATCACCGATCCGACCCCTCGCTGCGCGGTGCCGACCCTCGCCCAGAAGGATATCCCCAAGGATCCGCAGGTGTTGCGTGCCATTGCCGAGCACAATCGGCTCCCGGTGCCCCTGCTCGACAACGAGGTGCTACCCTGCGCCGGTGTCTACGGCTTCGTCGTGAGGGGCGGAACCGTGCGTCCGGGGGACGTGCTGAGGGTCGAGTGACGGCGTTCCCCGTCGTGACCTCGGGGGCGCGGCTGTCGCGCCGCCGTTCCAGCCGGCCGGGCTTCAGGCGGCAGCGCCGGCGCCGATCGAACGCATCGGCCGGGGTACCCGGGGCCCTGGGCCTTCCTGCCGCGGCTTGACGCGGGCTCGGCGCCAGCCTTGGATAGGAGCAGAGTCCGGGCGCGAAGACCCGAGGCCGGAGGAACGTCGATGCCGATCTCGATACGCGACCTGCATCCCGAATTCGTGGGCGAGGTGGAGGGCTGCGACCTGCGCCGCCCGCTGTCGCGCGAGGAGACCCGCCGGCTCGAGGAGGGCATCCATCGCTCAGCCGTGCTGGTGTTCCACGATCAGGACATCGACGATCTGCAGCAGGTCGCCTTCACCACGGGCTTCGGCCCGCTCGAGAACCAGCGCGGGGTCGACGTGACGCCGGTCGAAGATCTGCGGTTGAAGACGCCGGTCAGCGACGTGTCGAACCTCGGCCAGGACAACAAGCCGCTGCCGCGCGACCATCGCATCCGCATGTTCAACCTCGGCAACCGGCTCTGGCACACCGATTATTCCTACCGCGCGATCCAGGCGAAATATTCGATCCTGTCGGGTCGCGTGGTGGTGACGGAGGGCGGCAACACCGAGTTCGCCGACATGCGTGCCGCCTACGATGCGCTCGACGCCGGCACCAGGGCCGAGATCGAGGATCTGATCTGCGAGCATTCGCTCATGTATTCGCGGAGCAAGCTCGGCCTCACCGAGTTCACGCCGGAGGAACAGGTGACCTTCAAGCCGGTGCGCCATCGCCTGGTGCGGACCCATCCGGCGACCGGCCGCAAGTCGCTGTTCCTCGCGGCCCATATCGGCACCATCGTCGGCTGGCCGGTGCCGGAGGCGCGCGCCCTGCTGCAGGACCTGATCGAGCACGCGACCCAGCCGCAATTCGTCCATGTGCATCGCTGGCGGCCGCACGATCTCATCATGTGGGACAATCAGCGCACCATGCATCGGGTGCGGCGCTTCGACGAGACCCGGGTCCGCGATCTGCGCCACACGGCGGTTTCGGGCGACGCGCCGACCGCGCCGCAGGCCGCCTAGCGCGCCGCCTTCCTCGCCCTAGCGTCCCGTCGCGCCTTTCGCGGCGGGCTTTGCGCCCGCGCCCGGCAGGGTCGCATCGAGATCGAAGCTGTGGCGAAAGCCTTCGAGGCCGAGCGGCGTGACCTTGAGGGCGCGGCTGTCGCGCCGCCGTTCCAGCCAGCCCAGCTCAAGGCAGCGGCGCGCCAGCCCGGCGCCGACCGCGCCGCCGATATGCATCCGCCGCTCTGTCCAGTCGAGGCAGGGACGGCAGAAGCTGCGGCGCCGCTTCTGCTCGAGGTCGAGATCGAGGCCGAATTTCTGCAGGAACCGCGTCCCGGCTTCGGTGAGGGCGCCGGCCTCGTCCTCGAGCGCGAGATAGCCCCGTTGCTGCAACGCGTCGGCGATGCCGACGGCGAGCCGTCCGGCGAGATGGTCGTAGCAGGTGCGGACGAGGCCGAGCGCCGCGTCGCGCGGCGTCGGCGGGCGATGGCGCGCGGGCGACTGGACGGCGGCCACCGCCATCACGCTTTCCAGCATGCGCCCGACGAGCGGCGAGGCGAGGCGATAATAGCGGTGCCGCCCCTGTTTCAGCAGCGTGAGCAGCCGCGCATCCTCGAGCTTCGCCAGATGCGCGCTCGCGGTCGAGGGCGCGACGCGCGCGGCGAGCGCCAGCTCGGTCGCGGTCAGGGCGCGGCCATCCATCAGCGCATCCAGCATATGGGCGCGCGCCGGATCGCCGAGCAGCGCGGCGACCTCCGCCAGGGAACCGGGACCGAGGCTCATGGCGAAAATCATAGGCGGCAAGGTCCCCGGCCGACAGGGGAAACGCTTCGTTCCCGGCCGAAACGACAGGGAAGGACAGGGGCCGCGGCCGGTGCCAGGTTCCCTCCCATGCACGCACGGAACGAAGGAGACGCCGCCATGGCTGCCCACGACACGGTCATCCTCCGCCATCTGCCGAACGCCCTTCTCGCCGGGCTCGCGCCCGGCGCGCGGGCCATGCTCCGCTGGATCCGGGAAGCGCCGGAACGGTCCGCCCAGCGGCGGGCTCTGGCCGCGCTCGACGAGGCACAGCTCCGCGATATCGGCCTGTCCCGGGCCGACGTCGATGCCGAGCTGGCGCGGCTTCGCTGGCGAAGCTGAGGCTCCGGTCAGCGCCGGCGGTGCCTTTCAGAGCCGGCTCTCCTCCGCCGCTTCCGTGCGGAAGAAATCGCGCGCGAAATCGAGAAAGGCCAGTGCGGCGGGCCGCAGCTTCAGGCTCTTGAGGTGCGCCGCGGTCACGCGCGGCGCGCGCACCTCGTCGGTCAGGGGCAGGCTTGCGAGCGTCTTTCCATCGTAGCTCGTCGCGATGCGCGTGGTGTGGTTCAGGATCGAATAGCCGAGCCCGTTGGCGACGAAGCTGCGGACCGCCTCGACCGACGCGCTGCGGTAATGGACGTTCGGCACGAGCCCGAGCGCGCCGAAGATCGCGTCGAAGTAATCGCGGCTGATCGGCAGGTCGAGCAACACGCAGGGCTCCTCGACGATCTCGCCGAGCGCGATCGCCTTGCGCCGCGCGAGGCGATGGCCCGCCGCGACGATGACGTAGGGCGGCAGCTCGCGAAGCCGCTCCAGCGCGAACTGGCGCGGCATGCGGAGATCATAGGTGAGCGAGAGCTCGATCTGCCCCGCCATCATGCCGCGAACCAGGTCCTCCTGGTCGCCCTCCCGGAACGTCACCTCGATTTGCGGATGGCGCGCGGCGAAGCCGCTCAGCATCGGCCCCAGGTAGCGCGGCACCAGATAGGCGAGGCAGCCGACCGACAGGCTGCCGCGCGGCGCCTCGCCCACCTCGGCGAGGTTGGCCCGGAAATCGGCCGCGTGGGCGAGCAGCTTTCGCGCCTCGCGCAGCACCTCGGTGCCGGCCGGGGTGAGGGCCACGCCCCGCGAATGCTGCCGGACGAAGAGCTGCACCCCGAGCGTGGCCTCGAGCTGCGCCACCGCCTGCGAGATCGAGGGCTGCGAGACATTGAGCGCCTTCGCGGCCAGCGTGACGTTGCCATGGTCCGCGGCGGCGCTGAAATAGCGCAGGAGACGGAGCGAAACCTCCATAGGATTATCCGATCCCAATAATTGAAAGATAATATTTCCATATCGAACGTGGAGCTGCAACGTTCCTTGGGCAACGGGACCGGCCATGATCGAGACGGCAGGCAGCCCCCGGCAACGCGCCAAGGAGGCGGATATGACGGTCGCGCTAGCGGAAGCGAAGAGCCAGACGGACTTTCTCGTCAGCAAGACGGTGTCGCGGTCGAAGGAAGACCCCAATATCCGCAGCGGCGCGCAATTCGTGGAAAGCCTGCGCGACGGCCGGACGGTCATCGCCAATGGCCGCGAGATTCCGGACGTGACGGCGGAACCGTGGCTGCGGCGCGGCATCGACACGCTCGCCGGCTATTTCGACGCGCAGCGCGACCCCGCCACGCGCGATATCCTGACGACGGTCGATCCCGAGAACGGCGAGCGCATCTCGACCTGCTGGCTGGTGCCGAAGACGATCGAGGATCTCCGGCGCTACGACCGGATGATCAAATACAGCACCTATCAGAGCTTCGGCGTGTTCGGCCGGCCGGTCGATTACGGCCCGGTCAAGGCGATCTCCTTCGTCGCCTGGAACCATCTGATCGAGAAGAAGGAGCCGGAGGCGATCGGCAAGATCCGGAATTTCCTCAAGGTCGGGCAGCGCAACAACCTCACCAGCGCCGACATCATCATCGACGTGCAGGCGAACCGGAAGCTGCCCATGCCGCAGCGCGCCGGGCGGCTCCGGGTCGTCGAGGAGCGGCGCGACGGCATCGTCGTATCGGGCGCGAAGGCCGGCAATTCGGTGCTGGCGCAGGGCAATATCGGCACCATCTCCATGCCGCCGCCGGACCCGACCATGCCCGAGGAATGCATGATCTGGGGCGCCGTGCCGGCGAACGCGCCGGGGATGCGGCTCATCCTTCGCGAGCCCTCCATCACCGGCCGCGAGACGAGCGAGGACCATCCGCTCGATTCCGGCGGCGAGGAGGCGGACGGGATCCTGCTGTTCGACCGGGTCTTCCTGCCTTGGGAGTATGTCTTCAGCTATCGCAACCCGGCGATCCGCGACATCTACACCACGCTCGGGCAGTTCGCCTTCTGGAAGATCGCGAACCGGCTTTCCTACCGGGCCGAGATCTTCGTCGGCGCCGCGCAGATGATCGTGAGCGCGCTCGGCACCGACCATATCCCGGCGGTGCGCGCCCAGGTGGCCGAGGTGATCGCCTATGCCTCGGCCGTGCGCGGCCTGATGACGGCGGCGATCGAGAAAGGGCAGCTTACCGAAAGCGGCGTGATGCTGCCGCATCCCACCTTCGTCACGGCGGGCCGGCTGCATGCGATCCAGGAGCTGCCGCGGATCATGCAGATTCTGCGCGACCTGAGCGGGCAGGGGCTGATCGGGCGAGTGCCGCAATCGAGCTGGGACCGCAGCGACATCGGCCCGCTGCTCGACGAATATCTGCCGGGCAACAACATGAGCGCCCGCGACAAGAACCGCCTCTTCAATCTCGTCTGGGACATGACCTGCAGCCCGAACGCAATGCGGCTGGCGCTCTTCGAGAACATCAACGCCACGCCGGCGCCCGCGCTGAAGGAGGAGCTGTTCCGCTCGCACGACCGCAGCGAAGGCGTCGCGGCGATCCGGCGCCGGGCCGGCATCGAGTAGCGAGGGGGCCGGGCTCTTCGCGCCGGAGGCTTGGCGCCGCGGGAGAGTTCCGGCTTTCGGGAGGGGCGGGATCGGCGATTTGTGGCTTTGTCGGAGCGGGCTTCGACATTGCGCCGATCCCCGCTCTGCCGGCGCCGCGGAGAATCTTCCCGGCGCCGCTCCGCCGATCGCGACCCCGGAGCTCGACCCTGAGGGATCGTCGCGCCGAGATCCGGAGCGCTTTCGATGGTGCGGAGCGATTCGGCCATGGGGGCTCGAGCGAAGCCCGGGCACGGCGTCGCAGGCGCGGGTCAGACGGCCGCGGAAAGGGCGTCGCGCAGCGCTTCGAGCCGTACCGGTTTCTGCAGCACGGTCACCGGTCCGAGGCCCCGCGCCTCGCCGAGGGTCTTGGCGATGCGGCTATAGAGCGGGTTGGAGCCGCTCACCAGAATGACCCGCGCACGGGCTTCCTGGTTGATGAGCCACTGGACGATCTCGGTGCCTTCGACGTTCGGCATGACGATGTCGAGCACGAGGATGTCGGGCTTCACCCGTTCGAACAGCGTCGAGAATTGCCGCGAATCCGTGAGAATCACGGACCGATAGGACAGTTGCTCCGCCGCATCCCGCACGAACTCGGCGAATTCTTCATTGTCATCGACAATGAGAACCGTTTTTTCGCTCATCGAATCGCTCTCATCATTGTGCATTCAACGCCGCCCTGATGCTCCGCACAAGCTCTTCGTTCCGGAACGGCTTGGGCAGCAGGATGGCGCCGGCGGGAATGTTGCCCGCCGCGCCGCCCGCATCCTCATATCCCGACATGAAGAGCATCCTGAGGCCGGGCGCCAGCCGCTTCGCTTCCCGGGCGAGCTGCGGGCCGGACATGCCGCCCTTCATCCGCACGTCGGTGAGAATCAGATCGTAGTTGCTGTCGCCGCGCAACCGATCGAGCGCCTCGGCGCCGGACGCGACGGACTCCACCGCATAGCCGAGCGCGGCCAGAAGCTCGCGGGCAACGGTCAGCATGTCGGGGTCGTCATCGACCAGCAGGATGCGGATCGTGTCGCCCGCGGCCCGCGGACCGGGCTCGGCGCCCGGCCGCTGGACGAACGCCGGCTGGTCCGTCGCGGGCAGGTAAAGCGCGACGGTCGTCCCTTTGCCGACCGCGCTGTCGATCGCAACCGCGCCGCCCGATTGATGGGCGAAACCATGGACCATGCTGAGCCCGAGGCCGGTGCCGCGCCCGAGATCCTTGGTCGTGAAAAAGGGCTCGAAGGCCCGTTCCATGACCTCCGGCGGCATACCGGTACCGCTGTCCTCGATGCGGATCCGCAGGTAGGGGCCCGGCGCCAGCGTCAGATGGGCGGCATCCGCTTCCTCCTGATGATCGTAGTTGGCCACGCGAACGAGGAGCCTGCCGCCATCGGGCATGGCGTCCTTTGCGTTGCCGACGAGGTTCATCAGGGCCGCCTCCAGCTTGCCCGGATCGACCAGCGCCAGCCGCAGGGCGTTGCCGAGATCGAGCGCGACGTCGATCCTGTTGCCGACCGCGCGTTTCAGCGTCGGCAACAACGACTGCAGATGCATGCCCGCATCGAGGGCGACGGGCTGCAGCGTCTGGCGGCGCGCGAAGGCGAGCAGGCGGCGCGTGAGATCGGAGCCGCGCTGCGCGGCATTGAAGGCGCGGGTGACGAGCTTCGTCAGCCGCTCGTCATCGGCGGTGCGCTCGGTCAGCAGATCGAGATTGCCGACGATGATGGCCAGGAGGTTGTTGAAGTCGTGCGCGATGCCGCCGGTGAACTGGCCGATGGCCTCCATCCGCTTCGCCTGCTGGAGCTGCTCCTCGAGCGCCTTGTATTCGGTGATGTCGAGCAGCGTGCCCACGAACCGGCGCGATCCCTCGGCGGCGGGAATCTCGTTGACGGAGAAGGCGACGGGGAGCCGTCGGCCGTCCCGGGTCGCCGCCTCGGTCTCGCGGCTCTTGCCGAGGCGCGGCGCCATTTCGACCAGGAAATCGTTCACGGCGTAGTGCCGGTCGTGCCCGCCGAGCTCGGGAATCAGAAGGCCGAGCGGCTGATCTATGAGCTCGGCTTCCTCATAGCCGAGCATACGGATCGCCGCCGGGCTCACGCTCAAAATCATGCCGGCGGCATCGAAGGTCACGATCCCTTCCAGGATGCCGTCCAGCACCGCGCGCAGATCGGCGCGGCTGCGGAGCAGGGCCGCTTCGGCCTTCTTGATATCGGTGATGTCGATGCCGATACCGCCGATAGCCGCGATGCGCCCCTGGTTGTCGCGGATCGGGAACTTGAGATGCCGCACCCACTCGTCATTCTCCGCCCCCGGCACCTCGAATTCGTGGGCCGACGCGTCGCCGGAGAGCAGGACCTGGCGATCGGCATCGACGACGGAGTCGGCGATGTTCCAGACATCGAAGTCGGAAACATGACGACCGAGGATTTCCTGCGCTCCGCGATCCCAGAACAGCTCGGCCTGGCGGTTGATGTCGAGATAGTGCCCTTCCGGCGTCTTGATGACGATGGAGAAGGGCGCATGGTCCTTGAAAGCCTCCCACCGCTCTTCCTTCTCGCGCAGCGCGGTCTCGATCCTCATGCGCTCGGTGACGTTGATGCCGACCGCGCCGAGACCGATCAGGGTGCCTTCCGGATCGCGGATCGGGAACTTGGTGTCCTGCGACCAGCGGTCGCCGCCGGGCCCCGTCGTATGGATGAGGCGCGTGATGGGTTGCCCGGTTTCCAGGACCGCGCGGTCGTGATTGGCGTAGGAATGGCCTGCGCCATCCGCCATGAGCTCGCCGATCCGCTGGCCCGGGAGGCTGCCGAGAGGGACGCCGACCAGGTTCGCGATGTGCTGGTTGGCCATGACGAAGCGGCCGTCCGCATCCTTGATCGCGATCTCGAACGGAGCGTTCTGGAGAAACGCCTGGAGCTGCGCCTCGCTCTTCCGCCGCGCCTTCTCTTCCCGCTTGCGCTGCGAGATGTCGACGCCGATGGCGCCAATGCCGGTGATGGCGCCGGACCGATCGCGGATCGGGAATTTGAGCTCGCTGACCCACTCGGCGCCGCCCGCCCGCATGGCCCGCATCTCGCAGGTCGTGGGTTCGCCCGTGTCGAAGACGATGCGGTCCATGGCTGCGAGGGCTTCCGAGACCGGTCCCGAGAGGAAATCCTCCATGCGCCGGCCGATCATGTCCCCGGCCTTGGTGCCGAAGGCGTCGGCGAGGTTCCTGTTGACCACGACATAGCGGCCATCGCGATGCTTGAGGGCGATCTCGAACGGCGCATTGTCGAGGAAGGCCTGCAGCCGCTCCTCGGACTCGCGGAGCGCCGTCTGGGTGCGATGCTGCTCGGTGATGTCGGTGCCGATGCAGACGATGTGTTTGACCTTGCCGTCGGCGTTCAGGAACGCGTCATTGCGCCAATCGACAAGCCTGATCTCGCCGTCCGCCCGCAGTCCGTGCGAGGCCTGGCTGTTCGGAAACCGGGCCGGATCGTTGCTCGACAGCATCGCATCGACCTCGTCGCGGTCTTCGGGAAGCACCGTGCGCTCCCAGCCGCCTTCGAGGTTCATCTGCTCGAAGCTGAGTCCGGCGAACTCCTCATAGGCCTTGTTGCAGCGGACCATGCGGCCATTCGGCTCATGCACGGTGATGAAGACCGGCGCGCTGTCGATGACGACCCGCAGAAACTCGTGCTGTTCGGCGAGCTGCATCTCGATGCGGACGCGCTCGCTGATGTCGTTGCCGATACAGACGACGTTCCTGATCTTGCCGTCGGGCCCGCGCAGCGCGGCGTTCGTCCATTCGATGAACCGTTCTTCCCCGTCATGGCGGATCCAGCGATTGAGATGCACATTGGGGAAGACCGTCCCCTCGAAGGTCGAGACGGCCTTCAGCACGCCCGCGCGATCCGCCTCGGGGATGGAGAGGAGCCAGCCATCGTCCTTGCTGAGCTCGGACAGCTTGCGACCGGAGAAGGCCTCGACCGCCCGGTTGCAGCGAACCATGCGGCCGCTTGCGTCGTGGACGGTGATAAGCGACCCGGCCGAATCGAGGATCAGACTGAGGAAGTCGTGCTGATCGCGGAGCTCGTGCTCGAGATGCGAAAGGTCGCTCACATCTGTCGCCACAAGACCGGTGCCGATCAGCTCGCCCCGCGAATCCAGGATCGGGAAACGTGTGCCGACGAAATAGGAGCGCTGGCCGTTGTGCTCGAACACGCTGGAATGCGGCTCGGGCCGGCCGGTCGCGAGTACCTTGCGCTCGTCCGCGGTGCCGGGTTCGACATAGTCCTTGTGGAACACGTCGGACGCCGTCTTGCCGGCGAGCTCCGCATTGGTCATGCCGACACGGTGCTCGAAGCCGCGGCTCACAAGGAGATACCGGCCGTCGAGATCCTTCAGCACCATGTCGCTGTCGGCATTCTCGAAAAAGGCGCGGAGGCGCGCCTCGCTTTCGTGCCGCGCCTCCTCGGCCCGCTTGCGGGCGTCGATATCGAAGCCGATCGAGCCTATGCCGTTGAGCTTCCCGGCGGCGTCGAAGATCGGAAAGCGGATCTGCTGCTCCCATTGCGGCCCCACGGGATGCAGCGTCCGGACTTCGCCGATAACGGGCTCGAGATTGGCGACGACCCTGTCGTCCTGGGCGCGATAGGCGGCGGCGGTGTCGGGAGCGAAGAAATCCTCGGCCCGCCTGCCGATGAGCGCTGCGACGGGCTGGCCGACGAGCGCCGCAAGCGCGTCGTTGGCGTAGCGATAGCGGCGGTCGAGATCCTTCACGAGCATGTTGAAGGGTGCATGCTTCAGGAAGCTCTGCAGGACCGCCTCGGTATCGCGGTGCGCCGCTTCGGCGGCGCGCATCGCGCTGATATCCTGGAGCACGCCGATGAAGTGCCGGCCGATGGCCCCGGCGGCGCCGGGCAGCGGCGCCCCGCTCTCGCGCACCCATCGCTCGCTGCCGTCGACATGGAGCAGCCGATATTCGAGAGAGTAGGGGCTGCCGGCCTCGATCGCCGGCGGAACGACGCTCTCATAATGCGGCCGGTCGATGGGCGCGATGCAACCGAGCCCGCCATCGACGCCGAGCCGGGCGCGCCATTCCGCGACCGTGTTGCCGGTGATGTGCTCGATCTCGACGGTGCAATCCACGACCATGTTTCGCACGGGGTCCCAGATCCAGTGCGCGAGGCCGGCAAGCTCTGCCGCTTGCGCCAGGAGGGCCTGGCTCTTCTCGAGCGCGGCGCGTGTCTCCCAGGCGTCGGTGATGTCCTCGACCGCCATGATCACCTGGCTCCAGGCGTCGTCGCCCGGCGCGATCGAGGTGCTGGTCCTGATCCGCATCGGACGCCCGTCGAACCGGCTGTCCCAGGTCTCGCTGACGATCTGACGATCGCCGCCGGCGAAGCTCCCGAGAATGTCGAGGAGAAGCCCTCGCATGTCGCCGGTCAGGAGACGTTCCTTGTCGCGGTCGTAGTCGTCGATCAGGGTCGCGCGGTCCGGCGCGCCGTACATCGCGACGCTGGTATCGTTGGCATCGACGATCCGGATGCCGGCGGCCAGCGCCGCAAGGCGTCCTTCGTCGGCCGCGGCATGGGCGACGGGGTCGGCGATGCCGGCGCGTTTCCATGCATCGAGCATGGTTTTGACGCCGGACCAATCCTCGAGCCAGAGCGAGACGGGCGCGAAATCGAGCATGCGCCAGAGCGTCGCGACGTCTTCGATCGTGCCGGGCCTCGCTTGCTGAGCAGTCGGGTGGCGCGAGCTGTTGTGCATGCCGATGACCAGTGAACCGCCCCGCTCGGATACGCCGAATACCCCGGAACGGGAGCGACATCCCTCTCGACGCAGCCGTGGCGATCGCCCGACGTCGGGCAGCGGTCGCGCCCACAGCATTGACCATCGCCATGAAAAGATGGTTAAGGCACTCATAACATCGGGGTGATTCGCCGCGGCGCCGGACCCAGGCCGGGGAAGGCCGGCTGCCCGAGGCGTTGCCGCACCGAAGCCCGGGCTCCCGCACGGGCGAGCCGGCTGCGCGATCCTCGATGCGTCTCCCGGGGGGCACGCGGCTGCTCCTGGATGCCGCGGCGCGGCGGTGGCGAGGTTTCGCCGAGGCATCGCCGCCGCCGATCGGATGCGCCCTGCGGCGCGAGCGGCGCTGGCAATGCGTTGCCGCATGGGGTCAACTGGGCGCCGCCAACAATACGGGACCATCAATGAGCCTCCTTCTCCTGGAAAACGCCGCGATCCTCGATGCGGCCTCGACCGAACGCCGCCCGGGAAGCGCCGTGCTGATCGAAGGCGCAACCATCCGCGAGGTCAGCGACCGGCCGATCAAATCCGAAGGCGCCATGCGGATCGATCTCGGCGGCCGGACCCTGATGCCGGGGCTGATCGACGCCCATGTCCATGCGATCGCGGTGACCACCGATCTCGCGCAGCTCGCGCGGATTCCGCCTTACCTGGTCGCGGCCGAGGCCAAGGACATCCTCGAAGCGATGCTGATGCGCGGCTTCACCACGGTGCGCGACGCCGGCGGCGCCGATTGGGGGCTTGCCGAAGCGGTGCGGCGCGGTCATTTCAAGGGACCGCGACTCTTCACCGCCGGGCTCGCCCTCGCCCAGACGGGGGGCCAGGGCGATTTCCGGCAGCGCGAGGAATTCGAGTTCGGCTGCCCCTGCTGCCGTGCCACCCGCTCGCTCGCCCGCGTCGTGGACGGCGTCGACGAGGTGCGCAAGGCGGTGCGCGAGGAGCTGCGCAAGGGCGCCGACCAGATCAAGGTAATGGCGGCGGGCGGCATGGTGAGCCGCGTGCCGATCCATCGCTGCCATTTCTCGACCGCGGAGCTCGAGGCGATGGTCGAGGAGGCGACCGCCGGCGACGCCTATGTCATGGCGCATGCCTACGAATCGACGGCGATCCGGCGCTGCGTCGAGGCCGGCTGCCGCTCGATCGAGCATGGCAACCTGATCGACGACGAGACCGCCGCCTTCATGGCCGAGCGCGGCGCCTACATGGTGCCCACCATGACGGTCTATGAGGGCTATCACCGCCATGGCCGCGAGCTCGGCTTCTCCGGCAAGGTCATCGACCAGTTCGCGGAGCTCATCAAGGCTGCCGTCACCGGCCTCGACACGGTGCGCCGCGCAGGCGTGAAGATCGGCCATGGCAGCGACCTCGAGGGGATCCTCCATCCCTACCAGTCGCGCGAGCTCCGGCTGAAGGAGCAGGTCCTGACCCGGCATGAGGTGATCGTCGCCGCGACCGCCACCAATGCCGAGATGATGGGCCAGGCCGGCAAGCTCGGCATCGTGGCGCCGGGCGCCTTCGCCGACCTTTTGGCGGTGGAGGGCGATCCGCTCGAGGACCTGGCGCTGCTCGAGGAGCAGGGCCGCCATCTCGCCCTCATCATGCGGGACGGCGTGATCCACAAGAACCGTCTGCCGCGCTGAGCGGCTCGTTGCGGTCCAGCCGGTGCGTCAGCGATGATCTATGACGGCGATTCCATCATGGCGGCCCTGCGGAGCTCGGCGCTCCGCTTCGGGGAAAAGGCCTGCCTCGTCACTCCCGATCGGACGGTGAGCTTCGCAGCCTTCTACGATCTGGTTTGCGGCACGGCCGAGCATCTTCGCGCGACCGGCATCGCCCGCGGCGACCGCGTCGCCATCCTCGATATCGACAGCATCGAGCATCTTGTCGCCCTCTATGCGGCTGCGGCGCTGGAAGCGATCGCCGTTCCGCTCAATTACCGCCAGCGGCCGGTCGAGATCGAGTATCAGCTCGGCAATTCGGGCGCGCGGCTGCTGCTCGCGGGCGACCGCTACCTCGCGCCGATGCAGCCGCTGGCGCCCATGCTCGAGTTCGGGATCGAGCCGATCCGGCCCTTCGTCGCGGCAGCAGAGACCCGGGGCGCCGGGGCCGTGCGTTTCCTCGGCACCGGCAGCCGGAGCCCCTTCCTCATCTGCTATACGAGCGGCACCACCGGTCGGCCCAAAGGGGCCGTGCTGGAGCAGCGGACGCTCTGGCTGCGCTCGCTCAAATACAATCTGGAGTTCGGCTTCACGCCCGAGGACCGGCTTCATTGCGGCTTCCCGATGTTCCATATCGGCGGGCTGGTCTATTCGCTCGCCGCGGTGATGCGGGGCGCCTCGCTGCTGATCCTCCCCCAGTTCCAGCTCGAGCCCACCATGGCGGCGGTGCGCGACCTGGGCGCGACCTTCCTCGCCACCGTGCCGACCATGCTCTCGCTGATGACGCAGTCGCCGGATTTCGGCCCGGATTATTTCGGCCGACTCCGCCTCATCATGTATGGCGGCGCGCCGATGAACCCGACGCTGCTGCGCACCATCATGTCGGCCTATCGCGGCGAAATGGTGCAGTCCTTCGGGTCGACCGAAGACCTTCCGCAGACGCTGCTCATGCCGGCCGATCATCGCGCGGCGCTCGCCTCGGCGCCGGAGCGGCTTTCCTCGATCGGCCGCCCGCCTTTCGGGGTAGAGTTCGCGATCCTCGACGGCGCAGGCCGCCCGGTGCCGCAGGGCACGGTCGGCGAGATCGCGACCCGCAGCGGCACCAACATGGCCGGCTATTGGCAATTGCCGGAAGAGACCGCCCGGACCTTGAAGGACGGCTGGATGCTGGGCGGCGATCTCGGCTATGTCGACGCCGACGGATTCGTCCATCTCGCCGGCCGCAAGAAGGACATGATCATCCGCGGCGGCGAGAACATCTACCCAATCGAGGTGGAGAACCTGCTGGCCCTGCTGCCGGGCGTGGCCGACTGCGCGGTGATCGGGTTGCCGGACGCGCATTGGGGCGAGATCGTAGTGGCGGTAGTGGTCTCTCGGGATCGAACGCTCGACGCAGCGACGGTGATCGCCCATTGCCGCCAGAGCCTCGCGAGCTATCGCTGCCCGGAAAAGGTCCTCTTCCGCGACGAGCTGCCGCGCAACAGCCTCGGCAAGACCGACCGCCAGGCGCTGCTGCGCTCGATCGCGGAGCCTGCCGCCGGCTAGCGCTTCGCTCGCGGCGGACCGGCGGCCGGCGCCCGGAAACAAGACGGGCGCGCCGGCGATTGCCGCAGGCGCGCCCGAGGATGCAGGGAATGCCGTCGGATCAGCGGGTGCCGGTCAGCAGGGTCTCCGGCTGCGCCGCCATGTAGTTGTCCATGTAGCGGCGATTCATCTCGGCGTGGAACCGCACGCCGTCCGGGTCGTAATCCATGCGCGGCGCGGGCTCGAGATCGAAATTGCCCCGATCCTTGCCGCGGACCAGCATCGCGCTTTCCCGGGCGCCGAGGCGCGAGATGTGGGACGGGATGTAGCGGATCGAATAGCCGATCCGGCGTGAGCCCGAGCCGTTCGGGCCGGAGCCGTGGATGATGCGCGCGTGATGCATCGACATCTGGCCGGGCTGCAGCACGAAATCCACCGCCTTCGCCGGATCGATCTCGTGCTTCACCGTCTGTCCGCGCCACAGCATGTTGTCCTTGGCGAGCTTGTCCTCATGCTCGAGCGCGACCGTGTGGGTGCCCGGGATGACCTGCATGCAGCCGTTCTCGGGGCCGCTATATTCGAAGGCGACCCAGGCCGAGAGCCCCTGCGCCTCGTTGAGCGCCCAATAGGCCGAGTCCTGGTGGAAGGACACGAAGTCCTTCGTGTTCGGCTCCTTGATGAACCATTGCGCGTGGAACAGCAGGATATCCGGACCGATCAGATCCTCGACCGCGTCGAGCAGCTTCGGATGACGGACCAGGTCGTAGAGCCAGCGCAGGAAAAGATGCGGCTTGTTGCGGACGCCGCCGGCGAGCTTGCCGCCCTCGCGCGTCTCGAACTCGCCGAGGCGGGTGCGGTAGTTCGCCATCTCGTCCGGGGTGAAGATCGTGATCGGCGAAAGGTAGCCGGCGTCGTTGAACTGCTTGACGTTGGCTTCGGACAGCATCTTCGGCATGGCAATTCTCCTGGGCGATGGGGCGACCGCGCGCCTTCGAAGCGGAGCCGGGGCGGCGTCGCAGGACCCGCCGAGTGCATCCTGCGTCGATGCCTACTATGGGCCGGGCATGAATATAGAGGAAATATTTTTATTCTATGTTCTCTATAGAATAGAACGATAAAGCGGTGGTGCAGAACCGGCGAGGCGGCTGCCATCGAAGGCAGCCGACCTCGCCGTAACCCGTTGATTTCAAATCTTCCCTAGGCGCTCTTCTTGCTGAGCTCGGGCAGCGGGCTCTCATAGGCCGGCAGCTTCTCTTCCCGCGGCGTCCATTTCTTGCTCGCGATGAGACCCTTCACATGCTGGGCGATCTCCGCGGTGGTGGCGAACCAGACCTTGCCCTTCTGCTGCATGTAGTCGAGCAGCTCGAGCGCCGCCTCGAACCGCGACATGCGCCCGCTCACATAGGGGTGCCACACGCTGATCCACATGCCGCCATGCTTCCAGGCCGCGTCGAACTCGGCGCGCATCACCTCGATCGCGCGGGAGGGGGCCGAGATCGGCATGGTGAAGCGGAAGTCGCGGTTGTGCATGTAGTGCGGCCAGTCGTCGAGCGTCATGTCGGTCGGCAGCTCGAGCAGCGTGCCGTTGGCATGGCGCAGCATGTAGGGCACGTCGTCGCCCATCAGCGAGGAATCGTAGGAGAATTTGTGCTGCACCAGATAGCCGAGCGAATGCTTCGAGAAGGCGAAGCTGGGCGCCCGCCAGCCGGGCGCGCCGCCGCCCACGCGCTTGCGATACTGGTCGAGGCAGCGCTCCAGCCAATAGAGCTCGTCCTCGGCGCTCTGCTCGTTCGGCCGCTCATGCAGATATCCGTGCAGCGCGACCTCGTGGCCATCGGCCAGCAGCAGGTCGATGGAGGCCGGGTATTTCTCGATGCACCAGCCGGGAACGAAGAAGGTCTGGCGCATATCGAGCTTTTTCAGCGCCTTGACGATGCGCGGCACGGCGACATGGACGTCGTAGCGGGTCTGCGACTGGCTGCAGACCAGGGTATCGCCGCGGTCCGGATTATAGACGTTGACGCCGCTATCGACGTCGACGTCCCAGGTCATGGCGACGGCGCAACGCGCCCCGTTGGGCCACGGAACAGGATTTTCGATCATTGCAAAAGCGCCTCCCAGCGCTGGCATCGGGAAGGCGCATAGTGATGACAAGCGGCGTCCTTCCGCAAGCGGCGCTTGGGAGAAATGTTCCCCCGCGCCGCGCCCTCGTCCCGCCGACGAGGCGGGCCGGCGCATAGCCGATGCAGAAAAAGCACGCGACCGGCCCGCGCGCCATTGGCTAGTCTGCCTCCGGTCGGACGGAGGGGACGGGAGATGGGGCTGCAATTCGCGCGCGAGGAACATGAGCGCCGCATCGCGGCGGCGCGGGCGAG
>CADEFF010000037.1:0-18869 GCA_902826565.1 uncultured Rhodospirillaceae bacterium | reverse complement strand
CTGGCCGGCGCCCGCATCGGGATCGA
This sequence comes from uncultured Rhodospirillaceae bacterium, assembly GCA_902826565.1. GTDB lineage: Bacteria > Pseudomonadota > Alphaproteobacteria > Dongiales > Dongiaceae > CADEFF01. Next base: position 18,843 of record CADEFF010000037.1, on the reverse strand, counting down.
GCTCAACAATTACGGGCTCACCGGCGCCAATCACGCGCGCGTCCAGGCGGCGCTCGGCGCCTGGTGCCGGCTCGAGGATGCCTCCGATCTCGTGCGTGCGCTCCGCATCGTCAAATCCCCGGCCGAGCTCGCCTATGTGCGCGAGGCGGGCGCGCTCGCCGACCGTTCGCTGCAGGCGATGATCGATACCGCCGGCCCCGGCGTGTTCGAGGGCGAGGTCCATGCCGCGGGCCATGCGGCGATCTATATCGGCGGCGGCGACGTGGCGGCCTCGCCGCCCGTGCTCGGTTCCGGCGAGCGGGCGCTCCTGGTCCGCGCCTCGACCGGTTTCCGCAAGCTCGATGCGGTCGATCAGCTCACGCTCGAATTCGCCGCCGCCTATCGCCGCTACCACGCATGCCTCATGCGAACGGTCGCGATCGGCAGCAACGGCGCCTATCAGCGCCGCATGTTCGCCGCCACCAGGGATGCGCTCGCGGCCATGACGGCAGCCGCGAGGCCCGGACGGCCGCTCGGCGAGATCGACGACGCGCATCGCCGCGTCTTCGACGATGCGGGGTTCAACCATGCGAGGCTCTCGGCCTGCGGCTACTCCCTCGGCTGCACCTACGCGCCCAACTGGATGGACGTGCCGCCGATGCTCTATTCGGGCAATCCGATGCCGGCGGTGCCCGGGATGGTGCTGTTCCTGCACGCCATCCTCGCGGACAGCCGGGAGGAGTTCGCCATGTCGGCCGGCCACACCATCGTCATCACCGAGACCGGGTCCGAGCCGCTGAGCCGGATCCCGGTGGATTATGCGCTCTGCCGCGGCACCGGTTTCCGCGGCTGGGCCATGCGGCTGCCCGCCTGAGGGCCTCGGCAAGAGATCAACGCCTATCCGAAGGGACTTCGATCATGGCACTGCAATTCTCCCGCGCCGAATATGAGGGTCGCATCGCGGCGGCCCGCGCGAGCCTCAAGGGCGCCGGCCTCGACGCGCTGCTGATCTTCGCGCAGGAGAGCCACTACTACCTGACCGGCTTCGATACCAACGGCTATGTCTTCTTCCAGTGCGCGGTGCTGACGGCCGACGAGCGGCCGGTGGTGCTGCTGACCCGGCGTCCCGATCTCGAGCAGGCGCGCATCACCTCGATCATAGAGGATGTGCGGCTCTGGTACGACGCGGAGGGCGTCAATCCCGCGGACGCGCTGCAGAGCCTGCTCGCCGAGCTCGGTCTCAAGGGCGCCCGCGTCGGGATCGAGATGGCGACCTACGGGCTCACGGCGGCGAACTACGAGCTGGTCCGGCGCAAGCTCGGCGACTGGTGCGATCTCGAGGACGCCTCGAACCTGGTGAAGGCGCTGCGGGTGGTTAAGTCGCCGGCGGAGCTCGCCTATGTGCGCCGCGCCGCCGAGCTCGCCGACAAGGCGCTGGTCGCGATGATGGACACGGCCGGCCCCGGCGTCCATGAAGGCGACGTGCAGGCGGCGGGCCAATGCCAGATCTTCCGCGGCGGCGGCGATCCGGCGGCGTCCGGTCCGGTCCTCGGATCCGGCGAGCGGGCGCTCTGCATCCGCAACTCGACCGGCCTCGAGCCCTTGAAGCAGGTCGATCAGCTCACCATGGAGTTCGCCGGGGTCTACCGGCGTTACCATGCCTGCATCATGCGTACCGTCGCCATCGGCGCCGGAAACGACTATCAGCGCCGCATGTTCGAGGCGACGAAGGATGCCATCGCCGCCATGACCGAGGCGGCGAGACCGGGCCATGCGCTGGGCGAGATCGACGACGCCCATCGCCGGGTTTACGACAAGGCCGGCTTCGAGCATGCCCGCATGGGCGCCTGCGGCTATTCGCTCGGCGCCACCTACCGGCCGAACTGGATGGACGTGCCGCCGATGCTCTATTCCGGCAATCCGACCGTCGCGAAGCCCGGCATGGTGATCTTCATGCATGCGATCCTGCTGGATCGTCCCGCCGGCTATGCCATGTCGGCCGGCCACACGGTCATCATCACCGAGGACGGGCGGGAGGTTCTGAGCAAGGTGCCGATCGAGTACCGGATCTGCAACGGGACGGGCTGGCGCGGCTAGAGCCTTTCATTTTTTCACGGAAGCGTATCCGGCGTTGGCGAAGTCGTTCCGACATTCGCCGGATTTGATGGTCGGGATGAGGTGCCCGATGTGGCGCCAGGCATCCTCGACGGTGCGCTTCTGCGCGGTGCGCATCCAGTGCCTGATCTTGGCGAAGGCCTGCTCGATCGGGTTGAGGTCGGGGGAGCAGGGCGGCAGATACCAGAGCCTCGCCCCGGCGGCCCGGACCATCTGTCGGACGGCGGCCGACTTGTGGGCGCAGAGATTGTCCATGATGACGATGTCCCCCGACCGGGGAGGGGCGGTATGGAAAAATAGCCCCCACCCCGACCGTTCTCGTTTGTCGGCTCTCTCCGGGGAGACGGGCGAGCCGCGTATCGGAATAGGCGCCTGAGCGATCGCGATGTTGCGTGCTGCCGCATGTCGGCCCCATCTTCGACATCGGCCGTGCTCCCCATTGGCAAGCACGTCGCCGATGTGCCGACGGGCAGTCGGCGGAGAGCTCGATATGTGCGAGCTCTCCGCCCTTGTGCGTTCGCTATTCCCTGGCTACGGCGTGACAATGTTGAACCAGAACGGATAGGTGTCGAGCAGGCCGAGGAAGTCGCTTACCGCCTGTTCCTTCCCCTCGACCTTCACGTCGCCGGACGCCACGGCGTCCTTCAGCGTGGTCTGGCCGAGCTGAATGTTGTCGAGGATCGCCTTCGACAGGGTCAGTTTGGCGTCGGCATCGTCGGCCGCCTCTGTCGAATAGTTCAACGTGCCGTTCTCGATCATGAGCGCATAGGACTTGTCGAGGTCGGTGAAGGCAACGTCGATGACCATCCGCTTTCCGGCTGCCTTCTCCCCATTGAGGCGCACCCCCAGATAGTCGAAGAGCAGCTCCGGCGGCATCGCGCGGATGGTATCCGGACTGGCGGTCACCGTGTTTCCGGCGGACGGCACGCCGTTGCGCAGCTCGTAGGCGCCCTGAAGATAGATCGACCGCCAGGGACCGGATTCGGCCTGGTAGCCCATCTGCTCATATGCGTCGGCCAACAGGTCCTTCGCCGCCTTGTTCCGCGGATCCGCGAAGACGACGTGCTTCAGCGCCATCGCGACCCACCGATACTCGCCCTTGTCGAAATCGGCTCTGGCCTTCTGCATCACGGCATCGGCTCCGCCCATATATTCGACGTATTTCACGGCCGCTTCCTCGGGGGGTAGCTCGTCGAGCGTCGAGGGGTTGGCGTCGTAGAAGCCCATGTAGCGTTGGTAGACTGCGCGCGCGTTGTGCTTCACCGAACCGTAATAGCCGCGGCTGTACCACTTCCTGTCGAGCTCCGGCGGCAGCTTGATCATGTTGGAGATCTCGATCCCGGTGTAGCCCTCGTTCATCAGGCGCACCGATTGGTCGTGAATGTATTTGTAGAGGTCGCGCTGATTCTTCAGGAAGTCGATGATCCGGGCGTTGTCCCACATCGGCCAGTGGTGGCTGGCGAATTCCGCTTCGATGTCGGGACCCCACAGTTCGATCGTCTCGTTCAGAAAGCGCGCCCAGATCAGCGGGTCGCGCACTTTGGCGCCGCGCAGGGTGAGCACGTTATGGAACGTATGCGTGGCGTTCTCGGCCATCCACATCGCCTTGAACTGCGGGAAGAAGGTGTTCATCTCGGCCGGCGCTTCGGTGCCCGGCGTCATCTGGAAGATCATCTTGACGCCGTCGATCGTCATCTCCGTGCCGGTGCGCTCGATGCTGTCGGTCGGGGTAATCAGGGTGGCGGTACCGGTCGAGACCGTCTGGCCGAGACCGCCATTCACGCCGCCCTGGGCGTTGCGGGGCAACAAGGCGCCGTACATGTAGACGGCGCGGCGACCCATAGCGTTGCCGGCGATGACATTCTCGCTCACCGCCTCCTCGGTGAAGTGCTCGGGCGCAACGATCTTGACCTTGCCGGACCGCACATCGGCCTCGTCGACGATGCCGCGGATGCCGCCATAATGGTCGATGTGCGAGTGGCTGTAGATAACGGCCACGATCGGGCGCTCGCCGAGATTCCTGGTGACGAGGTCATAGGCGGCCTTGGCCGTCTCCGCGGAGATCAGCGGATCGCCGACGATCCAGCCGGTGTCGCCCTGGATGAACGTGATGTTGGAGAGGTCGTAGCCGCGCACCTGATAGATGCGGTCGGTCACCTTGAACAGGCCGTAGATCATATTGAGCTGGGCATTGCGCCACAGGCTCGGATTGACCGTGTCGGGCGCCGCCTGGTCGAGGCCGATGTATTTCTTGTAGGACTCGAGATCCCAGACGACGTTGCCGGCGGCGTCCTTGATCGTCAGTTGCGCCGGCGCATCGATCAAGCCGCGTTGGGCGTCCTCGAAGTCCTGCTTGTCGTTGAAATCGAGCTGGCTCGCGAGCGCCTCGTTGACCGCCCTGGTGGCGGCAGTCGCCGGCTTCGGCGCCGCAGCGTCTTGCGCCTGGGCTGCCGGGATGGCGGCGAACGCCGTCAGCGCCAGGATGCGTGCCGCGATGGCAACTCGATAGGCTGATGCCATGACCATTCCTCCTCGTCCATGCCGATTGGATGAACCATAGGGAGGAATGACGAAGCCGCCATTGGACCAAGGTCCAACGGCGGATGGCAGCGAGTGAAAAGGCGTACCGCTCGACACGCGGCGCGGGAACGGCTAAGAGGACGCAAAATGGCGCTGTCGCCTGCACAATATTTGCACAGGCGAGAAGCGGCGGAAGATATCGCGGAGTGGCAAGGCGTTGGCGAGTTATCAGTACATCTACGTGATGAAGGGCCTGAGCAAGGTCTTTCCCGGCGGCCGCAAGGTGCTGGAAGACATCTGGCTGAGCTTCCTGCCGGGCGCCAAGATCGGCGTGCTGGGCCTTAACGGCTCCGGCAAATCGACGCTTCTCAAGATCATGGCCGGGATCGACGCCGATTTCGGCGGCGAGGCCTGGGCGGCCGAAGGCGTCACGGTCGGCTATCTGCCGCAGGAGCCGCAGCTCGATCCGGGCAAGGACGTGGCCGGCAACGTGCTGGAAGGGCTCGGGCCGGTGAAGATGCTGCTGGAGCGCTTCGAGGCGGTCAGCACGAAGCTCGGCGAGGACATCACGCCCGACGAGATGGAAGCGCTCATCGCGGAGCAGGGCGAGCTGCAGGAGAAGATCGACGCGGTCAATGGCTGGGAGCTGGAGCGCACGGTCGAGATCGCCATGGATGCGCTGCGCTGTCCGCCCGGCGACACCAAAGTCGAGACGCTGTCGGGCGGCGAACGCCGCCGCGTCGCGCTCTGCCGCCTCCTGCTGCAGAAGCCGGACATGCTGCTGCTGGACGAGCCCACCAACCACCTCGATGCGGAGTCGGTGGCCTGGCTCGAGCGCTTCCTCGCCGACTATCCCGGCACGGTCGTGGCGGTCACGCATGACCGCTACTTCCTCGACAACGTGGCGGGCTGGATCCTGGAGCTCGATCGCGGCAAGGGGATTCCGTGGGAGGGCAACTACTCCTCCTGGCTCGAGCAGAAGCAGGGGCGGCTGGAGCTCGAGGAGAAGCAAGAGAGCGCCCGCCAGCGCACGCTGCAGAACGAGCTCGAATGGATCCGGCAATCGCCCCGCGCGCGCCAGGCGAAATCGAAGGCCCGCATCCAGGCCTATGAATCGCTGGTCGCCGCCGAGGCGCAGAAATCCGCCGAGGCCGGCCAGATCGTCATCCCGGCCGGCCCGCGGCTCGGCGATCTCGTGATCGAGGCGGAGCGCCTGACCAAGGGGTTCGGCGACCGGATGCTGATCGAGGATCTCGACTTCAAGCTGCCGCCGGGCGGCATCGTCGGGGTGATCGGACCGAACGGCGCCGGCAAGACCACGCTCTTCCGCATGATCGTGGGGCAGGAGAAGCCGGACAGCGGCAGCCTGCGGGTCGGGCCGACGGTGAAGCTCGGCTATGTCGATCAGTCGCGCGACGCGCTCGACGCCAGGAAATCGGTCTGGGAAGAGATCTCCGGCGGGGTCGACGAGCTCGAGATCGGCAATCGCAAGGTGCCGAGCCGCGCCTATGTCGCGGCCTTCAACTTCAAGGGCGCCGACCAGCAGAAGAAGGTCGGGCAGCTGTCGGGCGGCGAGCGCAACCGGGTGCACCTCGCCCAGATGCTGAAATCCGGCGCCAACCTGCTGCTGCTCGACGAGCCGACCAACGATCTCGATGTCGATACGCTTCGGGCGCTGGAGGAGGCGCTGCTGGAGTTCGCCGGCTGCGCCGTGGTGATCAGCCACGACCGCTGGTTCCTCGACCGCATCGCGACGCACGTCATGGCCTTCGAGGGCGACAGCCATGTCGCCTGGTTCGAGGGCAACTATGCGGACTACGAGGCGGATCGGAAGAAACGGCTCGGCGCCGAGGCCGACCAGCCGCACCGGATCAAATACAAGCCGCTGACGCGCTAGCCCGGCGCATCGCCGCCTCGGAATCCGGTCCCGCTCGGATCAGGTCGGGTAGAGGGCGCCGACCTTGTTGCGGAGAGCGTCGAGCAGGCCGGCAACCTTGCCGCCCGAGCTCTGGATCACCGACGCGAACTCGGAGCGGTGCGTCTCGCTCATGCTGATGCCCTCGATCTTGAGGTCGAGGATCTTGTAGCTGTCGGCATCGCTGCGCATCAGCCAGTCGAGCCGCGCCGTCTCGCCGCCGCCGGGCGGCTCGACAAGGGTGAAGACGGTTACCAGGTTATCGGACTCGTTGCGGACGCTCTTCACCGCGAACTCCTGGCCGGTATATTCGGCGAAGCGTCTGGCGTAGTTGACCACAAGGAAATCCTCGAAGAGCTTCAGATACTCCTCGCGCTCCTCGTCGGTCGCGATCCGCCAGTAGCGTCCGAGCACGGTCTTGCCGATGGCCGCGACGTCGAAATTCTGGCGCAGCAGCGCGCGGAAGCGGTCATTGCGGAGCGCCGGGGTGACCTCGCTGCCGGTCAGGTCGGCGAGCGCCTGCTGGCCCAGGCTCTGGATGAAGGCGGCGGGATCGGTACCGGCGATGGCGAACCTTCCGCTGGCGACGAGCGCACACAGCGATGCGGCCAGCCCGAGGAAGCGGCGGCGATGCAACATCGGATCAGTATGCCTCGGTCGTCTGCGGTTCGGCGTCGAGATAGTCGAGCGCGGAGATGCTGTCGGACGGCTCGCCATTGCGAATTGCGTCGTTTCGCTGCTGCCGGTAGAGGCTGCGGATGGTGGCGTAATAGTCGATGGCCCCGGCCTTGATGTCATCGAGAGTCTTGAGGTTGCGCGCCCGGGTATCGACCACGTCGACGCCGGCGCGGACGAAGTTTGCGGTCTCGATCCAGTCGTAGCTCCACGCCAAGTAGGTAATGGGATCGAGGAAATGATCAACCACCTTGCCTGTGGCATCTCGGGGATTTGATGGCCCGACCAGCGGCAGGACCAGATAGGGGCCCTCGCCGCTGCCCCAGACCGCCAGGGTCTGGCCGAAATCCTCGTCGTGATATTCGAGCCCGATCTCGCTCGCCACGTCGATCAGCCCGCCGAGCCCGACCGTGGAATTCACGAAAAACCGGCCGAGCGTGGTGCCGGCGCGGTCGATCTCGCCCTGGAACAGGTCGTTCGCCAGCACGACGGGCGTGCGCAGGTTGTTGAGAGCGTTGCGGATGCCGTCCTGGGCGAAATTCGGCAGGCCGATATAGTACCAGCCGGCGAACGGCTTCAGCACCAGCTCGTCGAGCGCGTTGTTCAGCTCGAAGAAATACCGGTTCATCGGCTCGAGCGGGTCGTTGGTTTCCTCGTACGCCGCGAGCTCTTCCGGATCGGTCGGCGGAGTCGCGCAGGCGGTGAGCCCCAGCGCCATACCGGCCGAAATCAGCAATGCCCCTAGTGATGCCCATCGCATCGAATGCCCATCCCCTCGATCAATCCCGTTCGTTCCGGCAGCCGGCGCCATCGGTCGGAAGCCGAGGCACACGGAACCGGTTTGCGGCTTCCCTCCGCAAAGCCCGTCGCTCCGTTCTTGCGCGGCTGTCCCGTGGATATCGTGCCATCGGTGTCTTAACGCACCCTATATCCGGGGAGTCGTCCCACGCGCGCCTCGCGCCCGCCCGCATTCGTGCCAGGACGGTTAACGCGGCGCACATACTAGAGGCGAAATTGTACCGTCGCTAGGTGTTTTGCGCCGGGCACGGATGACGGATCGGAGAAAAAAGCGAATTTTCGGCGATAGTTACCGGCCGTCCCCGAGTCGCCATGATTCTCGCGGAATCAGGCCGGCGCGACGGTCCGTTCCGCGTGATGGCAGGCGACCAGGCGCCCGTCCACCGGCCGCAGTTCCGGCCGTTCTATGGCGCAAATCTCGGTCGCGAAAGGGCAGCGCCGATGAAAGGCGCAGCCGGGCGGCGGGTCGAGCGGGGAGGGCAGTTCGCCCTTGATCGGCAGGCGGGCGCGACGCTTCGCCGGATCGACGCTCGGCGTGCTGCCGAGAAGCGCCTGGGTGTAGGGATGCCGCGGCGGGCGCGAGAAGATGCTGTCGCGCGTCCCCTGCTCCGCCACCCGCCCGAGATACATGACCATGATCTCGTCGGCGATATGCCGCACCACGCCCAGATCGTGCGAGATGAACATGTAGGCGAGGTTGAACTCCGCCTGCAGGTCCATCATCAGGTTCAGCACCTGCGCCCGGATCGATACGTCGAGGGCGGAAACCGGCTCGTCGGCGACCACGACCTTGGGGCGCAGCATGAGCGCGCGGGCGATCGCGATGCGCTGGCGCTGGCCGCCGGAGAACATGTGCGGATAGCGGCCGTAATGCTCGGGCCGGAGCCCGACCTTCGCCATCATCTCGCGCGCCGCCTCGCGCCTTGCCGCCGCGCCGAGACCGCTGTTGATGCGCAGCGGCTCCTCGAGGATCGTCCCCACCTGCTTGCGCGGATTGAGCGAGGCGTAGGGGTTCTGGAACACCATCTGCACGACCGGCCGGAGGCGCTTCAGCGCGTCGCGGTCGGCGGTCGCCATCGGCACGCCCTCGATCGTCAGATCGCCCGAGGTCGGCCGCTCGATCATGGTGACGAGCCGCGCCAGGGTCGATTTGCCGCAGCCCGATTCGCCGACGACGGCAAGCGTTCGGCCGGGCTCGATCCGGAAGCTCACGCCGGCCACGGCCTGCAGCACGGCGACGCCTCTCAGAAGCCCGCGCCCGATCCGGTAGTGGCGGGTAACCTCCTTCGCGTCGATGATCGCGCCGTTGGCCTCGGTCATGCGCGGCCTCCGGCGGCGGGCTGTTCCGGGGGCCGGGCGGGCGGTCCGCCGGCATGCGCAGCTTCGCCGGGCTGGCCGCCATTCAGCGGATAGTGGCAGCGTACGCGCCGGCCTTCGGCGTCGCTCTCGAGCGCCGGCTGCTGCTGCACGCAGAAGTCCGTGGCGTAGCGGCAGCGCGGGTTGAAGAGGCAGCCGCGCGGGCGGTCCTCGATCCCCGGCACCACGCCCGGGATCGTCGCGAGCCGGCTCTTCGCGGCACTCCGTTCCGGCAGCGCATCCAGAAGGGCCGCGGTATAGGGGTGTCGCGGCGCGGCGAAGAGCCCCTCGGCCGGCTGCTCCTCGACCTGCTGGCCCGCATACATGACCATCACGCGCTTCGCCGTTTCGGCCACCACGCCCATGTCGTGGGTAATCAGCACCAGCGCCATGCCGCGCTCGCGCTGGAGATCGATCAGCAGATCGAGAATCTGCGCCTGGATCGTCACGTCGAGGGCGGTGGTCGGCTCGTCGGCGATCAGCAGGCGCGGGTTGCAGGCGATCGCCATGGCGATCATCACGCGCTGATTCATGCCCCCGGAGAGCTGATGCGGGAAGGAATTGAGCCGGGTCTCGGGCGCCGGGATGCCGACCTGGCCCAGGAGCTCGATGACACGCTGCCGCCGTTCCGCGCGGGTCCCGCCCTCATGGACCTTGAGCGTCTCCATGATCTGGAAGCCGACGGTGAAGCAGGGGTTGAGGCTGGTGGTCGGCTCCTGGAAGACCATGGCGATGTCGTTGCCGACGATCCGGCGGCGTTCGGCCGCGCCCAGCGCCAGGAGATCGCGCCCGCCGAAGCTCATGCGGTCGGCGCTGACCTTGCCCGGCCAGGGGATGAGCCCCATCAGCGCCATCATCGAGACGCTCTTGCCGGAGCCCGATTCGCCGACCACCCCCAGCACCTCGCCGTCCTCGACCGTGATATCGACGCCGTCGACCGCGCGAAAGATGCCGCGCGCGGTCTGGAACTCGACGACGAGATTACGGACTTCGAGGAGCGCCATCTGCCGCGCCCTCAGCGCTTCAGCCGGGGATCGAGCGCGTCGCGCAGCCCGTCCCCCGCGAGGTTGAAGGCAAGCACCGTGATCAGCACGGCGAGACCCGGGAACGTCACCACCCACCAGGCGCTCTGCACGAACTCGCGCGCCTTGGCGAGCATGGTGCCCCATTCCGGCGTCGGGGGCTGCGCGCCGAGGCCGAGAAAGCCGAGCGCTGCCGCATCGAGGATCGCGGAGGAGAAGCTCAAGGTCGCGAGCACGATCAGCGGCGCCATGCAGTTCGGCAGGACCGTCGCGAACATCAGCCGCAGCCTTCCGGCGCCGGCGACGCGCGACGCGGTGACGTATTCCTTCGTCATCTCGCCGATCACCGCAGCGCGCATGATGCGCGTGAAATGCGGCAGGTAGGTCACGGCGACGGCGACGACCGCATTCAGCAGCCCCGGCCCCAGGATCGCGACGATCACGATCGCGAGCAGCAGCGACGGGATCGACAGCATCACGTCCATGAGGCGCATGATCAGCTCCTCGACCACGCCGCGGAAATAGCCGGCGGAGAGGCCGAGCAGCACGCCCGAGCTCAGCGAGAGGGTGATGACGATGCACCCGATCAGCAGGGAGTAGCGGGCCCCGTGGATCAGCCGGGAGAAGATGTCGCGGCCGACATCGTCCGTGCCCAGCAGGAACTCCGCCCTGCCGCCCTCGACCCACATGGGCGGGGTCAGGAAGGCGTCCCGATATTGCTGCAGCGGCGGATGCGGGGAGACGAGGTCGGCGAAGATCGCGAGCAGGGAGACGATGACGATCACGACGAGGCCGGCCAGCGCGCCCTTGTTCTCGCAGAAGGAGAACCATAGCTCCTTCGCCGGATGCAGCGGCGCCGGCCCCGACGCCGGCACGGACCCGGGCTCGGCCACCGCGACGGTCGTGGGATCAGCGGGCATGGCGAATCCGCGGGTTGATGAGGCCGTAGAGCAGGTCGACGATGAGGTTCACCGTCATGATGACCAGCGCCACCAGCAGCACGCCGCCCTGAACCGACGGGTAGTCGCGGCGGCTGATCGAATCGACGAGCCATTTGCCGATGCCCGGCCAGGAGAAGATCGTCTCCGTGAGGATCGCGCCGGCGAGGAGCGTGCCCACCTGAAGGCCGATCACCGTCACGACCGGGATGAGCGCGTTGCGAAGCGCATGCAGCCCGACCACGCGCAGCGGCGACAACCCCTTGGCACGGGCGGTGCGGATGTAGTCCTCGCTCAGCACCTCCAGCATCGAGGAGCGCGTCATGCGCGCGATGACCGCGAGCGGGATGGTGCCGAGCACGATCGCCGGCAGAACCAGATGATGCAGCGCGTCAAGGAAGGCGCCCTGCTCGTCCGAGAGCAACGTGTCGATCAGCATGAAGTTCGTGATGGGGTCGATGAAATAGGCAAAATCGAGGCGGCCCGACACCGGCGTCCAGCCGAGATTGACCGAGAACAGGATGATGAGCAGCAGGCCCCACCAGAAGATCGGCATGGAGAAGCCGGTGAGGGAAAGCGCCATCACCGTGTGATCCGCGGGTCGTCCTCGGTTGACGCCCGCGAAGATGCCGACCGGCAGCCCGATCACCAGCGCAAAGACGATGGCGCAGAAGGCGAGTTCGATGGTCGCCGGAAAGAGTTGCAGGAACTCGCCCAGGACCGGCTTCTTGGTGACCAGCGACTTGCCGAGATCGCCTTCCAGCACGCCGCCGATATAGAAGACATATTGCTCGAGCAGCGGCCGGTCGAAGCCATATTGCTTCATCAGGGCCGCATGACGTTCGGGCGTGATGCCGCGCTCGCCCGCCAGGATCTCGATGGGATCGCCGGGGATGAGGCGGATCATGGCGAAGGTGAGCAGCGTGACCCCGAAGAAAGTCGGGATCAGCCCCGCCAGCTTGGTGAGGAAGAATCGAAGCATCGCCCGCCGGAAAAACGAACGGGGAGAGCCTGGGTCTCGGGCTCCCCCCGTTGCCGTTACGCTATCGGACCGATCCTACTCCAGGTCCACCGAATAGAACTGATGGGTTCCGAGCGGATCCATGATGTAACCGGTGACTTCCTTGCGCATCGGCATGAACACGACCGAGTGCGCTACCGTGACCCACGGCGCCTCTTCCTTGAAGACCACCTGGGCCTTCTCGTAGAGGTCCGTGCGCGCGGCCTGGTCGCTCGTCCGCTTCGCCTGGATGATCAGGTCGTCGAAGGCCGGGTCGCACCAGCGGGCGCGGTTGCCGCCGCTCTCGGCCGCATCGCAGCCGAGAAGCTGATTGAGGAAGTTGTCCGGATCGCCGTTGTCGCCCGTCCAGCCCAGGAGAACGGTCTGGTGCTCGCCCTTCTTCGAACGGTCGAGATATTCGGCCCATTCGAAGGAGACGATCTCGGCATTGACCCCGACGGCGGCCCAGTCGGCCTGGATCAGCTCCGCCATGCGCTGCGCGTTGGGGTTATAGGGACGCTGCACCGGCATCGCCCAGATGTCGGTGTCGAAGCCGTCCGGATAGCCCGCTTCGGCGAGCAGCTGTTTCGCCTTTTCGGGATCGTAGGCGTAGTCCTGAACGGCGTCGTTGTAGGACCACATCGTCGGCGGAATGGGGTTCTTCGCCGCTTCGCCGGCGCCCTGGAAGACGGCGTCGAGGATCGCCTGCTTGTTGATCGCGTAGTTCAGCGCCTGTCGGACCAGCTTGTTGTCGAACGGCTTCTTCTCGGTGTTGAAGGCCAGATAGCCGACATTGAGGCCCTGCTGCTCCTGCACGGTCAGCGCCGGATTCGCTTGCATGCCCTTCACGTCGGCGGGATTCGGATAGGGCATGATCTGGCACTCGCCGGCGACCAGCTTCGCATAGCGGACGCTGGCGTCGGGCGTGATCGCGAAGACGAGCTTGTCGATCTTCGCCTTGCCTTCCCAGTACTCGGCGTTGGCGTTGTAGCGGATCACCGCGTCCTTCTGATAGTCGACCAGGACGAAGGGCCCGGTGCCGGAAGGATTCTGGTCGAGCATTTCCGGCGTGCCGGCCGCCATATACTGGTCGGCCTGCTCCTTGGAGAAGATCGACGCGAAATCCATGGCGAGGTCGGCGAGGAAGGGCGCTTCCGGCGCATCGAGCGTGAAGCGCACGGTGTAGTCGTCGACTTTCTCGATCGATTTCAGCAGATCGGGCATACCCATGCCCTCGAAATACTCGTACGTGCCACTCGAAACCCCGTGATAGGGGTGATCGGCCTTCAACTGACGCTCGAAGGAGAACACCACGTCGTCGGCGTTGAAGTCGCGCGAGGGGGTGAAGTCGGGCTTGTTGTGGAACTTCACGCCATGCCGGAGATGGAAAGTGTAGGTGAGGCCGTCGTCCGAGACATCCCAGCTCTCGGCGAGGCCCGGCCGGATCTCCGTCGTGCCGAGCTTGAACTCGACGAGGCGGTTGAAGATCGTGCGGGACGAGGCATCGAAGGTCGTGCCGGCGGTGTAGAGGCCCGGGTTGAACCCTTCGGGGCTGCCTTCCGAGCAATAAACCAGCGTCTTCGCATGCGCGCCTGCGCTGACGCCCAGAACGAGCGCGAAACCGGCGACCGCACTCAATAACGTGCGTTTCATCGTTTGAAGCCTCCCCAAGATGTGACGTGACGGCCGCGTGAGTATCGTCGAAGGACCGCCTTGCAAGCGACGGTAGGAGCGAGCCTTTCCCCTGTCAATGCGAGAACCCGGCGGCGCGGCGCCCACAATCTGAGAGCGATCTAATCCGGGCGGTAACAGCTTGACCGTCTTCGATCTTCCGCTAATTTACGGCTTCCCAACCAACGCGTGCCGCGGACGAGCGCAGCTTAGACGAGCGCGAACCCGTCGAGCGCAAGCCCCACCCGAGTGCACTCATGACAGCCAACCTCGCCGAATTCGAGACGCCCTTCGTCGTGGAAGGGATGACAGTCCTTCCCGAATGGACCGATTACAACGGCCATTACAACATCGCCTACTACCTGGTCGCCTTCGACAAGGCGTTCGACCTGATCTACGAGAAGCTCGGCTTCGCGCTCGACCAGATCCAGACGAAGGGTGTCTCGACGTTCTCGACCGAGCATCACCTGACCTATCAGCGCGAGATGGTGGTGGGCGACCCGATCCGGATCGAAGCGCAGCTCATCGAATGCGATGCCAAGCGGTTCCGCGTGTTCTACACGATGTATCACGCGACGGAGGGCTATCTGGCGGCGACCGACGAGCGCATCGACATCTATGTCGACATGAAAACGCGCCGCGTCATTCCGTTTCCCGATTCCGTGCGCGACCACCTGGCGCGGCTGAAGGCCGCACACGACCGGCTCGGCATGCCCTTCGAGGCCGGGCGCGGCATCGATTTCAGGAACAAGCGCCGCCCGGACTGAGCGGCGCGGCCTTCGTCAGTCCTCGAGCAGATAGCCCTGCCGGCTCGCCAGCGGTTTCGTGCCGACGATCTTGGCGAGGCTGTCGCCGGGTCGCACCAGCTTGTGGAGCGCGCGCGAGAGCAGGAGCCCGTCGGTGGAGACCCGGATCGGCGTGCGGGCCCTAGCGGGATTCTCCGCCATCGGATCGACGAGCTCCGCCAGCAGCTCGCCCGTCTTCATGCGGGCGCCCGGCACGCGCTTGTAGGCGACGATGCCGGCGGCGGGCGCCCGCACCACCTCGCAGGCCTCGAGCGGGGTCGCCTCGCTCGGGGGCCGCGGCAGCGGCCCCGGATCGCCCGCCACGACCCCGCGGCGTTGCAGGAAGCGGAAGAGGGCGCGCGCATCGGGCTCGGCCAGCTCGTCGAACACGTCCGCCTGGCCGCGCAGCTCCACCGTGGCGGCGAGGCAGGCCGCCGGCAGCGGGGTCTCGGGCCCCAGCGTCGCCGCGAGCTTCACGAAGGGCGTGCTGAAGGTCTCGTCGAAGGAGCGCCCGCCGGAATCCTCCGCGAGGAGCTGCGCCGCGCTGCCGAGCTCGGCCGCGAGGTCGCGCGCCTCGGGCCAGTGCTGCGGGATGAGAAAGAGATGCAGCAGGGAATCGCTGTCGCAATGGATGTCGAGCACGATGTCGGCATCGTAGGCGAGCGCGGCCAGGGCAAGGCGCAGGCTCGAGAGCTCGCTGGTGGCCGTCATCTCGGCGATGGCGGCACCCATCGCCTGTCGCACGGCCGCGACGTTCCTCGCCGGGTCGGGGCCGAGCTTGCCCCGCACGCGGTCGGCGAGGCTGGCGGAGAGATCGGGCCAGTTGCGGTTGAAGTTGCCGCCGCCGCCGAGCTCGTAGCGCCCGACATGGTCGAAATTGAGATATTGCGCGAGGCCGATCGGATTGGCGGCGGGAACCAGGAGGATCTCGCCGCGGATCTCGCCGCGCGCTTCGGCGGCATCGAGCATCCGGGCGAGATGATGCTGCGCCAGCATGGCCGGCACTTCGTCGGCATGGAGCGAGGCCTGGAGATAGGCCTTGGGCCGCGCGCCCGGACTGCCGTACCGGTGCAGCAGCAGATGACGCGCGCTGCCGGGGCTGCTGCTGATGAGGGGGATACGCTGGACCGACTTCCCCATGGCGCGGCTCTCGCTGAAGGATGGCGCGCCCGCGCGCAACCTTTGCGGGCGTGCTAAGGCTTTCAGTATGACCGAGGTGCCGCGGCAAATCCAAGCGCTGGCCGGAGCCTTCGCCGTCTCGATGGCGGGTGCGGCCCTGCCCGGGGGCGTGACGGCTCGCTTCGCTCGCGGCTTGTCGGGGCTTTCCGATGCGCCGCTCGCCCCGCCGCCCACGGGAAGCGATCCGTCCGTTTCGGCGCTTCGTCACTGGGCGGCCGCGATCCATGCCGTGCGGGGAGGGCGGGTTGCGGCGCTCGCGCCATCGCTCGAGGCGCTGGCGCCGTCGCTGCGCTGGACCCAGAATCCGAACTATCGCGCGGCGCCGCCCGCGCCGGATTTTCTCGCCAACTACGGCTATGCGCAGTTCGCCGGGCCGTCGGATGTGCCGAGCCTGCTGGTGACGGAAACCTTGGCCTTCGGCCTGCTGCTGCTCGGGCCGGGGCTGCTCTATCCCGCGCATCGCCATCCCGCCGCGGAGATCTATCTGCCTCTGACGGAGGCGGCGTGGCTGCGGGGCGACGAGGGCTGGCGACGCGTGCCGGCAGGCGAGCCGATCTATCATCCGCCGCATCTCGCCCATGCGACGCGGGCCGGTGAAAACCCGCTGCTCGCGCTCTATCTGTGGCAGGGCGATCTCGCGACCCCTGCGCGGATCGGCGGCGGAGGCGGCCCCGTCGGCTGAGGCATCGCGGCGGCGATACGCATCGCGGCGATCTTTCCGAACCCCTGTCGAAGGGCCGTGCCGCCGCGCCGAAAACGCGCGAGGGGCGGGGACGAGGATGGTATAAGGCCGGCATGGCATTGACGGGCGATTCTCCGGCCAGGGCAGGCGGCGCCGCGTCGCCCTATCTCGCCAACCTGAACGAGGCGCAGCGCGCCGCCGTCGAGGCGGTGGACGGGCCGCTGCTGGTGCTGGCCGGGGCGGGCACCGGCAAGACGCGCGTGCTGACGAGCCGGCTCGCCCATCTGCTGATGACCGGTCGCGCGCGCCCGGCCGAGATCCTTGCCGTCACCTTCACCAACAAGGCGGCGCGCGAGATGAAGGATCGCGTGGCGCGCATCGTCGGCCGCAGCACGGAGGGATGGTGGCTCGGCACCTTCCATGCGCTCGCGGCCCGGATCCTGCGCCGCCATGCCGAGCTGGTCGGGCTGCAGCCGAATTTCACCATCCTCGACACCGACGACCAGCTCCGTCTGCTGAAGCAGGTCCTGGCGGCGACCGACATCGACGACAAGCGCTGGCCGCCGCGCGCGGTGCTCGCGGTTATCGAGCGCTGGAAGGATCGCGGCCTCTCCTCCGACAGGCTTCAGCCGGAAGACGCCGGGGATGTCGCCGGGGGTCGGGCGGTCGAGATCTACGCGGAATATCAGGGTCGTCTCCGCACGCTCAATGCGGTCGATTTCGGCGACCTGCTGCTGCACAACCTGACGATCTTCACGAGCCACCCCGAAGTGCTCGATCGCTACCAGACGCAGTTCAAATACATTCTGGTGGACGAGTATCAGGACACCAACGTCTCGCAATATCTCTGGCTGCGGCTGCTCGCGCAGAAGCATCGCAATCTCTGCTGCGTCGGCGACGACGACCAGTCGATCTATGGCTGGCGCGGCGCCGAGGTCGGCAACATCCTGCGGTTCGAGACGGACATGCCGGGGGCCCGGATCGTCCGGCTCGAGCGCAATTACCGCTCGACCCCGCACATCCTCGCCGCCGCCTCCGGCCTCATCGCCAGGAACGAGGGCAGGCTCGGCAAGACGCTCTGGACCGAGGGCGATCCCGGCGAGAAGGTCATGCTGCGCGGGCTCTGGGACGGCGAGGCGGAGGCGCGCTTCGTCGGCGACGAGATCGAATCGCTTCAGCGCAAGCAGGTGTCGCTCGGGCAGGTCGCGATCCTGGTGCGCGCCGGCTTCCAGACCCGCGAGTTCGAAGAGCGCTTCCTCACGATCGGCCTGCCTTACCGGGTTATCGGCGGCCCGCGCTTCTACGAGCGGCAGGAGATCCGCGATGCGCTCGCCTATCTCCGCCTGGTCAATCAGCCGGCCGACGATCTCGCCTTCGAACGGATCGTCAACCTGCCGCGCCGGGGGATCGGCGATACCAGCCTGCAGGCGCTGCACCGTCTCGCGCGGCCGCTGGGCATCTCGCTGGTCGAGGCCGGGCGGCGCATGATCGAGACCGACGAGCTGCGGCCGGCGGCGCGTCGGGCGCTCGGCGGCTTTCTCGGCGACCTCGACCGGTGGCGCGGCTTCGCCGAGACGCTGTCGCATGTCGAGCTTGCAGAGCGGATGCTGGACGAGTCCGGCTATACGGGCATGTGGCAGGCGGACCGTTCGCCCGATGCGCCGGGCCGCCTCGAGAACCTCAAGGAGCTCGTCGTCGCCATGGCCGAGTTCGAGACTCTCGGCGGCTTCCTCGAGCATGTGAGCCTCGTCATGGAGAACGCCGAGGGCAATCCCGGCGACATGGTCAGCCTGATGACCTTGCACAGCGCCAAGGGCCTCGAGTTCGACTATGTGTTCCTGCCGGGCTGGGAGGAGGGCGTGTTCCCGCATCAGCGCGCGCTCGACGAAAGCGGCGGCGCCGGCCTCGAGGAGGAGCGTCGCCTCGCTTATGTGGGGCTCACCCGCGCGCGGCGGCGCGCCTTCGTCTCCTACGCCGCGAACCGGCGCATCCACAATCTCTGGCAAAGCCTCATTCCCTCGCGTTTTGTCGACGAGCTGCCGCCGACGGCGATCGAGCGCTTCGTCGATGCGGGCCTCTATGGATCGGGCGGCGGCCAGACGGAATGGAACGGCGGGAATTTCGGCGGCGGGCGGGGCGGCGGCGGGCGGGGCGGGCTCTCGGAACGGCGGCCGACGCGCTTCGCGCGTGGCGCCCAGCCGCGGCTGG
>CADEFF010000036.1 GCA_902826565.1 uncultured Rhodospirillaceae bacterium | reverse complement strand
CTCGGCGCCTTCGACGTGCTGATCGGCATCAACCTGCTGCGCGAGGGCCTCGACATCCCGGAATGCGCGCTCGTCGCCATCCTCGACGCCGACAAGGAGGGCTATCTCCGCTCGCAGACCTCGCTCGTCCAGACCATCGGCCGCGCCGCGCGCAACATCGACGGCCGGGTGATCCTCTATGCCGACGTGATGACCAAGTCGCTCACCGCGGCGCTGGCCGAGACCCAGCGGCGGCGCGAGAAGCAGCAGGCCTACAACGCGGCCAACGGCATCACGCCGGAATCGGTGCGGAAGTCGATCGGCGACATCATGAGCAGCATGTACGAGCGCGACCATGTGCTGGTCGATACCGGCGACGAGGGCGCCACCCATCGCGTCGGCCACAATCTGCAGGCCACCATCGCCGACATGGAGAAGCGCATGCGCGAGGCGGCGGCCGATCTGGAATTCGAGGAGGCCGCCCGGCTTCGCGACGAGATCCGCCGCCTCGAGGCGCTCGATCTCGGGCTGCAATCGGGCCAGCCGCTCGGCCGCTCCGAGGCCGGCCGCGCCGGCGATGCGCCGCGCGGACCGCGGCCCCCGCGCGGGCCGGGCAAGCGGCCCGGCGGCCGGCCGCGGCGCCGTTAGCGATCCCTTGCCTGCCCCCGGCACCGACGCGCCCCGCGCGTAAAGGCGTGCGGGGCCGATCCCGTGGCGAAGCTTCAGCGTCGACCGAATCGGCAAGGCGCGCGATAAGGCCCCTACTTCTCGATGCGTCCTGCGTCCACCCGGACCGGCTCGAACTCCGGCTTCGTGGTGACGGCGCGGAGGAACGCGTGGAATTTGGCAATCAGGCGCGCTTCGGCTTCCTCTGCCGTGCCGCCCGGATGGGCCCGGAGATGCGCCGCCGAGAGGATCGCCGCCGCCACCTTGTCGCCCTCTTCCATCGCTGCCTCCTGATCGGGTGAGACGCACTCATACACCCGCGGCGCGTTCCCGTCGCCGATCCCGGCAGGCGGTCGCCCCGGCGGCCGATTTGACCGCCAAAGCGACGCAGGCCACCATGCGGGCCGCGCCCGAGAGGGGAGACGCCCCATGTCCGACTCCGAGACTGCCGCCTCCAAGCCTGCCGTTCCCGCGCCCGCCGTTGGTTTCGACCCGCTTGCGGTCAAATCCCGCAAGGGCTCCAGCTATCCCGACGCGTTCCGCGGGGTCGTGGGCGAGCGCGAAAAGCGCGCGCTCGGCGATGCGGCCGGGCTCACGCAGTTCGGCGTCAATCTGGTCCATCTGCCGCCCGGCGCCTGGTCCGCGCAGCGCCACTGGCATACCGGGGAAGACGAGTTCGTCTATCTCGTGGAGGGCGAGCTCACCCTCGTCACCGAGGCGGGCGAACAGCGTCTGAAGGCCGGCATGACGGCAGGCTTCCCCGCCGGCCATCGCGACGGACACCATCTCGTCAACCGCTCCGGGGCGACGGCCATCTATCTCGAAATCGGCACGCGTTCGGACAGGGACGAGTGCCACTATCCCGACATCGACCTGCATCTGAAGCCCGATGCCGCGGGCGAGCCCCTGTGGCTGCACAAGGACGGCCGCGCCTACTGAATTCCTTCGGGAGATCGCTCCGATGATCCTGCCCTATCTGCTGACCGGCTTCGTCACCTTGGCCGCCCTCCTTCTCTATTTCGCCATCTGCTTCCGTGTCGGCTATCTCCGCGGCAAGCTCAGGATCGATCCGCCGGCCATCGACGGCCCGGTCGTGTTCCTGCGCGCGCGGGGCGTCCATGCCAACACGCTCGAGCAGCTCGTGCTGTTCCTGCCGGCGCTCTGGCTCTTCGCCCTCACCATGGGCGATCGCATCGCGGCCCTGCTCGGGCTGGTGTGGCTCATCGCCCGGGCGGGCTATGCGCTGGTCTATTACCGCGATCCGACGAAGCGCATCCCGCTCTTCATGATCGGGGTGCTTGCGACCCTGGCGCTGCTGCTGGGCTCGCTGATCGGGCTCCTGCTGGTCGCCCGGGTCGCCTGGGCCTGAGGTCGGCCAGGCCGATTGGCCTCTACGCGGGACGGTCTTGCCCTCGGGCCCGCCGCGCGCCATCTCTAGGTCATCCCCGAGAAAGGTTCCCCTCATGACAGAGAAGATCCAGAAGACCGACGAGGAGTGGCGCCGCGAGCTCACGCCGGAGCAATATCGCATCACTCGCAAGCACGGCACCGAGCGCGCCTTCACCGGCGAATACAACAAGGCGAAGACGCCCGGCACCTACAAATGCGTCTGCTGCGGCGAGCCGCTTTTCCAGTCGGACGACAAATATGATTCCGGCAGCGGCTGGCCGAGCTTCACCCGGCCGAAATCGGAAGCCGCCGTCGGCACCTCGACCGACCAGAGCCACATGATGACGCGCACGGAGGTTCATTGCGCCCGCTGCGCCGCCCATCTGGGCCATGTCTTCCCGGACGGGCCCGGGCCGACAGGCCTCCGCTACTGTGTCAATTCCGCCTCGCTGAAGCTCGAGCCCGAAGACGACAAGGGTTGAGCCGCCGTTCGGGACGCGGCCCGATCCGATAGGCCACGGGAGCGAGCACGCCGTCATGAAGGTCCTGACCGTGCTTTGCCATCCCCGACGTGCGTCGCTGACGGCGGCGCTCGCCGGGCGCTTCCGCAGCGGCCTCGAGGCGGCGGGCCATGCGGGCGAGCTCGCCGATCTCTATGCCGAGAAATTCGATCCGGTCCTCCTGCCACCGGACGAACCCGACTGGGCCGACCAGCGCAAGCGCTACAGCGACGCCGTGCTGGCCGAGCAGGCCCGGATCGAACGCCATGAGGCCATTACCCTCGTCTTTCCGGTCTGGTGGTGGTCGATGCCCGCCATGCTGAAAGGCTGGATCGACCGCGTCTGGAACCGCGGCTGGGCCTATGACGGCGGCAAGCTCGCGTTGACGCGCGGCCTGCTCCTCGGCGTTGCCGCCGGAAGCGCGCGCAGCTACGAGGGCAAGGGCTACGGCCCGGCCATGGAGGCGCAGCTCGTCGAGGGCATGCTGCGGTTCTGCGGCGTGCCCGAGGCGCGGCTCGAGCTTTTCCACGACGTGCTGGACGACGACCCGATCCGCGGTGCGGCCCTCGAGCGGGCGGAGCGGCTCGGCCGCGAATTCGCGGTCTGAAGCCGCGCTTTCGAGCCCGGCGGCGCCTGCGTTTGCGTCCCCGCGCGGGCCTCAGCCCTGTTCCTGGCCTTGTGTCTCGCCCGGCACCAGGGCCACCGCCGGCTGCCGGTTCTCCGCGCTCCGCTTCGCCGCCATCGCATCGAGCTTCGTGCGCAGCGTCGGATGGCGGCCGATGAATTGCCGGAACTCGCGGACGCCGAGCGTCAGGAACTGGCAATAGTCGATCGCCGTCACGTCCGCCGTGCGGCGCTCGCCGCTGAGCAGCGCCATCTCGCCGAAGAAATCGCCGGGCCCGAGGCGGATCTTGCGGCCCGCGACGGCGACTTCGACCGCGCCGGCCGCGATGAAGAAGATCGCATCGGCGCGATCGCCGGCGCGAATCACCCGCTCGCCCGGCTCCGCCGAGCGCGGCCTGAAGAGGCCGAGCAACTCCTCGCGCGTCTCCGGATCGAGATCGCCGAACAGCGGAAACTTCTCCACCAGCTCGCGGCCGCGGAGCGCAGCCTGGGCGGCGCGCGCCTCGGCCCGCTTCCGCGTCTCCTGCAGGTCATGCTCGAGCCGGACGGAGCGCGGGTTCGGCGCCGGCGCGATCCCGGTGCGCAGCAGCCGCGCGGCGTTCCAGCGCTCGATCCGCGCGGCCGCAGTGAAAGCGAGCGGATTCGCGGTGATCGAGAGCAGCGCGCCCGCAAGGATGAGGTCCCGCCCCTCGGGCGGCAGCAGGCCCAGCGTGATGCCGAGCCCGGCGAGGATGAAGGAGAACTCGCCGATCTGGGCGAGGCTTGCGGAGACGGTGAGGGCGCTCGAGAGCGGATAGCCGAGCGCCAGCACGATGGCGAGCGCCACCAGCGACTTCCCGATCAGGATCAGCAGCAGCACCGCGGCGACCGCCAGCGGGTCGTTCACCAGCACCATGGGGTCGAACAGCATGCCGACCGAGACGAAGAAGAGAACGGCGAAGGCGTCCTGCAGCGGCAGCGAGTCCGCGGCCGCCTTGTGGCTGAAGGAGGATTCGCTCAGCACCACCCCGGCGAAGAAGGCGCCCAGCGCAAAGGAGACGCCGAAGAGCTGGGCGGAGCCGAAGGCGATCCCGAGCGCCACCGCGAGCACGGAGAGGGTGAAGAGCTCGCGCGAGCCGACGCGCGCCACCTGGCCGAGCAGCCAGGGCACGACGCGCGGCCCCACCACGAGGGAGATGGTGACGAAGATCGCGACCTTGCCGAGGGTGAGCGCGAGGGTGAGCAGCAGGTTCTCGCTCCCGCCCTGCGTCGGGTCGGCCTGGCCGCCGAGCGCTTCCGCGAAGGCGGGGAGCAGCACCAGCGCCAGCACCATGGCGAGATCCTCGACGATCAGCCAGCCGACCGCGATCCGGCCATTGACCGTATCGACGGCATTGCGCTCGTCGAGCGCCCGCAGCAGCACCACGGTGCTCGCGACGGAAAGGGCGAGGCCGAGGACGATGCCCGCGCCCAACGTCCAGCCCCAGCTCATCGCCATCGCCGCGCCGATCGCGGTCGCGACAACGATCTGGGCGACGGCGCCGGGGATGGCGATGCGCCGCACCGCCATAAGATCGGCCGCGGAGAAATGCAAGCCGACGCCGAACATCAGCAGGATGACGCCGATCTCGGCGAGCTCCTGGGCGAGGCCCACATCGGCCATCACGCCGGGCGTGAAGGGGCCGATCGCCACGCCGGCGAGGAGATATCCCACCAGCGGCGGCAGCCCCATGCGAATCGCCGCGAATCCGAAGGCGAAGGCCACGACGAGCCCCATCGCGACCGTGGCGATCAGGGAAGCGTCGTGATGCATGAAAACTCCTCGGGCGGGCGCGGAGCGCCGCGGGGGCGCCGGGCCGGATTTTTGCGGTCCCATTCGACGGCGGACCGCTCGAGGCCGTCCGCCGCCCGCATCATGCTTGCGCGGAGCCGGCCTGTCACCCCTTCCGATGGGCCGGCGCGTCGCCCCGGCGCACCGCTATTCCCGATCGGCGCGCGGCAGGTCCGCGAGCGCCGTCACCCAGGGCAGCGCCGAACGCCACCAATACTGCTTCTGCGGCGGCAGTTCCGCGCGCTGGCGCGCCGTGCCGAGCCGCAGATTGTAGATCCTGGGTCCCTCGCCGACCGAGGTCGAATAGATCGGGCTGCCGCACTCACCGCAGAAGGCCTGAACCCGGGGCGTACCGCTGTCGGCGGTCGTCTTGACGTAGAGCTTCGGGTCGCCCCGCATCGAAAAATCCCGTTCGGGGATCGATACCGTCGCGCGGAACGCCGTGCCGGTCAGAAGCTGGCAATCGGTGCAGTGGCAAAGCTCCACGCGCGCGGGGTCGATCTCGGCCTCGTAGCGGATGCGGCCGCAATGGCAGGCGCCGTCGATCTTCATGCCGACCTCCCTTGCGGAAAGCGAAGCGGGAAGCTTGCCATGACGGCCGGCCCGCCGAAACCGATCGGCGCAAAAAAACGCGGCGCCGGATCCGCTCCGGCGCCGCGCCAGCAAACCTGTCCTCCGGTACTAGTTCAGGACGTTGTAGCCGCGTCCGCGCAGGCAGTTGTCGATGACGCGCTTCTGATCGGCGGTGCCCTGATAGGCGCCGGTGCCGCCGCCGACGATGGCGCCGCTGCCGGCGCCGAGCGCCGCGGCCGAGCCGGCGCTGACGCCGCCGGTCAGCGCGCCGATCACGGCGCCGAGCGCAGCACCGCCGGCCGCGCCGACCAGCGCACCCTTACCGGCTTCCGCCGCCGGGCTTACCTGCTCGGCATATTGACGGCATTCGAAGAGGTCCTGCTGATACCGCGAGGTGTCCACGTTGCCCGTGTCCACCACCGGCTGGTAGCTCTGCGCGCAGCCGGCAAGGGCAAGCACCAAAGCGATCGCCGTAAAACGTTTCATCTGGAAACTCCAAAAAGCCCCTGTAAGTCCGGTCCAGTAGCTAAGCCGCCGCGTCGGCCGTCGCAAGGGGTGATGCGCACGGCAGCCGCATGACGCTGGGGTTCCGGGCAGAATTGCAGGCCCGTCGCTGGAAGCCATAGTACAACGCACGAGCGGGCAAAATCCTTCGCCCTTCCGCCGACGATTTCCGCCGCCCGCCCGGCCGACCCGGGAAAAACGGGCATCGGGCGTGCCGGGTTCCCCGGGGCTTGCCAGCCCCGGCCCCGCTGGCCATTCTCCAGCCCCATGCAGGCCTTTGAGAACAAAACGAAACCGGGTGCCGCCCTGGTGACCGGCGCCGCCAAGCGAATCGGCCGCGCCATCGCCCTCGACCTCGCGGCCGGGGGCTGGGCGGTGGCGGTCCACTATCGCGAATCGCGCAAGGACGCCGCGGCGCTGGTGCGCGACATCGAGGCCGGCGGCGGCAAGGCGGTCGCACTCGCGGCGGATCTCGCGCGGGAAAGCGAGGTCGAGACGCTGATCCCCGCGGCGACCGCGGCGCTGGGTCCCCTGACGCTGCTCGTCAACAACGCCTCTCTCTTCGAGATGGACAAGGTCGACACCGCGACCCGCGCCTCCTGGGACGCGCATATCGAGACCAACCTTCGCGCGCCCTTCGTGCTGAGCCAGGCTTTCGCGCGTCAGCTCCCGGCGGAGGGCGAGGGCAATATCGTCAACATGCTCGATCAACGCGTCTGGAAGCTCACGCCCTACTTCCTATCTTACACAGTGGCGAAGATGGGTCTCTGGACGCTGACCCGCACCTTGGCGCTGGCGCTCGCACCGTGCATTCGCGTGAACGGGATCGGCCCCGGTCCCACCTTGCCGAGCCCGCGACAGACGCCGGAACAGTTCGCCCAGCAATGGGCCGCCATGCCGCTCGGGCACGGCACGACGCCCGCGGAGATCTGCGCCGCCCTGCGCTTCATCCTTGCGGCGCCGGCGATGACGGGGCAGATGATCGCGCTCGACGGCGGCGAACATCTGGGTTGGCAATTGCCGGTGCGCGGCTTCGTTGCGCGCGAGTGAGAAGCGGCGTTAGGTTTTCCAGCGGGAGCCGCAGGCTCCGAAGGATGCGTCGATGACCAAGGCCAAGACCAGCGCGGCGAAGAAAGTGATCCGGGCCTTTCCTGCCCATGCGACGGCCCCGGCACCGCTTCGCCTGTTCATCCGCGACCTCGTGTTGCCGGTGCGGATCGGGGTGCATCAGCACGAGCGCATCGCCAATCAGCGCGTGCGGATCAATCTCGAGCTCGAGGTGACCGTGCCGCCGGTGATCGACGACGACCTCGAGAATGTCGTCTGCTACGGCGAGATCATGACCGGGATCCGCCATGTGGTCGGCGCCGGCCATGTGAACCTGGCCGAGACCTTGGCCGAGCGGATCGCCGCCATGTGCCTCGCCGACCGGCGGGTGCTCGCGGTGAAGGTGCGGATCGAGAAGCTCGACGTGTTCCCCGAGGCCGCCAGCGTCGGCATCGAGCTCGAGCGGCGCCGGCCCGGCCATTAGCCCGGCCACGGCGAAGCGTGGGGCAGCAGCCGTAACACGATCCGAAGGCACGCCGAGAACCCCTTGAAAAAGTGCGATTATCGGCATCGAGTCGGGCGGCGGCGGGAGGCAAGTTGTGCACAGCGCGGCGGAGCGCTGCGACAGCGGCCTGTGGCAGTCAAGGCCACAGCGGCGGGTCATGGAAAATTCATCGTTTACCTAGTTTTTTTCTTTGTCTTTCAATAATTTCCATTTTCTGCCTACAAATTAGGCAATGACGTGAAAGAGACGGATTCACTGGCTCGATGCCCCGCACGGGTCGCATTATCAACAATGTTATTCACCGAATCCGTGGATATCTGACCCGGCCCGCGGATTTCCGCCGTTTGGCCCGGCAAACCGTCCCTCGCGTTAAGGAATCCGACGTCGGATGACGACCCGCCCCGACCCTTCCGGCGATCCGGCCGACGACGCCCCGGAAACGGCGTTGCCGACGGTGCCGGTGAGCTTTGCGCGCGGGGCCGCGGTGATCGAGGCGCAGCTAAAGACCCTGCCCGGCCGGCCCGGCGTCTATCGCATGCTGAACGCGGCGGGCGATGCGCTCTATGTCGGCAAGGCGCGCGATCTCAGGAAGCGCGTCGCGAGCTACATCCAGATCGACCGGCTGCCGAACCGGCTGCGGCGGATGGTGGCGGAGACGGTGACGATGGAAATCGTCGTCACCCACACCGAGGTCGAGGCGCTGCTGCTCGAGATCAATCTCATCAAGCGGCTGATGCCGCGCTACAACGTCCTGCTTCGCGACGACAAATCCTTCCCCGACATCCTGATCACCGCCGATCATCGCGCGCCGCAGGTGACGAAGCATCGCGGGGCGCGAAGCCGCAAGGGCGAGTATTTCGGGCCCTTCGCCTCGGCCGGCGCGGTGAACCGGGCGATCGCGGCGCTGCAGCGCGCCTTTCTCCTGCGGTCCTGCTCCGACAGCGTGTTCGAGGGCCGCACGCGGCCCTGTCTGCTGTTTCAGATCAAGCGCTGCTCGGCGCCCTGCGTCGGCCGCATCGACGACGCGGCCTATGCCGACCTCGTGGCCGAGGCCCGCGCCTTCCTTTCCGGCGAGAGCCGCGCCGTGCAGCAGCGGCTGGTGCGGCAGATGCAGCAAGCGAGCGACGCGCTCGACTTCGAATCCGCGGCGCGCCTCCGCGACCGCATCCGGGCCCTCACCCAGATCCAGGCGCATCAGGACATCAACGTCGAGGGCGTCGAGGAGGCGGATGTCATCGCCGCCCACCAGGCAGGCGGCCATACTTGCGTCCAGGTGTTCTTCTTCCGCGCCGGGAGCAACTATGGCAACCGCGCCTATTTCCCGAGCCACGACCGGCAGATCGAGCTGCCGGAGGTCATGGCCGCCTTTATCGGGCAGTTCTACGAGAACAAGACCGCGCCCCGTGCCGTGCTGCTGAGCCACGAGCCCGCGGAAGCAGCCCTGCTGGCGGAAGCCCTCTCGCTCACCGCCGGCCGCAAGGTCGAGCTGCTGGTGCCGCAGCGCGGCGACAAACGCCGCGTCATCGACCACGCCCTCGCCAATGCGCGCGAGGCCCTCGCGCGGCGCCTTGCCGAGAACTCGACCCAGCGCCAGCTTCTCGAGGGTCTCGCCAAGGCGCTCGGCATCGAGACCGTGCCGCAGCGGATCGAGGTCTATGACAACAGCCACATCCAGGGCCGCAACGCCTATGGCGCGATGATCGTCGCCGGTCCGGAAGGCTTTGTGAAAAGCGCCTACCGGAAATTCTCGATCGGCAAGCTGCGCGAGGCGGCGCCCGCGGAACCGGCAACGCCGGCGGCGACCGGCGCGGCGATCGAGGCGGGCGCCGGCATGGCGTCGCTCGACAGCCCGGCCGACGATACGGTCGCGAGCGACGCGAAGATCGCAGCCGCCACCACGCCGGAGCCGGAACGGCTCGCGGCGCTGCGGCTGCAGGAACCGGCGGCGGCACCGACGGGCGGCGACGATTACGGCATGATGCGCGAGGTGCTGATCCGCCGCTTCCAGCGCGCGCTCAAGGAAGATCCCGAGCGCGAGCGCGGCATGTGGCCGGATCTGGTGATCCTCGACGGCGGACAGGGACAGCTTGGCGCCGCCTGCCAGGTCTTCGCCGATCTCGGCATTGCCGACGTGGCGCTGGTCGCGATCGCCAAGGGACCCGACCGCAACGCCGGCCGCGAGCGCTTCTTCCTGCCGAACCGGCCGCCCTTCTCGCTCGAGCCGCGCGACCCGGTGCTCTACTTCCTGCAGCGCCTGCGCGACGAGGCGCATCGCTTCGCCATCGGCACCCACCGCGCGAAGCGCTCGAAGCTGATCGGCCAGTCGCTGCTCGACGAGATCCCCGGGATCGGCGCCAAGCGCAAGAAGGCCCTGCTGCTGCATTTCGGCTCGGCCCGGAGCGTCGCGCGGGCCGGCCTCGCCGATCTCGAGCAGGTGAGCGGCATCAGCCAGACGGTCGCCAAGAAAATCTATGACCATTTCCATGCGCAGGGCTAAGATCGGCGCCAATCCGGCATGGCCGCCGCGGCGGGCCCCTTCCGGCCTCCGTGCATCAGGCAGAATCCTCCCGCGATGATCACCAGCCTTCCCAATCTGCTGACGCTTTCGCGGATCCTCGTGGTGCCGATCGTCGTCGGGCTGCTCTATCTGCCGGCGGATATCTGGCGCTGGATCGCCTGCGGCTTCTACGCGGCCGCCTGCATCACCGATTATTTCGACGGCCATTTCGCGCGCACCATGCGGCAGACCTCGGCGCTCGGCCGCTTCCTCGATCCGATCGCCGACAAGCTGCTGGTGGCGGCGGTGATCGTGGTGATGGTGGCGAACGGCCAGCTCGCCGGCGTCTCGGTGCTGGCCGGGCTCATCATCCTCTGCCGCGAGATCCTGGTGTCGGGCCTGCGCGAGTATCTGGCCGAGCTCAAGGTCGGAGTGCCGGTCAGCACCGTCGCGAAATGGAAGACGACCATGCAGATGGTGGCGCTCGGCGTGCTGATCGTCGGCGATGCGGGGCCGGCGGGAATCCCGGTGCGAGAGATCGGCGAGGTCTTGCTGTGGGCCGCCGCCGCCCTCACCCTTTATACCGGCTACGACTATCTGCGGACCGGCCTCCGCCACATGCAGACCGGCGCCTGAGCCGTGCGGTACCGTCGCGCGGCGATACCGACGAGCCCGCGGCCGCGCCCATGAAGATGCTCGGGCTCGCCGGCTGGAGCGGCAGCGGGAAGACCACCTTGATGATGCGGCTACTGCCCGAGCTGATCGCCCGCGGCATCAGCGTTTCCACCATGAAGCACGCGCATCACAACTTCGACATCGACCAGCCCGGCAAGGACTCGTACGTCCACCGCTCGGCGGGTGCGCGCGAGGTGCTGGTCGCCTCGACGCAACGCTGGGCGCTGATGCACGAGCATCGCGGCGAGGCGGGTCCGAGCGCCGCCGAGCTGATGCGGCATATGACGCCGGTCGATCTCCTCCTCATCGAAGGCTTCAAGCGCGAGCCGCACGACAAGATCGAGGTCTATCGGTCGGCGAACGGCAAGCCGCTGCTCCATCCGGAGGATCCCCACATCGTCGCGGTGGCGAGCGACGTCGCGCTCCCCGCGATCGCGCTGCCGGTGATCGACCTTGCCGACATCCGCGCCATCGCCGATTTCGTCGTTGCCCATTGCGGGCTGCCGTCGAAATGAGCGCCGCCGGCGATGCCGCCCCGAAACCGCTCTTCGAGATGATGGCCGGCTACAACCAATGGGCCAATCGCCGCATCTACGAGGCGGTGGCGAGGCTGCCGGACGCCGACTATCGGGCGGATCGCGGCGCCTTCTTCGGTTCGCTGCACGGCACGCTCAACCATCTCCTCGGCACCGACCGCATCTGGATGCGCCGCTTCACCGGCGCGGGCGAGGCGCCTTCGCTCGACTTGATCCTCTATCAGCGCGAAACCGGCATCGGCCTCGCATCCCAGAGCGCGTTTCCTCAAGGTTGAACCGGAACGCGCTCCGGATTCATTGATCTGGTCGCATTTTCTGCCGCGAACCGGTGCCCACTTCGCGGGAAAATGCTCTCGGGCTCGATCGCCGCGCGCCGGCTCGGCCCCGAGGCATGCGCCGGTCTCTGCTGCCTGTTCGACATAGAGCGAGCTTCGCGGGATCGGATCGGTTCGCGTTGACCAGGTCCCGCGCTCGCGGGCGCGGCAGTCCGCCGGTGCGACGGTCCGCGGGCTGGCAATGGCCCTGCGCCGGCCCTATCTTCAGCCCATGAAGCTGCTCTATTTCGCCCTGTTTCGCGCCCGCATCGGCCGCGGCGAGGAGGAGATCGACCCGCCGGCCGGGATCCGCACGGTGGGGGCGCTCGTCGATTGGCTCGCCGAGCGCG
This sequence comes from uncultured Rhodospirillaceae bacterium, assembly GCA_902826565.1. Lineage (GTDB taxonomy): Bacteria > Pseudomonadota > Alphaproteobacteria > Dongiales > Dongiaceae > CADEFF01. The sequence goes on along the minus strand of CADEFF010000036.1, from coordinate 26,937 downwards.
GGCCCGGCTATCGGGCCGCGCTGGCCGATCCGCGCCTCGTCAAGGTTGCGGTCAACCAGGAATATGTCGACCGCGACCATCCCGTGGGACCGCGCGACGAGGTCGCGTTCTTCCCGCCGGTTACCGGAGGCTGAGCCCGCGCATGATCCGCCTGCAGCGCGAGGATTTCGACCCGGGCGCCGAGATCGCCGCCATGACCGCCGGCCGCACCGACATCGGCGGGCTCGCCGCCTTCGTCGGGCTGGTGCGCGAGATGGCGGGCGAGCGGCGCATCGATGCGATGACGCTCGAGCATTATCCCGGCATGACCGAGAAGAAGCTCGCCGAGATCGAGGCGGAGGCGCGGCGCCGCTGGCCGCTTCAGGCGAGCCTCGTGGTGCATCGCTACGGCCGGCTCGAGCCCGGCGACCGGATCGTGCTGGTGGTCACCGCCTCGGCCCATCGCGAGGCGGCGCTCGCGAGCTGCCAGTTTCTCATCGACTGGCTGAAGACCGAGGCGCCCTTCTGGAAGCTCGAGGAAGGGCCGGAAGGCGCCGGCTGGGTCGAGGCGCGCGCGAGCGACGAGGACGCGAAGCGCCGCTGGCGCTGAGCCGCGCTTCCCTTGCGCGGCCTCGGCTGGCAAGGTGACCCCAGGGGGAGGCGCCGGAAAGCGCAGGCCTGGCGCGGACCTGCCTCGGATGCGCGTTGAGGGGCCATGACCGACACCGATCTCTGCTACATCACGGCCAGCGAAGCCCTGGCCCGCTTCAAGGCGCGCACCTTGTCCCCGGTCGAGCTGATGCATGCGCTGATCGCGCGCGCCGACCGGGTCGAGAAGAAGGTCAACGCCTTCACCTATCGCTTCTATGAGCGCGCGCTCGATGCGGCCAAGCGCGCCGAAGCGAAATATACGCGAACCGACGGCCGGCCCCGTCCGCTCGAAGGCCTTGCCGTCGCCATCAAGGACGAGACCACCATCAAGGGCGAGCGCACGACCTTCGGGTCCCTCGTCCACAAGGACGACGTCGACACCCGCACCGCGCCGCCGGCGGAGCTGATCTTCCAGGCCGGCGCCATCATGATCGCGCGCTCGACCGCGCCCGAGTTCTCCTGCGCCCCGATCTGCCATACCAGGCTCTGGGGCACCACCCGCACGCCCTGGAACCTCGCCTTCTCCTCCGGCGGCTCCTCGGGCGGCGCCGGCGCGGCGCTCGCGGCCGGCATCACCACCCTCGCGAACGGGTCGGATATCGGCGGCTCGATCCGCATCCCCGCGTCGGCCTGCGGGGTCTATGGCTACAAGCCGCCCTACGGGCGCAATCCCGATTCCGCGCCCTTCAACCTGGATTGGTACAACCATGCCGGGCCGATGGCGCGCAGCGTCGCCGATTGCGCGCTCCTGCAGAACGTCATGTCGGGGCCGCATCCGCGCGACATCGTGTCGATCCGGCCGCGCTTGCGCATCCCCGACCGGTTCGAGCCGATCAAAGGCATGCGGATCGCGCTCTCGATCGATTTCGGCTATGCCGCCGTCGATCCCGAGGTCGAGGCCAATACCCGCGCCGCCATGGCGGCCTTCCGCGATCTCGGCGCCACGGTCGAGGAAACCGAGCTCGGCTGGACCCGGGACGCCTATCGGGCGGCCTTCGCCCATTTCGGCATTTTCGGCGCGTCGGTCGCGCGGCTGTTGCCGAAGCACAGTCGCAAGCTGATGCCCTATACGCGCGAGTTCGCGCGGCGCGGCCGCAAGGTCACCATGACGGACTTCCTCGCCGGCATGGAGACCGAGGGCAAGATGTACGACCGGCTGGGGGCGCTCTTCCAGACCTTCGACATCCTGATCTGCCCGACTCTCGCGGTGCCGTCGGTGAAGGCCGACCAGGACCTGACCGATCCCGACTTCCGGGTGAACGGAAAGAAGGTCGACGCCTATCTCGAATGGTGCCTGACCTACCCGTTCAACATGATGAGCCGCTGCCCGGTGATGAGCGTGCCCTCGGGCTTCGCGAAATCGGGCGTGCCGACGGGGCTGCAGATCGTCGGCCGGCCCTATGACGACGTGGCGGTCTTCCGTGCGGCCGCCGCCTTCGAGCGTCTGCGCCCGCTCTACGACGCGCCGGAGCGGCGTCCCGATCTCTAGAGCGCGTTTCCTCGAGGTTGACCTGGAACGCGCTCCGGATTCCTTGGTCTGGTCGCATTTTCTGCCGCGAACCGGTGCCCACTTCGTGGGAAAATGCTCTTGCGCCGGGACTTGCCATGCCCCGGGACGGCCGGGATAGGATTACGATCCGTCCCCGCCGCCGGCGTCCCGGCCTTCGGAGCATCCCCGCATGAGCGACAGCGATCTCTGCTATCTCGGCGCCGCCGAGGCGCTGCGGCGCTTCAAGGCGCGGCGCCTGTCGCCGGTCGAGCTGGTGGACGCGCTCGCCGCCCGGATCGAGCGCGTCGGGCCGAAGGTGAACGCCTTCACCTACGTCTATGCCGAGCGGGCGCGCGCGGCCGCGCGCCGTGCCGAGGCCCGCTACGCGAAGACCGACGGGCGCCTGCGCCCCCTCGAGGGGCTTCCGGTCGTGATCAAGGACGACACCGCCATCGCGGGCGACCGCACGACCTACGGCTCGCTCCTCTACAAGGACAACATCGACGAGACGACGGCGCCCTCCGCCGACCGCATCCTGAAGGCGGGCGCCCTGCTGCTCGGCCGCAGCACCACGCCCGAGTTCGCCGCCGCCGGCATCTGCTGGTCTCGCCGCTGGGGCGTTACGGCGACCCCCTGGAACCTGAAATACAGCGCCGGCGGCTCCTCCGGCGGCGCGGGCGCGGCGCTGGCGGCGGGCCTCACCACCCTCGCCAACGGCACCGACATCGGCGGATCGGTACGCATTCCGGCCTCCGCCTGCGGGGTCTACGGCTTCAAGCCGCCCTATGGCCGCAACCCCGAAGCGCCGGCCTTCAATCTGGATTGGTACAACCATGCAGGACCCATGGCACGGAGCGTCGCCGATTGCGCGCTGCTGCAGAACGTGATGTCGGGTCCCGACCCGCGGGATATCGCCGCGATCCGCCCGAAGCTCCGCATCCCGAATGCGCTCGACCGCAATCTCAAGGGCTGGCGCATCGCCTACTCGCCCGCCCTCGACATCTTCGAGGTGGATCGCGAGGTGGCGGCGCGGACCGAGGCCGCGGTCGACGCCTTCCGCTCGATGGGCGCCATCGTGGAGGAAGTCGAGCTCGGTTGGCCGCCCTCGATCGCGAAGGCCGCCGCCGACCATCTCGGCGCGATCTTCGGTGCCTGGATCGCCGAGACCTTCGCGCCGAAAGAGCGGCGGCACATGACGAGCTATGTCCGCGCCTTCGCCGCCAGCCCCACCCCGAAGCTCATCGAGCTGCTGGCCTCGATGGAAACCGAGGGAAGGATGTTCGAGAAGCTGGGCGCGCTTTTCCGCCGCTACCGGCTGCTGCTCTGCCCGACCACCGCCCTGCCCTCGATGCCGGCGACGTTCGATCCCTCGAAGGACCCCGCGCGCATCAACGGCAAGCCCGTCGACAGCTTCTTCGGGGTCTATATGACCTGGCCCTTCAACATGATGAGCCGCTGCCCGGTGATGAGCGTGCCGTCCGGTTTCGCGAAATCGGGCGTGCCGACCGGCTTGCAGATCGTCGGACGCCCGTTCGACGACGTCTCGGTGTTTCGCGCGGCGGCGGCCTTCGAGACGCTCCACCCGCTCTACGACAAGCCGATCCGCCGCCCGAAGCTCTGAGCCCGCAAGGGGAGAGGGAGACTGGCCGCTACTCCGCGGCGCTCTGCCGGCGCGCGGGCTTGCGCACCTCGGCCGCATAGTCCGTGCGCATCTGACGGGTGATCGCGCCCACGGTAAATTTGAGGTCGCCGATCTCGCCGACCGGGGTGACTTCGGCCGCGGTACCGGTGATGAAGATCTCGCTCGCCTTCTTGAGGTCGTCCGGCCAGATCGCCCGTTCCACCACCTTGATCCCGCGCCGGCGCGCCAGCTCCATGGCGGTGCGCCGCGTGATGCCGTCGAGGAAGCAATCGGGCGTGGGGGTATGGATCTCGCCGTCGATCACCAGGAAAACGTTGGCGCCGGTGCATTCCGCCACCTGGCCGCGATAATCCAGCATGAGCGCGTCGGCATAGCCCGTCCGCTCCGCCTCGTGTTTCGACAGCGTGCAGATCATGTAGAGGCCGGCCGCCTTCGAGTTGGTCGGCGCGGTTTCCGGCGAGGGCCGCTTCCATTTCGACCAGCAGAGCCGGATGCCCTTCTCGAGCAGCTCCGGCGAGAAATAGGACGGCCATTCCCAGACCGCGATGGCGAGGTGAATCTTGTTGTGCTGCGCCGCCACGCCCATCATTTCGCTGCCGCGCCACGCCACCGGGCGGACATAGGCGTCCGTCAGCTTCATCGCCTGCAGGGTTTGCAGGCAGGCGGCATCGATCTCCGCGACGCTGTAGGGGATCTCGAAGCCGAGAATCTCGGCGGACTTCACCAGCCGCTCGTTATGCTCGGTCATCTTGAAGATCTGCCCCTCATAGGCGCGCTCGCCTTCGAACACGCAGGAGGCATAGTGCAGGCCGTGGGTCAGGACATGGAGCCGCGCGTCGCGCCACGGCACGAGCTTGCCGTCGAACCAGATCGTTCCGTCGCGGTCGTCGAAAGGCAGCACGCTCATGCTCGGTCCCTCTTTCCCAGAGGCCGGCACTCGGGCTGCGGCGGCGCGAGGCCGGCGGTGATTTTTTCCCGGGGAGTCTAGCGGCGTCCCCTTGCATAGTTCTAGGCGAAGCGCGAGAATATGTCAACATTACTGCCCTATCTGGTTTGCGCATGGCTGATGCCCGCACCGCCGTCAACCCGCTGTTCCTGCGCGAGGAAGATCTGCGCCAGGCGATCGAGCTGCTGTTCTTCGCCTATCGCGACTTCACCGGCGAGGCGGACCAGCTCCTCGTCGAGTTCGGCTTCGGGCGCGCGCATCACCGGGTCATCTATTTCGTCGGGCGCCAGCCCGGCATGACCGTCTCCGAGCTGCTCGGAATTCTGAAGATCACCAAGCAGAGCCTGTCGCGCGTGCTGGGCACACTGGTGACCGAGGGTTTCGTGACGCAGCGCCGCGGCGAGCGCGATCGCCGCCAGCGGCTGCTGCATCTGACGGCGAAGGGCGCCGATCTCGAACGGCGCCTCACCGAGCGGCAGCGGCAATTGATCGCGGCCGCCTATCGCGCGGCCGGCGCCGAGGCGGTGGACGGTTTCCGCAAGGTGCTGCTCGGCATCGTGAACCCGGCGGACCGTGCGACCCTGCTCGACCAGCGGCGCGGCCGGCCCTGATCCGGGGCGGGATGCGGCCGGGGCCGGCAGCCCCTATAATCCCGCGCATGACAGCCGAGCCGCCCCATATACTCGTGGTGGATGACGATACGAGGCTCCGCGCCCTGCTGAAGAAATATCTGAGCGATCAGGGTTTTCGGGTAACGGTCGCGGGCGACGCCCGGGAGGCGCGCGAGCGGCTCGGCGGCCTCGCCTTCGACCTCATCATCTGCGACATCATGATGCCGGGCGAAAGCGGCCTCGACCTCACCCGCTCGCTCCGCGCCGAAAGCCGCGTGCCGATCCTGCTGCTGACTGCCATGGGCGAGCCGCGCGACCGCATCGCCGGGCTCGAGCTCGGCGCCGACGACTACCTGCCCAAGCCCTTCGAGCCGCGCGAGCTCGTGCTGCGGGTGCAGAGCATCCTTCGGCGCGCGCCGGCCGAAGACTCGCCGCGGCTGGTGCGGCTCGGGCGGCTGCGTTTCGATCTCGACCGTCGGCTCCTCCTGCGCGGCAGCGAGGAGATCCGGCTCACGGCCGCCGAAAGCGACCTTCTGGCGGCGCTCGGCGAACGCGCCGGCGAGGCGGTCAGCCGGGACGAGCTCTCGCAGCAGCCGGCCGCCGAGGGCAGCGGCCGCGCGGTCGACGTGCAGATCACCCGGCTGCGCCGCAAGATCGAGGCCGATCCGCGCTTCCCGCGCTATCTCCAGACGGTGCGCGGGCGCGGCTATCTGCTGCGGCCGGACTGACCGCCATGAAAGCGTCGCGATGAGCGTCCCTTCCGCCACCGACGCCGCCCCGCGCGACGGCGCCGCACGCGAGGCGGTCCCCGAGCGCGATGCCGACCGCGACCTGACGGCATCGCTCCTGCGCTGGGTGCTGCCGCGTTCGCTCTTCGGCCGGGCCGTCATGATCATCGTCACGCCGCTCCTGCTGCTGCAGGTCGTGGCGACCTGGGTCTTCTACGACAGCCACTGGGAGACGGTGACGCGGCGGCTCGCCGCCGGGGTCGCGGGCGACATCGCGAGCGTGGTCGAGCTCATGCAGCTCGCGCGCGATCCTTCCGCGTACGAGAAGATATTCGCCATCGCACGCGAGAAGATGCAGCTCGAGATCGAGCTCCGCCCCGACGAGCTGCTGCCGAACGACGCGGTGGTGGTGCGCGAGACCCTGGTCGATCGCAAGCTCGCCAACGCCCTCACCGACATCGTGCAGCGGCCCTTCCGGATCGACAGCCGCTCGCTCGAGAAGCAGATCGAGGTGCATCTGCAGCTTCCGCAGGGCGTGCTGCGGGTCATTGCGCCGCGCCGGCGGCTGTTCAGCTCAACCACCTATGTCTTCATCCTCTGGATGGTCGGCACCTCGCTCGCGCTCTTTGCGGTGGCGGCGCTCTTCATGCGGAGTCAGGTCCGGCCGATCCGCCGCCTCGCCGCCGCCGCCGACGCCTTCGGCAAGGGCCACAACGTTCCGGACTTCAAGCTCGAGGGCGCCGACGAGGTGCGCCAGGCCGGCGCCGCCTTCAACCAGATGCGCGAGCGCATCCAGCGGCAGATCACCCAGCGCACCGAGATGCTGGCGGGCGTGAGCCACGATCTCCGCACGCCGCTCACCCGCATGAAGCTCGAGCTCGCCATGCTGCCGAACACGAGCGAGCTCGCCGAGCTCAAGGCCGATGTGGCCGAGATGGAGAAGATGGTCGAAGGCTATCTCGCCTTCGCCCGCGGCGAGGGGACCGAGCAGCCGGAGCCCGCCGATCTCGGCCGGCTGCTGCGCGACGTGGTGACCAACGCCGCGCGCGAGGGCGCCATCATCGAGCTCAAGGCCGAGGGGCCGATGCCGGTCAACATCCGGCCCGACGCCATGCGGCGCTGCCTTACCAACCTGATCGCCAATGCGCGGCGCCATGCGCGCCGCATCGCAATCGAGGCCGACTATAACGGCTCGGCGATCGAGGTGCTGGTGGATGACGACGGTCCCGGCATCCCGCCGGCGATGCGCGAGGAGGTGTTCAAGCCCTTCTTCCGGCTCGACAGCTCGCGCAACCCGGCGACCGGCGGCATCGGGCTCGGCCTCACCATCGCCCGCGACGTGATGCGCGGCCATGGCGGGGAGCTGACGCTCGCGCAATCGCCGCTCGGCGGCCTTCGCGCGGTGATGCGGCTGCCGGTCTGACCGGCGGCCCGCGGGCGCTCAGAACATCCGGCCGCCGTTCGGCACCGGGCGCTCCGGCCCGATCAGCACGACCTCGCCTGCGGCATCGGGAAATCCCAGAACCAGCACCTCGGAGCGGAACTTGCCGATCTGCTTCGGCGGGAAGTTCAGCACCGCGGCCACCTGACGGCCGACCAGGGTCTCCGGCTTGTAATGGAGCGTGATCTGCGCCGAGGAACGGCGCCGGCCGATGGCGGAACCGAAATCGATCTCGAGCTTGAAGGCCGGCTTGCGCGCCTCGGGATAGGGCTCGACCGCGACGATCGTGCCGACGCGTATATCGACCTTGAGAAAATCCTCGAAGCCGATGGCGAGCGCGACCGGCGCCGCCTGGTTGTCGCTCATGGAGCCCCCGTCCCGTTCCCCGCCGTCGCACCGGACCCGGACGGGTCCCCTGCGGCAACGGGAAAACTCTTACCACGTTCGCGCGACGCGGCAATCGCGCCCGCGACGCGGGCAAAGAAAAAGGGCCGCCCGCTTCCTGCGGGTCGGCCCTTTCGAGGAACCGACGTTCGATAGGGTCGAGTTACTTCTTCGACGAAACGGTCTTCGGCTGGAACGCCGCCCTGACCTCGTCGAAATTGTCGGCGACACGCTTGCTGATCAGCGAGGTTACCTGGGCCTGCGACTTCACGGCGATGCCCTTGAGATCGTCGAGGTTGGCGACGGCCTGCTCGAACATCTCCTTCGCGACCTGGGTCTGCTTGGCGAGCCGGTCCTCGGCATTCACCTGCGCGACGTCGCGGGCGAACTTGCTGTAGGTCTCGACCGCCTCGCGGACGATCTCGGCCTGCCGGCGGGCGATCGCCTGCACGCCCTCGAGGGCGGCCTGGTTCGCCTGGGTCAGGGTTTCGACATTCTTGCGCTGGGCGACGAGAGCGCCTTCCACGTCGAAGGCCGGGAACTTGCCGTTCGAGAAGAACTTGCCGAACTCGCCGAAATAGCGGCTGTAGTCGGCCTGAAGCTGCGCGAAATCCGGGAACTTGACGAGGTCGGGATCGAAAAAGCCGGTCTGGGTCTTGGCCATGATCGCGGTATCTCCGGTGTCTGGGTTACAGGGGCTTGGCGCAGTGGCGTGGGCCGCGCTGCACTGCACAATTCATGTTGGGGTGTATATGGCGCTATGCTGCATCTGCGTCAAGGTCTTTTTGCAGTGCAGCAAAACTATAGTTAGCCTATTGAAAAATAACAGGTTAAATCACGCCGCGCGCCTCGGCATCCGCGCCTTCAGCCAGCCCGCGGCCTGATCGAGCCGGCGCAGCCGGCGATCCAGCGCCGCCATCGTCCGGGCCTGGTCGGTCGCTTCCTCGGCAAGGAAGATCGGCATGACCGAGAGATAGATGCCGGCGACGGCCGGGGCCGCCATCATCCCGGCGAGTCCGTCCGCCGGCAGCCCCGCGCCTGCGAGCATGAGCCGCATGGAGTGGAGGAGCTGGCCGTAGGCGCAGGCCGTCCCCAGCGGATCGGCCGGCGCGGCGCGGGCGATCGAGCGCAAGCCGGCGCGATGCGGCGCCAGCGCATCGAAGCGCCGCATCAGCAGCTCGAAGAGACGCTCGCGCGCATCGCCTTCCGCCGGATCGCCGCCGAGCGCGATGCGATCCGTCTGGCGCTGCAGCTCGGCCAGGATCGCCAGCTTCGAGGGCAGGGCCGCGAGCAGCTCGGCGATCGGCATGCGCGCGGCCTTCGCGATGTCGCCGAGCGTGACGGCGCACCAGCGCCGTTCCGCGGCGAGCTTCAGCGCCGCCGCGACAATTCGGGATCTTGCGTCGCCGCCGCTCGCGCCCGCCGTTCCGGCGCCGCTTCTCCTCGTCCTCGCGCCGGCGCCTGCCGCCTTCGCGGCACGGCGCGGCCTCTTCGTCCGGGGCTTGCGAGCCATGGCTCATCTCCTTCGCGCAGATGCCTGCCGAGCCGCATGTCTGGCTATCAATGTAGGCCCGCCGCATCCCCGACAGAAGGCCCGCGCGAACGCCCGGGATGCCGCGCCTTTGCCGCAATCGTTTGACAGGGACGGCCGTCTCTCATAAATCTCAGGGGCGACGATGGTTCCCTGATCTCAGGGATAATAGGGAACACGGGACGGTGCCCGAGAGGGCGTCAGGCCGTGGCTGCCCCCGCAACTGTGAGCGGCGAATCAGGCGCCAGGACGACCACTGGGAAACCGGGAAGGTCGGCGCCGGGTGAAGACCCGCAAGCCAGGAGACCTGCCATCGTCGGACGTTGGTCCCATTGACCGGGCGGGGCGCCCCGGAGGAAGACATGATGAACGTTTCTCCCGAGACCTTGCGGATCGGATCCGCGGCCGAGCCCCCGACGGTGCATGCCGGACGGGTGCTCCATGGCGCCTAGCCTCGCCACCGCGACGATCGATGCGGCCGCCGGCGGCGGCCCCGCGGCGGACATGTTCGCCGAGCTGCTCGCGATCGAGCGCACCGCGCGCGACGAGCATCGCCTCACGCTCCTCCAGTGGGTGCTGGGCCTCCCCTTCGGCCTCGATCCGGCCGCCGCCGCCCGCGCCATTCTCGCCCATCAGCAGGCTCATCCGCGCCCGGCGCTCTCGACGGCGCTGCGCGATCTGCTTGCCGTCGTCGGCCGCTGCTCGCGCGAGCGGCTTGACGAGATGTCCCGTAACCGTCGAGCCTTCCGGATAGCAGCAAGGAGTAACTGACATGCAACCCAACACCACGACCGACACCCGCGCGGGTTCAGCGCAGGCGGCCCGCGCCGCGGCCCTGCCGGTCTTCTTCGCGGCCCTGCTGGGCGTCTTCCTGGTCTGGGGGGTCGGCTTCTCCCACTCGACCGCGCTCCACAATGCCGGCCACGACATGCGGCATTCGAACGCCTTCCCCTGCCACTGACGATCGAAGGGGCAGCAGGATGGAAACCTTCCGGCGATTGTTCTTCGTCGCCGCGCTGGCGGGCCTCGTCGCCGGCGCGCTGGTGACGGTGGCGCACGAGTTCAGCACGGTCTCGCTGATCCTCGAGGCGGAGAGCTACGAGACGGCGGACGACGCCGCCCCGGCCGACGGAACGGCCGCGGCCGCGACCGAAACCGCCGAGGCGACTGCCGGGCACGATCACGATGCGGCCGGCCATTCGCATGATGGCGAGGAATGGGCGCCGGAAGACGGCTTCCAGCGCACCGCCTTCACCTTCCTTACGAACATCGTCACCGGGATCGGCTTCGCGCTGCTGCTCGTTGCCGCCTATGCGCTCCGCGGCGGCGCCGTCGACTGGCGCACCGGGCTCTATTGGGGTCTTGCCGGCTTCGCGACCTTCACCCTGGCGCCCGGCCTCGGTCTCGCGCCGGAGCTGCCCGGCACCGCGGCCGCGGCGCTGCTCGACCGGCAGATCTGGTGGCTCGCGACGGCGGTTGCGACCGCGGGCGGTCTCGCGCTGATCTTCTTCGGCAAGCGCGCACTCTGGGCCGCCGCCGGCGTCATCCTGATCGTGCTGCCGCATATCTACGGCGCACCGCATCCGGCGGAGTTCAAGATGCTGGCGCCGGTCAGCCTCGAGAAGCAGTTCATCGTGGCCGTGCTGGTGACGAGCCTGCTGTTCTGGGCGGTGCTCGGCTCGCTCAGCGGCTATCTCTACAAGCGCTTCGCCCGGCCGGCCTGAGGTTTCGGGCCCGAGGTTTCGCGATCGAGGACGGCGCGGACGCCCGACCGGCGTCCGCGCCGTTCCTATGTGACGTCGATCTTGACGTCGATGACGCGCCCGCCGGTGAGCCGCTCGAGGTCCGCCGGCGTCAGCGGGAAGACGGCGAAGGGCGTGCCCGCCGCCGCCCAGATCTCCGCATATTGCAGCAGATCCCTGTCGATGAAGGCGATCGGCGGCTCCGCATGGCCGATCGGCGGCACGCCGCCGATCGCGAAGCCGGTGCGCTCGCGCACATAATCGGGATCGGCGCGGCCGAGCTTCTCGCCGAGCACCGTCTCGACCTTCTTCTCGTCGACGCGGTTGGCGCCGCTCGCGATCACCAGCACGGGTCGCCCGGAGGTCCTGGCGCGAAAGACGAGCGACTTCGCGATCTGGCCGATGCTGCAGCCGATCTGCTGCGCAGCCTCGGCCGAGCTCTTCGTGGTATCCGCGAACTCGCGCACCTTGCCCGGATGGCCGCGCTCTTCCAGCAGGCGCTGGACCCGCTCCGCGCTCGGCCGCAGCGCCATCGGCCGGGTCAGCTCGCGAGCTCGCGCGAACGGCGCGAGGCGGCGGCGATGGCGCGGGTCAGCAGCGGCTTGAGCCCGTCCTCCGCCATCAGGACCTTGAGCGCCTCGAGCGTCGTTCCGGCGGGGCTGGTGACGTTCTGGCGGAGCTGGGCCGCGGGCTCCCGGCTCTGCCGCGCGAGCTCGCCCGACCCGGAGACGGTCACGCGCGCGAGCCGCATCGCGAGGTCGGGCGGCAGGCCGGCCGCGACGCCGGCTTCCGCGAGATATTCGATCAGCAGGAACACATAGGCCGGCCCGCCGCCGGAAACCGCCGTCACCGGGTCCAGCAGATCCTCCCGCTCGACCCAGGCGACCTCGCCCACGGCGCTGAGCAGCCCGTCCGCCTGGTCGCGCTGCGATTTCGCGACGCGGCCGTTGGCGCAGGCGACGGTGATGCCGCGCCCGACCGCGGCCGGCGTGTTCGGCATGGAGCGCACGATCGCCGCCTCGCCGAGCCCGCGCTCGAAATAGCCGATGGTCTTGCCGGCGGCGATCGAGAGGAAGAGCGTCTCCGGCCGGACGAACCGGCGATAGGAAGGCAGCGCGCCGTCCATCATCTGCGGCTTGACCGCGAGCAGCACCACGCGGGGCTTCAGCCCCTCCGGCAAGGTCGCCGGATCGGCATAATGTCGGACCTGATACTGGGCGAAGGGCGCCAGCGACGAGGCGCTCGGCTCGACGACATGGGTTTCCATCGGATCGAGGCCGCGCTCGAGCCAGCCCTCGAGCATGGCACCGCCCATCTTCCCGCAGCCCACCAGCAGCAGGGGTCCTTCGATTTCCGCCATGGCGCCAATCGCTCCTTCGTGCGGCGGTCAGGCCTCGCCGACCGTATCGAGCAGTGCCGCCTCGACCGCCTGGTCCGGCCGCCGTCCGCCCCAGAGCAGGAACTGGAAGGCCGGATAGAACCGCTCGCATTCCGTGGTCGCGATATCGACCAGGTCCTCGAGCTGCTCCGGTGAGATGCCGCCGACCCCGCGCAGCAACAGGGTATGGCGGAACATCGGCACCAGCTCGTCCGAGCAGACGTCGAAATGGCCGAGCCAGAGCTTCTCGTTCACCAGCGCCAGCAATTCCGCAACGGTGGCCCGCTTGTGCGCCGGCACCCTGAGGTCGAAGGCGCAGGAGAAATACATCGCCTCCATATCTTCCTGCCAGACGAAGAACATCCGGAAGTCGCACCAGCGCCCGGGCAATTCCACGACCATTTCCTCGTCGGCCGTCCGGTCGAAACGCCATTCATTGGCGCTGACCAGCTCTTCGAGGATATCGAGAGGATTGTGCCGGGGCTCGGTCCGCTCAAACCTGGCTGTCGCCATGAGGCGCCCTCCTTAGCCAAGACGGCGCGGGGTTCAGCCAATCAGGTTGGGCCGCCGAACCCCGATATATAGGAAGAAATCGAGACCGACCCACCACATTTAGGGTGCCGTATCGTGAATCGCGACGCAATAGGCAATTGCACCGGCGGTGCAAAAACCTGCTGCAAGCTTGTGGATAAGCTGTCGGAATCCTGTGGATCGATTGCGCGAAGCGGAACCGCGCCCGGATGCGCTTGCGGGCGGCTCAGCCGGCCGCGGGCGGTTCGTCGCGCAGCGTCGTGCGTCGCGCGTCGGCGAGCTCCGCTTCGAGCTGCGCCAGCCGCTGGCGCAGACGCTCCTGCTCGAGCCGCGCTTCGGCCGCCATCGCCTTCACCGCGTTGAACTCGTCGCGGCTCACCAGCTCCATGCCGGAGAGCAGCCGGGAGAACTGCTCGCGCAGCCGGCCTTCGATTTCATGGCGCATGGTGGTGACGCCGCCGAGCGCGCTCGCGGCGACCTTCGCCATGTCATCGAGGAATCGATTCTGCGTCTGCATCTTCACATTTCCGGGGTCGGCCGAGGGCGCCATGGCCGCGCATCTTAGCGCGGATCGGGGAGGCTGCAAGCCGCAGCGTTCCCGGGCCGGGCGGGCCGTTCTCGGGCCTTTGGTTCCTCGGGCCGCCCGCTCCTAATGCGCGGCTGCGGCCGCGAACGCGTCGAACACCGCGTAGGTCTGCATTTCGAGCGCGTCATCCCAGAAATCCGGCCAGGCCGCCATCATGGCAATGACGATATGCGTCGCCGGATTCACATAAAGAAACTGGCCATGCACGCCCTGCGCGGTGAAGGCGCCCTCCGGGCCCGGAAAGGCCCACCACTGATACTGGTAGCCGAGGGCATAGTCCGCATAGAGGCGTCCCGGCGCTACCTGCGGCCGGTCCGGGCGGGTCGCCTCGTCGATCCAGGCCGCGGGGAGGAGCTGCCGGCGCTGCCACAGCCCCTTCCGCGCCATGAAGAGTCCGAACCGGGCATAGTCGCGCAGCGTCGCGTTGAAGCAGCAGAAGGAGACTTCGCTCGCCGCCGCGCGCCGGTCGTCGATGGCCCAGCTTGCGTCGGCTTCCATGCCGAGCGGGCCCCAGAGCTTCTCCGCGAGATAATCCGACAGCGTCTTGCCGGTGACGCGGCTCACCAGCAGCCCGATGACCGCCGTGTCGATGCTGGCATAGTTGAAGCGCGCATAGGGCGCCTCGCCCCGGCGCGCACGCTTCACATACGCCGCCAGCGGCACCTTCTGATAGTGGACGACCTCCTCCCACATATCGAGAAAATCGGACTGGCTCCCGTACTCCTCGCGGAAATCGACGCCGGAGGACATCTGCAGGATCGCCTTGATCGGCACCCCGTCATAGCCGCTGCCCTTGAGCTCGGGCAGATAGTCGGTGACAGGCCGGTCCACGCCGCTCACCAGCCCGTCGGCGATGGCGAAGCCGAGCAGGGTCGAGACGATCGATTTGGAGATCGACATCGAGGTGAATTGCGAGCTTTCGTCGGCGCCCTGCATATATCGTTCATAGACGATCTGGCCGTCTTTCAGCACCACGATGCCGGTGGTGCGCGCCCGCGCGAAATAATCCTCGATCGGGAAGGTCGTGCCGTCGAGGCGCGCTTCCGCCGGCGCCGCCGCATCGGCCGCATGCGGCAGCGGCGACACCGGCCCCGAACGCGGCACGATGCGCACCGGGAAGATGTCGGCCCAATGCCGGAACGACCCGATCATGTAGGGGTCGCGCCACATGCTGCTGCGCGTCCCGACCGGATAGTCGGCGGCACGCGCCGCGACGCCGGCGAGCGTCAGCAGCAGCACGGCGAGCGCAACCCCAAGACGATGGATGTTGACCGTGGAGAAGGGACGCCCCCCGCAATGCTGGAGTCTTTCGACCGAAGGCCCCGACTCGCGAATCCTCTGCCCCACTATGGGCCCGACGGTTTTGTCGATGAAGCGGTTTCGGCGTCGCAGCCGTTGCGCCGGAGCGCGCTTGTCGCCCGCCGCTTCGACCCCCTATAAGAACGGGGCTCGGACGGCGCCGCTGGGGTGCCCGAAGCCGCGCAGCCGGGGCTTTCGATGCTCGCCTCCCTCGCCTTTCCCGCCTTCGATCCGGTCGCGCTCCAGATCGGCCCCCTGGCGATCCGGTGGTATGCGCTCTCCTATGTGGTGGGGCTGCTGCTCGGCTGGCGCTACTGCCTCTATATCGCGCAGCGCCCGCCTTTGCCGCTCTCGCGCTCGCTGTTCGACGATTTCTTCCTGTGGGCGCTGCTCGGCGTGATCCTCGGCGGCCGCGTCGGCTACATCCTCTTCTACAATTTCGCGGACTACCTCGCGAACCCGCTCGAGATCCTGAAGGTATGGCATGGGGGCATGTCCTTCCATGGCGGCCTGATCGGCATGCTGATCGCGATCGGGCTCTTCGCGCGGAGCCGCTCGCTCCCCTATTTCGCCATTGCCGACGTCATCGCGGCGGCGGCGCCGATCGGGCTTCTGCTCGGACGCATCGCCAATTTCATCAATGGCGAGCTCTACGGACGCCCGACCGACATGCCCTGGGGCGTCGTGTTCCCGGCCGGCGGCAGCGTGGCCCGCCATCCGAGCCAGCTCTACGAGGCGGCGCTCGAGGGGCTGCTGCTGTTCCTGGTCCTGTTCGCCCTGGCGCGCTTCACCGATATACGCGCGCATATCGGCCGGCTCAGCGGCGCGTTCCTCGCCGGCTACGCCGTCAGCCGCATCATCGCCGAGTTCTTCCGCGAACCGGACATCCAGCTCGGCTTCCTGATCGGGGACAGCACCATGGGCCAGTGGCTGTCGGTGCCCATGCTGCTCGCCGGCCTCTATCTCCTCTTCCGGCGGGCGCCGCGCCCGCAGTGACGCCGCTCGGCGCGCATCTGGTCCGCCGCATCCGGATCGAGGGACCGCTCAGCATCGCCGATTTCATGACCGAGGCGCTGACCCACCCGACCCTCGGCTATTACCGCACCGCCGCGCCGGTCGGCGCCGGCGGCGATTTCATCACCGCCCCCGAGATCAGCCAGATGTTCGGCGAGCTGATCGGGCTCTGCTGCCTCGACCTCTGGGAGCGGATGGGCCGCCCCGCGCCGGTCCGGCTGGTGGAGCTCGGGCCCGGCCGCGGCGCGCTCATCGGCGATGCGCTGCGCGCGACCCGCATCCGCCCCGAGTTCCATGCCGCCGCGACGCTTCATCTCGTCGAGATCAATCCTGCGCTGAGGACCGACCAGGCGGCCGCCGTCGCGCCCTATCGCGACCGTCTCGGCGGCTGCGCCTGGCATGACGGGTTCGCCGCCGTCCCGCCCGGGCCGCTGCTGCTCGTCGCCAACGAGTTCTTCGACGCCCTGCCGGTGCATCAGTTCGCGCGGCAAGGGGGCGCCTGGCGCGAGCGGGTCGTCGGGCTCGATCCCTCGGGCGAGCGGCTCGCTTTCGCGCTCGCGGCACCCGGCCCGGCCGCAGCGCTCCTGCCGTCCGCGCCGGCGACCGCGCCCGAAGGCAGCGTCATCGAGATTTCGCCCGCCGGCATCGCGCTCGCCGACCGCATCGCCCGCCGGATCGCCGACGCCGGCGGCGGCGCGCTGGTGATCGATTACGGCCATGCGGGCGAGCCGATCTGGAGCCTGCAGGCGGTGCGCCGGCAGAAGCGGGAGCGCGATCCGCTGGCCGAGCCCGGGCTCGTCGATCTCAGCGCCCAGGTGGACTTCGCCCGGCTCGTCGAAGCGGCGGGACAGGCCGGCGCGGCGACGCAAGGGCCGGTCTCCCAGCGCGACTTCCTGGAGGCGCTCGGCATCCGCGCCCGCGCCGCGGCGCTCGCGGAACGTGCCCGCGGCGACCAGGCGAAGGCGATCGAGGCAGCGCTCCACCGCTTGCTCGATCCCGCGGAAATGGGCACCCTGTTCCAGGCGATCGCTTTCGCACGGCCCGGCGGACCCGACCCTGCCGGCTTCGCGATCCGCTAACCGCCGACATACCGACAGGATCGGACGCTTCCCTTCCGCATGATCACGCTCGGCCCGCTCAACGATCTCGACGGCGTTCGCCACGCTTTCTTCACGCGCAATGGCGGCGTCAGCACCGGCCTCTATGCCTCGCTCAATTGCGGCTATGGCTCGGGCGACGACCCCGAGCGGGTGACGGAGAACCGGGCGATCGCGCTCGCCCGCGCCGATCTCTCGGACGTCGCGCTCAACACCTGCTACCAGACCCACAGCGCCGCCGTCGCGACGGTGGAGAAGGCCTGGCCGCGCGAGGACGCGCCCAGGGTCGACGGCATGGTGACGAACCGGCCGGGTTTGGCGCTCGGCATCCTCACCGCGGATTGCGCGCCGGTGCTGCTCGCCGACAAGGACACACGGGTCATCGGCGCCGCCCATGCCGGCTGGCGCGGCGCGCTCGACGGCATCATCGAGGCAACGGTCGCGGCGATGGTGGCGCTCGGCGCCAGGCCCGAGCGCATCCGCGCCGGCATCGGCCCCTGCATCGCGCAGCGCTCCTACGAGGTCGGCCCGGAGTTTCCGGCGCCCTTCCTCGCCGCCGACCCCGAGAACGAGGTCTATTTCGCGCCGGCGCGCCGCCCGGGGCATTTCTTCTTCGACCTGACCGGCTATGTCGGCGCGCGTCTCGGCGCGACCGGAATCCGGCGCATCACCGGCGCCCATGCCGATACCTGCGCCGAGGCCGCGCGGTTCTTCAGCTATCGCCGGGCGACGCTCGCCGGCGAGAAGGACTACGGCCGCGGCCTCTCGCTCATCGCCCTCGAACCGTAATCACCGAAAGGAACAGCATCATGGCCTTGCATTTCAGCCGCGAGGAGCTCGCGAACCGCCAGGCGCGGACCATCGGGCTGATGCAGAAGCGCAAGCTCGACGGTCTGCTCATCTTCCGCCAGGAAAGCATGTATTACCTGACGGGCTACGACACCTTCGGCTACGTCTTCTTCCAGTGCCTCTATCTCGGCGCCGACGGGAAGATGTTCCTGCTGACCCGCGCGCCGGACCTGCTGCAGGCGCGGCATACCTCGATGATCGACGACATCCGGATCTGGGTCGATGCGCCGGACGCGAACCCGTCGCAGGAGCTGCGCGCGATGCTGCAGCGGATGGGCCTCTCGGGGAAGACGCTGGGCGTCGAGTACGAATCCTACGGCCTCACCGCGCGCAACGGCATGCGGCTCAACGCGGCGCTCGATGATTTCTGCGACCTCATCGATGCCTCCGACCTGGTGAGCCGACTCCGCCTGGTGAAGAGCCCGGCCGAGATCGCCTATGTGCGGAAGGCGGCCGAGCTCGCCGACCGGTCGCTCGAGGAGGCGCATCGCCTCGCCGGTCCCGGCGTCAACGAGGGCGACATCCTGGCCGCGATGCAGGCCGCGGTGTTCCGGGGCGGCGGCGACGACCCGGCGAACGAGACCATCATCGGCTCCGGCAAGGATGCGCTGCTCTGCCGCTACTTCACCGGCCGCCGCACGCTCGACCCGGTCGATCAGCTCACCCTCGAATTCGCCGGCGTCTATCGCCACTACCATGCCTGCCTGATGCGCACGGTCCCGATCGGCAAGGCCCCGCCGGCCCAGGTCGAGATGCACAAGGTCTCGGTCGAGGCGCTCGAGGCCTGCCGCGCCGCGCTCAAGCCGGGCCGGCCGATCGGCGAGGTGTTCGACGCCTATGCGCGCGTCTGCGACGCCCATGGCCACAAGAAGAACCGGATGAACGCCACCGGCTACAGCCTCGGCACCACCTTCGCGCCGAACTGGATGGACTGGCCGATGTTCTATCACGCCAACCCGGAGCTTGCGGCCCCGGGCCAGGTGTTCTTCATCCACATCATCATCTTCGACGCCGACAAGGGCATCGCCATGACCAACGGCCATACGGTGCTGGTGAACGAGAAGGGCTGCGAGCCGCTCTCCCGCATGTCGACCGAGCTCGTGATCAAGTGACCGGCCGATGACGGCAACGCCGGCAAGCGGACCCTCGACCAACCGGCCGAGCGGCGCGGAGGCGATGGTCCGCCTGCTCTCCCGGCAGGGCGTGACCCATATCTTCGGGCTCTGCGGCGATACGAGCCTCCCCTTCTACGACGCGCTGGCGCGGCTCGATCACGGCATGCGCCATGTGCTCGCCCGCGACGAGCGTTCCGCCGCCTACATGGCCGATGCCTTCGCGCGGGTGACGGGGCGCGTCGGCGTCTGCGAGGGTCCGTCCGGCGGCGGCGCCACCTACATCCTGCCGGGCGTGGTCGAGGCGAACGAAAGCTCGGTGCCGCTGCTCGCCATCACCACCGACATAGCGACCTCCTCGCGCGGCCGCTTCACTTTGACGGAGCTCGACCAGAAGGCCCTCTTCCGTCCGCTGACGAAGTGGAACGCGGTGATCGAGCGCGCGGCGATGCTGCCCGATCTGCTGCGGCGCGCCTTCGCCGAGATGACGAGCGGCCGGCCGGGCGCGGCGCATCTGGCATTTCCCTATGACGTGCAGCGCGAGCCGGTGGACGAGACGGCGCTCTGGATCGACCCGGCGACGCTGCAAGTGCCGTCGCGCCGCATCGCGCCCGACGCGGCGGCGATCGAGGCCGCTGCCGCGGCGCTTTCCGCGGCGGCGCACCCGATCCTGATCTGCGGCGGCGGGGTCGTCATCGCGGGCGCGGAAGCGGAGCTCACCCGGCTCGCCGAGCGGCTCGGCGCGCCCGTCGCCACCACCATCAGCGGCCAGGGCAGCATCGCCGACACCCACCCGCTGGCGCTCGGCGTGGTCGGCAGCAATGGCGGCACGCCCGAGACGCGGTCCGTCGTCGATGCGGCCGACCTCGTGCTTTTCGTCGGCTGCCGCGCCGGCTCGGTCACCACCGAGCGCTGGCGTCACCCGGCGCCCGGCGTCCGCATCCTCCATATCGACGCCGATCCCGCCGTGCTCGGCGCCTGCTACCCGACCGAGACCGGCATCCTCGGCGATGCGAAGCTCGCGCTCGCCGCCCTCGCCGACGCGGTGGATCCTCGGCCGAAGCCGCTCGCCAACGGGTCCGCGCAGACCGTCGCGGCGGCGAAGCGGCGGAAATTCGCCGCCTTCGACGCGCTCGCCGCCTCTGACGAGCGCCCGATCCGGCCGGAACGGGTGGTGGCGACGCTGAACCGGCTGCTGCCGGAGGACGCCGTGCTGGTCTGCGATCCGGGCACGCCCTGCCCCTATTTCTCCGCCTTTTTCCGATGGCGCGTCACCGGCCGGCATTTCATCTCGAACCGCGCCCATGGCGCGCTCGGCTATGCGCTTCCGGCGGTGGCCGGCGCGCAGATCGGCCGCCCCCAGGCCAAATGCGTCGCGGTGATGGGCGACGGCAGCTTCGCCATGGCCTGCGGCGAGATGGAGACGCTGCTGCGGCACCGCCTCCCGGTGACCCTTGTCGTGCTTTCCAATGCGAGTTTCGGCTGGATCAAGGCGGGGCAACGGACGGGCTTCGCGAGCCGCTTCTACTCGGTCGATTTCGGCCGGACCGACCATGCGCGGGTGGCCGAGGCCTTCGGCCTCAAGGCCTGGCGGGTCGAGGATCCGGCCGCCCTGGAGCCGGCCCTCAAGGCCGCCCTCGCCGCCGACGGGCCGACCCTGGTCGATATTCTGGTGCAGCCGCTCGAAGAAGCCCGCGCACCGGTTTCGGAGTGGATCGCCTGAGCGGCCGCCGTCGGCCCTCGACAAATCTTGGATTTATCAGCTATATCAAAAACTTAACGCGCGTCGATCCGGGCGCGCCGGATGGTCGCGGCGGGCGGCAATTTCGTTTACAGGCCAAAGGCCGGTTGATACATTCCGCCGGCCTCGCGGGGGGCCGGCGATGGAGACCCGCGCATCGGGTCCGCCCCGGCCGCAAGTCTGGTGAAGCATGAAGATTCTGACCGGCAACAGCAATCGGCCGCTTGCCGAAGCGATCTCGGCCTATCTCAATCTGCCGCTCACCCAGGCCAGCGTCCGCCGCTTCTCCGACATGGAGATCTTCGTCGAGATCAACGAGAACGTCCGCGGCGAGGATGTCTTCGTCGTGCAGTCGACCTCGTTTCCGGCGAATGACAATCTGATGGAGCTGCTGGTGTCGCTCGACGCGCTGCGACGCGGCTCGGCGCGCCGCATCACGGCCGTGCTGCCCTATTACGGCTATGCGCGCCAGGACCGGAAGTCCGGGCCGCGCACGCCGATCTCGGCGAAGCTGGTGGCGAACCTGATCACCGTCGCCGGCGCCGACCGCGTCCTCACCCTCGATCTCCATGCCGGGCAGATCCAGGGCTTCTTCGACATCCCGACCGACAACCTCTTCACCATGCCGGTCTTCACCAAGGACATCGAGGATCGCTTCGGCCGCGCCAACAACCTGACGATCGTGTCGCCCGACGTGGGCGGCGTGGTGCGCGCCCGCGCCTTCGCCAAGCGCCTCGAGGCCGACCTCGCGATCATCGACAAGCGGCGCGAGCGCGCCGGCGTCTCCGAGGTGATGAACATCATCGGCGACGTGAAGGGCCGGCGCTGCATCCTGGTGGACGACATCGTCGATTCCGCCGGCACGCTCTGCAACGCGGCGGTGGCGCTCAAGGAATCGGGGGCTGCCTCGGTCAGCGCCTATGTGACTCACGGCGTGCTCTCGGGCGGTGCCGTCGCGCGCGTCTCGGCCTCGCCGATCGACCAGCTCGTCATCACCGACAGCATAATGGCGACCGAGGCGGTGCGCGTTTCGCAGACGCTGCGCCAGCTCACCATCGCGCCGCTGATCGCCGAGGCGATGCGGCGGATCAGCGAGGAACGCTCGGTTTCGAGTCTGTTCGACTAGAATTTCGATTGCCCGCCCAGCACCCCTGGAGGCTGGCGGGATTGCGTGCAACCCAGAGGAGACGGGATATGACGAACATCAACAGCCTTCGCGTCGAGGCGAGATCGCGGGCCGGAAAGGGGGCCGCCCGCCAGACGCGCCGCACGGGCAAGGTGCCCGGCGTGATTTACGGCAACAAGGAGTCCCCCACGCTGATCGCGCTGGAGCCCCAGCCGCTCATGCGCGAGCTGCACAAGGCCGGCTTCTACGCCACGCTCTTCGACCTCGAACTCGAGGGCAAGAAGGTGCGCGTGCTGCCCCGCGACGTGCAGTTCGATCCGGTGACGGACCGCCCGGTCCATGCGGACTTCCTTCGCGTCGGCGCCGATACCCGCGTCCGCGTGCAGGTGCCGGTGAAGTTCCTCAACGACACCACCGCGCCCGGCATCAAGCGCGGCGGCGTGCTCAACGTCGTGCGGCACCAGATCGAGTTCCATGTGCAGGCCTCGAACATCCCGCGCTTCATCGAGGTCGATCTCGACGGGCTGGATATCGGCGACACCGTGCATATCAGCATGGTCAAGCTGCCGGAGGGGCTGAAGCCGACCATCGGCGACCGCGACTTCACCATCGCCTCGATCGCGGCGCCGACCGCGCAGAAGATCGAAGCGCAGGAAGCGGCGGCTGCGGCCGCGGCGGCCGCGGCGGCGCCTGTCGATGCGGCGGCGGCACCGGCGGCGGGCGCGCCTGCGGGTGCGCCGGGCGCTGCGGCGCCGGCAGCCGGTGCGGCACCGGCGGCGGGCGGCGAGAAGAAGGCCGAGCCGAAGAAGAAATAGCCGGCCGGTCCCCGAGATGCGGCTCATCGTCGGCCTGGGCAACCCCGGGCCGGGCCATGCCGGCAACCGGCACAATATCGGCTTCATGGCGGTGGACAGGATCGTCCACCGCCATCGCTTCGCCGCGCCGAAAAGCCGGTTCGACGGCTATCTCCAGGAAGGCGAGATCGCGGGCGAGCGCGCGCTGGCGCTCCGGCCGCTCACCTACATGAACGAATCCGGGCGCTCGGTCGCGGCCGCCGCGCGCTTCTACAAGATCCCGCCCGAGGACGTCCTCGTGATTCACGACGAGATCGACCTCGTGCCGGGAAAGCTCCGGGTGAAGCGCGGCGGCGGCGCCGGCGGGCATAACGGCCTGCGCTCGATCGACCAGCATCTCGGGCCGGACTACTGGCGGATCCGTCTCGGCGTCGGGCATCCCGGCGTGGCCGAGCTGGTGAAGGCCTATGTGCTGCAGGATTTCCTCGCCGAGGAGCGGCCGGGCGTGGTGCGCTTCGTCGAGGCCGTCGCCGAGGCCTTTCCGCTGCTGCTGGCGAGCCTCGACAGGAACGACCCGACGCGCTTCATCAGTAAGGTGCACGTCCTGGTGAACCCGCCGCCGCCGAAGCCGAAGCGCGAGCCGCCCTCCGAACCGCCCGCGGAAGGATCGGACTAGCGCCAAAATCGACGCTGTCGGTTGGCGAGCGGCATGAGCAAGAAATCCTCATCCTGAGCCTGTCGAAGGATGAGGGCCGTTTGCCGGGGCGGCCCTCATGGTTCGACAAGCTCACCATGAGGAACGTTGGTAATCGTGAACTGAGGATCGATCGAAATGGGTTTCACCTGCGGCATCGTCGGCCTGCCCAATGTCGGCAAATCGACGCTCTTCAATGCGCTGACGGCGACGCAAGCGGCGGAAGCGGCGAACTATCCCTTCTGCACGATCGAGCCGAATGTCGGCCGCGTCGCGGTGCCGGATGACCGCCTGGAGGTGCTGGCCCGCATCGCGAAATCCGCAAAGATCATCGCGACCCAGCTCGAGTTCGTCGATATCGCCGGGCTCGTGCGCGGCGCGAGCAAGGGCGAAGGCCTCGGCAACCAGTTCCTCGGCCATATCCGCGAGGTGGATGCGGTGGTGCATGTGGTGCGCTGCTTCGCGGGCGAGGTGACGCATGTGGAGGGTTCGGTCGATCCCCTGCGCGATGCCGACATCGTCGAGACCGAGCTGATGCTGGCCGATCTCGAAAGCCTGGAGCGCCGCGTCGATGCGGCGCAGAAGAAGGCGAAGGGCGGCGACAAGGAGGCGAAGGCGCTGCTCGACGCCGCGGCTCCCGCCCTCGAGACGCTGCGCGCGGGCAAGCCCGCGCGGCAGGCCAAGGTGCCGGCGGAGCTTGCCGGGGCCTTCCGGCAGCTCCAGCTCCTGACCTCGAAGCCCGTACTCTATGTCTGCAACGTCGAGGAGACGGCGGCCGCGGCGGGCAACGAATGGTCGGCCAGGGTCGCCGCGAAGGCGAAGGCCGAGGGCGCCGGCCATGTCATCATCTCGGCGGCGATCGAGGCGGAGGTGGCGGCGCTCGAGGAGGCGGCCGACAAGGCGGAGTTCCTGCAGAGCCTCGGCCTCGCGGAGACCGGCCTTGCCCGCGTCATCCGGGCGGGATACTCCCTGCTCGACCTGCTCACCTTCTTCACCGTGGGGCCGAAGGAGACCCGGGCCTGGACGGTGCATCGCGGCGCGCGGGCGCCGGAGGCGGCCGGCGTCATCCACAGCGATTTCGAGCGCGGCTTCATCCGCGCGGAGACCATCGCCTATGACGATTATGTGGCCTGCAACGGCGAGCAGGGCGCGAAGGACAAGGGGCTGATGCGCTCGGAAGGCAAGGATTACCTCGTCAAGGACGGCGACGTGTTCCACTTCCGCTTCAACGTCTGATTCCTGAAGGGCGCCGGCCGGACACGCGGACCAGGCGGCGCTTCGCCGTTGTCGGGGCGATGCCGCTCGCCGCGGCCGCGCGGCAATGAAAATTCGTCGCAGCGCCCTTCGAAAACATCGCGCGCTTCCCGCTTTCTCGATTAGCCTGTTCGAGAATGGCCGTCCACCGGCCGTCGGGAGGGACCGACCGATGAGCATGTATTTCACGCAGGCCGAGTACGAACAGCGCTGGAGCAAGGTCGAGGCCGAGATGAAGCGGCGCGGCTACGAGGTCGCCGTCATCTGGAGCCGCAGCGGCGGCACGCATGAGCGCTGTGGCGACGTCCTCTACCTCACCAACTGGTATTCGAGCCATTCCGGCCACGAGCCGGAAAACCCGCTGTGGAGCGCGCGAGCACACGCCGCCGTCATCATGCAGCGCGGGCAGAAGCCGCATCTGCACATGGATGAGCCCTCGCCGCGCCTCGAGATGCTGGCAACCGACCGCGCGGACTGGCACATGCATCCGGCGCTCGGCGTCGCCGAGGAGCTGAACCATCGGAAGGTGAAAGGCAAGGTGGCGCTTGTTGGCAGCGATTTCTTCGGCGTCAAGTTCATGCGCCAGCTCGAGCAGGCGACGCCCGATATCGAGTGGGTCTTCGAGGACGATCTCGTGCAGAAGCCGCGGCTCATCAAGAGCCCGCGCGAGCTCGAGGCCTTTCGCGAGGCGGGCGAGATCGTGACGCTCGGGCTCAACGCCATGTTCAAGCTGCTGCTTGCCGGCAAGAGCGAGCGCGAGGCAGCGGGCGAGGCGGCAAAGATCGTCGTCTCGCGCGGCGGCGTGCCGACGCTGATCCGCTGCTCGCATGGCGTCGGCGACGCCATGACCAACTTCGCCCGCGACCCGCTGACCGGCGCCAGCGCCGATGTGCCGAAAGTGGGTGACATGGTGCGCGCCTGGCTGATGGGTCCGATGTTCCAGGGCTATTGGCTCGATCCCGGCCGCACCACGGTACGCGGCAAGCCGACGACCGCGCAGCGCAGCCTGATCGAGGATTGCGGCAAGATCGTCGAGGGCGTCATGGCGGCGATCCGGCCGGGAATCAAAGCGAAGGAGCTGGCGCGCATCGGCGACAGGATCACCACGGAAGTTGGCGGCGATCCGGATCAGGCCGGCGAGCAATGGCCGCTTTACGGCCACAGCAATGGCCTATTCTTCGAGCGGCCGATCTACGGTGAGAATACCTGCACAGACGACGAGACCCTTGAGGAAAATATGGTCGCCAGCTCGGAGGCATTCCTGATGCGCAACGGCGTCGGCGCCGCCGGTTTCGAGCAAAACTTCATCGTGACCAAAACCGGGATCGAGCTGCTGACCATGACCCCGATGTATTTCTGGGATTAGGCGGCCTCCGCACTCTCGGCCGAGCAGCGCCTCGGAAGACGCTATCCTCCGGGAAACCATGTCCCGGCGCGGTGCCTACTTGCGAAGATCTCCGCCGCGAAGAAGATAACGCCCGTAGCGACATGACTGGGCGAGATGTCCACCAAGCTCGCTCCGTTCTCGGGCGCCGAAACTGGCGCTGCCTTCGATCTGACAACCGACAAGGAGAATTCCCGTGAAGCTCTATTATTCGCCTGGCGCCTGCTCGCTCTCCCCGCATATCGCGCTTCGCGAGGCGGGGCTGCCCTTCGACCTCGTGCAGGTCGATCTCGGCACCAAAAAGACGAAGGACGGCGCCGACTTCACCAAGATCAATCCGAACGGCTACGTGCCGGCGCTGCAGCTCGGCGACAACGACGTGCTGACCGAGGGCCCGGCGATCGTGCAGTACATCGCCGACCAGAAGCCGGATTCCGGCCTCTTTCCGAAGGCCGGCGGCAAGGATCGCTACCACGCGCAGGAGACGTTGAACTTCATCACCACCGAGCTGCACAAGACGATCGGCTCGCTCTTCTCGAAGGACATGCCGGACGCCTACAA
Organism: uncultured Rhodospirillaceae bacterium; assembly: GCA_902826565.1. GTDB lineage: Bacteria > Pseudomonadota > Alphaproteobacteria > Dongiales > Dongiaceae > CADEFF01. The sequence goes on along the minus strand of CADEFF010000036.1, from coordinate 373 downwards.
GCCGGTCGTGCAGAAGAAGGCGATGGCGCGCCTCGCCCATGTGGACGGCCGGCTCGCGAGCAAGCCGTTCCTCCTCGGCGACAAGTTCTCCGTGGCCGACGGCTATCTCTTCACCGTCGCGGGCTGGGGCCAGCATGTCGGCCTCGATATCTCTCCCCTCAAGAACCTGAGCGGCTTCATGGGTCGCGTCGCCCAGCGCCCGGCCGTCCAGGCCGCGCTGAAGGCGGAAGGCCTCGGCAAGTAGTCGCCGGCTTCCTTCGATCGGCCGGGCGGGCGGAACGGCGGTCGGCGCCGTTCCGCCCGTCGCATTTCCGCCCTTGGAGCATTTTCCCGCGAAGTGGGCACCGGTTCGCGGCAGAAAATGCGACCGGAC
>CADEFF010000035.1:22516-41007 GCA_902826565.1 uncultured Rhodospirillaceae bacterium | reverse complement strand
GAAGCGACTTGCGCGCGACAGGCTCGCACTTGCCGCGATCGTCGTCGTCATCCTCACCGTTCTCGTCGCCCTCCTCGCGCCGTGGGTCGCCCCTTACGATCCGGCCGAGCAGTTCTTCGACGGCCTCACCCTCGAGGGTGCGCCGCTCCCGCCCTCCGAACGTTTCCTGCTCGGCACCGACCTGCTGGGGCGCGACCTCTTCTCGCGACTGCTCTATGGCGCCCGCACCTCGCTCGTGATCGGCGTGGTCGCGAACGGCGTGGCGGTGATGATCGGCGCGCTGCTCGGCGCGACCGCGGGCTATGTGCAGGGTGCGATCGGCGCGGCGCTGATGCGTTTCACCGACATGATGATCGCCTTCCCGGCCTTGCTGCTCGCCATCGCCCTCTCCGCGATCTTCAGCCCGTCGCTCTGGATCGTCGCCATGGTGATCGCGATGGTGAACTGGGTGCAGATCGCGCGCGTCGTCTATACCGAGACGGTCGGGCTCTCGCAGCGCGACTATATCGAGGCCACGCGGGCGCTGGGCGCGACGCCGGCGCGCATCGTCTTCCGCCACATCCTGCCGCATCTGCTCCCGACGGTGCTGGTCTATGCGACGCTCGGCATCGCGACGACCGTGATGCTGGAGGCGACGCTCTCCTTTCTCGGGGTGGGCGTGCGGCCGCCGACCCCGTCCTGGGGCGGCATCATCTTCGAAAGCCAGTCCTATTTCCTGTCGGCGCCCTGGCTCGTCTTCTTCCCCGGCATCGCCATCCTGATCGTGGCGCTCGCCTTCAATCTGGTGGGCGACGCATTGCGCGACGCGCTCGATCCGACGCAGCGGGGGCGCCGGTGACGCGCTATCTCTCGCGCCGCTTTCTCGCCTCGATTCTCACCCTCCTCGGGGTGACCGTGATCGCCTTCGCGCTCGCCTACCTGATCCCGGCCGACCCGGTGCGGATGATCGCGGGCCGCAACGCCTCGCCCGCGACCGTCGAGCTGATCCGAACCGAGCTCGGGCTCGATCGCCCGGTGATCGAGCAGTATGTCCGCTATGTCGGGCGGCTGGCGCAGGGCGATCTCGGCCGGTCCTACGCGCAGAAGATCCGCATCAGCGAGCTCGTCGCCGCGCGCATCCCGGCCACGCTCTATCTGATGGCGGGCGCGATCTTCTTCCAGCTCCTGATCGGCATTCCGGCCGGCGTGCTGGCGGCGACCAGACGCGGGCGCCCGAGCGACCGCTGGATCATGATGTTCAGCTTCGCCGGCGTGTCGGCGCCGCAATTCGTCGTCGGGCTGCTGCTGATCTATGTCTTCGCCTATCTGCTCGGCTGGTTCCCGATGAACGGCTTCGGCGGGGGCTCGCTCTGGAATCTGGTGCTGCCGGCGCTCACGCTCGGCATATCCGGCGGCGGGTACTATGCGCGCATGATGCGCTCGAGCATGGTCGAGGTGCTGCGCCAGGACTACATCCGGACCGCACGCGCGAAGGGGCTGGCGCCGGCCAAGGTGGTGCTGACCCATGCGCTGCGCAACGCCCTGCTGCCGATCGTGGCGATGATCGGGCTCGATATCGGCTACTTCATGAGCGGCGCCGTCGTGGTCGAGACCGTGTTCGGCTGGCCCGGCATCGGGCAGCTCGCCTGGCAGGGCATCCAGCGGCTCGACTATCCGGTCATTATGGGCGTCACGCTGGTCGCCGCCGTGGCGATCCTGATCGGCAATCTGCTGGCGGATCTCGTCACGCCGCTCATTGACCCGCGCATCCGCCTGCGATGAAATGGCGGACAACCGAGGGCGGTATTTCCAATCCGGCAGACGGAGCCGCCCCGAGACTCACCTGGGAGAGAGCTCATGCAAGCGATCTATAGGACCGTTGCGGCGATGCTGTTGGCCGCGGCGGGGGCGAGCGCTGCGCTCGCCGAGGCGCCGAAGCAGGGCGGATCCATCGTCATCACCTACAAGGACGACATCTCCACGCTCGATCCGGCCGTCGGCTACGACTGGCAGAACTGGTCGATCATCAAGAGCATCTTCGACGGGCTGATGGACTACAAGCCCGGCACGACCGAGCTCACGCCCGATCTCGCCGAGAAATACGAGATCGCCGACGACGGACTTACCTACATCTTCACGCTGCGCGACGGCCTCAAGTTCCACAACGGCCGCGCCGTGACCTCAGCCGATGTTAAATACTCGCTCGAGCGCATGATCGATCCGGCGACGCAAAGCCCGGGCGCCGGTTACTTCGGCGGCATCGAGGGTTTCGCCGACTTCCAAAGCGGCAGCGCCAAGGAAGTCACCGGCATCCAGGCGCCGGATGACAAGACGGTCGTCATCAAGCTCACCGCGCCGAACGCGGCCTTTCTGCACATCATGGCCCTCAACTTCGGCTATGTGGTGGCGAAGGAAGCGGTCGAGGAATTCGGCGCCGATTTCGGCCATCATCCGGTGGGCACCGGCGCCTTCAAGTTCGTCGAATGGAACCTCGGGCAGAACGTGACGCTCGAGCGCTTCGCCGACTACCACATCAAGGGCGTGCCCTATCTCGACAGGATCACCTTCGAGATCGGCCAGGAGCCGACCGTCAACCTGCTACGGCTGCAGCGGGGCGAGGTGGACATCCTCGGCGACGGCATCCCGCCGGCGCAGTTCGTGCAGATCACGAACGACCCCGCCAACAAGGATCTCTATGTTGTCGGCGACCAGCTTCATACCGGCTATGTCGCGCTCAACGTGAAGGTCGCGCCGTTCGACAATCTGAAGGTGCGGCAGGCCGTCAACATGGCGATCAACAAGGACCGCATCGTCCAGCTCATTAACGGCCGCGGCAAGCCGGCGAACCAGGTGCTGCCGCCCGCCATGCCGGGCTACGACCCGGGCTTCGCGGGCTATGCCTTCGATCCGGCGAAGGCGAAGGCGCTGCTGGCCGAGGCGGGCTTCCCGGACGGCTTCGCCACGGAGCTTTACACCACCAACACCGATCCGCAGCCGCGCATCGCGCAGGCGATCCAGCAGGATCTGGCGGCGATCGGCATCAAGGCCGACATCAAAGCGCTGGCCCAGGCCGAGGTGATCGCCGCCGGCGGCACCGAGGGCCAGGCCCCGATGGTCTGGTCGGGCGGCCTCGCCTGGATCGCGGACTTCCCGGATCCGTCCAATTTTTACAGCGTGATCCTCGGCTGCTCCGGCGCGGTGCCGGGCGGCTGGAACTGGTCCTGGTACTGCAACCCGGACCTCGACTCCAGGGCCGCCGCGGCCGACGCCATGACCGACCCGGCCAAGGCCGCCGATCGCGCCAAGGCCTGGAGCGATATCTATGCCGGGGTGATGGCGGATGCGCCGTGGGTCCCGATCATGAACGAGACCCGCTACACCATGCACAGCGCCCGGGTCGGCGGCGATCCTGTGCTGTTCGTGGAGCCGATCCATATCCCGGTCAACTACGACTACATCTACGCGACCGACGCGCAGTAAGCTGGCGGGCGCGGCAGGGCGACGCCTCGACGCCGCCCTGCCGCCCGCTTCCTTCCCGCGCCCGCGATGCTTCCGGGCGACCGGCGCCGGAGGCGGTTTCGCGAACCCGCTCGGGATCGGCAAGGCAGAGGAGGCCAAGAGCGATGACGCTCGGCTGCAACCACACGATTCACAAATCGCAGAGCCATTTCGGCTGGGACAACGGCATCACCCCGCGCCTCATGGTGGCGAGCGGGGACACGGTCGAATTCAAGACCGTCGATTCCTCGGGCGGACAGCTTACCGCCGCCTCGACGGTCGCCGACATCGCCCGGCTCGATTTCGGCAAGGTGAACCCGGTTTCCGGCCCGATCTACGTGCATGACGCGGAGCCGGGCGACGCGATCAAGGTGACGGTGCTGGGCTATGCCGCCTCTGGCTGGGGCTGGACCGCCAGCATTCCGGGCTTCGGCCTGCTCGCCGACCAGTTCAAGGATCCGGCGCTGCATGTCTGGCGCTACGAGAAGGGGCTCGGCACGCCGGCCGCCTTCGGCCCGGGCGGGCGCGTGCCGCTCCGGCCGTTCTGCGGCACCATCGGCCTCGCGCCGGCCGAGCCCGGCCATCACAGCGTGCTGCCGCCGCGCCGCGTCGGCGGCAACATGGATATCCGCGACATGGCGGAAGGCACCGAGCTCTGGCTGCCGGTGGAGGTGGCGGGCGGCCTGCTCTCGGTGGGCGACACCCACGCCGCGCAAGGCGACGGCGAAATCTGCGGCACCGCCATCGAGAGCCAGATGGACATCGCCCTCAAATTCGAGCTGGTCAAGCAGGCGAACTTCGCCTTTCCGCGCTTTTTCGTTCCGAACCGCGCCGCCGATCCGCGCGGCCGCGCCGGCTGGGATGCGACGACCGGCATCGGCCCCGACCTGATGACGGGCGCGCGCGATGCGGTGCAGAGCATGATCGACCTGCTCTGCCGGCGGCACAATCTCTCCGCGGTCGACGCCTACATGCTCTGCAGCGTGGCCGGCGACCTCAAGATCAGCGAGATCGTCGACCAGCCGAACTGGGTGGTGTCGTTCTACTTCCCGCGCGCCGTCTTCGAATGAGCGAAGACGCGGCGCCGCTCCTCGCGATCGAAGGGCTGACCGTCGCCTTTCGCGGCGAGGACGAGACGCTGCGCGTCGTCGAGGAAGCGAGCCTGACGCTCCGTGCGGGCGAGGCGGTCGGGCTGGTGGGCGAATCCGGCTGCGGCAAGAGCGTCACCGCCATGTCGGTGATGCGGCTCCTGCCGACTCCGCCGGCGAAGATCGAGGCGGGCCGCATCCGCTTCGACGGCGAGGACCTGCTACAGCTCGGCGAGCCCCGGATGCGCGCGATTCGCGGCGACCGCATCGGCATGGTCTTCCAGGAGCCGATGACGAGCCTCAACCCGACCCTCACCATCGGCTTCCAGATCGCCGAGGTGCTGCGCGTGCATCGCGGCATGAGCGGCGCGCAGGCGCTCGAGGAGGCGGTGCGGCTGCTCGCGGCCGTCGGCGTCGGCGCGCCGCGCCGGCGGGTGGAGCAATATCCCCATCAGCTCTCCGGCGGGCTTCGCCAGCGCGCGATGATCGCCATGGCGCTCGCCTGCCGGCCCAGGCTGCTGATCGCCGACGAGCCGACCACGGCGCTCGACGTCACGATCCAGGCACAGATCCTCGACCTGCTGCGCCGGCTGCGGCAGGAGTTCCAGATGGCGCTCCTGCTCATCACCCACGATCTCGGCGTGGTCGCCGAACTCTGCGACCGCGTGTCGGTCATGTATGCCGGGCGCATCGTCGAGGAGGCTCCCGCCGCCTCGCTGTTCCGCCGGCCGCGGCATCCCTACACGCTGGGGCTCCTTGCCTCCCGGCCGCGGCTCGGCGGCACCGCCGACCGTCTCGCCACCATCCCGGGCAACGTGCCGCCGCCCGGGCGACGCGGCGTCGGCTGCAGCTTCGTCGACCGCTGCCCGCGCCGCCTCGCGCGCTGCGCCACCGAACGGCCGGCGCTGCTGCCGCTCGACGGCGCGTCGGCCGCCTGCTGGAACCCCGCATGAGCGGCGACACGGCCCCGCTCCTCGAGGTGAACGGTCTCGTGAAACGCTTCCTCGCGCGCGACGGAAAAGGAGTCGTCACCGCCGTCAACGGGGTGAGCCTCGCGGTCCGGCCCGGCGAGACGCTCGGCATCGTCGGCGAATCCGGCTGCGGGAAGTCCACCCTCGGCCGGCTGATGCTGCGGCTGATGGAGCCGGATGCCGGCGAGGTCCGCTTCGCCGGGCAGGACCTCCTCAGCCTGACGCCCTCGGCGCTCCGCCGGCGGCGGCGCGACATGCAGCTCATCTTCCAGGACCCCTACGCCTCGCTCGACCCGCGCTGCAATGTCGGCGACAGCATCGCCGAGCCGCTCGCGATCCACCGGGTAGGCGACGGCGGGGCGCGCAGCCGCAGGGTGGCGGAGCTGCTGACCCTCGTCGGCCTCGAGCCCGACGCGGCGGCGCGCTATCCGCACGAATTCTCCGGCGGGCAGCGCCAGCGCATCGGCATCGCGCGCGCCATCGCCCTCGAGCCGAAGCTGATCGTCGCCGACGAGCCGGTTTCCGCGCTCGACGTCTCGATCCAGGCGCAGGTGCTGAACCTGCTGGTCGATCTGCGCGCGCGGCTCGGACTCTCCTATGTCTTCATCTCGCACGACCTCGCCGTGGTGGAGCATGTCAGCGACCGCGTCGCGGTCATGTATCTGGGGCGCATCGTCGAGGTTGCGGAGAAGCGCCGGCTCTACGACAAGCCGGCGCACCCCTATACCTCCGCCCTCTTCTCGGCGATTCCCGAGCCCGACGCGGCGCGGCGGCGCCAGCGCACCATCCTCTCGGGCGACGTGCCCAATCCGGAGGCCCCGCCGTCCGGCTGCGCCTTCCATCCGCGCTGCCCGAGAGTCATGCCGCGCTGCGTCACGGAGCCGCCGCCGACCTACACGGTCGGCAACGGCGCGACGCCGCATCGCGTCGATTGCTTCCTCCATGCGCCGGCGGCCTAGCCGCGGCGCTTTCTGGCTCATGGCCGCGCTCGCCGGCGCGGCGGCGCCGGCCGCGGCCGCCGAGCCGGTCGATCTGGAGCTGGTGCTGGCCGGCGATGCGTCCGGCTCGATCGACAACACCGAGATGCGCATGCAGCGCCAGGGCTATGCCGCGGCGATCATCGATCCGGAGGTGCTGACCGCCATCGCCTATGGCGAGATCGGCGCGATCGCCGTTGCCTATATCGAATGGGCCGGCAGCTTCTCCCAGGACCTCGTGGTGGACTGGACCGTCATCCGCGATCGCGGGTCGGCGGAGGCCTTCGCGGCGAAGCTGCTTGCCGCGCCGCGCCGCGCGGAAGGCTACAACTCGATCGGCGGCGCGATCCGCTTCGCGCGCCGGCTGCTGGCGGAGAACGGCTATGAAGGCCTCCGGCGCGTGATCGACATCTCGGCCGACGGCCCCGATATCGGCGCGCCGCGCGCCGCGGTCGCGCGCGACGAGGCGGTCGCCGACGGCATCACCATCAACGGCCTCGTGATCCGCTCCGAATTCTCGACCGATTTCCTGAGCCCTATGCCCCTGCCGGAGCATTTCGCTGCGCAGGTGATCGGCGGCGCCGGCGCCTTCGTCACCATCGCGCCCTCGATGGACAGCTTCCGCGATGTGCTGCTGGCGAAGCTGGTGCGCGAGATCTCGGGGCTGGCGCTCCGGCCGCAGCTCGCGCAACGCCGCCGGGACTAGGCGCGGCGCCCGGGGGCCGTCGTTCCGTTCAGGGCTGCTTGCGGGAATAGATCAGCAGCATGACGCAGCCGGTATCGGTGCGGCCGCTATGGATCGAGCCCGGCGCGCGGCAGGCATAGTCGCCCGGACGCAGGAGCCCGCTCTGATCCTGGAAGGTGCCTTCCACCATGTAGATTTGCTCGAGCTCGCCCTCGTGGGCATGGGGCCGGGAGACGGTGCCGGGCTCGATGCGCATGAGCAGGGTCCGCTCGCCCAACGCCTTGTCTTCATAGAGCGGCTTCACCCAATAGCCCTCCGGCGTGCGCTGCCAGGAATTGCGATCGGCGAAGCGATAGGCCGAGCCGGCAAAGGGCGCGGCGATCGGGGCCGCCGGCGCGCTCGCTTCGGTCGCCGGGCTGTCGGTCGCGGGGGGACGGGGTTGCGTCGCCATGCGGCACTCTCCTTCGGGTGATGCCGCCCATTCTGGCAGAGGCCGCGGCGCGCTTCTAGGCGGTCCGCCGGAAGGCGCCCATATGGATCTCGATGCGGCCTTCGGCGAGGTTGCGGCGCAGATTGGCGAGCTTCGTCCGGTAGTCCGCCCCCATCACCAGCCAGGGCCCGAGCCCGACCGGCGCCGTCCGCCGGCCGGCGAGCCCGTCGAGCCAGCCGAGGGTCGGCGCGGTCATGTCGAGCCAGGCCGCCGCCTCGAAGCCTTTGGCGCCGAGCAGCGTCTTCATCCTGTTGGGTCGCAGCAGATGGCTCATGGCAGGCGCGGTCGCCCAGGGCACAGGAAAATGCAGGCCCGCGACGGGGCCGGCGAAGATGTCATGCAGGACGAACCGCCCGCCCGGCTTCAGCACCCGCGCCACTTCCGCATAAAGCTGCGGCCGGTTGGCGATGTTGCCGGCGACATGCTGAGTCCAGACGAGGTCGAAGCTCGCATCGGCGAAAGGCATGGCGAGCGCATCGCCTTCGACGAAGCGCACCCGGTCCTCGAGCCCGCAACGCGCGGTCAGCCGCGCGGCCACGCGACAATAATCGAGGCTGAGATCGAGGCCGGTGACGGAGACGGGGTGGCGCTTGGCGATCCAGCGCGCCGGCCCGCCGATACCGGCGCCGAGATCGAGCACCGCGGCGCCGGGCGCGAAGCCCGCGAGGGACGCGAGCGCTTCCGTCGCCGCGAGGCCGCGGCTGTGAAACTGGTCTGCCGGCGCCAGCCGGTCGGGGTCGAGCGGCGTCTCGTCGATGCCGGCTTCGCCGAGGGCGGCCAGGATCGCATCCAGCAGATGCGGCGCCGCATAATGCCGCCGGATCGCCGCGCCGGGCGCGTCGTCGGTCACCGGGGCCGGCGATCGCCGGCGGTCACCGGGACGCTGCCGCCCTGGCCGGCGCCCCCAGCTCCCCGATCACCTGATCGGCGCTCCGCAGGCGGCTATAACCGCCGAGCGTCACCAGCGCCGCATCGTGCCAGGCTTGCGTCTTCGTCGCGCAGCAATCCTCGACCGTCGTCACCATGAAACCGCGATCGGCGGCGTCGCGCACCGCCGATTCCACGCACTGGTTGGTGAAGACGCCCGCGACCACGAGATACTCGACGCCGAGATTGCGCAGCACATACTCCATGTTGGTGGCGTTGAAGACGCCCGAGGCGGTCTTCGGGATCACCATCTCGTCGCCGGCGGGCGCGATCTCCTCCACCACCTTGCCGAGCCGCGAGCCGCGCGGCACATGCATGTCGGAGAGCTTGTGATCGAGGCTGCGGTCGCGCCCGTCCGCCGTCAGGCTCTCGATCACCGTGTAGATCACCTCGATGCCGCCGCGCCGGAAGGCGCCGATCAGGCGCGCGAGATTCGGCAGAACCTGCCGTTCCACGCGCTGCAGATAATATTCGTCCGCCGCCGTGGGACGTTCGAACTCGCCTTCGCCGCGACGGGCGCAGTAATTCTGCACATCGACGACCAGGAGGGCGGTCCGCTCGGGAACGATCGCCGCCTCGCGGCTGGTCGGCTGTGGAAAACCTATCGGCGTCATGGCGCGTCGTCTCCTGCGGGCGGCAATGGCGCCGCCCGGCGCGGCCGCTGCGGCCCCGACGCCGATCTTGGCGCGCACGCTCGTTGCTTGACAAGCTATCCGTCCCAGGCCGCCCGCCCGGCCCTCACCGCAAGATCGCGACGAAATCGCCGGACCTCACGGCCGTGGCCGCGCCAGCGTCGCGATCGCGCCGAGTCGTTGTGACATGTCTGTGTTGCGGCGGCCAACCGGCATCGATGGCGGCACCGGCCGCTCTCGCGAGTGGCACAGCCGGCGCCAGTAGGCTATCCTACACGCAGAACGTGCGCCTGACGTCAGGGGAATACAATTAACGACACCAGTTTCTGGTATCCCGATTTCCCGGGGAACTCGGCCTGGCTCGAACACGCGCCCTTCGCGCTCTGGATCATCGGGGCCTCGCGGCCGCGCCGGTTCGTCGAGCTCGGGACACGAAGCGGGCACTCCTATTTCGCGTTCTGCCAGGCCGTGCAGTCGCTCGCCCTCGACACGCGCTGCCATGCGATCGAGCAATGGACCGGCGAGACGGCGCCCCCGTTCCCCGCAGAACCGGCATGCCGCAGCCTCGAAGCGCATAACCGCAGATATGCCGGGTTCTCGCAGCTCCTGCCCGGGAGCGTCGAGGATGCGCTGGGAGCGTTCCCCGACGGCACGGTCGATCTGCTCCATATCGAGCGGGGTCCGCTTGCCGCGGATGCGACGCAGGATTTCGACCGCTGGCGGCCGAAGCTCTCGGACCGCGCCCTGGTGCTTATCCCAGGCATCGCCATGCGGGAGCGGGATACCGGCCTGTTCCGTTTGTGGCAGGCGCTGCGGACGGAGTTTCCGAGCTTCGACTTCCCGCACGGGGAGGGGCTCGGCGTCCTCGGTTGTGGCGCGAACCTGCCGGCGGAGGTCGCGGCCTTCTTCCGCAGCGTCGCCGACCCCGGGGTGGCGGCGGAACGGCGCGCAACCTATGCGCAGCTCGGCGCCGCGATCGGCAGCGGTTTCGCGGCGCGCCGGATCCCGGACGGCACCGCGCCGCGAGCGATCGAGACCCCGCTCACGAGCGCGGGCGCCGCAGGTTCGCCACCCAGGGATACGGCGGCGGGTCGCCCCGACCCCGGCTCGCGCGATGCGGCTTTGGCGGCCGCCGAAGCCGCCGTCGCCGAAAGAAACTGGTCCGAGGCGCTCGATCGCTGGCTCGGCATTCTCGAAACGGAAAGCGGCAGCCAGAACGGCTCTCTCGTCGATCATGCCGCCGCGGCCTGCATCGGCATCATGCGGGATCGCGAAGGCATCGATCGCGCGATGTCTGCCTTGCACGAGCTCGGCAAAGTGTCCGGACCGAGAAAGTCGGTACTTGCCGCCGAGGCCATAGGGTGCATGCGCGCGGGCAGGACCGACGAAGCGGCCTTCCGTTGGGCCGTCTATCGGCTGAAGGCGCTCGAGATGGGAGACTTCGCCGCCACGCCCAACCCGCGGCTGCCCGGCGAGGATGGCGGCAATGAGCGCTTCGTCGATGTCGCACCCGATGCCGGGGCGCGCGACGGCAATCTCGGGAAGCTCTGCATCTATACGGCGATCTTCGGCGACTATGACGAGATCGAGAGCCCCGCCTACCGGCCCGCCGGCGTCGATTTCATATGCTTCACCGACCGGAACCGCGCGTTGCCCGGATGGGACGTGCGCGTCGTCGATCCCGGGATGAGCCACCCGGTTGCGCAGAACCGCGCCATCAAGCTTCTGCCGCATCGATATCTGAGCGAATACGACGCTTCGCTCTATGTCGACGCGAATGTGATCTTCCTCGGCGACCCTGGCGCGATGATCCGGCAATGGTTGCGGGGAAAGCCGTTCGTGGCCTGGCGCCACCCGCTGCGGTCCGACGTCTATGACGAGTGCGAGGCGATCCTCGCCGGTCTGCGCAACGATCCCAGCGCCATCCTGGCGCAGCATGCGTTCTTCGAGCAGGAAAAGCTGCCGCACCATACCGGCCTGATCTCGTGCGGATTTCTCTGGCGGGATCATCGCGATGCCGGGGTCCGGCAGCTCATGGAACTCTGGTGGGACCATGTCAGCCGCTTCGGCCGGCGAGATCAGCCGGGGCTCGGCTATCTGATGTGGAAGACGGGCATCCGCCCCCAGGTTATGCCGAGACGTCTCGGCACGATCTACGAGAACATCTTCATCGCGCTGCGTTCCCACCGCACGACGCTGCTCGATCAGGAACGCGCCGCCGCGCCGGCCGGCCGGTCCGCGATCCGGAACTTCGTCGTGGAGGAATCGCGGTCCGACATCGCGACGCTCGCGAAAGAGCATCGCGCGGGAATTCAGGCACTATCGGACGAAATTGCGGCGCGCGAGGCGACGCTCGACGCGGCCCTTGCGCTGCGCGACAGTCAGATCGAAGGGCTGAAACAGCAGCTCAAGACCCGCGACGCTCATACGAGAGCGCTCCGCGAGCGGCTGTCGCGCGTCCACGCCTCCACCTCCTGGCGCATCACCGCGCCGATGCGGTTCCTTCGCCGGGCGCCCGGCCTGACGCGCGAAGGAATCGCCACCTATCTGCTGGGCGCGTTGCGGACGGCCTATCGTCGAACCCCGCTGCCGCCCGCGCTGAAACTACGGCTCAAGACCGGTTTGCTTCGGCTGATCGCGCCGCTTGTGCGGCATACCGCCGCCTACCAGAACCAGGAGCTGCGCACCGCCCGCGCCGAGGTCGTGTCTCCGTCGGAAAAGGCATGGTGGTACGGCCTCCTGCCGCAGGCCGATGGCGACAGGGCGCGCCCCGGGGGCGACAGGGGGCCGAATGCGGATGTCGCTGTCGCGCTCGCACGAATGGCGCGGCAACCAAAACCGCCGGCGATCGTCGTTCCGGTCTTCAATGCCGCCGAGGAAACCGCCCGGTGCCTGCGTGCGCTCTTGCGCCATACGCCGGCCGCCTGCCGCATCGTCGTGATCGACGATGCGAGCACGGATCCCGAGATACCCCGGATGCTCGCGGGTTTTCGGGGACTGGGTGCGATCGAACTGCATCGAAACGACGAGAATCTCGGCTATACGCGTACCGTGAATCGCGGCATCGATCTGGCGGGGCCGGGCGATGTGGTGTTCCTCAACTCCGACACCGAGGTGACTCCCGGCTGGCTCCGCAACCTGCGGTTGGCCGCCTACTCAGGCGACAAGGTCGGCACCGCCACGCCTTTCTCGGACAATGCCGGTGCGTTCTCGGCGCCCGAAGCCGGTGCAAGGAACGAAATCCCCGCGCCGCTGGATTTCGACAGCTACGGCCGCGCCGTATCGCAGGTTTCCCGCCGGTCCTATCCCGCCGTCCCGACGGGGAGCGGGTTCTGCCTCTATGTCCGCGGCGACTGCCTCGAGGAGATCGGAAAGCTGGACGATTCCGCCTTTCCGCGCGGCTATGGCGAAGAGAACGACCTGTGCATGCGGGCTGTGCGTCTCGGCTGGTCGCATGTGATCGACGATGCGACGCTGGTCCATCATGTGCGCTCGGCGAGCTTCGGGGAAGCCAGGACGGCGCTTCAGGCCCGCGCCCGCAAGCTGCTCGATCGGCGATATCCCGAATATTCGACCCTGCTCCGGAAGTTCGACGATCCGTCTCTCGCGCAGGCGCGGCAGCGAGTCCGCCTGGCCGGAACGCTGGCCGCCCGCCCTGACGCCGGAGGACCCCAGCCGCGCGTGCTCTTCGTCATTTCGACGAGAACGGGCGGCACCAGACAGACCAATCAGGACCTCATGGGCGCGCTCGAGAATCGCATCGAGGCGTTCGTGCTCCATTGCGACGCGACGACCCTGAGCCTCATGCATTTCGTCGACGGCAATTACGTCGCGCTGGAGAAAATCCGCTTGAGAGAGACGCTCAAGGCCTTTCCCCATCGCAGCGCGGAATATGATTCCGCGGTCGCGGAATGGCTGGTGCGCTATGCCATCGAGCTCGTGCATATCCGGCACATATCCTGGCACGGACTCGGGCTGATCGACGCGGCGAAAGCGATCGGGCTGCCCGTCGTCTTCTCCTTCCACGATTTCTACAGCGTCTGCCCGACTGTCGCGCTTCTGGACGAGAACGATGTCTTCTGCGCCGGGCGTTGCACGGCAACGACCGGCCAATGCCGGCACGAACTGTGGCGCGAGCCGGACTTCCCTCCGTTGAAGAACGCGGCGGTTCACGTCTGGAGAAAGCAGCTGGGGGATACCCTCGAACGCTGCGATGTCTTCGTCACGACGAGCCATAGCGCCAGGGCCGTCCTGACCGCGAACTATCCCTTCCTGGAGCAGCGAATCTTCCCGGTGATTCCGCACGGTCGCGACTTCGCTGCGTTCGACCGCGTGGCCGAACCCATGGCGCCGGGCGAGCCCCTGCGCATCCTCTTTCCCGGAAACATCAACAGCAAGAAGGGCGGCGAGTTCATCGCCGGGCTCGGAAAGATCGCCGGCGAGAGGCAGCTCGAGGTGCATATCCTCGGCAAGGTCGTCGAGGGGTTCGACGGCTTCAGGCATGTGATCCAGCACGGGGAGTATGTTCGCGCCGACTTCGCCGAGAAGGTGCGCGCCATCAGGCCCCATATCGGCGGCGTGCTTTCGATCTGGCCGGAGACCTATTGCCATACGCTGACCGAGCTCTGGGCATCCGGCATTCCTGCGATCGGGTTCGATCTCGGCGCCGTTGCCGAACGAATCCGCGAAAGCGGCGCGGGCTGGGTCGCGACCGAGACGTCCCTTGCGGGCGTGATCGACGTCATCGAAGGCCTGCGCGCGGATCCGGGCGAGCTTGCGACGAAGATCGCCGCCGTCCACCGCTGGCAGGAAGGGTCCGGGCGGCGCAACGACTGCGCCGCCATGAGCGACGAATATTTCAAGCTCTATGGCCGTCTCGTCGAGGGCGATGGCGGGGTGGCGATATCCGCCGAAGCGCCGGCGCGAGTGAAGGCAGCCGGCCGGACCGCCGCGCCGACCCCAGCGAGGGCCGCCCTGAACCGCCCATCGGGCTGGCGCTCCAGCGGCCTCCGGTCGTTGATCGCCCATGTGCCGCAGCGGGCGGACGGCGATGTGGACGGAACCGGATATATACGCGTCATCAGGCCGTTGCGGCACGCAAGCCTTTCACGGTTGTGCCGCCTCTCGATCTCGGACGGAAAACCGCCCGAGTTCGGCCGTCATCATGCGGTGCTCGTGCAGCGGGACGCGGTCCGGACGCCGGACGAAGCGGCGCAAATCGTCGACCGCTGCCGGTCGCAGAACGTCCGGCTGATCTACGAGATCGATGACGATCTGTTTCATCTGCCGGCAAACCACACCGCGTCGGGCCGGTTCCCGCCGCCGGTCCTCACCGCCATGGAAACGATCGCGCGGGGTGCGGACACGGTCGTCGTTTCGACCGCGCCGCTGCGGGAGCGGATGATCGCATTGAACGGGAATGTGCGGATTCTGCCCAACGCGCTCGACGAGCGGCTTTGGCAGCCCCCCGGCGGCTCGGTTGTCGCGAGAAAGGCCGGCGCCGTGGGGATTCTCTATATGGGCACGCGAACCCATGACGAGGATCTCGCCCTGGTGCTGCCTGCGATCGAGAAGCTGCGCCGCCGATATGGCGAGCGCGTGACCCTCACCTGCGTCGGCGTTTTCAATGGGCCGCCTCGCGCCGGGATTGCGGTCGAAACCGTTCCGCGCGCGGCCGGCAACTATCCCGGATTCGCGCAATGGATGGTGTCGCAGGCGCCGCGCTTCGATATCGGCATCGCGCCGCTCGTCGCGAACGAGTTCAATCGCCACAAGAGCGGCATCAAATATCTCGACTATGCCGCCTGCGGGCTGACGCCGGTGGTGTCCGACGCAACGGCCTATCGCGGGACCGTGACCCACGGCGAAACCGGCCTGCTGGTGTCGCAGGACCCCGACGCCTGGTACGAGGCGCTCCGTCGTCTCATCGAGGACCAGGCCTTGCGCGAAAGGCTGGCGAGGAACGCCCGGGCCGATTTGCTCGCACGTCACACGCTGGCGGCGCAGGCGGAAGAGCGCAGGCGGATTTGGACCGAGATCCTCGCTTAGACCTCGAAGACGTTCTCAGAACGACGGTATGCCGATCGAACCGTCGGCCGTCATGGAACAATTTCCCAGCTAATCGGGCTTTTGAAACGTGGCATAGGTTGCACAAGCCAAGACCCGGCGTCCCTCTTCGGACAAGTTGGCGAACAACGGCTCTGCTTGGGATCTCCGCAGGCGCAGGAACTCTTTAATCGGCATGTTTTCGAGCTTCAACCGATCCGTCTTCGGCAAATACTGAAGATAAGACGAGAGGAACCATTGTCCAGCGTACAGAGGATGGCCCCAGTCGGGCACGTTCCTCGAGGTCAAAGTTGCGCCGAGGCGAGTGAACAAGTTCACCAGACCATCCTGAGTCATGTTGTAATAGTGATGCGGATATCCGTGTTCCGGCTGAAGAAAAGGAACCGAGCAAAAGACGATCCCGCCCGGCTTTAGGACGCGCATCAGTTCATCGGAGCATGTGAAGGGATCAGTCACATGCTCCAGAGCCGCATTCGAGTAGACGGCATCGAAAGAAGCATCTCGAAAAGGAAGTCGCTGACCGACCGCAAGAACGTCGGTGGCAGGATAAGCAACGATCTCTGCGCAGATGACCGATGGATCCACGTTGCGCTGATCTCCTGCGCCCATATCGAGTGTCAAGCCGCCGCGTGCGGAGACGGCATCAAAGACCTCCCGCGCCTCACGAGCATATGGATGAGCCGAGACGTTTTCGGTGTCGATTAACCGAAATTCCTCCCGTAAATGCCGCGGGAGCAAGTCTATGGACGTCTCGGATCGTTGATACTCGGTGTCGCACTTTGGGCAGTAGAATGGACCGCCGGCGGGCTCGGGAAGGTAGGATCGGCAGACGGGGCACGCCAGCAGCGGCAAAATTCTGGTCAACTTCTTACGCTTCAACTCCGACCAGCGGGCCCGATTGTTCGAGACGGCATCCACGTCAAGATCGCAAACCTTGACCTTCTGGTTATCAGCGACAATGAACACCGAGGTTTGACTGGCGTGGGGCGGCACGATCCGGAAATCGATTGTGGATGTGAAGCCTATACCCTGCTTGTCGGGGAACACCCGTTCGACATCGGGTCGAGCAATCAACCGGACCTTGAGTCGCTCACTGCCCACGACCAGGGCCACCTCTGTCGGCAATGTGTCGCCAGCAATCCACCCTTTGACCGCTACAACCACATCGGAGATGCGATCCGTCGTCGGCGCTTCAATGCGCACTCGGAAGCGATCGTTCATGGTGCCTCTTCTCGCTAAAGCGAATATGGTCGTCCGTCCGCCGCGCTCGTAGCCACCCGGCCCGCCCCGCCGGCGCCTAATAGACTTCCATATACTCCGCGCGCTCCCAGTCGGTGATGTGGCTGCGGAAGCGCTGCAGCTCGTTCCGCTTCAGGGTGGTGAAGACGTGAACGAGCTCCTTGCCGAGCAGGCCCGTCATCTCCTTGTCGGCCGCAAGATCGGCAAGCGCGGTTTCGAGATCGGGCGCGAAGCGTTTCAGCTTCGGATTTTCCTCGCTGGGGCCGGTCGAGGCCGGCTGCAGCTTGCGCTTCTTGCGGATCCCGAGCAGGCCGGCGGCGAGCGTCGCGGCCGCGCTCAGATAGGGATTGCTGACGGCCGAGGCCGCGCGCATCTCGATATGGGTCGCCTCGTCGCGGCTCGCTTTTATCCGCACCATGGCGGAGCGGTCCTCGACGCCCCAGGAGATATTGGAAGGCGCGAAGGTGTGCGGCTTCAGCCGGTGATAGCAGTTCGGCGTCGGATTGATGAGCGGCATCATCGCCGGCGCATGATCGAGGATGCCTTGCGTGAAGGCGCGGCAAAGCTCCGAAAGCCCGTCCTTCGCCTGGCGGTCGAAAAAAACGTTCCGCCCCGATTTGCGGTCGACCAGGCTCACATGGAAATGGCAGCCGCTGCCGGCGCGGTCGTTCCAGGGCTTCGACATGAAGGTGGCGTGATAGCCGAGCCGGTGCGTCACCTCCTTGACCGCATTCTTGAAGAGAAACGCCTTGTCGGCGCCCGCGAGGTTCCGGCCGGGCCCGTAATTGATCTCGAACTGGGACGCCGCGTACTCGCAGTTGTGGGTGATGAGGTCGATCCCGGAATCCTGGAGATACCGCAACAACCGGTCGATCTCCGGCACCCACTGATTGCGCACGGCGTTGAAGATATGCACCCCGCCGAAAAGCGGCTCGTAGGTCTCCTTGGTGAGCAGGTAGAACTCGAATTCGTGGCCCATCGCCACGTCGTAGCCCATGCGGTTCGCCTCGCCGATCAGCCGCGCCAGCGCCCAGCGCGGCGAGGCCTCGATCGGCTTGCCGCCCATATGGGCGTCGCAGACGACGCGCGCCGCCGCCTCGAGCCAGGGCACCGGCCCGAGCGAGTTCCAGTCGGGAAAGAGCTGGCAGTCGGCGTAGCTCACCTCCTCGTTGAGCTTGGCGCCGCCGACGACGCTCGACGCCGTGTCGAGCGCGAGGGTCCCGCCATACATGTTGAGGCCCTTCTCGGCATAGCCGGCGATCTTGTCGATCGGCACGACTTTGACGCGGGAGGTGCCATGCATGTCCGGCAGCTCGAAGCGGAGATAGCGGACATTGCCCTTGCGCAACCGCTCGATGAACTTCCCGCTCCGATCGACCATCGTTCCCCCCGGAAGCCGCCGCCCCTGCGCGCATTTTCGGTTTCGCGCATGTCGCACCCGAGGATAATCGAGCCGCTCGCCGCCCGTCGAGCCCCGCCGGGCTGGCGGGGCATCGCCAATCCGCGGGCCGGGCTTGCTGCGCCGGACAGGCGGGCCCGGTATAATGCGCGGGCTTCGAGGGGAGGTCGCCATGCGGCTCAAGGATCGCAGCGTGCTGATCACCGGCGCTTGCGGCGCGATCGGGCGCGCGAGCGCGGCGCTCTTCGCGGCCGAGGGCGCGCGGCTCACGCTCGTCGATCTGACATCGCCCGACGCGGTCGCGGCCGAGATTGCCGCGACGGGCGCGAAGGTCGAGGCGCTCGCCGCGGATGTCGCGCGCGAAGCGGACTGCAACGCGATGGTCGCGGCGGCCGAACGCGCCTTCGGGCGGCTCGACGCGATCTTCAACAATGCCGGCATCTGCCTCGCCGACGACAACGGGCCGCTCGACACGCCGCTCGACGCCTGGCACCGCACCATCGCCGTCAATCTGACGGGCGTGTTTCTCGGCTGCCGCGC
>CADEFF010000035.1:0-22416 GCA_902826565.1 uncultured Rhodospirillaceae bacterium | reverse complement strand
ATCGCCCGCGCCGCCCTCTTCCTCGTCTCCGACGACTCGTCGCACATGACGGGCCAGTCGCTGCTGATCGACGGCGGCATCACCCGGGCCTATACGACCCCGCTCGACGGGGAGAGCTAGCCCAAAGCCTTTCCCGGCGCCGGAGTCCCGGCGGCGGGGTGTTTTCTATTTCGCGCATCTGCCGGGGTTTCATTTTCGATTGTGAAAATTGTCCATGCCGGCTAGCCTCTCGACCTCGACCGCAAATTGTGGCGCAATGCCGTGAAAGCCGGGTGCCGCGCCCACCGGCGGTCCAACGACAAAGACAATGCCGACCGGGTTCACCGGCGGCGCTACAGGGAGATACGACCATGAGATTCGCTCCTACTTCGCGGCGTCAGTTCCTGCAGACGGCCGGCGCCGGCGCGGCGCTCGTCGCCGGCGGCGCCCTGCTCGGCCGGCGCGCCGAGGCCGCGCGCGAGACCGAGATGAACATCCTCTGCTGGGAGGGCTACAACTCGGCCGCGGTGCTCGACCCGTTCCGCAACGAGCGCAGCGCCACCATCAAGGCGGAATCGCTGACCAACGATCCGACCATGATCAACCGGCTGCGCGCCGGCGAGACCAACGTCTGGGACCTGATCAACGTCAACAACCCCTGGGCGCGCAAGGTCATGTATCCGGAAGGGTTGATCGTGCCGCTGAACCGGCCGCGCTTCGAGGCCTATTTCGACAAGATGATGCCGGCCTTCAAGGCGCCCTACAAATGGGCGATGGATGACGAGGGCAAGGAGCTGCTCGGCATGGCGCAGCGCTTCGGCCCCTACAGCTTCGTCGTCAACACCGACAAGATCAGCCGCGAGACCGCAGAGGATCAAGGCTGGGACCTGTGGAACGATCCCGCCAACGCCGGCAAATACGGCGTGCTCGAATCGGACGACTGGAACGTCTTCAACATCTGCCTGATCGCGGGCTTCGATCCGTTCCGCGATCATACGCCGGAGGAAGTGGCGAAGTTCACCGAGACGGCGAACCGCGTCTTCAAGGGCGCGAAGCTGGTCGGCGACATCGCGACGATGAATCAGGCCTTCGTCTCGGGCGAGATCGACTTCCACATGACCGGCGGCACCTACTCCGCCTCGCCGGCGCGCGCCGACGGCGCCACCAGCATCCGCGGCATCACGCCGAAGAAGGGGCCGCTGCCGGGCGGCAAGGGCGGCGTCGCCTGGATCGAGATCACCTCGACCGTGAACAATCCGCAGCTCTCGCCGCTGGCGGCCGACTTCCTCGAATATGTCCAGCATCCGGAGATCGCGCACACGGTCGCCTTCGCCGAAGGCACCTTCAATCCGGTCGCCCAGATGGGCAATCCCGAGTGCTTCAACCTCTTCACCACGGAAGAGCTCGACGCGATCCAGTGGGACAGCCTCGAGGAAGAGATGGCGCGCTCGGCCGAATATGACATCGTGCCGGACTACGACAATCTGCTGGACATCATGTCCGCCGCGAAGCGCGCCGCATCGGGCGGTTGAGCGGCCAAAGACGGATTGATTTCGGGGGTACCGCGCCGTCGCCATGGTTGAACGGCCGTCGATTCTCCAGCTGCGCCAGGTCACCAAGCAGTTCGGCGCATTGACGGCCGTCGATCACATCGATCTCGATGTGGCGGAGGGCGAGTTCTTCACCATCGTCGGCCCGTCCGGCAGCGGCAAGACGACGCTGCTGCGGATGCTGGCCGGGATGGAAAGCCCGAGCGCCGGCGACATCCTGCTGAAGGGCCGCCGGATCAACGACGTGCCGGCGAACCAGCGCCCGACCTGCATGGTCTTCCAGTCGCTGGCGCTCTTTCCGCACCGTTCGGTCGGGCAGAACATCGAGTTCGCGCTCAAGATCCGCGGCGTCTCGCCGGAAGAGCGACGCGCGCGGGCCCTGTTCCTGATGCGTCAGCTCCGCCTGCCGGAGGACTATTACGCCAAGAGCGTCACCAAATGCTCCGGCGGCGAGCGCCAGCGCGTGGCGCTCGCCCGCGCGCTAGCCTACGACCCCCAGATCCTCTTCTTCGACGAACCGCTTTCGGCGATCGACTACAAGCTCCGCAAGACGCTCGAGAAGGAGCTGAAGGACATCCACCGCGAAACCGGCAAGACCTTCATGTACATCACCCACAGCCTCGAGGAGGCGATGGTGATGAGCGACCGGATCGGGGTGATGCGCGGCGGCCGCCTGGTCCAGGTCGGCACGCCGCATCAGATCTATACGAGCCCGCGCGACAAGTTCGTTTCGGAATTCATGGGCGAAGTGAACCTGATCGAGGTGCGGCGCGGCGCCAACGGCCGCGTCTCGGCCGCGGCACCGGCGGGCGAGTTCAGCGCGCCCGTCCTGCCGGCGGGCTTCGAGCACGGTCATCTCGTGGTGCGGCCGGAATTCATGCGCTTCCTCGGCGCGGCCGGGGAGGCCGAGAATCATCTCGTCGGCCGGCTCTACAACGAATACGCCCTCGGATCGCGGATCCAGTATCAGGTCCGGGTCGGCGAGCATGTGTTCGTGCTGGAACGGCTGCGCCAGCAGCCTTTCGCCGGCCACCTCGATCAGGAAGTGCTGATCGGCTGGGACGCGCGCGACAGCATCCTGGTCGGCGACTGATGGCCGCGCTTGCCGAGCGGAGCGCCACGAAGCCGGCGCGGCACGGGGCGCTCGCGGCGCTGTGGCGGCCCGGCCCGCGCCATGCGATCCCGATCCTGCTTCTGCTGCTGGTGGGGTTCGCAGCGCCGCTGCTGGCGATCCTGAGCTTCAGCTTCGCGCCGTCGCGCACCTTCGACATCTGGCATCTGCCGACGCTCGAGAACTACCGCACCATCGTCACCGAGACCTATTACGGCTCCTTCCTCTGGTCGCTCGGCATGGCGACCGCGACCGTCGCGATCCTGGCCCTCGTCTGCTACCCGGTGGCCTACGGGCTTTCCAAGCTCTTCGGGCGCTGGTCGAACCTCGTCACCCTGCTGATGGTCCTGCCGCTTTTCGTTTCGGAGAACGTCCGGCTCTATGGCTGGATCCTCTTCCTCATCAAGGGCGGGGTGCTGCTCGGCTCGCTGAAGGCGCTGTTCGGCATCGAGGCCGAGAGCGTGCTCTTCACGCCCGGCGTGATCGTGTTCGGCATGGTCTATGTCTATCTGCCCTTCATGCTGTTCCCGATGGTCCTCGGGCTCTCGATGGTACCGCGCGAGACGACCGAGGCGGCGCGCGACCTCGGCGCCTCCCGCTGGCAGGTCTTCACCGAGGTCGAGCTGCCGCTCGCCATGCCGGGCATCGTGATCGGCGCGCTGCTCACCTTCGTGCTCGCGGTGGGCGCCATCGCCGAAGCCAAGGTACTAGGCGGACAGTCGGTGATCCCGATCTCGCACGACATCGAGATCGCCTTCACCTACGCGCAGAACTGGCCGCTCGGCGCGGCGCTCGCCGTGCTGCTCACGCTGGTGGTGGGCGGGCTCGTGCTGCTGGTGCTGGGCCGGCTCGATCTCGACCGCATCCTGGGGCGGCGCTGATGGGTGCTGCCGGTCCGCGCTGGAGCAACGCCCTCATCGTCGCCTGGACGGCGGCGGTTGTGCTGTTCCTCTACATACCCTCGATCAGCGGCCTTCTCGCCTCGCTCGGCGCCAGCCGCTATTTCAATTTCCCCATCGCCAAATGGGGCCTCGACTGGTGGGGCAAGACCTTCGCGGAATCGGAGATCCGCACCCTGCTCTCGACCTCGGCCACCATCGCGCTCATCGTCACCGCGATCTCCGTGGCGATCGCCTTTTTCGGCGCGCTCGCCTTCGCGCGGTACGACTGGAAAGGCCGCTCGATCTACCAGAAGCTCGTGCTGCTGCCGATCTTCTTCCCGCAGTCGGTGCTGGGGCTGGCGCTGCTGCTCTGGTTCACTGCGCTCGGCATCGAAACCTCCTGGCAGACCGCCGTCTTCGCCCATCTGATCTGGGTGGTGCCGGTCGCGACCCTGGTGATCTCGATCCAGGTCTATGGCTTCGACCCGGCGCTCGAGGAAGCGGCTTACGATCTCGGCGCCACCCGCTGGCAGGTGCTGAAGGAAGTGACCCTGCCGGTGCTCTGGCCGGGGCTCTTCTCGGGCGCGCTCTTCGCCTTCCTGCTCTCCTGGGGGAATTTTCCGCTCTCGCTCTTCACCACCGGCGCCGACCAGACCGTGCCGGAATGGATGTATGCGAAGATGGTGGCGGGATACACGCCGCGCGTGCCGGTGCTCGGCACGGTTTCGACGCTGGGTGCGGCGATCCTGCTGCTCGGCGGCTATGGCCTCATCCTGCTGGTAAGGCGCGCCCGCGGCGGCGCGAACTGACGCCGGGAACAGGGCGTAATCCCCTGCCCCGGCAAATAGCCATTGCCGCCGCGCCCTTCTTGCCCTGCAATACCCTCCTTGCGGATCCGTCTTGCGTCACCGGTAGACGGACGCCAATAGCGGGAGCGGCGGAGGATGGCGCAGGTGCTGGTGATCTACGAGCAACCGGCCGACAGGGCGAAGTTCGACCGGCATTACTTCTCGACCCACGTGCCGCTGGCGAAGCGGATCCCCGGCTTGCAGCGCTATGAGGTGAGCCGCGGCCCCATCACGGGCGATCCCGGCGCCGGGCATTTCCATCTCGTCGCGACGCTCAGCTTTCCTTCGATGAAGGTGCTGCAGGCCGCTCTCGACTCGCCGCAATGCAAGGCCGCGACCGATGACCTCAAGAATTTCGCCGACGGGGTGCGGATTCTCGTCTTCGACAACGAAACGATCTGAGCGGGTTCTCGCAAAGGGGGAAGGCGCCGCGATGGATTTCTCGATCTTCATCTCGCATCAGCGGCTCTTCCCGCACGAGCGATACGGGGGAGATCTCTACGAGGACAAGCTGGCCGAGGCGAAGGCCGCCGATCGCTGCGGCTTCAACTGCATCTGGGTGCCGGAACATCATCTCATCCAGTACATGCAGGCGCCGAACGGGCTGTTGCTGCTCGTGCATTACGCCCATCATGTGAAGGCGCCGCTCGGCCAGATGGTGAACCTGCTCGTCTATCGCCATCCGCTGGTGGCGGCGGGCGAGATCGCGCAAGCCGACGCCCTCATCGGCGGCCGGCTGCAGCTCGGCGTCGGCCGCGGCGCCTACGAGTACGAATTCCGCCGTCTCGGGATTCCGTGGGACAGCGCCTATGACCGGTTCCATGAATGCCTCGACGTGATCGAGACCATCTGGCGTCATCCGGATCGGGGCGTCGCCTATCAGGGCAAGTTCTTCCAGTTCGAAACGACCTTCGTCTGGCCGCGGCTCGTGCAGAAGCCGCACCCGCCGATCTGGTATGCCGCCATGACGCCGCCCGCGATCGAGTTCGCCGCGAAGCGCGGCTATCACGTCGCGACCTGGCCCTTCCTCAGGCCGATGAGCTTCGTCGAGGAGATCGTCGCGAAGTTCCATGAGGCGCGCGAGGCCGCCGGCAACGCGAAAGGCGTGCAGCAATTCTCGCTGATGCGGCCGGTCCATGTGGCGGAGACCGAGAAGAAGGCGCGGGAATCGGTCGAGACCATGCTGGTCAATCACCGCCTCAGCCAGCGCATCCGCGGACAGAACATCGTCGCCGACGATCGCGGCTATGTGGCGCCGGATCCGCTGCCGGACGAGCCGACCTTCGAGGAAACCTTCGACCGCATGATCGCCGGCACGCCGCAGCAATGCCTCGAGAAGCTCCATCGCTATCATGAGCTCGGCGTCGATCAGTTCATGTGCTGGTTCGATTTCGGCCTCGAGACGGCGCGGAACATCGACTCGATGCAGCTCTTCGCGGAGGAGGTGATGGCGCCCTTCCGCAAGGCGACGGGCCGGACGCCAGCCCTGCCGCGCGCGGTCTCGACACGCTGACGGAACCCCGGGGGAAACGGCATGGCGAAGGATCCGGCGCTCGATCGCGCGACGCTCGAGCGGGAATATAACGTCCGCAAGAACCGGCCCGATTTCGAGCAGATCGGCAAGGACTGGGCGGCGCGGAGCGCCGCCTTCCGCGACAAGGCGGGCGGGCGTCTCGATCTCGCCTACGGGCCCGCGCCGCGCGAGCGGATCGACCTCTTCAGCGCCGGCCGGAAAGGCGCGCCGCTGCTGGCCTATATCCATGGCGGCTACTGGCAGCGCGGCGACAAATCGGCCTACAGCTTCGTGGCCGCGCCCTTCCTCGCGAACGGCGTCGATATCGCCTTCATCAACTACAATCTCTGCCCGAACGGCAGCATTCCGGTCATCACGGCGCAGATCCGCACCGCGATCGTCTGGCTCTGGCGCAACGCCGCGTCGCTCGGCCTCGCGGAGGACCGCTTCAATCTCGGCGGCCATTCCGCCGGCGGGCATCTGACGGCGATGGGGCTCGCGACCGACTGGCCGGCGATCGGCAGCGACCTGCCGCGCGACCTGCTCAAATCCGGCGTCCCGATGAGCGGGCTCTACGACCTCGATCCGCTGCGCGAAACCGAGATCAACGAGGCGGTCGGGCTCGACGCCGCGACCGCGCGCGACTACAGCCCGCTCTTCAAAAAGCCGGCGACCCTGGCGCCCGTCCTCGCCACGCTGGGCGGTGGCGAGACCACGCAGTTTCACCGGCAGACGGACCGGTTCGTCGAGGAGTGGACAAAGCATGGCATCCGCATCGAGCGCTTCGCGGAGCCGGCGGTCGATCATTTCGACTATGTGAACCGCCTCGCCGACGCGACGAGCGCGCTTTTCGGCAAGGTCCGGGGCTGGCTTAAGTAGCCCTGTTCAGCCCGCGAGCTTCATCCCCGCCAGCTTCATCCAGGTGAGCTCGTGCTTGTTATGGAAGAGATGCGCGAGCTGCGAGCCCGGGATCGCCGCGAAGCGATTCGCCGTCGCATGGTCGGTCGGGCCCTGGAACTTGAGGGTGCAGACGAAGTTGCGGACCGTGCCGGCCGCGAGCCAGCGCTCGACCAGGGTCAATAGCCGCGCCGGATAGCAGACCACGTCGCTGAAAAGCCAGTCGACGGGCCCGATCTCGGCCGGGTCGAGCGCGAAGGCGCTGCCTTGCCGCCATTCGACCCCGGCCATGGCGAAGATGCGCGGATCGAGCGGCGCCTTGTCGACGGCGATGACCCGGGCGCCCAGCGTCGCCAGCACCCAGCTCCAGCCGCCGGGGCTGGCGCCGAGATCGAGGCAGCGCTCGCCGGGGCCCGGCCGCCGGCCGAGCAGCGTCAACGCCTCCCAGAGCTTGAGATAGGCGCGGTTCGGCGGCGCCTGCCGGTCCTCGACGAAGGCGATCTCGCCATTGGGGAACGGGCTGGTGGTGGCGGGCGCGGCGATCAGCCGGTCCGGCGCCGCCAGGGTCCAGCCGCCGAGCGGCGCGGTCGGCGCCGCCGCCGGGAAAACCAGCGGCTTCGCGCTCACATGCGGCAGCTTGCCGGCGATGAGCCTGGCACGGCGATGCAGCGTGAAGTCATAGAGCGCCCAGTTGCGCTGAAGCGCGCGCAAGCCGCGCGCCGCGGCGGCGATCGACGGCACCGCGATCTCCACCGGATCGAGCCAGAGGTTCTGCGCCCAGGCAGCCGGGCGCGGCGGGCCGTCCGCGAGGAAAAGCCGGCCATGTTCGGCGGCGATCTCTCCCAGCTCCTCGCGAAGCTCGGCTTCGAAGCCGGCCGCCGCGAGATAGCCGGTCTGGCCGAGCGGGCGCGGCGGCGCTTTCGCCTGCTCGCTCTCGTTCGCGCCGGGTCCCGCGCCGCCGCTCACGCGGCCGCCGCGCGACGCTCCCAGGCGACGCTCGCCACCGCCTGCAGCGTGACCGCCGCCAGCACGATGAGCCCGCCGACGAGCGCGATCGTCGAGGGCGTCTCGGCCACGAAGATCCAGACCCAGAGCGGCGAGAGGATCGGCTCGACGAGCAGCACCAGCGACGCTTCGGCGGCCGGGACGCGGCGCGTGCCTATCATGGTGAAGCCGAAGCCGCCGGCGGTCTGCACCGCGCCCATCAGGAGCCCGAGCGCCATGTCGTTGGTCGAGACGGCGATGTCGGCCGCGATGAAAAAGCAGGCGACCCCGGACATGATCGAGGCGAGGATGAGCGCCGGCAGCATGTCCACGCCGCGCGCGCGACGCAGCATCACCACCATCATCGCGAAGGTGACGCAGGCGAAGAGCGCCGAGAAGAGGCCGGCCGGATCGCCGGAGCGGAAACCGTCGGTGAACATCACCGCCATCCCGGCGACCGCCGCCACGATCGCGAGCCAGGTGAGCGGGCGCACCCGTTCCCGGAGGAAGGCCCAGCCCAGCAGGGCGGCGAAGAAGGGCGCGGCGCTGACGATGAACATCGTGTTGGCGACGCTGGTCAGCATCAGCGCGAAGAGATAGGCGACCATGCTGGCCGCCATCACCACCGCGATCGCGACGCCGTTCCAGCCCATGGCCCGCATGGGTGCCGCGATCCGGCCGCGCTCCTTGACGAGAAAGATCGCCGTCAGCACGACCGCCATGCCCACCGACCGGTAGAACATGAGCTGCCAGCCGTCGGCCGCCTCGACATGGCGGGTGATGAGGCCGGCGCTGCTGAGGCAGAGCCCGGCCGCAAGGAGGGCGCCGATGCCGATCGCGCGCGAACGCCGCTGCTCCGCCGTCATCGCCTCGGCCATGGATGCCTCATCGGTTCTCCGTCCTGCTTTCGCTCACTATCTCAAGGGGTGGTCATGAGACGTCCGCTGTCTCATTACCAGTAGAATGACCCGAAGCTCCAAAGGGCGGAGATCGGTGTCGACATGCCGATAAGCAACACGCCGAGAACGCTCGCGATCAGATAGACAGCCCATAAGATGCGATGCGTGCCCCGCAGTCCAAGAATGGCGATGAAGAAGTTGATGCCGACAAGTAGGTATCCGACGATCGACCTGCCGGCGGGCGTCAACCAATGAAGCAAATGAAGCTCTGAGTTCGCAATGCTGAATACACTGAGCCATAGGATACCCGCGACTAGGTAGACCGTTCGCGATAACGGCGGCGGGGCACTCTGTGTTTCTGCTCTTTCGCCCATTTTCTCAGATTGGTCGCGTTATCCTCTAAGTCTCAGCCGGTCGCGCGCCGTTCGTCATAGAAGCTGTGGAGCGCCTGGCCGGTCACGGCCGCCAGCACGAAGAGCCCGCCGACCAGCGCCATGAGGGTCGGGGTCTCGTCGATCGCAAGCCAGACCCAGATCGGCGAGAGGATCGGCTCGGACAGCATGAGCAGCCCCGCGGTCGCGGCGGTCACGTAGCGCGCGCCGATGGCGAGGAGCGCCAGCCCCGCCGCGCTGTGGAAGGCGCCGAAGCCGATGCCGAGCAGCGCGTCATGCAGGCTGACGCCGAGATCGGTCGTGGCCGCGGTGATGATCCCGAGCAGCACGGCGCCGACCACGAAGGCCGGCACGATATCGACCTCCCGATAGTACCGCGTCAGCACCACGATGCTCGCGAAGGCGACCGCGTTGCCGGCGGCGAAGAGCATCCCGTGCCAGTCCTCCCCCGCCCGCCCGGCGCCGCTCATCAGCCCCATGCCGAGGATGGCGACGCCGATCGCGGCCCAGGTCAGCGGCCGCACCTTCTCGCCGAGGAAGATCCAGGCCAGCAGCGCCGTGAAGAAGGGCCCGGTGCTCATCACGAACATCGCGTTGGCGACGGTGGTGCCGTTGATCGCGAGCACGTAGCAGATGGTGCTGCAGGTCAGCACGCCGCCGACCAGCAACCCGCTCCAGCCCATGCGCCGGAACGGATCGACGAGGTTGCCGCGATTCCTGATCGCGATCGCGAGGAGAAGCCCGAGCGCCATGCCGATCGAGCGGTAGAACATCACCTGCCAGCTCGTCGCGCTTTCCATGCTGCGCAGGATGAGCCCGCCCGAGCTCCAGATCACGCCCACCCCGAGCACGATCAGCGCGCCCTTCGCCTGGTCGCGGCCGTTCTGGAGCGCCGTCATCGGGCGCCCCTCGCCGCGATGAGGGCCTGCGCGAGCTCGGCGAAACCTTCACCGCCGCGGCCCCGGGTGACGTAGCGCGGCGGCTGGATCAGGCGGTCGGCGAAATCGGATACGTTGGCGACGCCGACGGCATGCGGGAAGAAGGCGAACATCGGCTGGTCGTTCGGCGAATCGCCGGCAAAGACGAAGCGCTCGCGCTCGGCCGCGAGATCGGTCGCGAAGACCTCGCGCAGGAGGCGCTGCGTCATGCCGAGCTTGTCGTAATCCCCGAACCAGCCATTGACATGGATCGAGCTCAGCTTCGCGGTGGCGCCGGCCTCGTGGAAGAGGGCGAGGATGCGATCAATCGCCGGGGCATCGAGCCGCATCACGTCCTCGCAATAGTCGATGGCGAGATCGCTCTCCCGATAGCGCTGGTCCGAGGCGAGCGCGGCACCGGGCACCGCGGCCAGGATCTGCCGGCCGAGCGCTTCCAGCCGCCTGCGCTTCTCCGCGCGGGTCGGCGCGTCGTCGAGGAAGCGCTGCTGCAGCTTCCGCCCCGCGCGGTCATAGCGGAAATAGAAGGCGCCGTTTTCGCCCACCACCGCATCGACCGGCCAGAAGCGGGCGATCATATCGCACCAGCCCGCGGGGCGCCCGGTGATCGGGATCACGATGAAGCCCGCCGCCTGCAACGCCTCGAGCGCGCCATAGGCGGCGGCGGTCAGGCGGCCGTCGCTCGAGAGCGTGTCGTCGATGTCGGTGAGCACGCCGCGAATGGCGCGCCGGGCGGCCAGCGGGAAGCTCGTCAGCGGCTGCATTTTCCGTCCGGAATCCCCCGCGGGCGGGCGCGTTCGTCCAAGGGAACCGCCAAACCGGGCGCAGCAAACCCTATCCGTTCGACAAGATCAACCGGCCTGCGAAGCCGGCCGCCGCGACCGCTTCGCGGCGTTAAAGGCGGTCGCGCAGGCTGTAGAACAGCATGCCCAGGATCTGCGCCGGATGGCGCAGCAGCCGGCCGCCCGGGAAGCTGCGATGGGGCAGCCGCGCCATGACGTCGAAGCGTTCGGCCGTGCCGGCGATCGCCTCCGCCATCAGCTTGCCGGCGATGCCGGTAAGGGCGACACCCTGGCCGGAATAGCCCTGCGCGAAGAAGAGGTCGGGCGCGAGCCGGCCCAGATGCGGCAGCCGGTTCATGGTGACGGCGAGCCGGCCGCCCCAGCCATAGTCGATCCGCGCCTTGGCGAGCTGCGGATAGACCTTGAGCATGTAGGGCCGCACGAAGGCCTTGATGTCGTGCGGGTCGCGCCGCGTATAGACCTCGCCGCCGCCGAACAGCAGGCGATGGTCGGCCGAAAGGCGGTAGTAGCTCACCACGAACTTGCTGTCGCAGACCGCGACGTCGTCCCGGATAAGCGCGCGCGCCGCCGCCTCGCCGAGCGGCTCGGTCGCGATGATGTAGTTCGAGATCGGCAGGATCTTGGCGGCGAGCGGCGACATCAGCCCCTCGAGATAGCCGTTGCAGCAGAGCAGCACATGGCGCGCCTTCACCTGGCCGCGCTCGGTGGCGACGCCATGCCCCCGGGGGTCGACGCGGGTGACGCGGCTCGCCTCGTACAGCGTGGCGCCGGCCGCCTCCGCGGCCCGGGCGAGGCCGAGCGCGTAGTTCAGCGGATGAAGATGCGCGCCGTCCGGATCGGCGCGGCCGCCCCGATAGAGCGTGGTGCCGAGCCGCTCCGCCATCTCCCGGCGATCGAGCGGCCGGCCATGGCAGACGCCGAAGACGCGGCGTTCGACCTCGAGGTCCGCCTCGATCTCCGGCAGGTCGGCATCCTTGACCGCGGCATAGAGCGAGCCGCGCTTGAGGTCGCAGGGGATCGCATGTTCGCGCACCCGGTCGAGGATCAGATGCTTCGCTTCCTCGGCGATCGCCCAGAGCCGCTTCGCCTCGGCCTCGCCGAAGGTTTCGACCAGCGCCGCCGGCCCCATGCGATAGCCGGTATTGAGCTGCCCGCCATTGCGGCCCGAGGCGCCCCAGCCGATCCGCCGCGCCTCGAAGAGCGCGACCTTGTAGCCGCGCCGGGCCAGCTCCAGCGCGGCCGAAAGCCCTGTGAATCCGCCGCCGACGATCGCCACGTCGAGGCTGAGATCGCCATCGAGCGGCGGGCGCGCCGGGGCGGGGTTGGCGGTCGCGGCATAGTAGGAATCGACGATGGATTCGACCGCCATGAGGGGCTCTTCACCTGGGATTTCCTGGCCGGGGGCTTCCCGGCCGGCGGGACGGCTCGGCACCTCCCGCGCCGCCCTCACTTATCCCGACGCCGGGGCCGGGGCCAAGGGCGACCGAGGTAAGGAATGGAGGAAGTTGTTAACAAACATAGGTAAGAAATTGTTTTATTTGCATTGACTCTGGCCCTAGAATCCCGACTGGCCGGTCGATTCGGGGGGTGCTGGGACCGGTTTTTGGGGAAGCCGTACCGGCATCGTTTATCTTTCTTAAGATCAGGCTTCCCGGCGCAGATGGGAGGGGCAATCCCTCGCCGATGGCGTACCATCCATCACCGGCCCGGCCATCATCAGCCTGGTCATCGCCGGCCTGGCTTTCACCGACGGGTCGCCTGCGGTTCGCGGTGCTGCTCCTGATCCTGTGGCCGTGCCTCTGGCCGGGCGAAGCCGCCGCGGCCGGCGACCGGCTGCCGCAGCCCAAGGGACCCGTGGTGCTGACGATCGGCGGCGACATCGAGCGCACCACCGACGGCACCCATGCGCTCTTCGACGTGGCGATGCTGCAGGCGCTCGGCATGGTGACGGTGCGCACCCGCACCCCCTGGACCCACGGCGTCTCCGAATTCGAAGGCGTGCTGCTGCGCGACGTGCTGCGGCTGGTCGGCGCCCGCGGCGACACTATCCGCGCGAGCGCGCTCAACGACTATGTGGCCGAGATCCCGGCGAGCGACCCGGCCTCGCATGACGTGATCCTCGCGCTCAAGAAGGACGGGGAATATCTGACCGTGCGCACCATGGGCCCGATCCTGGTGCTCTATCCCTTCGACGAGGACCCGGTGCTGCAGACCGAGGCGGTCTATACCCGCTCCGTCTGGCAGCTCGCGGCGCTCGAGGTCGGCGCGCCGGTCGAGACGGCGATGCCCGCCGAAGGCGCCACCGCGCTCGCGACCTTGCCGCTGCCGCAGGCACCCGCGGACGAAGCCGCCGACGCAAAGGTCGCCGCGGCGCCCGCGCCGATCCCGACCGGGCCGGTCCCGACCGGGCCCGAGGAGACGGCCGCAAGCGAAGCGGCGGCGGCGGCCTTGGCCGGGATCGCGCCCGCGAGCGGTGCTGCGGCAGAGCCCGACGCGCCGCGGGCGGTCGCGCCGGAGGGCGAAACCATGGCGGCGATCGGCGCGCCCGAGGTGCTGCGGCAGCGCAGCGTCGACAACATACCGAACGGCGCCTCGCTCGGGCGGAACGCATTGGGCCGCCATGGCGAGGCGGAAGGGGGAAGCGAGTGATGTCGATGGCGTTGCGGCCGAAGGTCGCCTTCCGCGGGTTTCCGGACAGCGTGCTGTTTCGGCCCTTCGCCAAACTGCCGGCGCGCTGGGCGCACTGGGTGTTCGGCGTCATGGCGGTGTTCTTCTCGATCACCGTCGTCATCGCCTTCGCCCTCATCCTGCGCGAGCACCAGGCGATCTCGCGCGGGCCGCAGGAGAACCTCACCTTCGTCGCGACGCAGCTCCAGGTCGAGTTCGCCCGCTTCCAGGAACGGTCGAGCCTCGTCGTCCATTCGCCCTCGCCCGACAATGTCGAGCAGCTCCGCCTGCAATACGACATCTTCTACAGCCGGCTGAAGCTGCTGGCCGAAGGCAACGACAGCCGCCCGCTGCTCGAGGATTCGAGCTTCGTCGCGCAGATGCTGCGAACGCGCGCGGCGGTCCAGTATCTCGAGCCCGTCATCGGCCGCCTCGCCGGCGGCAATCTGGACGCGCGCGCCGATCTCGCCGCCGGCATTCCGGCCGTGGAGCAATCCGTCAGCCGGCTCGCTTCCAGCGTCACCCAGATCGTGGCGCAGCGCACGCAAAGCTCGCGGGAGCGCCTCGGCAATCTGTACTCGATCCTGGCCGCGCTGCTGGCCGGGCTCTTCGGCAGCACGCTCGTCTTCGCCGCGATGCTGGTGCAGCAGTTTCGCGCGACCGAAGCCGGACGCAAGGCGCTCGGCGAGCTTTCCGAGCGGCTGATGGAGGCGAAGACCGGGGCCGAGGACGCGAACCGCGCCAAGACCGAGTTCCTCGCCACCATGAGCCACGAGCTGCGCACGCCGCTCAACGCGATCATCGGCTTCGCCGACCTGATGCGGAGCGAGATCCGCGGCCCCATCGGTCATCCGCGCTATCGCGAGTATGCCGAGGACATCCATGAGAGCGGCCAGCACCTGCTCAGCCTCATCAACGACATCCTCGATCTCTCGCGCATCGAGGCGCAGCGCTTCGAGCTGCATGAGGACGGGGTGATGATCGCGGCCGTCGCCGAGGCGTGCGTCCATCTCATGTCGTCGCAGGCCGAGCGCAAGAAGCTCCGGGTCAATGCCTCCGACCTCTCCTCGCTCGGCGAGATCCGCGCCGACGACCGGCTGATGCGCCAGATGATCCTCAACCTGCTCTCGAACGCCATCAAGTTCACGCCGGAACGCGGCACGGTCGAGCTCGCCGGCACGACCGGCGCCGATGGCGATATCGCCCTCACCGTCACCGACACCGGGATCGGCATGAGCGAGGAGGAGATCGAGATGGCGCTGAAGCCCTTCGTGCAGGTCGACAGCTCGATCGCCCGGCGCTATGGCGGCAGCGGCCTCGGCCTCTCGATCACCAAGCGCTTCGTCGAGCTTCATGGCGGCCGGCTCGAGATCGACAGCCGAAAGGGCGAAGGCACCCGGGTGACATTGCATTTCCCGGCCGACCGGCGGCTCGGCCGGACCCGTCCGGCGGCCTGACGCCGCCCGCAGGCGCGAGAACCCGCGCTCGCCGGCCGCCCCAGACCTCCTGGCACCAAGACCTTCCGGCACCAAGACCTTCCGGCGCCCAAGCCGCCTGGCGCTACGGCCGCCTGGCGCCACGGCCGGAAAAGGCCAATGCCGACAGTCGGTTGGCGATCAAGAGGGCCCCGAATCCCCCCAGGCCCGTCGTAATTTCGATTCTTTTAAGACTTGCCCACGAATAATCGCCCCGTCCGGGCGGTCTGCGCCGACCCCCGAAGACTGCGCCGGGCCCGCTCGAACTGGGATCGACATCGGTTACCGAATGCCATGTCCGTGAATTTCAAGCCGATCCTGGCCCGCTGGCCCGCCCTCATCGTCGTGGCGCTGCTGCTGATCGGCGCGCTGGCGGTCGGCACCCTCACCATCGTCGCCGCCCGCGGCCAGGACAAGATCGCCCTCGACAAGTCGATCAAGCTCACCCAGGCGATGCTCGGCGCGCGGCTCCGCGACCTCGCGCGGCAGAACGTCGACTACGCCTACTGGGACGACGCGATGACCTATCTCGTCGAGGAGCCCGACCAGGCTTGGGCCGACGACGCGCTCGGGCCCTATCTCGCCGAGGTGTTCGGCGTCACCGCCTCCATCGTCGTCGGCGCGGACAACACCGCATCGCTCGCCTATATCCACGGCGAGCAGGCCGAGATCGACCCCGAACGGATCTACGCGACCGGCCTCTTCAACGTGGTCGAACATGCGCGCGCCAACGCCGCCGCCGGCTTCGCGCCCGAGGACGGGCCGATGCCGATCACCGGCGTGATCGACTTCGACGGCATCCCCCACCTCGTCTCGGCGACCGCGATCTCCTACGCCACGCCGGGCCGCAAGCCGAGCCGCGACGAGCCCGCGAGCGTCCTCATCTATCTGCGCGCGCTCGACGCGGACTATCTCGGCGCGCTCGCGGCGGATTATCAGATCACCGATCTCGCCTGGACCCCGACGCCGCGCAGCGACCAGGCGGCGCGGCTCGACCTCGCGGCCGAGGACGGCCGCTCGCTCGGCGCCCTCGTCTGGCAGCCGGAGATGCCGGGCGAGGCGCTGATCGGCCGCGTGCTGCCGGCGACCCTCGGCGGCTTCGGCCTCATGGCGCTGCTGTCGCTGCTGGTGATCCAGCATATCGAGCGGGCGCGCGCCATCAATCTCGCGCATCTCAGGACGATCGAGGCGACCAACGTCGACCTCACCCGCGCCAAGGAACAGGCCGAAGTGGCGAGTCAGGCGAAATCGACCTTCCTCGCCAATGTCAGCCACGAGCTGCGCACCCCGCTCAACGCCATTCTGGGCTTCTCAGAAGTCATCAAGGACGAGTTCTTCGGCCCCGTCGGTCACAAGAAATACGTCCAGTATGCGCAAGACATCCACGACAGCGGCGCGCTGCTGCTCGAGATCATCTCCGACATCCTCGACATGTCGAAGATCGAGGCCGGCAAGTTCGAGCTCGCCGAGGAAGCGGTCGATGTGCAGGAGCTGGCCGACGTCACCGTCCGGCTGGTGCGCGAGCGCGCCCGCGAAGCCGGCGTCGAGGTCGAGGTCGTCGTCGCGTCGAACTGCCCGCCGGTCAAGGCGGACAAGCGCGCCCTCAAGCAGATCCTGCTCAACCTGCTGTCGAACGCCATCAAGTTCACCCAGCCCGGCGGCCATATCACGGTGCGCGTCGAGCGGCGCAAGGACGGCTCCTTCACCTGCAGCGTGCAGGACACCGGCATCGGCATCAGCGCCGACGACATCCCGCGGGCGCTCGCCTGGTTCGGCCAGGTCGACAGCCATATCGCGAAGAAGCAGCCCGGCAGCGGCCTCGGCCTCTCGATCAGCCGCGCCCTCACGGAGCTGCATGGCGGCCGTCTCGACCTCCAGAGCGAGATCGGCAAGGGCACGACCGTCACCATCGAGCTGCCGTCCGACCGCATCGCCGCCTGAGGCCGAACGCGGCGCTTTCTCCGTTCCGGCAAGACGCGTGATGGCGAAAACGCCCTTTGCGACGACGCAGGCGCGCCTTCGCAACGGCGCGATTCCGTCGCCCGGGGCACGGCCATAGAAGCGGGTTGCCTCGGCGCGCCCGCCATGGGGTAATCGGCCTTTCCCCCACCCCCGTCGATCCTCATGACCGCCGCCGACCTGCTGCATCCCGAGATCGAGACCCTCGACCCTGCCGCGCTGCGCCGGCTGCAGGAAACGCGCTTCGCCGCGCAATGGGCCTATCTCGGCAGCAGCTCCGCCCTCTATCGCGAACGCCTCGGGGCCGCCCTCGCGGCGCCGATGGATCTCGACCGCATCGCCGCCCTTCCCCTGACCGAGAAGGAGACGATCCGCCTCACCCAGGAGCGCCGCCCGCCCTATGGCGAGCATGTCGCCTGCGCGGAGACGGAGATCGTCCGGCTGCACCGGACCTCCGGCATGACCGGGCGCGCCCTGGTGATGGCGCAGACCGCGGCGGACGCCGCCACGACCGCCGCCGTCGGCGCGCGCGCCATGCGGTCGGCGGGGCTGCGCCCGGACGACCGCGTGGTGCATTGCCTCAATTACTGCCTCTGGACCGGCGGGGTGACGGACCATCTGATCCTCGAAGCGGCGGGCGCGACGGTGATCCCCTTCGGCGTCGGCAACACCCGCGAGCTCATCGCCGCGATCCGCGAGCTCGGCGCCAACGCGATCTCCTGCACCCCGTCCTATCCGGCGCTCCTCGAGAAGCTCCTGGCCGAGGAAGGCGGAATCGCGCCGCGCGATCTCGGCCTCACCCTGGCGCTCTTCGGCGGCGAGCCCGGGCTCGACAATCCGAGCTTCCGCCAGCGGCTGGAGGCGGTCTGGGGCTTCCGGGTGCGGAACGCGAATTATGGCCTCTCCGAAGTGCTCTCGATCCTCGGCAGCCAGTGCGAGACGACGGAGGATCTGCATTTCCATGCGGGCGACGCGGTCTTCGCGGAACTGCTCGATCCGGCGACCGGCGAGCGGCTGCCGATCCGCGCCGGCACGGTGGGCGAGCTCGTCGCGACCCATCTCGGCAAGCGATGCCAGCCGCTGCTGCGCTACCGCACGCGGGATATCCTGACCGTGACCGGCGACGGCCGCTGCGGCTGCGGACGCAGCGCCTGGCGTTTCCGCGTCACCGGCCGCACCGACGACATGTTCAACGTGCGCGGCGTCAATGTCTTCCCGACCGCCGTCCGCGCCGTGATCGCCGGGCTCGAGACGCTCAGCACCGGCCATTTCCGCATCGCGCTTGCCGGCCCCGGCCCCTACGACCGGATCGAGCTCACGGTGGAGGCGGCGGCCGGATCGGCGGAGTCCGGCTGGGCGGACGCGGCGCGGACGATCGAGACGGCGATCCGGCGCCAGATCGGCGCCGCCGCCCGCGTGCGGATGGTAGCGGCCGAGACCTTGCCGCGCACCGCCGGAAAGACCAACTGGATCGAACGGAGTCCCTCGCGATGAGCGCAGCCCTCTTCGAACGACGCGGCGACGTCGGTATCGTCACCATGAACCGCCCGGAGCGGCTCAATGCGATCGGCGGCACGCTGCTCGCCGACCTCCATCGCGCGCTCGTCGCGGCGATGGCCGACGCGGCGGTGGGCGCGGTGGTGCTGACCGGCGCCGGGCGCGCCTTCTGCGCCGGCGACGATCTCAAGGAGTTCGAGATCCAGACCCGGGACGCCGCGGCGAGCGAAGCCCATATCCGCGCCATCCAGCA
Organism: uncultured Rhodospirillaceae bacterium; assembly: GCA_902826565.1. Taxonomy (GTDB): domain Bacteria; phylum Pseudomonadota; class Alphaproteobacteria; order Dongiales; family Dongiaceae; genus CADEFF01. The sequence continues at coordinate 3,773 of CADEFF010000035.1, read as the reverse complement.
GATCACCCGCGACCTCATGTTCGCGGAGAAGCCGGTGGTGGGCGCGGTCGCGGGCTTCGCCGTGGGCGGCGGCTTCGAATGGATGCTGAATTGCGACCTGGTGGCGGCGGCGGACGACCTCGTCGCCTTCTTCCCGGAGATGGACTGGGCGCAGTTCACGACGGGCGGCGTCACCCATCTGCTGCCGCAGGCGATCGGGCATCAGCGCGCGATGGAGCTGCTGCTGCTGGGGGAGCGTCAGTCGGCGGCGCGGCTCGAAGCGCTCGGCCTCGTCAACTGGGTGGTGCCGAAGGCGCAATGCCTCCCGAAGGCGATCGAGGTTGCGGCCACGCTTGCGCAGAAATCGCGCTTCTCGGTGGGCCGGCTCAAGCGGCTGATGACGGCGGAGCTCGACGACCGCCTCGCCCGCGCGCTCCAGCATGAGGAGCGCATCACCATCGAATCCTTCGGGAGGCCCGAAGCGGCCGAGCGCGTGCGGCGCTTCACTGCGCGGAAATAGGACGCGTCTCCGCCGCTGGGGAGCTTCAGGCGGATTCCATCCGCGGCAGGGCGCGTTCGCGATCCGCCGCCGGCAGGGCGGCATCGAGCGCGCGCTCGATCATGGCGCGGGCGATCTCGCGTTCGCCCATGATGACGAGGTCGGCGCCGTGGCTGTCGAGATGCTCGACCTCGGCGTCGGAATGGGCGCGGGCGACGATCTCCAGCGACGGGTTCAGGGCGCGCGCCTGTTCGGCGATCTGTCCGGCCTCGAAGCCGTTCGGAATGGCGATGAAAAGCTGCCGCGCCTTGCCGAGATTGGCGGCGGCCAGCACCTCGGGCGAGGCGGCATTGCCGATGATCGTCTCGATGCCTTCCTCGCGGAGCTGCTCGATCCGCTCGCGCCGGTCCTCGATCACGAGGAAGGTCCGCCCCGCCTGTCGCAGCGCCTCGCCGAGCAGGCTCCCGACGCGGCCGGAGCCGATCACGACCGTATGGTCCTCGAGCGCGCTCACCGTCAGCGCCGGCGCCCGGTCGGGCGGGCCGTCCTCGATGGCCGCCGGCCGCTCGAAACGCGGCCTCAGCCGCGCGGTGACGGCGAAGAAGATCGGATTGACCAGGATCGAGAGCATGGCGCCGGCCAGCACGAGGTCGCGCCCATGTTCCGGCAGCAGCCCGAGGCTGAGGCCCAGCCCCGCCAGGATGAAGGAGAACTCGCCGATCTGCGCGCGCGTGCCGGCGATGATGAGGGTGACCTCGGCCGGGAGGCGGAAGGCGACGCCGATCGCGACGGCCATGGCGGGTTTCGCCACCACGATGATGAGCACGGTCGCCACCACCGCCCAGGGATCGTCGACCAGGATCCAGGGATCGAACAGCATGCCGACCGAGACGAAGAACAGCACCGCGAAGGCGTCGCGCAACGGCAGGGATTCCGCGGCGGCCTGCTGGCTCAGCTCGGACTCGCTGAGGATCATCCCGGCAAAGAAGGCGCCGAGCGCGAAGGACACGCCGAAAAGCTCGGCCGAGCCATAGGCGACGCCGAGCGCGATCGCGAGGATGGCGAGGCGGAAAAGCTCGCGCGAGCCGGTATGCGCGATGTGGTGCAGGATCCAGGGGATGATGCGCCGCCCGATCAGCAGCATGATCCCAACGAAAGCCGCGATCTTGGCGAGGGTGATGCCGAGCGGCAGCAGCATCTCCGAAAGCGGCAGCAGGGCCGCCGAAGCCGCGCCCTCGGTCTTCAGCAGCCCGATCGACACCGGCAGCAGCACCAGCGCGATCACCATCGCGACGTCCTCGACGATGAGCCAGCCGATGGCGATGCGGCCGGCGTCGCCGTCCACGAGGCGCTTCTGCTCCAGCACGCGCAGGACCACGACCGTGCTGGCGACCGCGAGGGAGAGGCCGAAGACGAGCCCGGCGCCGGCCGACCAGCCGAGGAACCAGGCGAGTCCCATGCCCATCGGGGTGATCAGGAGGATCTGGATGGCAGCGCCGGGGATCGCGATCCAGCGGACGGCAAGCAGGTCCTTCAGCGAGAAATGCAGCCCCACTCCGAACATGAGGAGGATGACGCCGATCTCGGCGAGCTGGCGGGCGAGCCCCTGGTCGGCGACGAACCCGGGGGTGAAGGGGCCGACCAGCACCCCGGCCAGCAGATAGCCGACCAGCGGCGATATGCGGAACCGGTCGGCGAGCGCGCCCAGCACGAAGGCGAGCACCAGCCCGCTGACGATCGTCGTGATGAGCGGTGCTGCGTGGACCATCCCGTCGCGCTCCCCCCGGGCGCGTTGGCTCGGTTCCCCTCCCTTGTATATGGCTCGACCGGGGGACGACAATCGGGATGCGCCCCCGGTCGGGATGCGCGTCCGGGCGGGGTGCGCTCCCCGGGGAAGCGGCGGCGCCGTCCTTCCTCGCCCTGGCGACGGCGACCGGAACGCCCGCCATGCTGCAACCGGGGGTAGCGGCCCGGAGGGGTGTGCCGGGTGCGCCGGTTAGCCGGTCTGGCGGTGCGGCGCCGTCACCGGCTTCGATTCCGGCGAGCCCTTCTGCCGCAGCACGATCGACAGCAGCACGATCGAGAGCACGGCGAGAAACTCGCTCTGCCAGTTCTGCAGCGACTGGAACCAGAAGGTCGCGCTCGCAAGGAAGTCGCCGAAGGGCTGCACCGCCTCGCCATGCTCGGCCCGCTCGAGGTTCTCGAGCTTCCAGCCGCTGACCGCGTGGGCCGCGAAGCTCAGCAGGAAGAAGAGGAACAGCGCGAGCCCGAGCGAATGGCCGTAGAGCGCCAGAATCCAGCCGCCGCGTCGCACCGGCCAGGGCGCGTCCGCCGGAACGGTTTCGCCGGCGGCGACCCGGTCGCCCTCGACCAGCGGATCGTCCGGATCCTTCGATTCCGCCGAGCCTCGCTGAAAGAGGATCGCGGTCAGCACGACATAGGCCGCCATCTGCAGGAATTCGCTTTCCCAGTTCTCCGCGGTCGCCTCGAAGAAATGGGCGCTCGCGAGATAGGCGGAGAAGGAAAGCGGCATCGCCCCATGCTCGCTTAGATCCCCGTTGAAAACCTCGAAGCCGGTCACGGCCTGACCGGTCCAGAAGGCGAGGAACAGGAGGGCAAGACAGATCGAGAGCCCGTTGTTCCGGAAGAAGCGACGCATGGAGCCTCCCTGGATGCCCGCCGGACGAGATCTCTGCGGCCGGTGCAAGCGCGACCGCGGCAAGACGCGCGACGGCAGGCGAACCGCCCCTCCGGCAATGCGCGCCGGGGGCTCAGGCTAGCACGGGCGGCGCGCCCCGAGGGCAAACGGCTTCCCCCGGGCCCGGCTCCTGTCCTATCCTGCGGCGCGCACTGCGGCGCGATCGGCGATGCGATCGCCTCAGGCCTGGCGAGATGGTGTGACGATATGCCTTTCCCGAGAAAGCTTCCGCGGGCCTCGTGCCCGACAGGATCGAGCGGGCGCCGGTCGCTCGGCGGCGTCGCCTTCTGCCTGCTGGCCCTGATCCTTCCGCTCCTGCTCACCGCCTGCGACAAGCCGTATTTCGATCGCGATCGCGGCGTGTTCGTCTTCCATCGCCCGGGCAAGTAACGCGCAACCGCGCGGACGATATATCGCCGCAGCCGCTGGATCGCCGCCGGCAAGCCCGGTACGGAAGGGTAACGAAAGTCGGATTGTCCAACTCGGCCACAGGCCGGTTGAGTTGGACAATCCTTAACGCCGAGCCGCCAACTAGTTGATTTTACTGGCGTCCCCGGGGTGACTCGAACACCCGACCCACAGTTTAGGAAACTGTTG
>CADEFF010000034.1:21547-41074 GCA_902826565.1 uncultured Rhodospirillaceae bacterium | reverse complement strand
GGAATTTCGCGGACGATCATGGGGCCCGGGTTCGGCGTCACGACAATAGCGAGCGGGGCGGCACCATAGCCGAAGCGCCATGCCGGCGAAACGACGGCGTCGGGCGATCCGATCCTAGAGCCAGTCGCGGAGCGCCGCGGCGCCCTCGTCGAGGGCGCGCATCGCCAGCGGCACGGCGCGCGAATAGTGGATGAAGCCGTGCAGCACCCCGTCATAGCGCCGCAGCCGGTGCGCGACGCCGGCTTCTTCCAGCAGCGCCGCGAGGGTGAGGCTGTCGTCGAGCAGCGGGTCGAGCTCGGCCGCAAGGATGAAGGCGGGCGGCAGCCCCGCGAGGTCGGCGGAGAGGCAGTCGAGCCGCGGATCGGCGCGCCTCGGCCCGTCGCCATGGTAGCTCGCATAGAAGAAATCCATGTCGGCGCGGGTGAGCCCCGCCGCATTGCGGCCGAAGAGCCGCATCGACCGCGAATCGGCGAGGCCGAAGGCGCCATAATAGAGAATGAGCGCCTTGGGCTGCGCAGGCGCGGCGCGCCGCATCAGCGTCGTGCCGAGCGCCAGATGCGCGCCCGCCGAATCGCCGCCGAGGGCGAAGCGCGACGGGTCGAGGCCCTGCGCAGGACCCTCCCTCGCGAGCCAGTCGAGCACCGCGGCGGTTTCCTCGAGCTGCACGGGAAAGCGATGCTCGGGCGCCAGGCGGTATTCGACCCCGAGCACGGCCGCGCCCGATTTCTCGGCCAGCAGCCGCATCACCCGATCGTGGGTGGCGATGCTGCCGAGCACATAGCCGCCGCCATGGAGATAGACAAGCGCGGGAAGGGCGGGCGCCGCGGTCGGGCGATAGCAGCGCAGCGGGATCGGCCCTTCGGGGCCGGCGACGGCGAGATCGTGGATCCGGGCCAGCTCGGGGCCACCGCCGTTCCAGTAGCGGCGCTCCGCCTCGTAGCCCTTCCGCATGGCGGGCAGGTCGTTCCAGTCGATCTTGCGGCCGCCCTGGAGGCGCGCGGTCTCCGCCAGGGCCGCCCGCATCGCCGGGTCGAGCCGGGCCTCGACGCTTCGCGCGCTCATGAAGCGGCGGAAGCCTCGGCGGGGGCGCCGCCACCGGCCGCGCCGCGACGGGCGAGCACGCCGTCGAGCCAGGCGGGATCCATCTCCGGCACCGAGGAGAGCAGGAGCTCTGTATAGGCATGGTGCGGCGGCGTCAGCACGGCCTGCTTCGGCCCCTGCTGGACGATCCGGCCCTGATGCATCACCACGATCCAGTCGGCGATCGCCTTCACGGTGGCGAGGTCGTGGGTGATGTAGAGATAGGAGACGTTCAGCTCCTTCTGCAGCCGCAGCAGGAGCTTGAGAATTCCCTCGGCGACGATCTGGTCGAGCGCGGACGTCACCTCGTCGCAAATGATGAGGTCCGGCTTCGCGGCGAGCGCGCGCGCGATGCAGACGCGCTGCTTCTGCCCGCCGGAAAGCTCACCCGGCAGACGATCGATGAAGCGGTGGTCGAGCTCGATCATCTCGAGCAGCTCGACGATACGCTTCTCCTGCACGGCGCCCCGGAGGCCGAGATAGTGGCGCAGGGGCCGGCCGATGATGTCGCGCACGCGACGCCGCGGATTGAGGGCGGTGTCCGGCATCTGATAGATCATCTGCATGCGCCGCAGCATGTCCTTGGAGCGCTGCTTCAGGGCCGGCGGCAAGGGCTTGCCTTCGAACAGCACCTGCCCCTTGGACGGCGGCAACAGGCCGGTGATGACCCGCGCAAGCGTCGATTTTCCGGAGCCGGATTCGCCGACCAGGGCGACCGTGCGGCCGCGCGGCACCGCGAGGTCGATGCCGTCCAGCACCTTTATCGAATTGCCGTAGCTCGCCTCCACGCCCTCCACCCGGAGCAGCATGTCGTCGGCGGGTTCCTCGGGCTTGTGCAGCGAACGCACCGCCCACAGCGTCCTCGTATAGGCCTGCTTCGGGTGGGCCAGCATCTCCGCCGTCGGCGCCTCCTCGACGGTCTCGCCATAGCGCAGCACCATGATCCGGTCGGCCATCTGCGCCACGACGGCGAGGTCGTGCGTGATGTAGATCGCCGCGGTATTGAACTGCCGGACGATGTTCTTGATGGCGGCCAGCACCTCGATCTGCGTGGTCACGTCGAGCGCCGTGGTCGGCTCGTCGAAGATGATGAGGTCCGGCGTGCAGGACATCGCCATCGCGGTCATGGCGCGCTGGAGCTGACCGCCGGAAACCTGATGCGGATAGCGCATCCCGATGGTTTCCGGATTCGGCAGGCGGAGACGGCGGAAGAGGTCGATGGCGCGCGTCTTCGCCTCGTCGGCGCCCATCACCTTGTGCTCGAGCGGCACCTCGGAAAACTGCTCGATCAGCCGATGCGCCGGATTGAAGGAGGCGGCCGCCGACTGCGCGACATAGGAGATGCGGGAGCCCCAGAGGGTGCGCTTCTTCGCCTCGGCGAGGCCGACCAGCTCCAGCCCGTCGAACTTCACGCTTCCGGCGGAGATCCGGCAGCCGGGCCGGGCATAGCCCATCGCGGCAAGGCCGATGGTGGATTTGCCGGCGCCGGATTCCCCGATGAGGCCCAGTACCTCGCCGCGATTGAGGTCGAGATCGACGCCCTTGACGATCTGATGCCAGCGATCCTCGCTCTGGCCCTCGATGCGGAGGCCGCGGATCTCGAGCAGGCGATCGCCGGCGCTGTTGGGTTTCGCGGTCATCCGGGGTCAGTCCTTGAGGCCGCTGGTCTTGTGCAGGAACCAGTCGACGACGAAGTTGACCGCGACCGTCAGCAGCGCGATCGCGCCTGCCGGCAGCAGCGGGGTGACGTCGCCGTAATTGATGAGCGTCGAGTTCTCGCGCAGCATCGAGCCCCAGTCCGCGGTCGGCGGCTGGATGCCGAGGCCGAGGAACGACAAGGCGCTGATCGTCAGGAACACGAAGCAGAAGCGCAGGCCGAACTCCGCCACCAGCGGCGGCAGGATGTTGGGCAGGATCTCCCGGATCATGATCCAGGTCAGCTTCTCGCCCTGGAGCTTCGCCGCCTCGACGAAATCGAGCACCGCGATGTTGAGGGCGACGGCGCGGGTGAGCCGGAAGACGCGCGTGGAATCGAGCACCGCGATGATCAGGATGAGGTTGATGATCGAGGAGCCGAAGATCGACAGCAGCACGAGCGCGAAGATGAGCTGCGGGATCGCCATCAGCACATCGACGAAGCGCGACAGCGACTGATCGACCCAGCCGGGCAGAACGGCGGCCAGCATGCCGAGCATCCCGCCGATGGTGAAGGAGAGCGCCGTCGTCATCAGCGCGATCCCGATGGTGTTGCGCGCGCCGTAGATCAGGCGCGAGAGCAGATCGCGGCCGAGCTGATCGGTGCCGAAGAAGAACGGGTCGCCCCAGGGTTCGTACTGCGCGCCGACCAGCTCGTTCTCGGCGTAGGGCGCCAGCAGCGGCGCGAAGACTGCGACCACCACATAGGCGGCGATGACCGCCATGCCGAACCAGGCGCTGAGCGGCGCGTGCTTCATGTCCCGCAGCAGGGATTCCCGCCAGGATCGCCGGGGCGGCAGGGCCGTCGTGCCGGCGACGGCGGGCATCGCGCCTTCGCGGCTGTTGTCCTGGAGCAGGGTCATCGCGGATGCAGCAGGCGCGGATTGGTCACGATCGACACGATGTCCGCAATGAGGTTGAGGAGGATGTAGGTCGCGGCGAAGATCAGCGCGCAGGCCTGCACGACGGGGATGTTGCGCGACGACACCGCATCGACCATGAGCTGGCCGATGCCGGGATAGACGAACACCACCTCGACCACCACCACACCCACGACGAGATAGGCGAGATTGAGCGCGATCACCGTCGCGATCGGCGCCCAGGCGTTCGGCAGGGCGTGGCGGTAGATGATGCGGCGCGGGCTCACACCCTTGAGGCGGGCCATCTCGATGAAGGGGCTCGACAGGAGGTTGATGATGGCGGCCCGCGTCATCCGCATCATATGCGCGACGATCACCAGCACGAGCGTCATCACCGGCAGCGCGGAACGCATCACGCGCTCGGTGAAGGGCATGTCGAAATTGATCTTGGCGAGCGCGTAGAAAGGCGGGCTGTCGAACACGACATGCGGCACCGCCAGCAACAGCATGAGAATGTAGGCGACGAAGAACTCCGGCACGGAGATCGAGGTCAGGGTGACCATGTTCACGATCCGGTCATAGAAGCTGTTGCGGTAGAGCGCCGCCAGCATGCCGAGGATCAGCGCCAGCGGCACGGCGACGATGGCGGTCAGGCCGGCGAGGAACAGCGTGTTCGCGAGGCGCGGCGCCACCAGCGAGACGACGGTGGTTTCCTGGCCCCCGCCGAGACCGCCGAGCCCCGCGAAGGAGACGCCGAAATCGCCCTGCGCCACCCCGCCGATCCAGTTGAGGTAGCGCTCGACCGGCGGCCGGTCGAGGCCGAGCCGCTTCTGGAAGGCGGCGACCGTGTCCGGCGTCGCCGACTGGCCGAGAATGGCCTTGGCGAAATCGCCCGGCAGCATCTCGATCGTGGCGAAAATGATGATTGACACCGCGAACAGGGTGATCAATCCCAAGCCGAGACGCTGCAACACGGTCTTGAGAATCGGACTCAAGCGCGACGCCCCCTGTCCCGTGATTGGCGGATTCTGCGCGTGCCGCCTTCTTGTTCCGGTCGTCGGCCGCGTCCCGGAAGATCGCGCGGCCGTACCGCTCCGGTGAAAGACGGCGGGTCGCCCGCATTAACGCGGACGGCCCGCCATTCGATCAGTCGAGGCTCAGGCGAACCACCAACGTTCGGCGATCTTGAGCCCGTCGGCTTCCCAGTTCGAGGCGACGTCGCCGTGGGCAAGCGACTTCGATGCGCCGTCGACGAAGTTGTTGAAGACGAGAACGACGGTGCCGCCCTCGTCATGCACGAGCTGTTGCATCTCGGAATAGAGCGTCTGACGCGTCGCGCTGTCGGTTTCGCCGCGGGCCGACAGCAGCAGCTCGTTGAAGCGCTCGTTGTCCCAGAAGGTTTCGTTCCAGGCCGCGCCCTTCGCATAGGCGGTCGAGAACATCCAGTCCTGGGTCGGACGGCCGCTCCAGTAGGACGCGCACCAGCCCTTCTTCAGCCAGACATTGTCCCAGTAGCCGTCGTTCGGCTCGCGGACCACGTTCACGTCGATGCCGGCCTTGGCGGCATGCTCCTTGATCAGCACCGCCGCGTCGACCGCGCCGGCGAAGGCCGCGTCGGCCGCCGAGAGGTCAACTTTCAGGCTGGAGAGGCCCGCCTGCTTCAGGTGGAACTTCGCCTTGTCCGGATCGTAGCTGTAGATCGGCTCGGGGTTGATCGCATATTTGATCGTGGGCGCGATCGGGTTGTCGTTGCCGGCCGTCGCATGGCCGAGGAAGATCTTATCGACGATCTCCTGCCGGTTGATCGCGAATTTCAGCGCCTTGCGGACGTCGACATTGTCGAACGGCGCCATGGTGACGTTCATCGGCAGCACATAGTGGCCGTAGCCGGTCACCTCGGTGATGGCGATGTCGGGATTGCGTTCCAGCAGGTTGAGGGTCTTCAGGTCGCAGCGGCCCATCCAGTGCACTTCGCCGGTGGTGAGCGCGTTGGTGCGCGCCGTCAGGTCGGTGAGGGCGAGGAACTCGACGTCGTCGAAATAGGGCTGCCCCGACTTGTGATAATTCTCGTTGCGCTTGCCCGTGGAGCGGACGCCCGGCTCGAACTTGTCGAGAACGTAGGGGCCGGTGCGCACGCCCGACTGCCAGTCCGCCTTGCCGTCGACCGCCGGCATGATCGGCAGATGGTAGTCGCTGGTGACGTAGGGGAAGTCGGCGCTGGCGCCGTCGAGGGTGAAGATCACTGTCGTCGGACCGTCGGCCTTGATGTCGGTGATCGAGCTCAGCAGGGACTTCGCCGCCGATTCCGACTCCTCGCCCATGTGATGCCGGATGGAGGCGACCACGTCGTCGGCGGTCACGTCCTTGCCGTTATGGAAGGTGGCGCCCTTCGGCAGCCTGAAGACCCAGGTCTTCGTATCGTCCCCCGGCTCGAAGCTTTCGGCCAGATCGCCGACGATGTCGCCCTTCGCATTGATCTCGGTGAGCTGGTTCGAGCAGGCGCCGCCGACCGCGACCTGCATGAAGGTATCGGGCCAGGTGGCCGGATCGAGCGAGTCCGTCGTCGAGCCGTGCGCCATGCCGAACCTCGCGGAACCGCCGCGCTTCGGCTCGGCGCCTGCGATCTTGCTGGCGAGCGTCGTGGCGAGCGCCGTGCCGATGCCGAGAGCCGCCGCGCGGCCCATGAATTCGCGCCGACCGATCCGCTTCCGCGCGAACTGGTTCTTCCAGTAATCGAGCTGCCTTTCGTCCGTCATTAGGGGCCTCCCTGTGCCGCGTTTATATCCCGCCGAAGACCGGTCGAGGATTTTGCCAAAGTATTCACGCAACGCCCGACCGAGTCGATACCGGATTCGGCCTTTATCCGAGCCGCGCCGCGGCCCAACGGTGAAAACAGTGATTGGCGGTGTCCATTACGGGGGAGAACAGGCCGCCGTCGAAGGCGGGGCTCCGCCGGCCGCGCTGCATCGCCTCGACCACCCCCACATCCTCGGCGAAAACCTGCCGCCAGATGCGTGCATTGGTGGCCCGGAGCGGCGCGAAACGCTCGCCCGCGGCGCCCTCGCCCAGATAGTAGAAATGCAGATGCTCGACGGTGCGGCCGCCGCCCTGCGGCTCCAGCCGAATCGCGAAAAAGTGATCGCGATGAAGTCCCAGCAGCAGATTGGGGAAGAGGGCGACATATTCCGCCCCGTGGCGCCAATAGTCGTCCAGCCCGGGATGGCTCGGCAGGCTCGACCCGTCTTCGGCGAGGATCGGGTTGTAGACCCGCGTGATCTGGCCCGCATATCGGTCCGGCTCGACGAGATTGTCGTGATCCTCCAGCCGCGAATAGCTGTTGAGGCCGGGATGCACGTAAGGCAGGTGATAGGCCTCGCAATAGTTCTCGACGGCGAGCTTCCAGTTGCACTCGACTTCGAAGCGCAAGTAGGAGTCGCTCGTGCCATGGAGGAAGGCGCCCGGATCGAACGCGCGCCAGCGCGCCTGCAGCGGTCCGACGAGGTCCTCGAAGGGCCTCGCCCGACCGTCGATATTGACGAAGATCTGGTCGAACCAGACGGCGCTGCGCACCGGCTTCAGCCCGTGGCGGTCCTTGTCGAAGCCCTCGACGCGATGCACGCCCGGGCCGCCGATCGACGGGGTCGCGCGCAGCCGGCCGTCGAGCGCGTAGCTCCAGGAATGGTACGGGCAGCGCAGCACGCCGCGGACGTTGCAGGGGCCCTCGACCAGCTTCAGCCCGCGATGGCTGCAGACATTGTGGAAGACGTGGACGGCGCCGCTCTCGTCGCGGAGCGCGAGCAGCGGCACGCCATTGACGTCCACCGGCAGCAGCGCGCCCGGGTTGGCGAGGTCGCTCGCCGCGCCGATCGCGACCCATTCGCCCGCGAAGAGCCGCTCATGCTCGACCCTTGCCGCGGCGGGGTCTATGTACCAGCGGCTCGCGAGACCGCGCATCGACGCGCCCTCGAGGCCGGCCGCGTTCGCGGCCTCCGGCATCGGCAAACGAGAAGCCGGCTCCATCGGCATGGGGTGCGCCTGAAACCCTTGGAGTTGCAATTTTGTAATGCTTGCACCCGATGGAAAGCGCCGTAAACTCAAAAAACCTGACGCTACGATTGATATTAAGTCATGCCAGTCTCCGGGCATCATTTGCCGCCGGCGAACAGTCTCGTGGCTTTCGAGGCGGCCGCCCGGCATCTCTCGATCAAGCTCGCGGCGCAGGAGCTGAAGGTGACGCCGGCGGCGGTCAGCCGCCATGTCGGCAATCTCGAGGCCCATCTCGGCTGTCGCCTCTTCGAGCGTCTGCATCGGCGGCTGCGTCTCACCCTCCCCGGGCAAAGCTTCTACCGCGCGGTTGCGGACAGTCTTGCGACAATCGGCGATGCCGCCCGGCAGCTTCGGAGCGAGGGCGAGCCGATGCAGGTGACGGTGGGGTCGACCCTCGGCTTCGCCTCCTTCTGGCTCATGCCGCGCATCCCGGCCTTCACCGCGAAGCATCCCGAGATCGCCCTCCGCTACGTGGTATCCAACACCCTCGCCGACCGTCGCGACGCGGATATCGACCTGCTGGTGCTCTATGGGCGTGGCAGGTGGCCGGGCTATCACGCGACGCTGCTGCTCGACGACGAGATCATCGCGGTGGCGAGCCCCGGCCACCTCGCGCAGCATCCGGAGCTGCGACAACCCGAGGATCTCCGGGTCGCGCGCCTCATCCATCTCGAGAGCGAGAACCGCGAGTGGGAAACCTGGTCGGCCTGGTTCGATCGCGTCGGCATCGCGGGTCCGCCGTCGCGCGCGGGCGAGCATTTCAACGACTATCTGATGGCGATCCAGGCCGCGATCGACGGGCGGGGCGTGCTGCTCGGCTGGCGCCGCATGATCGCCGATCACCTCGCGCGCGGCCTGCTGGTGCAGGCGGTGCCGGGCGCGGTGCCCGCGCAGGGCGGCTATTTCGAGCTGCTGCGCGCCGACCGGCCCGTCACGCCGGTGACGCGGCTGCTGCAGGAATGGATCCGGGAGGTCGCCGCCGCCGCGTGAGGTGTGGCGAACGAATCCTCACGCTGGGCTTGTCGAAGCGGGAAGTCGCCCCGCCCTTCGACAAGCTCAGGGTGAGGCGAAGCTCGGGTTCTAGCTCTTCTTCCCGTCCGGCTTCGGTTCCGGCCGGTAGGGGATCCGGGCGCGCCGGTCGGTGTCGTAGAGCTCGGCGCCGTAATTGCGGTTATAGAGCTTCGACGCGTCGCGTCGGGGCTGATAGTCCCAGGGATGGATCCTGCCTTCGAGCAGCGCCGGCTGGATGAAATGCCGCCGGCGCTGGCTCGCGATCACCTCGCGCCGGATCGCGCCGGCATCCCAGCGCGCCGCCGCCGCCGCGGCGAACCCCTGTTCCAGCGCCGCATGAGCGGAGTCGCCGGCGAGGTTCTTCAGCTCGTCCGGATCGGCGGCGAGGTCGAAGAGCTGCGGCGGATCGCCGGGCGCGGTCACGTATTTGTATCGGCCTTGCCGGATCATGAAGAGCGGCTCGGTCACGCCTTCCGCCATATATTCGGCATGGACGATGTCCGGCCATCCGGTGGCATCGCCCGCGGCGAGCGGGAGCAGGCTGCGGCCGTCCACCGGCTCGACGAGCGCGGGGCCGGCGCCGTCGCGCGCGATGTCGAGGAAGGTCGGCAGCAGATCGACCAGCGAGACGTTCTGCGCGACGCGGCGCGGCGAGAGCGCCTTCGGCGCGGTCGCGATCAGCGGTACGCGCACCGACCGCTCATGGAAGCTCATCTTGTACCATTGGCCGCGCTCGCCCAGCATGTCGCCATGGTCGGCCGTCACGACAATGACGGTTTCCTCTTCCTTGCCGGTCGCGCGCAGCGCCGCCAGCACCTTGCCCAGCAGCTCGTCGCCATAGGAGGTCATGGCGTAGTAGGCGCGGCGGGCCGTGCGGACATGCGCCTCGGTGATGCGGAACTCGCCGCGATCGTAGAGCGCCCACATGCGCCGGCCGTGCGGGTCGCGCTCGTCCGGCGGGATGAAGGGGACGCGCGGCATGTCGATATCGGCCGCGTCGTAGCCGTCGTAGAGATGTCGCGGCGCGAGATAGGGATCGTGCGGATGCATGAGCGAGACGGCGAGCATGAAGGGGCGCTCGTCCGTGCCGCGCGCATGGTCGTAGAGCCAGCGCGTCGCCTCGGTCGCGACCTCCTCGTCGTAATCCATCTCGAGGGAGCGGTCATAGGCGCCTGCCTCGTAGACGCTCAGCATGTTGTGGAACCACCAGTGGATATGCTCCGGGCGCTCCCATTCCGGCGTCCAGCCGAAGTCGCCCGGATACATGTCGGTGGTGACGCGATCCTCGAACCCGTGAAGCTGGTCGGCGCCGACGAAATGCATCTTGCCGGAGAGGCAGGTCCGGTAGCCGGCGGCGCGAAGATAATGCGCGAAGGTCGGCACGCTCGAGGGGAATTCGACCGCATTGTCCCAGGCGCCGATCCGGCTCACCCGCTGCCCCGCCATCATCGAGAAGCGCGAAGGGGCGCAGAGCGGCGAGTTGCAATAGGCGTTCTCGAACACCACGCCGCGCTCGGCGAGATCCGTCAGATGCGGGGTTTTCACCAGCCGGTGGCCGTAGCTCTCGAGCGACTGCGGCGAGAGTTGATCCAGCATCAGCAGGAGGATGTTCGGGCGGCGAGGGGATCGGAGCATGGGCCTTTTCCCTCAAGCTGCCGGGGACGGCCGGTGCCGGGCGATAACGCGCAGTTTGCTCAGCACCTGGTCGCTGTCGATGTAGCAGCCTTGGAGACGGCGGCGGCCGGAGGCAGGGTCGAAGGGCGTGCGGCCATGAAGCACGCGGTCGTTGCGGAAGGCCACCATCTCGCCAGGGTTAAGTTTCAGGCGAAGCTGCAGCGCCGGATCGCGCGTGATCCGCCAGAAGCATCCGAGGGCGCGGTAGAGCGCATCGCTGGCTTCCGGGTCGAGATCGAGCGTGCCGCGCGTCCAGTTGTTGATGCGGATGGCGCAGGGCTCGCCGTCGCGACCGGTCTCGATGGTGGGGGCTGCGGCGCGGAAATCGGTTGTCTCGTCCTGATAGCGGAACGCGACCGACGTGCGGGCGAGCAGCGCGAAGGCATCCGCATCCTCGTCGCGCAAGCGCTCGGCGGCACGGAACCCATCGACCAGGATCGAATCGCCGCCCTCGGCCTCGTTCACGACGCAGAAGAGAAGCTGATAGTCCCCGGGCCGCCGGTAGTAGGGAAGGTCCGAGTGAGGCTCGAGCCCGATCGGGGTGTAAGCGGAATTGACCGGCTTCGGCATCGAGACGACATCGAACACGACGCCGAAATTGGTCCAGCGCGGCGGCTGCACGCGCTCGGCGACGCGCTGCACCTCGCCGTCGCGTGCGGGCGCGCCGGTCATGAGCACGACGCCCGGATCGAGAAGCGCCTCGAGCCAGCGCGCGAGCCCTTCGTCGGTCTGCATCATCTCGTCATAGGTGATTCGCGGCAGGCGTCCGGCGATGGTGGCGTCCCAGCTTGCGGAGCGCTCCGCCTCGCGCCGGCGCCGCTGCTCCTCGGGGGCGTGATAGCGGAGCCAGGCCGGATCGAAACGGGAGCGGTGCGGGCGCGCATCGAGCTTCGTCGACGGCCAGAGAAGCTCGAGCGCGCCGTCCGCGCCGAGGCTCGCCGCGAGCGGCGCGTAGCTCGCCGGCCGTTCGAGATCGAGCGCGTCGATGAACAGGAATCGCCGCTCCATCGTGTCGGGATGGCGGCAGATCGGGCAGGCGCAATTGTCGCGGAGCCAAAGATGGCTGAAGCGGCTGACGAGGCCGCCGCTCCAGGATAGCCGGAGCGCCGCCGCCTCGCGCTCGATGGTGCGGATGCGATGCGGGGTCGCGTACGGCGCGAGATCGAGCATGTCGATTGCGCCGCGCCGGTCGACAGCCGGACTCTCAACCATGGCTGGTTTCCTCCTTCCGGATCCGTTTCAAGCGGCGAGCCCGCCGCCCTCACTTCCGGCCCGGCGGCCGGCTGGGCACTTTCCGGCCCGGCGGCCGGCCGGGCAAACGAGTTGCGGAGGGGCTACGCCCAAGTTTGACTTATGCTAGGCTTGGCCATGAGCCGACGCCTCCCGCCACTCCATTGGCTGCGCGCCTTCGAGGCCGCGGCCCGCCATACGAGCTTCACCGAGGCCGCGCGGGAGCTGAACGTCACCCAGTCCGCCGTGAGCCAGCAGGTGAAGCGGCTTGAGCAGCGGTTCGGCCGGCCGCTCTTCCAGCGCCTGCCGCGGGGTTTGCGGGTGACCGCTGCGGGCGAGGCGCTGCTGCCGCTCCTGACCGAGAGCTTCGACCGTCTGTCGGAAGGCACGGAGGAGCTGTTCGGCCGCCGCCGGCCGGGCCCGCTCCTCGTCAAGGCGACAGCGGGTTTCGCCGCGCTCTGGCTGGCGCCGCGCCTGCCGCGGCTGCATCGGCAGCATCCGGACCTTGCACTCCGCCTTACCACCACGATCTGGACGACCGATTTCGTCGAGGAGGGCGTCGATCTCGAGATCCGCTCGGGGTTCGGGCGCTGGCCCGGCCTCGTTGCCGAGCGCCTCACCTGGGACAGCCTCTTTCCGGTGGCGAGCCCGCGCGCCAACCGGGCCGGCGGCGCGCTCGCCGCGCCCGCCGACCTCGAGCGCCATCGCCTGCTACATGTGCTCGGCTTTCGCGACGGCTGGGCGCAATGGCACGCGGCGGCGGGCTTCGCGCGCGGGCCCGCTATGCAGCCCGGCGACGAGTTCGATACCGCGATCCTCGCTTATGCGGCCGCCGAAGCGGGCGCGGGTGTGGCGCTGGGGCGGACCTGCCTCGTCGCGGGTCATCTCAAATCCGCGCGGCTGGTCTCGCCCTTCGGGCCGGCGCTCGAGACGGAGGAGGCCTACTACCTCGTCCATCCGGCGCGGCTCGCCCTCAAGCCGGCAGCCGAAGCATTTCGCGACTGGGTGCTCGCCGAGGCGAGCGCGGCGCGCGAGCGGTAACCTCGCCGCTCCGCCCGCCTCAGGCAGGCTTGACGACCGCGACGCGTCGCCCGGCGACGATGCTGACGGCCACGGCGAGAACGATGAGGGTCGCCCCGACATAGGCGGTCGCGACGGGCCGCTCGTTGACGCCGATCCAGGCCCACAGCGGATTGAATACCACGTCGAGCAGCGCCAGAAGCGCGATCGTGACGGCCGGCACGAACTTCGCGCCATAGGCATAGAGCACCAGCGGCAAGGCGAGCTGCAGCACCCCCATGAGCCCGATCACCGCGGCATTGCGCCAGCCGATCGCGAGGTCGCCGGCGAAGGGCAGGATAAAGGCGGAGACGGCGAAGCCGCCGATGCAGATCGCCGGCACCATGTCGACCTGCCGGAACCGCCGCAGCACGACGGTCTGGCCGGCGAAGCAGAAGGCGCAGGCGAGCGCCACGAGGCTGCCGATCCAGGCCGAGCTGTCGATGCCGCCGCCGACCACCACGACGGCGCCGACAAGCGCGAGCAGGGCCGCCACCCAGACGATCGGCGCGGGCCGCTCCCCGGTGACCAGCGGGCTCAGCATCGCCGTGAAGATCGGGGCCGTGGCCGTGAGGCAGGCGACCGTCGCCGTCCCGGCCAGGGTGAGGGCGAGGACGTAGGTCGTCGAACCTGCCGTGAAGAAGACGATGGTCGCGATCAGTGCGCGCGGCTCGATGGCGCGGAAACGCTGCCAGGTGCCGCGGCCGTAAACGACCAGCAGATAGAGGAGCAGCGTCACGCCCGTGCTGCCGCCGCGATAGGCATTGATCTGCCAGCCGTCGAGCCCCGGCAGAAAGCGGACGAACACGCCCGACAGGCTCCAGAAGAAGGTCGCGAGGATCAGCACGACGACGCCCTTCAGATAGGCACGGTCGGCGAGGAATCGGGCGGTCATTCGGGGCTCGGAGCTCGGATGATGGCGCAGGCGGCGCGAGCATAGCAGAACCGGCCGCGCGCGATAGATGCACCGCCGCCATCGACCCGCGAGGATGCGTCGTGATAGGAGGGTGTCATGCGACAGGACCAGGACATCTTCGCCCCCGATTTCAAGGAAACGCCCTATTGGTGGGAGGCCGCACCGCGGCCGCGGCGCGAGCCGGCGCCGGTGCCGCCGCGGACCGACGTGGCCGTCGTCGGATCGGGCTATACCGGCCTCTCGGCGGCGCTGCATCTCGCGCGCGGCGGCCGGCAGGTCACCATCTTCGAGGCGGGCGAGCCCGGCCAGGGTGCCAGCTCGCGCAATGCCGGCTATGTCGGCCGCACGCTCAAGCACGGGCTCGGTTCGCTGATCGAAAGCCTCGGGGCCGAGCGCGCCGTCGGGTTCTATCGCGAGGCGCGCTTCGCCTACGAGCATGTGCGCGAGGCGATCGAGCGCGAGAAGATCGACTGCCATCTCGTGCGCTGCGGGCGCTTCATGGCGGCCGCCTCGCCCGCGCAATACGAATCCATGGCGCGCGACATGGAGACCAAGCGGAAATATCTGGGCGAGGAGTCCGAGATGGTGCCGGCCGGCGAGACGCGCCGCGAGCTCGGCACGCCGAGCTTCCAGGGCGGCGCGCTCATCCCCGACATGTCCTCGATCCATCCCGGCCTCTTCCAGCTCGGCATGCTGGCGCGCGCGGAGGAAGCGGGCGCCAGCATTCTGGCCCATACCCCCGTCACCGGCATCCGGCGCGAGGCGGCGGGATTCATGGTGGAGACGCCCCGGGGCCGGACGGTCGCGCGCGAGGTGGTGCTGGCGACGAACGGCTATGGCGGCCGGGAATCGCCCTATCTGCGCCGGCGGGTCATCCCCTTTCACGGCTATATGGTGGCGACGGGGGAACTTCCGCCCGGCACGGTCGAGCGGCTCATCCCCGGCTCGCGCACCTGCCACGACTACCGGCACAATCTCTTCTATTTCCGGCGCGCGCCGGACGGGAACCGCATCCTGCTCGGCGGTCGCAGCGGGAACCCGACGCGCGACCTCAAGGGGAAGGCGCGGCGGCTCCACAAGGCGCTCGGCGAGATCTTCCCCGAGCTCCGGACCGCGAAGCTGAGCCATGTCTGGACCGGCCAGTGCGCCGCCACCTTCGACCAGTGGCCGCATATCGGCGAGCAGGACGGCATCCACTATGCCGGCGGCTATTGCTTCGCCGGGGTGCCGATGGGCACCTGGTTCGGCTACAAGATCGCGCGCCGCATCCTGGGGGCGCAGGAGGGCCGCACCGCCTTCGACGACCTGCCCTTCGAGACGCGGCCTTACTATTGGGGCTGGCCCTGGTTCCGCCCGCTGGCGGTGGCGCAGCTCGACTGGAAGGACCGGCGCGGGCACTGAGCGGGCGCTTCGGCCGAGCCGCTTCGCGCCCGCGCTTCCGACGCGACGGTCGTCGCCCGCGACACGACAAGGAAGGAGACCGGCCTTGTCCGAGCCCGACACCGAGCATCGCGGCGGCTGCCTCTGCGGCCGGATCCGTTTCGTCGCGACCGGCGATCCGGGCTGGAGCGGCATCTGCCATTGCGCCTCCTGCCGGCGCGCGACCGGCGGCATCCTGATGGCGGCCGCCAGCTTCCCGCGGGCGAAGGTCCGGTTCGAAGGGACCGAGCGGCGCTTCTACAATTCCTCGCCGGGGATGCGGCGCAGCTTCTGCGGCGATTGCGGCAGCTCGCTCTCCTACGAGAATGCGCGCTGGCCCGAGGCGGTGAACCTCACCCTCGCGACCTTCGACCATCCGGAACGGCTTCCACCGGCGACGCAGATCTTCACCGCCGAAAGGCTGCCCTGGCTGCATCTCGCCGACGACCGGCCGCGCTATCCGGGCGAGCCGGTGCCGGGCACCGAGGAGGGCCCGGCGGCGGCCCCGCGCGATCGACCGGCTTGACCGGCGCGCGAAAGCTGCGCGACCGTTCCCACCATGACCTGTGCGGATCCCGATAACGCGGGCCTCGCGCGTCTCGGCATCTCGGTCGAGCCCATGGCGGGTGGGGCCGAGGGGCGTTTCGCCGTGCGCGGCGATACCTATCCGCATCGCCAGGCGCTGCAGGAGCTGGGCGGGCGCTGGGACAAGCTCGCCCATGTCTGGCTCTTCGACGGGCCGGAACATCCGGGCCCGCGTCTCGCGGCGGCGATCGCGGGCGCCCTGCCGGCGGATGGCGCCGCGCCGTCCGAGCCCGCCAACCGGCCGCATTACTGGGGCCATCGGCAGCGGCTGCGCGAGCGCGCGATGAATGGCGGGCTCGGCGCCCTGCCGGATTACGAGCTGCTGGAGCTGCTTCTCTTCGGCTCGGTCGCACGGAAAGACGTGAAGCCGCTCGCCAAGGACCTGCTCGCGCGCTTCGGCAGCCTCGCCGGGGTGCTGGCGGCGCCGGCGGAGGAGCTGGCGCGCTTCGAGCTCGTCGATCAGAAGACCATCGTCAGCTTCCGGGCCATGGGCGAGCTCGCCCATCGCATGGCCCGCGAGGAGCTGCTCGAGAGGCCGCTGCTGAACTCGCTCGAGAAGGTCGCGAAATACTGCCGCGCCCAGATGGGCCATAGCGAGGTGGAGCAGTTCCGCGTGCTCTATCTCGATCAGCGCCACGCCCTCATCCATGACGAGACGCAGCAGCGCGGCACGGTGAACGAGGTCGCGGCCTATCCGCGCGAGATCCTCCGCCGCGCGCTCAATGTCGGCGCGGTCGGCCTCGTGCTGGTGCATAACCACCCGAGCGGCAATCTCAAGCCGTCGCCGGGCGACGTCGAGATCACCCGCGAGATCCAGAAGGCGGCCGACAGCGTCGGCATCGCGCTGCACGACCATCTCATCGTCGGCCGCAACGGCCATGTCAGCCTGCGCGAGATGGGCAAGCTGCGCTGAGAGCGAATGAAGACTCTGTGCAACGGCAGCGGGCGGAACGGCGCCTCGATGACGATTGCGCCACCCCGGATAGCCGCGCAGGCGCATGACCCGTCCGAAAATCTCTCATGCGCGTTCGCCCGCTGTCCTTGCGCCGGCGCAAGGACAGGAGGAATATCGGCGCGCCTCCTGTCCCATCCGCCTTGGAGCGTCGGTGCGGCCCTTGATTCCCGTTCGTTTCCCCGATACCGAGCGACGCCATGACCTGGTGCATCCGGGGAGAGCGGGGATGACGCCGACGGGAAGGCGCCATTCGGGAGTCGATCGACCGGGTTGCGCCCGGGTCGATGTCGCGTGGCCTGCGCGCCGGTCGTCCCCGCCGGGTCGGGGCGTGCGATGAGCCTGCTCCGCCGCGCGGCCGAAGATCTGTTTCCCGGCTATTTCGCGCTCGTCATGGCGACCGGCGCGCTGTCGATCGCGGTCCTGCTGCTGGGATTTCCCCGCGTCGCCCGGGCGCTGCTGGTTTTCAACATCGCCGCCTATGCGACGCTGTGGGTCCTCGTCCTGACCCGGCTGGTCTGCTTCCCGGGCAAGCTGCTCGGCGATCTCGTCGACCATGAACGCGGCCCCGGCTTCTTCACGCTGGTGGCCGGCACCTGCGTGCTCGGCACCCAGCTCCTCGTGGTCGGCCATGCGCCGGACACGGCCCTGTGGCTGTGGGGCCTCGGAATCCTGCTCTGGGTCGTGGTGATGTATGGCTTCTTCGCCGCCGTCATGGTGCGCGCCCGGAAGCCGTCGATCGCCAGCGGCATCAATGGCGCCTGGCTCATCGCGGCCGTCGCCACGCAGTCGGTTGCGGTTCTGGGCGCCTCGATCGGCGGCTTTATCGATATCGGCATCGCGGCCCGGTTCTTCAGCCTCGTCATGTTCCTGATCGGCTGCATGCTGTATCTGAGCATCATCACCCTGATCTTCTACCGCCTGACCTTCGTTCACCTGACGAAGGACGAGTTCACGCCGCCTTACTGGATCAACATGGGCGCGGTCGCGATCACGACGCTCGCCGGATCGACGCTCATCCTGCATGGCGGCAGCGGCGATCTCATTCGGGAGCTGATGCCGTTCCTGAAAGGCTTCACCTTGTTCTTCTGGGCCGCGGCGACCTGGTGGATACCGCTGCTGGTCATCCTGATGATCTGGCGCCATGGCGTGCGCCGCCGCCGCCTCAGCTACGACCCCCAGTTCTGGGGGATGGTGTTCCCGCTGGCGATGTACACGACCGGCACCTATCAGCTCGCCCAGGCGCTCGAGCTGCCGTTTCTGCTGGTGATACCCGAGGTCTTCGTCTTCATCGCCCTCGCCGCCTGGGGCTGCACCCTGGTCGCCGCCGCGCGCCACCTCTGGTCCCGGCTGACCCTCGCCGGCTGATCGAACCCGCCAGGCGTCGGCCTGCCCCGTGCAGCAGACCCGGCAGCACCCCGGGGATGCGGCGGCTGGACGCCGATGGCCCTGCCGCTATAGTCGCCGACGCCATGCGGATCCTTTTCGCGATCGCCCATTACTACAAGCCGAAGGCCGGCTTCTATGGCTCGCAACGCGCCGACCCGCGCCCGCGCGTCGAGGCGCTCTCGGCCTGCATCGCCTCGCTGCATCAGCATTTCGGCGCGCGCCAGGGGCTGCTCGATCCGCCCCGCCGGCAGCTCACCGAGACCAACGGACAATGGCGTTCGGCCATCGAGGTGGCGGTTTGCACCACGGGCGAGGATCATCTCGTCGCCGCGCTGCCGCAGGGTCTCTTCCGGCATCATGCGACGAAGGCCGAGGCGCCGCTGCTGGGGTACGAGTGCCATGCCGTGCTGCGGGACGGGCTCGAGAAGTTCGACTATTTCGTCTTCCTCGAGGACGACATCCTGGTGAACGACCCGGCCTTCTTCCAGAAGCTCGCCTGGTTCGCCGAGCTCGGCGGCGACCGCGCGCTGCTCCAGCCGAACCGCTACGAGCTTTCCCACGAAGACCGGGTCCACAAGCTCTATATCGACTGCAACCTGCTGAACCCCGGCTTGAGCGAGCCCTATCAGAACATCGCGGTACGGCCGAAGCTGCAGGGGCGCGTGCTCAACCAGAAGATCCAGCTCCAGCGCGTCAACAACCCGCATGCCGGCTGCTTCTTCCTCAACCAGAAGCAGATGCGCAAATGGGCGGCCGAGCCCTATTTCCTCGATCGCGCGACCGATTTCGGCGGGCCGCTCGAATCCGCCGCGACGCTCGGCATCATGCGTTGCTTCGAATGCTATAAGCCGGCGCGGGAGAACGCGGCCTTCCTCGAGGTCGCCCATCTTCATCCGCGCTATCTCGGCCGCTATATCGAGCTCGCCGATGCGCCGCCCTTCAAGTTCAAGGTCTTGAATCCGAACGGCTGAGCGCCGCCTCTCATCCTTCGACCGGCTCGGCAGGATTTCCTCATGTTGAGCTTGTCGAAAGGATGAGGTAGGTCTTCGAGCGACGGGCGCGGCGCTACTGCTCGTAGCGGACGACGCTGGTGATCGGGAGATCGAGCTGCGCGCGCCCGTCGAGGAAGGCGAGCTCGATGATGCAGGCGGCGGCCAGCACCTCGGCGCCGACCTTGCGAAGCAGCGCGACCGCGGCCTTGAGGGTGCCGCCGGTCGCCAGCAGGTCGTCCACCACCACGACGCGCTCGCCGGGGCGGATCGCATCGGCCTGGATCTCGACCGTGTCGGTGCCGTATTCGAGATCGTAGCTGTAGGGAATGACCTTGCCCGGCAGCTTCCCCTTCTTGCGGATCATGGTGAATCCGCAGCCGAGATTGAAGGCGAGGGGGGCTGCGACGAGAAAGCCGCGCGATTCGATCCCGACCAGCCGGTCGGGCTGCAGCAGCCTTATGTCGCGGGTGAGCTGATGCACCGTTTCCCGCCAGGCGGCGGCGTCGGCGAGCAGCGTGGAGATGTCGTAGAACAGGATCCCCGGCTTCGGGAAATCCGCAATCTGCCGGATATGATCCTTGATCGAGATGAGTTCGGCCATCGTTCCTGCAATCCGGC
>CADEFF010000034.1:9300-21447 GCA_902826565.1 uncultured Rhodospirillaceae bacterium | reverse complement strand
CGGGCGCACGAGTTCGTCGCGCGCCGGCCGGCTTTTTCCGCAAAGCAGCGCCGCCGCGCGACGACATCCCGCGATCTTGTCGCCATCGCGACGGATTCGGGTATCATGCGCGGGCGCCAAGGGGGACCGGCAAGGGGAATGGGCGAAGAACCCGGCTTGACCATCGCAGCCGACGGCGGGCAGCTCCGGGTCGCCGCGCGCGGCTCCTGGATTACGCCCTTGCTCGGCCGCGTCGGCACGGAGCTCGATCGCATCGAGCCCCGCGGCGCCACGCGCGGCGTCTTCGATCTCGGCGCGGTCGACCGCATGGATACGGCGGGGGCCTGGCTGATCGAGCGCACCCGCGCGCGGCTCGCCGACGCGGGCGGCGACTTCTCGCTGGCCGGCGTGCAGCCCGATCACCAGCGCCTCCTCGATCGCGTGAAGGAGGCCGGCAAGCCGGAACCGCTGCCGGAACCCCCGCATCACACGCTGCTCGACGTGGTGGCGCGGCTCGGCAAGGGCACGATCGGTGCCTTCGAGCGGGGCATCGAGCTGCTGAATTTCCTGGGTGCGGTCGTCATCGCCATGGTGCGCGTGCTGCTCCGCCCGCGCCGGATCCGGTTCACCTCCTTCGTCAGCCATATCGAGCAGGTCGGGCTCGACGCCATGCCGATCGTGGGGCTGATCACCTTCCTCGTCGGCGTCGTGCTCGCCTATCAGGGCGTCGATCAGCTTCGCCGCTTCGGCGCGGAAGTCTTCATGGTCGATCTCGTCGCCGTCTCGGCCCTCCGCGAGATGGGGATCCTGCTGACCGCGATCATGGTCGCCGGCCGTTCCGGCAGCGCCTTCACCGCCCAGATCGGCACCATGCAGGTGAACGAGGAGGTCGACGCCATGCGCACCATGGGCCTCGACCCGATCGAGGTGCTGGTGCTGCCGCGGGTGATGGCGCTGGTGGTGTCGGTGCCGCTGCTCACCTTCTTCGCCAACATGATGGCGCTCATCGGCGGCGGGCTCATGGGCTATCTGCTGATCGACATCTCGCCCGCGCAGTTCGCGTCGCAGGTGCGCGAGGCGGTGTCGATGTGGACCTTCTGGGTCGGCATCATCAAGGCGCCGGTCTTCGCCTTCATCATCGGCATGGTGGGCTGCTTCGAGGGCCTCAAGGTCCAGGGCAGCGCCGAGAGCGTCGGGCGCCTCACCACCCAGTCGGTCGTCGAATCGATCTTCCTCGTGATCGTGTTCGACGCGCTCTTCTCCATCCTCTTCTCCTATATCGGGATCTGAGGCATGGCCGGGACGACGCCTCCGAAGACGGACGACAAGCCGATCATCGCGATCAGCGGGCTCGTCAACCGCTTCGGCCGCCAGACCGTGCATGACGGGCTCGACCTCGAGGTCCGGCGCGGCGAGGTGATGGGGGTCGTCGGCGGTTCCGGCACCGGCAAGTCCGTGCTGCTGCGGACCATCATCGGCATCAACCGGCCGGCCGCCGGGAAGATCGTCGTGCTGGGCGAGGAAGTGACCGCCCTCAGCGATGCGGAATGGCAGGCGATGCAGACGCGCTGGGGCGTGCTCTTCCAGGGCGGCGCGCTGTTCAGCTCGCTCACCGTCGCGGAAAACATCCAGGTATTGCTGAAGGAGCACACCAGGCTGCCGCGCTCCGTCATCGACGAGATCACCGCGCTCAAGATCCGGCTGGTCGGCCTGCCCGCGAACGCGGCCGGAAAATATCCGTCGGAGCTCTCGGGCGGCATGCGCAAGCGCGCGGGGCTGGCCCGGGCGCTGGCGATGGACCCCGAGCTCCTGTTCCTCGACGAGCCCACCGCGGGCCTCGATCCGATCGGTGCTTCCGCCTTCGATCGGTTGATCGCCGACCTTCAGAAAAGCTTGGGATTAACGGTGTTTATGGTGACGCATGATCTGGACAGCCTGCATGCGATCTGCGACCGTATCGCCGTTCTGGTCGACAAGAGAATCAAGATCGGAACCATGGAGGAATTGCTGAGGGACGACCATCCTTGGATCCGGGAGTATTTCCACGGTCCCCGGGCGCGTGCGGCAGGGATGAGCTGATCGGCAGTCGATGGAAACCAGAGCCCACCATATCGCCGTCGGCGCGTTCGTCCTGCTGCTCATGGCGGGTGCCGCGGCCTTCGTCATCTGGATCTCGAAATACAGCGCCGAGGCGGAGTACGCCTATTACGACCTGCTGATCCAGGACGACGTGACCGGCCTCTCGGTCGACGGGCCGGTGCGGTTTCACGGCGTGGTGGTCGGCCGGGTCTCCGAGATCAAGATCGATCCGGCGAATCCGACGCTCGTGCGCGTGACGATCGAGGTCGCGAAGGGCACGCCAATCCATATCGACGCCGTCGCCTCGCTCGAGCCGCAAGGCATCACCGGCGTGCTCTACGTCCTCCTGTCCGGCGGCTCCGAAGGCAGCATGATGCTGCCGCAGACGACGAAGGCGCCCTATCCGGTCATTGCGGCGCGCCCCGGCAAGTTCGCCGCCATCCTCGCGAGCGCACCCGAGCTGCTCGATGCGGCGACGGCGCTGGTCAAACAGGTGCAGCTCATATTCGACGACAAGAATCGCGCCGCGATCGCGAGCACCCTCGACAACATCAGCGCCCTGACCTCCGCGCTCTCCGACAATCGCGAAGGTCTCAGCAACCTGGTGACGACCGGTACCGCGGCCGCGGCGGAGATCCGCTCGCTCGCCCAGGAGCTCAAGGGTCACCTCGGCACCATCACCGGCGCCACCATGGCGGCGCAGCAGGATCTGCACAACGTCTCCGAGGCATTCAGCGGGGCGGCCGAGGAGATCCAAACCCTCGTATCCGCGAACCAGCGGCCGATCGCCGACTTCACCAATGGCGGCCTCTACGAGGCGTCCCAGCTTCTGGTGGAGCTGCGGCTCTTCATCGACACGATGCAGCGCATCGCCGTGCAGTTCGAGCGCGACCCGGCGCGCTTCCTCTTCGGCGACCGGCAGAAAGGGTACGAAGCGCAATGAGCGGCCTTCGAACGGGCTTCCGGCGCCGCGAGGCGCTGCGTCTCCTCGCCGGCTCGCTCGCCGCGGTGCCGATCGCCGCTTGCGGCATCCTGCCCCAGGTGAGCCAACCGGTCGATCTCTACACCCTCACCCCGAAGACGACCTTCGGCGATCCGCCGGCGAAGGTGAACTGGCAGCTCGTGGTGGAACGCCCCGTCGCGGCGGCGGGCATCGACAGCGCGCGGATCGCGCTCCAGAAGGACCCCTATCAGCTCCAGTATTTCGCGAAAGCGGCCTGGACCGACAATGCGCCGGCCATGGTACAGACGCTGCTGATCGAATCCTTCGAGAATTCCGGCGCGATCATCGCGGTCGGCCGCGAGGCGATCGGCCTCAAGCCCGACTTTCTGGTCAAGACCGACCTTCGCGAGTTCCAGGCCTATTACGACGGCGCGAACCCGGTGCCCGACGTCTGGGTGCGGATGATCGCCAAGGTGGTGAAGATGCCGGAGCGCAGGATCATCGCGACGTCCGTGGCCGATTCGCGGGTCACCGCCGCCGGCAGCAAGTTCACCGACGTGATCGACGCGTTCGACACCGCGCTCGGCGACGTGCTGAAGCGCATCGTGGTCTTCACGCTCAACGTCAAGGACGAGTGAGCCGCATCCTTCGGGACGCGGCGCACCATCTCGGCCGGGCCGAAAGCGACGGGGTCCCGGACCGGTCGCCTCCGGCGCCGCGCCTTTCTCACCCTGCGTCCGGCCGAAGCGCCGCCTCCGGGGCGGATGCGACCTGCCGCCTCGCGCCATCCGAAAGCGCCGATCCGTCCCCGCGACCGCAGCGCCCGGCCGGGATTAACCGCCCGGTAACCACGGAACCCGCAGTATGGCGGCAATCGTTCCGGCCGCTGCGTCCGCTTTCGCCTCGGCCGCCATTGCATCCGGCAAATGTGATCTCCCGTGATACTCACGCAGGCGGACGTTGCGCGACTCCTGACCGACCCGTCCGAAACGGCGCGCGCCAGCACCGCGACCAAGCTCGCCGTTCAGCTCGACGCGCCCGGTCTCACGGAGTCCGAGCGCAAGCTCGCCATCGATATCATCCGCATCATGGCGAAGGACGCCGCGGTCCGGGTGCGCGAGGCGCTCTCCGAGAACCTCAAATCGAGCACCGCTCTGCCGCACGACGTGGCGCTGGCGCTGGCGCGGGACGTCGAATCCGTTTCGCTGCCGATCCTCGAATTCTCCGAAATCCTCACCGACGTCGATCTCGTCAGCCTCGTGAAGAGCGCGAGCGGGAAGGGGCAGACGGCGATCGCCCGTCGCGCCTCGGTATCCGCGGTGGTTGCCGATGCGCTCATCGACACGAACAATCCGCGGGTCGTGGCGACGCTCGTGCGCAACGAGGGCGCCGAGCTCAGCGACCGTCATCTCGAGCGGGTGATGGACGGCTACGGTCTCGATGGCGCGGTGCAGGATTCGCTCGCCCGCCGCGCCCGGCTGCCGGTGACCGTCGCCGAGCGGCTGGTCGCCCAGGTGTCGCAGAAGCTGCAGGACTATCTCGTGTCGCATCACGAGATCCAGGCCGACGTCGCGTCCGACCTCGTGATGGAGAGCCGGGAAAAGGCCACCGTCGGGCTGCTGCACGGGTCCGAATCGATGGACGCGCTGCAGCTCGCGCGCCAGCTCAAGGCCAACAACCGCATGACCCCGACCCTCATCCTCCGTGCGCTTTGCATGGGGGACATGGCGTTCTTCGAGGCGGCCATGGCGGTGATGTCGCGCACCCCGATCATCAATGCGCGCCTGCTGATCCACGATCAGGGGTCGCTCGGCCTCAAGTCGCTCTATCTGCGCACCGGCATGCCCGAGCGTCTCTATCCGGCCTTCCGCGTGGCGGTCGACGTGGTGCATGAGAACGAAACGGATGCGCGCGACGAGGATCGCAAGCGCTACGCCTCGCGCATGATCGAGCGCATCCTCACCCAGTACGAGGATATCGGGCAGGACAATCTGGATTATCTGCTGAACAAGCTGACCCAGTACGCCGCCGCCTGAGGGCTGAGGGCGCGGCCCAGGGGCCGGCATGTTGGCGGCCCGCCCGTCCGGCGGCGCCCCGAAGCCCGGGCCGGAAACGGAAACCGCCGCTCTCCGGCCTGGAGAGCGGCGGTTCTGATTCTTACGGGCGCCCCGGAGGGCGCGCAGCGCAATCGGCTTACTTGCCTGCGACGTAGTCGGCGCAGAACGATGAGTCGTAAATCCCGCTATTGCCGCTGCAGTTATTGTCCGCCCACGTCCAGGCCTCGTACTTCCCGCAGGCCGACAGGGTCAACGTCACCGCCAGAACAGCGGCAAGCATAAGGAAGCTCTTCATCGCACCACCTTCTCGTTTTGGGTTCCCCCGGAACCAATACCGGCACTCCAGACCGTGCGCCCATTTTCCGTAGCCCTGGGCGCGCCGGTCAAGAGGCAAGCGTAGGATACCGGCTACCTTACCGCAATTCCGCGTCGGTAGCAGTTAAATTCGAAACCGGCCGTCCGGTTCCCCGAGTTGCGAATCGGATTTGCATCAAAATGGTCGGAGTGAGTGGATTCGAACCACCGGCCCCTGCGTCCCGAACACAGTGCTCTACCAGGCTGAGCTACACTCCGACAGGCGCGCGCTTATAGCCCCATCCCGGGTCCGTCGCAAGACCGAAACGGGCCGGCTCAGAACGCCCTTTCGATACAGAAATCAATCACTTCAAGAAGCGTCCGCTTCTCCGGCCCGTCGGCGAAAATGCCGAGCGCGTCGCGCGCGATGCTGCCGTAATGGCTGGCGCGCGCGATGGTGTCCTTGAGGGCGCCGTGGCGCTCCATCAGCTCGATCGCGTGCTCGAGATCGCCGTCCTTCTGGGTCTGCTCCTCGAGGGTGCGGCGCCAGAAGTCCCGCTCCCCCATATCCCCCCGCCGGAAGGCCAGCACCACCGGAAGGGTTATTTTCCCATCCCGGAAATCGTCGCCCACCGTCTTGCCGAGCTCGGCCTGCCTGGCCGAGTAGTCAAGCATGTCGTCGATGAGCTGGAAGGCGATGCCGAGATTGAGGCCGTAGCTCGCGAGCGCCTCCTCCTCGATCTTGGGCCGGTCGGCCACCACCGCGCCGACTTGGCAGGCGGCCGCGAACAGCGCCGCCGTCTTGCAGCGGATCACCTCGAGATAGGCCTGCTCGCTGGTCGCGGTGTCGTTGCTCGTCACGAGCTGCAGCACCTCGCCCTCGGCGATCACGGCGGAGGCCCCGGACAGGATCTCCAGCACCTTGAGGGATCCGTCCGCCACCATGAGCTGGAAGGCGCGGCTGAAAAGGAAATCGCCGACCAGCACGCTCGGCTTGTTGCCCCAGACGGCATTGGCGGTCGCAAGCCCGCGCCTGAGCGCGCTCTCGTCGACCACGTCGTCATGCAGCAGGGTCGCGGTGTGGATGAACTCGACCGCCGCGGCGAGCCCCGTGTGCCGTTCCCCGCGATAGCCGCAAAGCCGCGCCGCGGCCAGCGTCAGCATCGGCCGCAGCCGCTTCCCCCCGGCCGCGATGATGTGTCCGGCGAGCTGAGGGATCAGCGCGACCGGGCTTTGCATATGCTGGATGATGAGGGTGTTGACGGCCTTCAGGTCGTCGCCGACCAGCCGCTGCAGGGCTTCGAGCGCCGATTTCCGCGCGCGCTCGCGCTCCTCCTCGAGATTGACGATGACAGCCACTGGTCTTCCTTCCCGTCGGCGTGGGCCCCGCTTCCCCGCGGCCGCCGCCCCGATGCTTGCCGAGCATAAGGCTCCGACCTGTTCGGTCAAGCCTGCGGGGCGCCGCGGGCCTGGCGCAGAAGGCCCATTTCCCTCGTGAAAGCGGGCGTCCCGGTGCGGTTTATGGCAGAATCGCCTGCATGCGGGAACTCACGCGCAGCAACGACCTGGTCTGGATAAGCTGGCTCACGGCCTTCCTCGGCGACGCCGGTATCGAGGCGCTGGTGCTGGACGGCCATATGAGCAATTTCAGCGGCAGCGTGACCGCGATCGAGCGCCGCGTCATGGTGCCGGACGAGGATCATGAGCGGGCGGAGCGGCTGATGGCGGAGGCGCGCCGCGATGCGGCGGCGGAGGACGGCGAGGCAAGGCGGGAAGAGGACAATGGCTGAGCTCGAACCGCTGCCGGGCGAGGACCGGCTGCTCGGCGGCCGCATCAGGCTGCTGCAGCCGGAAACCGGCTATCGCGTCGCGATCGACACGCTGTTTCTCGCGGCGGCCGTGGCGGCCGGGCCCGGCGATCTCGTGCTCGAGCTCGGCTGCGGCGTCGGCGCCGCCTCGCTCTGCCTCGCCTGGCGGGAGCCCGGCTGCCGCGTGATGGGTATCGAGCGCGAGCGCGAGTTCGCGCGGCTCGGGCAGCAGAATGTCGGGCTGAACGGCCTGCTCGGCCGTGTCGAGATCATGGTCGGCGACCTGCTGCGGCTGCCGCCGCGTCTCGCGCCCGGATCCTTTCAGCATGTGATGGCGAACCCGCCTTACCTGCCGCCGGCGGCCGCGAGCCCGTCGCCCCATGGCGGCAAGGCGGCGGCGACGGTCGAAGGCGAGGCGGCGCTCGAGGATTGGGTGCGGGTCGCGCTGGCGCTGCTGCGGCCGAAAGGGAGCTTCACCCTCGTTCATCGCGCGGACCGGTTGGACGCGCTGCTAGCCGCCCTGCATGGCCGGTTCGGCGAGATCGTCCTGTTCCCGCTCTGGCCCGGCGGCAGCCGGCCGGCGCAGCGTGTGCTCGTGCGCGGCCGCAAGGGCCTCCAGAGCCCGGCGCGCCTCGCGCCGGGCCTCGTCCTGCACGAGCCGGACGGCCGCTATACCCAGGCGGCCGAGGCCGTGCTGCGGGAGGGGGCGGGGCTCATCCTTTAGGCGATGCGCCCCCTTCACGCGATGCGCGCCGGCTTCAGGCGATGCGCTCGGCAGCCGGCGCCGTCGCGCCCGCGAGCAGGCGGTCGAAAGCGGTGCGCACGGCCTCGACCGGAATCGATTCCATCCGGCGGCCGCCGAACTGCTGCGCGGTGAGGATCCCGACATGCGCCCCCACCGGGCGCCAGCGTTCCGCGTCCGAAGGCCCGAACAGCACGAGAAGCGGCCGGCCGGCGGCGGCCAGCAGATGCGCCATGCCGCAATCGTTGCTGACGGCGCCCGCCAGCCGGCGGCCGAGCGCGATGGTGAGCTCGACATCCTCGAGCGTGCGGCCGGCGACGACGTCGCATCCGGGCGTCAGTGCCAGGGGCGCCTTGGCGCGCAGCGGCGCCAGCAGATCGCGTTCCGCCGGGCCCAGCAGGAAGACCGGCGAAGCGCCTTCCGACGCGGCGGCCTCGGCAAGCGCCACGAACCGGTCGAGCGGCCACCGGCGCTGCTGATCCGTCATGGTGGCGCCGGGCGCGAATCCGACATAGCGCGGCCCGGCCGGCAGGAGCCGCGCCGCGGCGGCGGTCGCTTCCGGCGCCAGCGCGATCTCGCCATCGCCGTCGGCCGGCGCGCCGGCAAGGGCCTCGAGCAGCGCCATCAGCCGGTCGAGCCGGTGATGCGGCCGGCGCCGGCGCGGCCGTCGCGCCGAGAGCCAGTACCAGGGCAGGGCGCAGAGATAGATGTCGCAGGGATAGAACAGGCGCGCGAGCAGGACGGCGCGATAGTTCGAGCGGTGATCGAACACGACCGCCACGCGCGGCATGGCGCGCATGTTCCGGATCGCTTGGCGCAACGGGGTCTTGATGCGCGCATTCTCGATCACGCGATCGACGAGCGGCATCGCTACTCGCGCCATGCTGCGGCGATAGGGGCTGAGGCCTTCGGAGGCGATCACGCTGACTTCTTCCTCCGGATAGAGGCGCTGCAGCGCCCGGAGGAAATGGAGTCCGATGAAGGCGTCGCCGAGCCCGTGGCGCTCGACGATGAGCGCCACGCCCCCGCCGGGGCGCGGAAAGGGCTCGGTCATGCGACGGAGTCTCTTCCGGCGGCGCCCCCGCGGCAAGCCGGCGCGGAAGCCTCGGCGCGGGCGCAAGGGCGCGCCGGGAAGGATCGGCCGCGCTCGGCGCGGCCGGGATGATCTTCTCATTCTCCTTTGTTTCCAGACGTTTCTCCCCCGCGGCATCGGGCGGCGGCCCTGTTTTCTTGACCCTGCGGGGTAGGGATCGCTAAATGTCGGTCATGTTCACCATGCCAAGCTTGCAGAAGATCGTTCTGCTGATCGCGGTGCTGTTCGCGATCTGGCAGGCCTTCAAATGGTTGTCCCGCATCAACCGCGTCCGCGCGACGGCGGAATCGGCGCATCGTCGCGCGACCGCGACGGCGCGCCGGCAGACCGCGACGCCGATCGAGGAAACGCGCAAATGCGGGAGCTGCGGCGCCTATGTTCCGATCGGCGCCTCCTGCTGCGGCAAGCTCCAGAACCGGGCCTGAGCCGCTTCTCCGCGCGCGCTGCGGCGTTCCCCTCGGCTTGACCCCCCGGGAGCGCGCCGGTAGTTTTTGCGCTGCAGCAAGACCAATCCGAAAGCCAGGGCGATCGTGAAAGCGGGGGCTCGTTTCAACCCGGAGACCTGTTTCCAGCGGCTCATTCTCAAGCTGCAGGATTATTGGGCGGGGAAGGGTTGCGTGATCCTGCAGCCCTACGACATGGAAGTGGGCGCCGGCACCTTTCATCCCGCGACCACGCTCCGCGCCCTCGGCAAAGAGCGCTGGAATGCCGCCTATGTACAGCCCTCGCGCCGTCCGAAGGACGGGCGCTATGGCGAGAACCCGAACCGGCTGCAGCATTACTACCA
Source organism: uncultured Rhodospirillaceae bacterium (assembly GCA_902826565.1). Taxonomy (GTDB): domain Bacteria; phylum Pseudomonadota; class Alphaproteobacteria; order Dongiales; family Dongiaceae; genus CADEFF01. Next base: position 11,665 of record CADEFF010000034.1, on the reverse strand, counting down.
GTTCCAGGTGATCCTGAAGCCCTCGCCGGTCGAGAGCCAGGCGCTCTATCTCGGCAGCCTCGAGGCGCTCGGCATCGATCCGATGGCGCACGACATCCGCTTCGTCGAGGACGACTGGGAAAGCCCGACGCTCGGCGCCTGGGGCCTCGGCTGGGAGGTCTGGCTCGACGGCATGGAGGTGAGCCAGTTCACCTATTTCCAGCAGGTCGGCGGCATCGAATGCGATCCGGTCTCGACCGAGCTCACCTACGGGCTCGAACGCCTCGCCATGTATGTGCAGGGCGTCGAGAACGTCTATGAGCTCGACTGGGACGGGGTGGACAAGGCGAAGGGCGGCAAGACCTACGGCGACGTCTATCTCCGCGCCGAGCGCGAATTCTCCGCCTTCAATTTCGAGGCGGCGACGACTGACATCCTGTTCCGCCATTTCGCCGACGCGGAATCCGAATGCAACGCGCTGCTCGACCGCGCGGCCCCGCTCGCCTTGCCCGCCTACGATCAATGCATGAAGGCGAGCCACGCCTTCAACCTGCTCGATGCGCGCGGCGTGATCTCGGTCACCGAGCGCCAGGCCTATATCGGCCGCGTGCGCGCGCTCGCCAAACGCTGCTGCGACGCCTGGCTCGCCGGCGAGGCCGCCTGATGACGCGGCGAACGATCGCCAGAAACACTCCCCTCATCCTGAGCCTGTCGAAGGATGAGGGTCTCGTGCCGAGTGCAGACCTCATGCTTCGACAAGCTCAGCATGAGGCTTGCGCAGTACCCTCTACCCTGACCCTCCCCCGCAAGGCGCGAGGGGATTCGCTTTCCTTCACCCTCCCCCTCGAGGGGGGAGGGAGGGGTGGGGGTGAACGGCGCGCCGTCGCCCGCCGCCGATCCGCCATGGCGGTGCGCTGATGGCCGAGCTGCTGATCGAGCTCTTCTCCGAGGAGATTCCGGCGCGCATGCAGGGCCGCGCGGCGGAGGATCTGCTTCGGCTCGTGACCGGGAAGCTGAAGGCGGCCGGCCTCGCGCACAACTCGGCGCAGGCCTTCGCCACGCCGCGGCGCCTCGCGCTGATGGTCGATGGCCTGCCGACCGAGCAGCCTGAGATAATCGAGGAGAAAAAGGGCCCGCGCGTCGGATCGCCGGAGAAGGCGATCGAGGGCTTCCTCAAATCCGCGGGGCTCGCGCGCCTCGACCAGTGCGAGGAGCGCGACACCGGCAAGGGCATGTTCTGGTTCGCGGTGGTGAAGACGCCGGGCGGCGCCACGGCGGCGAAGCTGCCGGCGCTGATCGGCGAGGCGATCGCGGCGCTGCCCTGGCCGAAATCCATGCGGTTCGCCGACCAGCCCTTCCGCTGGGTCCGGCCGCTCCATCGCGTGCTCGCGATGTTCGACGGTGCCAGGCTCGAGGGCGCGCTCGATCTCGGCGCCGGGCGGGTCTTGCCCTTCGCCGACAAGGCAAGCGGGCACCGCTTCCTGCGGCCCGACGAATTCGGTGTCGCCTGCTTCGCCGACTACAAGCGGCGCCTGGCGGAGAGCTACGTGCTGCTCGATCCCGACGAGCGGCGCGCCGCGATCCGCGAACGGGCCGAAGCCGCGGCGAAAGCCGCCGGGCTCGCGCTTCGCCGCGACGATGCGCTGCTGGAGGAGGTGACCGGCCTCGTCGAATGGCCCGTGGTCCTGACGGGGCGCATCGACGACGCCTTCATGGCGCTGCCGCCGGAGGTGCTCACCACGACGATGCGCACGCACCAGAAATATTTCGCGCTCCTGGATGACGCCGGCAGGCTCGCGCCGCGCTTCCTGCTCGTCTCCAATATGGAGACGAAGGACAAGGGCGCCGCCATCGTCGCCGGGAACGAGCGGGTGCTGCGCGCGCGCCTCGCCGACGCCAAATTCTTCTGGGATCAGGATCGCAAGGCGACGCTCGAAAGCCGGGTGCCGGCGCTGAAGGACATCGTGTTTCACGCGAAGCTCGGCACGCTCGCCGAGAAGATGGCGCGGGTGGAAGCGCTGGCGGTCGAGATCGCGAAACATGTGCCGGGGGCGGACGAGGCGAAGACCCGCCGCGCGGCCAGGCTCGCCAAGGCCGACCTGACGAGCGGCATGGTCGGCGAGTTCCCCGAGCTGCAGGGGATCATGGGCCGCTACTATGCGCTGGCCGAGGGCGAGGCGCCCGAGGTGGCGGTCGCCATCGCCGAGCATTACGCGCCGCAGGGGCCGAACGATTCCTGCCCGACCGCGCCGGTCAGCGTCGCGCTCGCCCTTGCCGACAAGCTCGATATCCTGGCGGGCTTCTTCGCCATCGACGAGAAGCCGACCGGCTCGAAGGACCCCTTCGCGCTCCGCCGCGCCGCGCTCGGCGCGATCCGGCTCATCGT
>CADEFF010000034.1:5787-9200 GCA_902826565.1 uncultured Rhodospirillaceae bacterium | reverse complement strand
CTGAAGGAGCAGGGCGTGCGCCACGATCTGATCGCGGCGGTGTTCGCGCTCGGCGGCGAGGACGATCTGGTGCGGCTCCTCGCGCGCGTCGATGCGCTGGCGACGTTCCTCGCCGGCGAGGACGGCGCCAATCTCCTGACGGCGCAGAAGCGCGCCGCGAACATCCTGCGCATCGAGGAGAAGAAGGACGGCAAGAGCTACGCCGCCGCGCCCGATGCGGCGCTGCTGACGCAGCCCGAGGAGAAGGCGCTGCATGTCGCCTTGATCAAGGCCGCGGCCGCCGCGCGCGACGCCGTCCGCCACGAGGATTTCACAGCCGCGATGGCGGCTATGTCGGAGCTTCGGAAGCCGGTCGATGCTTTCTTCGACAAGGTCACGGTCAACGATGCCGACCCTGCGCTTCGCGGAAATCGGCTAAAGTTGCTGTCCGAAATTCGCACCACGCTGGGGCTCGTCGCGGACTTTTCAAGGATCGAGGGATGACGCAGAAGCTGAGCGCCAAGTCCAAGGGGAAAGCGCGCCCGAAGCCCGCAGGCAAATCGAGATCGACCTGGGTCTACCGCTTCGGCGGCGGCAAGGCGGATGGCCGCGCCGAGATGCGCAACCTGCTCGGCGGCAAGGGCGCCAATCTCGCGGAGATGTCGAGCCTGGGATTGCCGGTGCCGCCCGGCTTCACCATCACCACCGAGGTCTGCACCCACTTCTACAGGAACGGCGAGAAATATCCGGCCGGCCTCGAAGCGTCGGTGGCCGACGCGCTCGCCGCGGTGGAGCGCGCCGTCGGCGCCCGGTTCGGCGACACGAAGCAGCCGCTGCTCGTCTCGGTCCGCTCGGGCGCGCGGGTCTCCATGCCGGGCATGATGGACACCGTCCTCAATCTCGGCCTCAACGACGAGACGGTCGAGGGGCTGGCTCGGCAATCGGGCGATCCGCGCTTCGCCTATGACAGCTACCGCCGCTTCATCCAGATGTACGGCAATGTCGTGCTCGAGGTGGACCATCATCTCTTCGAGGAGATCCTCGAGCTCGAGAAGGAGGAGCGGGGCGTCACGCTCGATACCGAGCTCGAGGCCGAGGATCTGAAGCGCCTCACCGAAGCCTACAAGGCCAAGGTCCGGGAGGAGCTCGGCAAGCCCTTCCCGCAGGATCCGACGGAGCAGCTCTGGGGCGCCATCGGCGCCGTGTTCCGGAGCTGGCAGACGCCGCGCGCGGTCACCTATCGCCGGCTGCACGGCATCCCCGAGGAGTGGGGCACGGCGGTCAACGTCCAGGCCATGGTGTTCGGCAATATGGGCGACGACTGCGCGACCGGCGTCGCCTTCACGCGCAATCCCTCGACCGGCGAGAACGCCTTCTATGGCGAATATCTGGTGAACGCCCAGGGCGAGGATGTGGTGGCCGGCATCCGCACGCCGCAGCATCTGACGATCGCCGGCAAGAAATCCATGCGATCGACCATGCCGGCCATGGAAGAGATCATGCCGAAGCTCTTCGGCGAGCTCGACAAGGTGCGCCACAAGCTCGAGAAGCATTATCGCGACATGCAGGACATCGAGTTCACGGTGCAGAAGGGCAAGCTCTTCATGCTGCAGACGCGGAGCGGCAAGCGCACCGCGGCGGCGGCCCTCAAGATCGCCGTGGACATGGTGGGCGAGCGGCTCATCAGGCGCGAGGAGGCGATCCGGCGGATCGATCCCGCCTCGCTCGATCAGCTCCTGCATCCGATGCTGGACCCGAAGGCGGAGCGCAAGGTCATCGCGCGCGGCCTGCCGGCCTCGCCGGGCGCGGCCGCGGGCCTCGCGGTCTTCACCGCCGACGAGGCGGAGGATCGCGCCGCCAAGGGCGAGCGCGTCATCCTGGTGCGCACCGAGACCAGCCCCGAAGACATTCACGGGATGCATGCGGCCGCGGGGATTCTCACCACGCGCGGCGGCATGACGAGCCACGCGGCCGTGGTGGCGCGCGGGATGGGCCGGCCTTGCGTCTCCGGTGCGGGCGATCTCCGGATCGATTCGGTGGGTCGCACCATGCGGGTGCGCGACGTGACGGTGAAGGACGGCGACCGCATCACCATCGACGGCGGCACGGGCGAAGTGATGCTGGGCGAGGTGCCCACGATCCAGCCGGAGCTCTCCGGCGATTTCGCGAAGCTGATGGGTTGGGCGGACCAGGTGCGCCGGCTCAAGGTGCGCACCAACGCCGAGACCCCGACGGATGCGCGCACCGCGCGGAAGTTCGGCGCCGAGGGCATCGGGCTCTGCCGCACCGAGCACATGTTCTTCGAGGGCAGCCGCATCGTCGCGATGCGAGAGATGATCCTCGCCGAGGACGAGAGGGGCCGCCGCGCCGCGCTCGCCCGCATCCTGCCGATGCAGCGCGAGGATTTCGTCGAGCTCTTCAAGATCATGAAGGGCCTGCCGGTGACGATCCGGCTGCTCGACCCGCCGCTGCACGAGTTCCTGCCGCATAGCGACGCCGAGATGGCCGAGGTGGCGAAGCTCGCCGGGCTCGCGGTCGAGGAGGTGGCCCATCGCGCCGCCATGCTCAAGGAAGTCAATCCGATGCTGGGCCATCGCGGCTGCCGGCTCGGCATCACCTATCCCGAGATCTACGAGATGCAGGCGCGCGCCATCTTCGAGGCGGCGGCCGCGGTGAAGAAGGAAACCGGCAGCACGGCCGAGCCCGAGATCATGATTCCGCTCGTCGCCCTCTCGCGCGAGTTCCAGATCCTGAAGGAGGTCGTCGACCGGGTCGCGGCCGAGGTCGCGAAGGAAGCCGGCGTCAGGAGCCGCTATTCGGTCGGCACCATGATCGAGCTGCCGCGCGCGTGCCTCCGCGCCGGCGAGATCGCGAAGGACGCGCAGTTCTTCAGCTTCGGCACCAACGACCTGACGCAGACCGTCTTCGGCCTCAGTCGCGACGACGCCGCGCATTTCATCGCGACCTACGAGCGCCGCAACATCCTGCCGCAGGACCCCTTCGTCTCGATCGACCCGCAAGGGGTGGGCGAGCTGGTGCGGACCGCCTGCGAGCGCGGCCGCAAGGCGCGTCCCGATCTCAAGCTCGGCATCTGCGGCGAGCATGGCGGCGATCCCGCCTCGATCCGCTTCTGCGCCGAGGTCGGGCTCGACTATGTTTCCTGCTCGCCCTATCGCGTGCCGATCGCCCGCCTCGCCGCGGCCCAGGCCGCGCTTGCGGAGGCGGAGCGCGACGTCTGATCCCCCGAGCGCCGCCGCGTGCGCGGCGCATCGAACGCCCCTGTCGTCACCTCATCCTGCGCCTGTCGAAGGATGATCCCGCCGGAGGACGGACGGGGCCGGCCCCTGAGCGCCGCAACATCGTCTCCTTCCGTCACCCTCGGGCTTGACCCGAGGGTCCATGCTGCCGCGGGTCCGGCGATCGCCCGGCAGCGC
>CADEFF010000034.1:0-5687 GCA_902826565.1 uncultured Rhodospirillaceae bacterium | reverse complement strand
AACAGCGGCGCAAGCTCCCGCTCGGCGGGCAACTGAAGGAAGACTACGTCTTCCGGTGGGCCAATGACGGGAAGCTCGGAACGAAGGTCAGGTTCTCCGAACTGTTCGGCGACAAGCAGAGCTTGCTGCTCTACTCGTTCATGTTCGGCCCGGGCTGGGATAAACCCTGCCCGTCCTGCACCTCGCTGGTCGATGGGTTCGATCGAACCTGGTATCAGGTCAGTCGAGACGCGGCGTTCGTCGCGATCGCCAAGGCGCCGGCCGAGCGCATCAATGCGTGGGCCAGGGAACGGGGCTGGTCGCAGATTTCGCTGGTCTCCGGATCGGAGTCTTCCTATCAGGCCGACTACAAGTGCCAGGGCGACACCGACGATATGCAATTGCCGGTGATGCATGCATTCCGGAAGCGGGATGGGAAGATCTTTCATTTCTGGGGAACCGAAACGATGTCGAACCATGTCGACACCGTTTGGGCCTATTGGAACCTCATGGACTTCACGCCGGAAGGGCGGCCGAACATTTCCACGCCGCCACAAAACTTCCGGTCGCGGTTCCTGGAAGAGCACTATCCGGACTAGGCGTAGGGCGGCGGCTCTCCGGTTCCGATCGGACCGGCGCCGGGTCAGAGCGCCGGTCGCGGCGTCGACAGGGCCTTGCCGTCGAAGACGCCGCCGAGGCTACGCGTGTCGGTCGTGAGGTCGTGGCGGTAAAGGATCGTGCCGCGATCCTTGCCGTCGATCTTCGCCGTTGCGTCGAGCGCGTAGCTGCTCTCCGCGTCGGTATCCTCGTTGGTGAACCGGCCGTTCAGCATGAGCTGCGGCCACATCGCGCAGTTCCTGAACTCATAGACATAGGCGGTGTCGGTGCTGGTGGCGTCGATGCTGCCGCCATAGTCGCAGCCGACCGACAGCGGATCCCAGCCGTCCCAGTAATAGAGCTCCGGCGAGAGCGCCATCTCGGTCTCGATGGCGCGCGCGATCACGAAGGGATCGTCGCGGTCTTGCGCATCGAGCAGGGTGACCGGCTCGTAATAGGCGACGGGGTCGGTGTCGCAATATTGCTCGCGCGCCGCGGGCAGCGTGCCGTCGAGCATGGCGGCGAGGATCGTCTGGTCGGGGCAGGCAAGCTCGCGGCCGAAGATCACATGCGGCCCGCCTTCCTGCGTGATCATGTAGCCGTTCTCGATCCGGTCGAACACGGCATAGCCGTTGGTGATCGGCGTCGCCGGGTCGAGGTTCGTATTGAGCACGAAGGTCGGATAGCCGCCGCCGGTGAAGGACGCGGGCCGCTCCGCCGTGCCGGCTTGCGGCCAGAAGGCGCAGGCGATGCGCTCGGCATAGGCGGTGCGGATGAGGCGCGGCGCTTCCGGCTCGAGCGCCTTCGCCTTCGCCATGATCGCAGCCGCCGCCTTTTCCGGGTCGGCCTGCCCCGCATCGCCATAGTCGCGGCAGGTGATCGCGTAATAGGCGGCGCCGTACCAGTCCGAGGCGCTCTGGCCCTCGAGCGTCTCCGGATCGATATAGAGGCCGGAATAGGCGCGGCGCAGCATGGGCACGTAGTTGCCGTGGCCGGCGGCGGCGAGCGCGCGCAGGAAATCCGCCCGGTCGGCCGGGCCATAGACCCAGCCCGTCGCCACCGCCTCGACCAGCGTGCGGGTGAGTTCGCGCCCGGCGAACGCGCCGGAGGGAAGCGGATAGCCGACCTCGATCGGCCCTTCGGTCAGCCTCGCGATGAGCGCGTCATAGACCTCGGTCGCCGGCTTGCCCATGTCGGCGCGGCATTCGGCGATGGCGTCGCAGCCCTCGAGCGTGCGGCGCAGCACCCCGTCGAACGCCCTGGCGAAGCCTTCGTAATAGCCGTCGGCGTCGAGCGTCAGATCGACGACGCCGTCGAGGATGAGCCCGTCGAGCGCGCCGGGGAAGGCGGCGGCATATTGCTGCGCGAACTGCGTGCCGTAGCTCTCGCCATAGAGCCAGACCTTGGGCGCGCCGATCGCCTGGCGGAACGCCTCGAGATCGCGGATCGCCTGCTCGGTATCGAGCCAGGGCAGGAGATCGCGGTTCGGCGTCTCGGCCATGCAGCTTTCGACGAAGGCCCTGGCGGCCTCGATCGCCGCCTTCGGCTGCTGCGGTGTCAGCGGCGCCGTGTCGAAGACGGCGTTCGCCTTCGGGCAGTCGATGCCGTAATCGGGGCCGACGCCGCGCTGGTCGAAGAAGACGATATCCATCTCGGCGGTGAGCCGCTCGTCATAGGCGGGCAGATAATTGCCGATGGCGTCGATGCCGCTGCCGCCGGGCCCGCCGACGACGTAGAAGAGGATGCCCTTGCTTTCCGCCTCGGCGAAGTCGATGGCGAACTCGATCTCGAGGAACTGCTGCGGATCGTTGGAATTATGGTCGTAGGGCACCTTGACCGTGACGCAACTATAGCCTTCCGCCCGCTCGCAATCCTTGCCGCCGAGCTTCGCGACAATGTCCGCGAGGGAGGAGGCCGCCTGCGCAGGCCCGGCCGGAAGCGCGAGCGCCGCGACGATGCCGAAGACGAGCCCGAGCCCGCGCGAATTCCGACGATCCTGCAAGGCGTTCCCCCGTCCGTTCGCAGCATTCCCGCGTGCCGCGCCGATGCGTCTTGAGGATAGAAGCGCCGCGACCGGGTCGCAACCGACGGCGGAAAACCGCCCCGCTGGCGCGGGAATTCGCCACCGCATAGGGCGAGACATAGCCGATGATGGGCAAGACGCTCATTTCCCGAACTCCTTCTTCGCTGCATCGAGCGCGGCGTTGAGCCGCGTCATGCCGCCCTGGTCGGGATGACGATCCTTCGCCAGCCGGCGGTGCGCCTCCTTCGCATCGGCGAGCGTTGCGTCTTGCGACAGCAGCAGGGTATTGCGCCAGTCGATCTGCTCCGGGCTGCCGCCCGGCGGCGGGAGCGATTTGAAACCGGAGAAGGCGCGCAGGATCATGTTCTTCGCGCCCCAGCGCTCGATGCCGCGCATCGCTTCGATGGTCTTCGCGATCGCCTGCAGGTTGTCCTCCGGCGTCAGATACCGGTCGCAGGGCATGCAGAGCTGCTGCCTGTTGAGCGTGAAATAAACCGCGATCCCCGGATCCTCGGGACGGCTGGAATTGAGCGAGACGTTCGAGGAGATGACGATGTCCTTCGCCCCGAGGCGCCGGAGCTCGTCCTGCAGATAGCGGAGCGCGCCGCCGATGCTGCATTGGAACCGCGATCTCTCGCGGGTCGGGGTGCGGGGCCAGTCCTGCGGCCAGGCGAGCGGATAGGCGGAGGTCATGGGCGTTCCTCGCGAGAGGGCAGGGGCCGGATCGCGGTGGGCCGTACGATCCGGTCCCGCCCTGCCGGGCCGACGCTGGAGGCTGGCGGCGGGCGTCGGCCACGGATTTCAGGCCGTCGTCCGTTGCAGCGCGTCCTTCCGGCGCCGCTTGATGAACTCGGTCTCGAAGGTGGCGCCCTCGCCGAGGAGTTTCTTCACTTCGGCGCCGATTTCCTTGATGTCGATGCCGCCCACGCGCTCGAGTCTGCCGACCGCTGTAACACACATTTCGCTTGACAATTCTGTCAGTAGTGAATTCCCTATTTACAGTAAGAAGCCTCGCTTCGAAGCGGTCGCGACCGCGACCGGGACGGTAAAGACGCTTATCTTATACCCTTAATACTTGATACTTGCTGCCTGAATGGCACGCAAAGTTTCGCGCGACGCTGACCTTTGGGGGATGCAGCATGACCGCGACTACTCAAGCAGCCGCCGGCGACTCCGCCGCCGCCGTCGCTGGCGATTCTGGAAAGCTGACGCTTCTGCCGCTCATTGCGCTCGTCGTCGGCTCGATGATCGGGGGCGGGGTCTTCAATCTTCCACGAGACATGTCTGTCGGCGCCTCTCCAGGCGCGATCGTGATCGGCTGGACGATCACCGGCCTCGGCATGCTGATGCTGGCCTTCGTGTTTCAGAACCTCGCGACCCGCAGGCCGGACCTGAATGCAGGCCCCTACGCCTATGCCAAAGCCGGCTTTGGCGACTTCGTCGGCTTCAACAGCGCCTGGGGTTATTGGATCAGCGCTTTCCTGGGCAATGTCGCCTACGCCGTCGCGATCTTCTCGGCCCTGTCTTACTTCGTTCCCGCTTTCGGAGACGGCAATAACGTTCTTTCGATTCTGGGCGCGTCGGTCTGCCTTTGGCTCATTCATGCCCTCGTGCTGAAAGGAATCAAGCAAGCGACGTTCATCAACGTCGTAACCACACTGGCGAAGCTGGTCCCGCTGGTCCTCTTTGTTCTGATCGCGATCATCGCCTTCAACTGGGACAAGTTTGTCTTCGACTTCTGGGGTGCAGCGCAGCCCGAAGGAGGATCGGAAGGGCTGGGCAGCCTCATAGACCAGGTCAAGAGCACGATGCTCGTGACCCTTTGGGTGTTTATCGGGATCGAAGGGGCGAGCGTCTATTCGGGTCGCGCCGCCCGGCGATCCGATGTGGGAAAAGCCACCATCATCGGATTCCTCGGGGCTCTTGGGATCTACGTCCTCGTTTCTCTCCTGGCGACCGGAGTGCTCAGCCAGACCGAGCTTGCTGGCCTCAAGGTGCCGTCGATGGGTGGCGTGCTGGAGTCGCTGGTTGGCCCTTGGGGCGCGGCGCTGATCAATCTCGGCCTGGTCGTGTCGGTTGGCGGGGCATTTCTCAGCTGGACCCTGCTTTGCGCAGAAATTCCCTATGTATGCGGCAAGGATGGGACATTTCCTAAATGGTTCGCCGCCGAGAACGCCAACGGTTCTCCGGTAAACTCGCTTTGGGTCACCAACATCCTGATCCAGCTTTTTCTTGTTCTCACCTATTTCTCGCGCGACGCATACAACTTCTTCTACTTCATCGCGTCGGTTGCGATTCTTCCGCCCTATGTATTCTCCGGCGCCTACGCTTTGAAGCTCGCCCTCACCGGCGAGACCTACAGGGGAAACGGCGGATCGCGCGCAAAAGGCATGGTCGTCGGCGCGATCGCCACCGTCTATGGCCTCTGGCTCGTGTATGCGGCGGGACTTTCCTACCTTCTCATGTGCTCCATCCTCTTTGCGCCCGGTGTCCTCGTTTTTGCGTTCGCCAGACGCGATCGGGGCAAACGCATTTTCACCGGCATCGAGATCCTGATCGCAACGGGATTGATCGTGCTCGCGGTGGTGGCAATTTGGTTGATCGCGAACGGCGAGATCAGTCCCCTTTAAAGTGGGCATCGCTCAATGACACAGACACGCGCCGCCGTTCACGACAATCCTTCGAAACATCTCGAAGAAAGCAAACCGCGACAACTCGGGGTGCATTCCGAAGTGGGCAAGCTGCGGACCGTGATGGTCTGCCGGCCCGGATTGGCGCATCAGCGGCTCACGCCCGGGAACTGCCGCGATCTGCTGTTCGACGACGTGATCTGGGTGCACGAAGCCCAGAAGGATCACTACGACTTTGTCCTCAAGCTGCAGGAGCGTGGCGTCGAGGTTCTCGATTTGCACGAAATGCTGGCGGCCACGCTTCAGGACAAAGGCGCACGGGCCTGGACCCTGGATCGGCGCATTACGCCCAATACGGTCGGCTTCGGCTTGGAGAAGGTTCTCCGGCCGTGGCTCGATGAAATGCCGGCGGCGAAGCTCGCGGAGCATCTCATCGGCGGTATCGCCATTCAGGACCT
>CADEFF010000033.1 GCA_902826565.1 uncultured Rhodospirillaceae bacterium | reverse complement strand
GCCAGGAGCGCGACCGCAGCGCCGAAGCTGCTGCGAAGCGGAGCGCGCCGGAACCGATATCCGAACATCGAAGAGTCCTCCCTTTTTGGTCTTTCCGGATCGAGCGAGCGTTCCGGCGACAAAGGCACCGGACTCTCCCCGCCGCTGTTATCGAGGGCGACAGGCCGTCCCGCCCGCGAAGCCGAGTTAGCACATCGAGGGCCGCCGGCCCACGAATGTCTTTCGCCGCGCCTGACAGGCGTCGCAGGGCGAGGCCGCCGGACAGACCGCTCGTCGGACACGCGCCCGGACGACGCTGCGAATGTCGCGCGCAACGCCACTCGAACCCTATCCCCGGAAGGGAAAAATTACATGGCGGAAATTCGTCGTGAGGCCTGAGTTTTCTCAAGGTAATTCCGGCATCGGCGACCGTTGAACTTCGCGATGGGATTTGATAGTTGCAGCGATGCTTCGCCGCGAGATCGGGCGTGGATCGAACGCGCCCGCTTCGTTCCGGCCGAGAAGCTGCGGCGCACGCGCGTCATCGCGTGCGGATCCGACGATCGTCAACCGGCGCTCAGGAGTGAGGATGGACGCGAGCTCGATCTCGGCGCAGGCCGACCGCAACAGCTATCGGCATTTTCTCGCCATTCCGACGCGATGGATGGACAACGACGTCTACGGTCATGTGAACAATGTCGTGTACTATTCCTTCTTCGATACACTCATCAACGACTACCTGACGCGCGTCAACGGCCACGACATGGCGGGCGGCGCGGTGATCCATGTTACCGCCGAGACCATGTGCCGTTACCGGAAGTCGATCAGCTTTCCGCAGGTGGTGAATGCCGGGTTGCGCGTCGGCCGGCTCGGCACCACCAGCGTACGCTACGAAATGAGCCTCTTCGTGGAGGAGGAAACCGATGCCGCCGCGTCGGGCCATGTCATCGACGTCTTCGTCGATCGCGAGACGATGCGGCCGGTCGAGATTCCGGCGACCATCCGCGGCAGCCTCGCGCGGTTGCTGGTCGGGTAGCGCCTCAGCGGCCGCGCTTTTCGCCCGCCCGCAGACTGCTGATCGGGGCCGCATTCGGGCCGGAGGGCGTCCGCATGTCGAGCACGGGCGTGCGGATCAGGGGCTTGTTGACCCTCTGATATTCGGCGGCCGCGCTCGTCACCTCGTCGATGAAGGTCTTGACGAGGAGGTTCATCAGCGCCTCGCGCCGATACACGAGCTGGAACTTGCAGAAGAAGGAATAGCGCTCCGGCCGGATCGGCACGAGCTGGCCGCCGGCGACCCAGCCCTTCGCGAAATGGCTCGGCAGGAAGCCGATATAGCCGCCCGACAGGATCAGCGTGAGCTGGCTCTCCATGTCGAAGCAGGTCGCGTTGTAGCGCTCGTTGCCGAGGTCGAAGAGATGCCGGTGGCCCCAATAGCCCCGGATGCAGGCGCCGAGTTCCCGAAGATCATCTTCCTCGGCGGTCTGGGCGCGGCTCGCGAGCGGGTGGTCCGCCGAGCAGTAGAGCAACTGGCGCTCCTGATAGAGCGGCGCATAAACGAGACCGTCGATCTTCTTGTGGAATGTGCCGACGGCGAGGTGAATGCGGCCCTGCAGCGCCCGCCGCTCCAGCTCGCCCGGCTCGAAGCAGCCGAGGACGATGTGAACCTCATTCTTGCGGTTGTTGAAGGTCCGGATCGCCCGGCATAGCGGCGATTCCGGATCGGTCACGGTGGCGTCGAGCGACCCGATGATGAGCTCCCCGCTGAGGCGTTCCTTCAGGTTCCGCGCGCGGATCGAGAAGTTCGAGAGATGCTGGAACAGGTCCTTGGCGGACTCGTAGATCTCGAGACCGCGCGGCGTGAGCTCGAAGCCGCCGCGGCCGCGCTTGCAGAGCGGGTAGCCGAGCCGCGTCTCGAGCGCGGCCATGTGGTTGCTCACCGTCGACTGCGACAGGCCCAGCTCCGACTGCGCCGCGGAGAAGCCGCCGCATTCGACCACGCTGACGAAGACGCGGAGCAGCCTGAGATCGATATCGCTGAGAGATTGCATGGCGTCCTGGCTTCCTGTCGTCACCTGATCCGCGGTCGAGCCGATGCGTGTGCCCGCCGGCCGGGCCTGCGCCCCCGCGGGGACCGCCGATTATCGCCGGTGTCGGGCGCCGGGGCCATCATGGCGCGGCCGCCGACGAGGCCGGGTTTCCGCCGCAAGACCTATCATTGGACGAATTCATTGTGAACCTTGAGAATTGGAAATTGAATAGGGAACTCGGGGCGACTAGTTGGTTCGATAGGCGCCTCGAGTGAGCGCGGAGAGCCCTCGGGCCGCCGCGCGAACGGTCCCGGACGACCGCCGCGCCGCCGTCCTTCGGGCCAGGATCCCGCCGCTGGGTTTGGAGCAGGAGCATCTCCGCATGAAGACCGCCGACGCCGCCCGCTTCGTCAATCTCGGTCGCTACCCGATCGGGGATCTCGTCAGCGCCGAGTACCGGGCGCTGGTGCAGTGCTGCCGGGAGCAGTTCGACGATGCCGTCTCGTGCCATCTGCCGGACTTCCTGCGGATGGATGCGATCGACGCGGCGCTCCGCGAGATCGACCAGAAGCGCAACCTGCAGCATCTCTATATCCAGCATCGCGGGGCCTACAATCTCGAGGATCCCCGCACCGCCAAGCATCAGACCGCCCTCGACCCGGAGGATGCGCGATCCATGCCGCATCGGCGGCACCAGCGCTGGATCGGCACCGACGACCTCAGCGAGGTCTGTCCGGTAAAGGCCATCTACGACTGGCCGAACCTGACCCAATTCGTGCGCGACGTGCTCGACGTTCCCGAGCTCTATACCGTAGACGACCCGCTGATGCGGGTACTCATCAACGTCCATATCCAGGGCGACGAGCTCGGCTGGCATGTCGATTCCCACGACTATGCGGTGACCATCCTCCTGCGCGGCGCGAAGCAGGGCGGCCTCTATCAGTATGTCCCGATGACCGGCCCCGGGGACGAGAACTACGAATATGCCGCGAAGCTCTTCGAGGGCGACGTGTCCCGGGTCCGCACCGTGCCGATGGGTCCCGGCTCCATGGTGATCTTCCGGGGCCGCAACACGCTCCATCGCGTGACGCCGGTCGTGGACAACAGCCAGGATCGCGTCCTTGCGCTGCTGGCGTACGATCCGGTGCCGGGCCGCAATTTCGGTCCCTCCTTCCGCCGCAACCTTCTCAACCGCGAAACGCCGCGCGCCTGAGCGCGTCCGACCGGAGCAGCGATGACCGACGGGATGAAGCCGGCGCGCGAAGAGGCCGAGGCGCGACGGCATCTGGAAGAGCGCGGCTATTGCATGCTCGACAAGCTGCTGAGCGATGCCCAGGTTTCGGCATTGCGCGAGCGCGTGTTCCGCCAGGCGGCCTATGAGCGCGAGATCGGCGCCGAGGCACAGGACGACGCGCAGATCGAAAGTCACAATCAGTACATCTACGCCTTGATCAACAAGGGGCGGATTTTCCAGAACCTGCTCGAGTTCGAGGCCGTGCAGGCTCTGATCGGCCATGTGCTCGGCGAGGACTATCTGCTCTCGGCCAACGACGCCGTCATCGTCGCGCCCGGCAGCCGCGAAATGCCGCTCCACAGCGACCAGTGGTGGCTGCCGGACGCGAGCGCACCGCCGGCCTCCCATATCCGTCCCGGCTCGATCAAGCGCTTCGACAAACCGACCTCGACCGACGGCTCCGTCGCGACCGTCCCGGTCCTGCCGCCGGCGGTCTGCAACGTGATGTGGGCGGTCACCGATTTTACCGCGGAGAACGGCGCCACCCGCATCGTCCCCGGCTCGCATCTGGCCAGCACGAGCCCCGATCCGGCCGTGCCGCATCGTATCGCGACGATCCCGGTCATCGCCAGGGCGGGACAGGCGATGATCTTCGACGGCCGTCTCTGGCATGCGACCGGCGCGAACAAGACCGGGGAGGCCCGCTGCGGCGTGCTCACCACCTATTGCGGGCCGCAGTTCCGGCAGATGGAGAACTATCCGCTGATCGCGCGGGACGAAGTCGTCGCACGCCTCTCGCCGCGGCTGAGGGAGATCCTGGGCTTCAAGGTCTGGCAGGGCTACGGCAAGCGCGACCGGCCGGACGTCGCGGTGATTTCCCGCCAGGATCCGCTGATCGGCGCCTTCGACGGCGAGGTCTGAGCCGCTTCAGGTCGAGAGCGCGCCCGTCTCCGAGAGTTCTCGCGCGCTGTCGATGACATGGTTCGCGAGACGGTCGATCAGCTCGCGCGGCTCGCGATCCGCCCGCTGCAGCACGATGCCGAGCGAGGGGAGGTGCGGATAGCCCTCCTCGACGGTGAGCATGCGCATGCCGGCGCGCACATTGCGCCGGAAGATCGGCGCGACCGCGATCCCTGCATCCACCGCCGCCCTGATGCCGGCGAAGGTCGGGCTGGTGACGATCACCCGGGCGCGGCGGCCGGTTTCCTCGAGCTGCTGGATCGCATAGCGCCGGAACACGTCGCCGGAATGAAAGACCGCAATGGGCACGGGATCCTGCTCATGCACCTGCGCATGGGCGGCGGTGACCCAGACCAGCTCCTCGTGATGCACCACGACCCCGCCGGCGCTGCCTTCGCCTTCCGTGAGCAGCGCGATATCGAGGCTCCCCTCGGCGATGCGCGCGGCGAGGCGTCGCGAGGGCTCGCAGAGGATCGTGAGATGCACGGCAGGGAAGGCGCCCACGATCCGCCGCAGGATCTCGGGGAGAAAAGTCATCGCGTAGTCGTCGGGGACCCCGACGCTGATCTCGCCGGTCACGGCGGCGCTGTCGAGCGCGTTCAGCGCCTGCTCGTAGAGCCGCAGGATGCGCCGCGCGCGGTCGACCAGGACCTCCCCGGCGGGGGTGAGCTTCATGGCGCGGCCCGAACGCTCGAAGAGCCTTGCGCCGACATCCGCCTCGAGCCGCCGCATCTGCATGCTGACGGCGGATTGGGTGCGGCGCACGCGGCGCGCGGCGGCGGTGAAGCTGCCGCTATCCACGATGGTCACGAAAGTTCGCAGGAGGTCGGGGTCAGGGGCGCGCATCTATCAATTTTCCTGATGAGTAAGAACCAAGACTATTCGTTGGACTGCGCGCGCGCAACGGGCCAATTAAAGGAAACCTTGGGTTTGTGGCGGCGCATGCGCCTGGCCACCAGCACCAGCGGAGATGATTCACCTCTGGATACATAAGCCCAAGGAATATCAGGGACGCCGGCCGGCCATCGGGCGGAGCAGGAGGACGCGATGCAAGCCAATCCGAAACGGGAAGAGTTCCAGGCGCGGGTCGAGCGCATCCGGGACGAGATGCGGTCACGCAAGCTGGATGCGCTGTTCGTCATGCAGCCGACCAATGTCTGGTACGTCACCGGCTTCTGGGAATTCATTCCGATCCGGATCGAGGCGGCGCTGGTGCCCTTGGAAGGCGAGTGCGCCTTCATCGTTTCCAAGAACGAGTACGAGTATGCCGCCAAGGCGAGCTGGATCGAGGACATCCGCTACTACACGGAGTTTCCCGAGAAGAACCATTTCCAGAATCCCTACGACCTGATCGTCGAGGTGATCCAGGACCGCAAGCTCGAGCGCGCCGCCGTGGGCATCGAGGAGAACTACATGCCGGTCGGCGAGTATGGCCGGCTGAAGCAGCGCCTGCCGAACATCCGGTTCCAGGATTCCTCGACCGTGCTGCAGCGCTGCCGCATGATCAAGTCGCCCTTCGAGATCGATCTCCTGAAGAAGTCGGGCCGGGTCGCCACGGCCGCCTGGGCCGCCTCGATGAAGGCGATCAAGCCGGGCGTGCGCGAGTTCGAGGTGGCGCAGGCCGCGCGGGATGCCGCGACGCGCACGGCCGCGACCTTCCTGACCGCGCCCGAGGACGTGAACCATTCGCCCATCACCGACGGCGTGCAGCTGATCCAGGCCGGCAAGCGCTCCTCGATCTCCCATGGCCGCGGGTCGCCGAACCCGATCGTGGATGGCGACATGGTCGCGATGTGCTTCTGCATGACCAACCAGTTCAAGGGATACCGCGTCGGCTATTCCCGGAACCTCGCCGTCGGCTCGGCCACGCAGGAGATGAAGGACGTCTACAAGCTGCTCTATGACGCGCAGCATGCGGCCTTCGACGAGCTGAAGCCGGGCGTCACGGCCAGTCATCTCGACCGCATCGTCCGCGAGCGCATCTATGCCGCGGGTTATGGCGACTATATCGAGCATCGCCTCGGACGCGGCGTGGGGCTCGATATCGCCGAGGCACCCGATCTGAAGGAAGGCGACGACACGGTGCTGCAGCCGGGCGTGACGCTGTCGATCGAGCCGGCGATCTACATCACCGGCAAATGGGGCATCCAGATCGAGGACAGCGTCCATGTGACGCCGACCGGCTGGGAGTATCTGACCGAGCCGGCGCCAAGCGAACTGCCGATCGTCTGAACTGTCGGGCCTGACAGGCACCTCGCGCGAAAACTCGAGAGACATGGGAGGGTAAGATGCGACATTTGTCGCGAAGGAATTTTCTCATCGCCGGCGCCGCCGCGGGTGCGGTTGCCATGCCGTCGCTCTGGGCGAAGCGGGCCAGCGCCGCGACCCAGCTCACGGCCGCGGAGTGGGGCGGCAGCGTCGTCGATGCGATGAAGCAGATCGCCGCGGCGCAGGACCAGGTCGCGGTCAACTGGGTGCTGTTCCAGGGCGGCGCCGGCTCGATCCTGCCGAAGATCAAGGCGAGCTGGCCCAATCCGGAGCTGGACTATACGGCGGGATGGGAAGGCTCGTTCCATTCGATGATCGCCGAAGACTGGCTCGAGACCATCGACCCCGCGACGATCCCGAACCTCGCCGACATTCCGGCGAAGATGATCGTCCGGGACAAGGACGGCAACGCCAAGGCCGTGCCGCGCGCGATCGGCGGCATCTATTTCGGCTATCGCAAGGACACCTCGCCGATCGAGGTGCGCAGCATCGACGATTTCTTCGATCCGAAGCTCAAGGGCCTGGTCTGCTGGCCGGGACCGTCGCAGAACATGATGCTGCAGCTCGTCGCGCTCTCGCTCCATGCCGGTGGCGACGAGCGCAACATGGAGCCCGGCTGGAAGCTGATGGCGGACCTCGCGCGCTCGGGCAATATCGGCCGCGTCTCGACGACGGACAGCGAGTTCACGAACTCCTTCACCTCGGGCGAAACCGCGGTCGGGTTCTTCGCCGAGCCCGCCTGGGCGGAAGTGGCGAAGAACTTCGAAGTGGTACGCCTCACCAAGCAGGAGGGCATGCCGACCTTCCTCTATCAGAGCGGCTTTGCCGTGCTGAAGAACCGGCCCAATCTCGAGGCGACGCTCGGCTTCATCGACCATGCGATCAGCCCGGAGATGAGCAGCCTCTATGCGGAGGTCGCGGGCGAGGCGCCGCTCAACGTGAAGGCGAAGACCCCGCCGGCCCTGTCGCATCTCGCCTTCACCGCCGAGGAGATCGACAAGTTCGTCTATGTGCCGGACTATGGCGAGGTGCTGGCCCAGCAGGATGCTTGGACCAAGCGGTGGGAAAGCGAGATCGCGCCGCTGCTCTGACAACCGATCCCGGCGCCGGCGGCCGACCATGCTGCGGCCGCCGGGCCGACTTGCCGGGATTTGAGCGATGATGAAACCCTCGCGTTCGGGAATGCTGGCGCTGCCGGGCGCGGCGCTCTATGCCGCGCTCTTCCTCCTGCCCATGGTCGCCCTGGGCATCGAGAGCCTGCGGCTGTTCACGCCCGGGCGGGTGGGGGCGGCGCCGGATGCGCCCTTCACCCTGCTCAACTATGCCGAGCTCCTCGAGCCCGGCTTCCGGCGTTTTTTCTTCACGACGCTCCGCGTCAGCTTCGTCACCACCGTCGTCGGGCTTGCCATCGCCTTTCCGCTCGCCTACCGGATCGTGCGCAGCTTCTCGAGCCGGTGGCGCGCGATCGCGATCGGCGGGCTCGTCACCTTCATCTTCCTCTCCGCGGTGGTGAAGACCTATGCCGTCGAGCTCAGCCTCGGCTCGGTCGGGCCGGTGGCGCCGCTGCTGCGCGCCGTGGGGCTCTCCGCCAACAACTCGACCTATATCGAGTTCGTGGTCGGGGCGGGCCTGCTGCAGTTCATCATCCCGATCGCCGCGCTGACGCTCATCGGGTCGATCCAGAATCTCGATCCGCGCCTTGTCGAGGCGGCGCAGTCCCTCGGCGCGCCGACCTGGAAGTCGCATCTCTCGACCACCCTGCCGCTCTCCGTGCAGGGCCTGCTGGCAGCCTTCCTGCTCTCCTTCACCTTCGCGATCAGCGCCTTCGTGGTGCCGATGATCCTCGGCAAGGGCCGCGTCCAGTTCCTCTCCAACATGATCTACAACCGGTTCAGCGAGGTGGCGAACTATCCGAGCGGCGCCGCGATCTCGCTCGTGACGCTGGTGGTCTGCTTCGCGACGATCTATCTCGTGACCCGCCTCGTGACGGCGCGGGCGCAGGCGAGGGGGGAGGGATGATGTCGGCCGGTCTTTCGCCTTCGCGGCCATGGCGCCGACGCCTGGACGGGATGCTGTCCGGCATTTCCGGTGCCGTCGTCGTCCTCGCCTTTCTCTTCCTGCTGGTCCCGCTCGGCATCACCGGCCTGATGGCGTTCGATTCCCGGAGTTATCTCGGGCCGCTTCCGCCGCCCTCCTTCTCCCTGCAATGGTTCGAGCGTTTTCTCTCGGACCCGTATCTGATGCAGGGATTGCGGACCTCGCTCATGGTTTCGACCACGGCCGTCCTCATCGCCGCCGCGGCCGGCGTGGCCACGGCGCTGTTCCTGAACCGGGTTAGCCCCCGCTGGAGCGAACTGCTCACCGCCTTCTTCGTGTCGCCGCTGATCGTGCCGCCGGTCGTGATCGGGTTCGCGCTGCTGCTGTTCCTGTCGCAGGTCGGGATCGTCGAAGGCTTCGTGCGGCTGGTCTGCGGACATCTCATCCTGACGATCCCCTATACGATCCGCGCCACGCTCGCGAGCCTGGCCGGCGTCGACAGGACGCTCCTGGAGGCCGCGAGCAGCCTCGGCGCCAACGAGCGCCGGGTGTTCTGGGAAATCACCTTCCCGCTGGCGCGCACCGGCATCGTTGCCGGTGCGATCTTCGCCTTCGCCATCTCGATGGACGACGTGGCCGTCAGCATGTTCCTGACCGATGCGACCAGCTACACCTTGCCCGTCGCGCTGGTGAGCAACATGCGGGCCAATTTCGATCTCACCATCGCCGCCGCCTCGATGCTGCTGGTGCTCTTCACCATCCTGCTGATCGTCGTCCTCGACCGCCTGGTCGGCGTCGATCGCGTGATGGGGCAGGGCCTGCATCCCGCCTAGGAGACGCGATGCTCGAAGTCAGGAACGTCACCAAGCATTTCGGCGCGACCGTCGCCGCCGACGCCGTGTCCTTCACGGTCGCGCAGGGCGAGATCGTTTCGCTGCTGGGGCCGAGCGGTTGCGGCAAGACGACGACATTGCGCCTGATCGCCGGTTTCGAGCGTCCCGATTCCGGGGAAATCCGCATCGGCGGCCGCGATGTCACCGGCACGCGCCCCTATGAGCGGAATGTCGGGCTGCTGTTTCAGCATTATGCGCTCTTCCCGCATATGACGGTGCGCGACAACGTCGCCTACGGCCTGCGGCATCGCGGCTGGCCGAAGGCGGAGATTCCGGACCGCGTCTCGGCGATGCTGGGGCTGGTGAAGCTGCAGGGGCTCGATGCCCGCCTGCCGGCGAAGCTGAGCGGCGGTCAGCAGCAGCGCGTGGCGCTCGCCCGCGCTTTGGCGACGGAGCCGGCGGTGGTGTTGCTCGACGAGCCGCTCTCGGCGCTCGATGCGAAGCTGCGGCACGAGCTCCGGGTGGAGATCAAGGAGATCCTGCGATCCGTGGGCTCGACCACCATCATCGTCACCCACGATCAGGAAGAGGCGATGGGCATGGCGGCCCGGATCATCGTCATGGAGAAGGGCCGGATCCGGCAGGTGGGCAGTCCCGACGACATCTATTGGCGGCCGGGCAACCGTTTCGTGGCGGGGTTCGTCGGCCGGTCGAACTGGTTCGTCGGGCGCGCCGCCGGCGCCGGCGGAGGGTCGCCGACACTCTCCACGCTCACGACCGAGGACGGGTTCGAGCTTCGGGTCGCGGCACCGAACGGACGTGCCGGTGCGATCTACGACGTCGGCATCCGGCCGGAACGGCTGGAGATCGTCTCGCCGGGCGCTGCGCCGGCTGCCGACGAGACGCTCATCGTCGGGACGGTGCTCGACGTCTCGCCGCTCGGTGCGGAGCGTCATATCGTGTTGCGTCTCCCCGCCGGGGGACAGCTTACGGTAATTCAGCCGAACCGCGCCGCCGCGGCGCCCGGCACCGGCGAGACGGTGACGGTGCGGGCGCGGGCGGCCGACTGGATGGTGCTGCCGAGGGAAGGGGAATCGTCTGGTGTCTGAAGACTTCATCCGATCGATGCGCGGCGCCGCGTCATGATCACGGTCTCCCGGGAAGACGTGGCGCGGCTGCTCGATTGGCCGGCCCTGATCGATACACTTCGCGATGCCTTTGCGGACGGCTTCGTCGCCCCGGTGCGGCATCACCACACCATCGAGACCGGCGGTGCTGCGGCGACCTTGTTGCTCATGCCGGCCTGGCGGGCGGGCGAGCATGTCGGCGTCAAGATCGCGACGGTGTTCCCGGACAATGCCGAGCGCAGCCTGCCGGCGGTGTCGGCGAGCTATTTCCTCATGTCCGCCGAAACCGGCGCGCCGCTCGCGGTGATCGAGGGTTCGGAATTGACGGCAAGACGCACGGCCGCCGCCTCGGCGCTCGCGTCGCGCTATCTCTCGCGCAAGGACAGCGCGCGGCTTCTGATGGTCGGGACCGGCCGCCTCGCCCCGAACCTGATCGCGGCCCATTGCGCCGTGCGGCCGATCGAGCGCGTCTCGATCTGGGGCCGGTCCGAGGCCAGGGCCGAGGCGCTGGCGGCGCGGCTGCGCGGGGAACAGGGGATCGACGCTCGTGCCGTCGCCGATCTTCCGGCGGCGCTTCCCGATACGGACATCGTTTCCTGCGCGACGCTTTCCCGGACGCCGCTGGTGCAGGGGGATCGCCTTCAGCCGGGGACGCATGTCGATCTCGTCGGCGCCTTCACGCCGCAGATGCGCGAAACGGACGACGAGACGGTTCGCCGCGCCTCGCTCTTCGTCGATACTTATGGCGGCGCCTTTGCGGAGGCGGGCGACATCGTCCAGCCGCTTGCCGCCAAGGTGATCGGGAAATCCTCGGTGAAGGCCGAGCTCGCGGAGCTGGTGAAGGGCGCCCATCGGGGCCGTGCCGGTCCGGAGGAGATAACGCTTTTCAAATCGGTCGGCGCGGCGATCGAGGATCTGGCGGCGGCGATCCTGGTCTATCGAAGGCTGACGCCCTGACGCACGCCCGCGCCTCTGCGGCAGGCTCCCGGGAACCGGCGCGGGGCCGGCTCCCGGGGGCGGTGTTTCAGTAGAGGATATCGCGCGGGAAATCGGTGACGCAGACCGCGCCCTTGTCGGTGATGAACATCACGTCCGAATGACGGAAGCCGCCGATCTCGGGGATGTAGACGCCGGGTTCGACCGAATTGGCCATGCCGGCCCTGAGCCTGTTCTTGTTGTAGTAGCGCAGCTCGCCCGGCTCCTCGCGCGAGGCGGAGCCGATCATGATGCCGTGCGCGTGACCCGTGCCGTGGCGGATATATCGACCGAAGCCGGCCTCCTTCAGCATCTTGCGGGTGAGGTTGTCGACGTCGTTCATGGCGACGCCGGGGCCGACATAGGCCTTGGCCGCATCGAACGCCTCGTTCACGGCATCGAGCGGCTTCTGCTGTTTCCTGGTCGGCTCGCCGAACACGAAGGTGCGCTCGAGCTCCATGCAGTAGCCCCAGATCACCGGGAAGACGTTGAGCGCGACCAGGTCGCCGCGCCGCAGCCGCTGGCCGGTCGGGTGGAGATGCGGCGTCAGCGTGTGCCTCGCGAATTGCGCATAGGCATAGGTGCTCGTCCCGCCGCCCGGATAAAGGGCGCCCAGCGCCTTGTTCATCTCGTTGACGGCGTGGCCCGCGACGGTGAGCTCGGTCGCATTGTCGTCCAGCGCCTCCAGGAACGCATTGGCGCCGAGCTTGGCGATGGTCGCGCCGAGCTGCAGGATCCCGAGCTCCTCGGCCGACTTGATGATGCGAAGGTCGGTGATGATGTCGCCGATCTCGACGAATTCGGCGCCCGGAAACTGCGCCTGCAGCGCGTCATGGAGGCCGAGCGACATGATTTCGCGCTCGATGCCGATGCGCTTCGGCTTGCTCTTGCGCCTGGCGATGACGCTGCCCACCAGCCGGAGGCTCGCCTGCACGACGTTGGTATCGTCGGCATAGGGGAGCACCTCGTCGGCGCGCGCGTTCTCCTCCATGTTCTCCTTCTCGATGGCGGCGCCGATGACCCGGACCTTGCCCGGCACGTCGAAGACCGCCCACATCGGGCGACCCCATTCGGAGAGGAGGGGAATCCCGGTCGTGTAATAGACATTGTCGGCGGAATGGATGAAGGCGACATCGACCTTGCGCTTCGCCAGGCCCTTCTGCAGCCGCTCCTGCCGCGCCTTCAGTTCCTTGTCTGTAAAGATTGCCATGGATATCCCCTTGTCGACCGGTGGTCAGCCGTCCTCGTCGGAACCGTTCGGCACGGCCCGCAGGTCGGCATGTTTCAGGTTGCGCATGATGAGAAAGGAATGCGTATCGCGGATGCCCTCGACCTTGCTCAGCTCCTTGAGGACGAAATCGTAGAGCTGCGAGGAGGATTCGAAGGCGGCCCGGACGAGGATGTCGTAGGGCCCGGACAGGATCACCACGTCTTCGACCATCGGATAGCTGCAGAGCTTTTCCGCGACCGCCTCGATCTGGGCCCGCTCGACGTCGAGGCCGATGAAGGCGGGGGCGCTGAAGCCGAGCCGCACCGGATCCGAGATTGCGCGAAGCTTGACGATCTGTTCGTCCAGCAGACGGTTGAGCTTGCGGCGGATCGTGGGTTCGGCGACCCCGATGCTTCGCGCCATGTCGGCGGTCGTCGTCCGGCCGTCCTCTTGCAAAATCGTCACGATCTGCCGTTCGACCGGATCCAGATGAGGCTTGCTTCGCATCTGCCCGTCCTATCGCCGCCTTGTTGCAGGGAGCGAGGACCCTCGTGCAAAGCGCAGGGGCGGGCAAGCCGGAACGCGTGACACCTGCCGCGCAGCTCGTCCCGACGCGCCGGTCGGGAACGGGCAACGCCGGACGCGCGCATCTTCCCGGGGCTGTGTTTCTTCCGGGTTGCACAATCCTGTCGTGCGCCGTGGTTCCCGGGCCGCGCGCTCGACGGGTGCGATGCGCCTCCTCCAGAGACGGCCTGTTTCAGGATTTTCCATGGTCAGAACGAAATATCACTCGGTTTTACCTATATCAAGATATTCCAGCCGGCATTTATACCTGAAACGGCGTTTTTTCATTGCCAGGGATTTCGGGATCGCTATGCTCGGAGCTGGATTTCACCGGGCAGGGCAAGGTCATGGCCGACGCAACGAACTCCGGACCCGTGCGGTTTGCCAGCCTTGCCGAAACGACGGTTGAGGACTGGCGGCGCATCGAGGAAATCGAACGACCGTTTCTGAGTGCGACCGCGGACCGCGTTCTCGGTCATCTGCTGGCGCTGCGGGACAGTCCGGCGAGCATGGAAGTCGGGCGCTACGAACATTCGCTCCAGACCGCGACGCGCGCCTTTCGCGACAATCAGGACGAAGAGACGGTCGTGGCGGCGCTGCTCCATGACATCGGCGATCTTCTCGCGCCGCACGATCACGGGGCTTTCGTCGCCGCGGTGATGAAGCCTTTCATATCGCCCGCGACGGAATGGCTGCTCCGCCACCATCCGGTGTTCCAGGGCTATTTCTTCTTCGACAAGATCGGCAAGGACCGGCACGAGCGCGACCGCTATCGCGGCCATCCGGCGTTCGAGCGGACGGTGCTGTTCTGCGAGCGCTACGACCAGGTCGCCTTCGACATCAATTACGAGTCGATGCCGCTCGCCCCGTTCGAGCCGATGGTGCGCCGTCTCTTTGCGCGAGAGCCCTGGGCGCTGTGGCGCGACCGGGAGCCCGGCTCGCAAGCGGGCGCATTGAGCGCGGCGCAGTAAGGCGGCAGGTCTCATCCTTGTGCGGCCTCGCGGGCCGCAGGGCAATCAGTGGAGATCGGCATGTCGATACAGGCGGTGAAGCGGGACGGCGCAACGAAGGAGGAGCAGTGGCAGGCCCGGGAGGATCTTGCGGCCGCGCTTCAGCTCGCCGTGCAGAACGGCCTGAACGAGGGCATCGACAATCACTTCACCATGATGGTGCCTGGTCACGACGACCGGTTCTTCCTGTCTCCCTATGGCCTCCATTGGGACGAGGTGCGCCCCGAGACGCTCATGGTCGTGGATTCCGAGGGCAACCGGCTGGAGGGGAAGGGCTTCGTCGATCCCTCGGCGCATCTCATCCATTGGCCGGTCCACCGCGCGCGGCCCGATGCGCGCTGCGTCATGCATACGCACATGCCCTATGCCAGCGCCTTGACCGCGCTCGAGAACGGGCGGCTGGTCATGACGCATCAGAACTCGCTCCGCTTCTACAACAAGGTCGCCTATGACGATCTCTATAACGGTCTGGTGTTCGACGAGGCCGAAGGCGATCGCATGGCGCGCGCGCTGGGGCCGGAGGCCTGCGTGCTGTTTCTCGCCCACCATGGCGTGATCGTCGTCGGACGCACTGTCGGCGAATGCTTTCATCGGCTCTACTTCCTGGAACGCGCCTGCATGGTGCAGTTCATCGCCATGTCCTCCGGACGCCCCTTGCGTCTCGTTTCCGACAAGGATGCCGAGAAGGCGGTCCAGGAATTCGATAGCTGGGATGCCCACGCCGCGGAATCGCATTTCGCGGCCTTGCGCCGACGGCTCGAGGCGATCCGCCCGCGCCCGGCGGCGAATTGACCGCGATCCCGGCACGCCGGAGGCCGCCGATCCCGTTCCTTTCGGAACCCGTCCGCATGCTGGCGGATCGGGCAGGAAAGTCGCGTCCGATCGCGGCGGAAACCGAGGCGGCGCGCCGTTCTTCATAGGTGCAGGGAGTCCAATCTGAACATTGAGACTTCCGGCTTTCGTCGATGCGACGGCGGCAATAGTCATGAAGGGATGTGGCCGCAGGGGCCGGAAACCCGCTGCGGCAGCGTTCGGACCGCGATCTTCCGGTGCGCGTATTTGCCGGCAGCGCGAGGCAAACAAGACGATGGGAGGAGCAGATGAATTCCGGATCTAGCAAGCAGGGCATTTGGAAGTTCGGCGCGCCGGCCGCTGCGGTCGTTGCGTTGTTGAGCGGAGGCGCGCTCGCGGCGGACAGCCTGACGATCGCGAACTATGGCGGGTCCTACGGCGAAGCGATGTCGAAGGCGATCTGGCAGCCGACCGCGGCGGAGCTCGGTATCGAGATCAAGGAAGATTCCCTCAACAGCCTCGCCGACATCCGCGCGCAGGTGACGGCCAACGCCGTGCAGTGGGACGTGGGCGAGCTTACCGTCGACGAATGCGCGCAGGGCGCGCGCGAGGGCCTCTTCGAGCCGCTCGACTATGACGTGATCAAGCCGCGCGGCTACGATCAGGCGGCGCTGCAGCCGACCTACATCCTCGACAATACCGCTTCCTATGTCGTCGGCTGGAGCACGAAGAAGTTCGGCGCCGACGGCCCGCAGACCTGGGCGGAGTTCTGGGACGTCGAGAAGTTCCCCGGCACGCGCGGCATGCGCAACAGTCCGGCGCAGAACCTCGAGGCGGCGCTGATCGCCGACGGCGTGCCGCTCGACAAGCTCTATCCGCTGGATGTCGATCGCGCCTTCAAGAAGCTCGAGGAGATCAAGCCGCACATCGCAGTCTGGTGGACCTCCGGCGCGCAGTCGGCGCAGCTCGTCAAGGACGGCGAGGTGGACATGATCGGCATCTGGAGCAACCGGATGCAGGCCGTGATCGATGACGGCGCCGAGGCGCAGTACACCTATCAGGGCGGTCTCCTAATCCCGGACTGCTTCTTCATCCCGAAGGGCTCGACGAAGGTGGATCTGGCGATGAAGGCGATCGCCGTGGCGGCGTCGCCGGAAATCCACGCCAACATCGCCCAATACATCCCGATCTCGCCGGTGAGCAGCGAAGCCTTCAACACCGGCAAGATTCCCCCGGAGCGCGCGAAGCTCCTGCCGGCGTCGCCGGAGAACCTGAAGGTTCAGGTCTGGACCGACGGCGACTGGTGGGCCGAGCACGGCGCCGAGGTGCAGGAGCGCTGGTCGAACTTCATCCAGGAATAGCCTGGCGCGCGTTGCGACAGGGAGGACCGCCTCGCGGCGGTCCTCCCGCGCGTCCTTGGGGCAGATTCCGGTTCAGCCCCCGATCTCCTTGGCCAATAATGCGCTGTCGCGAAGGGTAACCAGCTTGCGGACCGAACGCACAAGCATGCCAACCGATGTCGAGATGCCATCTCCCCTGATGAGCGATGCGCGAGGCCAGACCATCGCCATCCGCGGCCTCGGCAAGCGCTATGGGACCGTCGAGGCCCTGGCCGGGGTCGATCTCGATATCCATCGCGGCGAGTTCGTCACGCTGCTCGGCCCGTCCGGCTCCGGCAAGACCACCCTGCTCATGGCGCTCGCCGGCTTCATCCGTCCGACCGAAGGCAGCATCGCGTTCGGCGGGCAGGAGGTCGTGACCCTGCCGCCCCACAAGCGGAACGTGGGCATGGTGTTCCAGAGCTACGCGCTCTTCCCGCATATGACGGTCGGCGGCAATGTCGCCTACCCGCTCCGGGTGCGTCGCATGCCGCGGGCCGAGATCGGCCGGCGGGTGGCCGACGCGCTGGCGCTCGTCCGGCTCTCGGAATTCGCGGAGCGCAACATCGACCAGCTTTCGGGCGGGCAGCGTCAGCGCGTCGCGCTGGCACGCGCCGTCGTGTTTCACCCGCAGATCCTGCTCATGGACGAGCCGCTCTCGGCGCTCGACAAGCATCTGCGGGAGGAGATGCAGATCGAGATCCGGCATCTGCAGCGGAGCCTCGGCATCACCACCGTTTCCGTCACGCACGATCAGCGCGAGGCGCTGACCATGGCGGACCGGGTCGCGGTGCTGAACAAGGGGCGGCTGGTCCAGATCGATGCGCCGGAACGGCTCTACGGGGCGCCGGCGACGAGCTTTGTGGCGGGTTTCCTCGGCGAAACCACGCTGCTCGACGTCCGGGTCGAGAATGGCGTGGCACTTCTGGCGGGGCAGGCGTTGCGGAGCGAGCAGCGCATCGCCGGCGGCGACCGGCCGCTCCATCTGGTGCTCCGCGCCGAAAAGCTGGAGATCGTCGAGCGGCACGACCAGCCCGGCTACAATGTCATTCCAGCCCAGGTGCGCGAGCTCGTGTTCCAGGGCGACAGCCTGCTCCTCTATGTCGAGATCGCGGACGGGCGCCGCATCGCGCTGCGCCGGCCGACCGCGGGCCATCGCAGCCAGGCCGCGCTGCAGCCGGGGGCCTCGATCCATGTCGCCCTGCCGGTGCAGGAGACGCTGATCGTGCCCTGCGACCGCGACGCCTGAGATGGCGGCGGGCACCAACATCGCGCTTCTCGAAGCGAGCGAGCGGGCGGAGCGTCGGCGCTTTCTTGCGCTGCCGATGCCGGCACTGCTGCTCACCGCGGTCATCTGCATCGTGCCGGTGGGGATCCTGTTCTGGGTCTCCTTCGTCGGGCCCGAGGGCTTCACGCTCGAGAACTACACGCGGATACTGGAGAATCCCGGCTATCTCAAGATCCTGAGGACGACGTTCTCGATCAGCATCACCATCACCATCCTCGCAATCCTGCTCGGCTTCCCGCTCGCCTATTACATCTCGACGCTGCCGGACCGCGCCGCCGCGATCTGCCTCGGGCTTGTGCTCGTGCCGTTCTGGACCTCGTTGCTGGTGCGGACCTACGCCTGGCTGGTCCTGCTGCAGCGACAGGGCCTCATCAACGACTTCTTCCTCTGGCTCGGCGTGATCGACGAGCCGATGAGGCTTGCCTACAACCGGTTCGGCACCACCATCGGCATGCTGCATATCGTGCTGCCCTTCTTCGTGCTGCCGATGTTCGCCGCCATCAAGTCGCTCGACCGGGACTGGCTGCGCGCCGCGGCCAACCTCGGTGCCTCGCCCGTGCGCGCTTTCTGGACGGTGCTGGTGCCGCTCACCATCCCCGGCCTCGTGGCGGGTGCGCTCCTCGTCTTCGTCTATTCGCTCGGCTTCTATGTCACGCCGGAGATCCTGGGCGGCGGCCGGGTGACGATGGTCGCGATGAAGGTGCAGCAGAACGCCACGATCTATGCGGACTGGGGGGCCGCCTCGTCACTCGCGCTGATCCTGCTGATCATCACCCTCGCCATCTTCTTCGGCATCGAACGCGTGCTGCGGCGGCAGCGCGGCGGCGGGAACTGAACGATGCACGGCACCTTCGAGATCGGCGTTCCGGTCTGGCGGCGGCTCTGGCTGCATGCGGTCGGCATCGGCGTGATCCTGTTCCTCATCGTGCCGGTCTTCATCATCATTCCGATGTCCTTCTCGAGCTCGCAATATTTCGAGTTCCCGCCGAAGGACTTCTCGCTGCGCTGGTACGAGAGCTATTTCCACTCGGTCGAGTGGATGGAGGCGACCTGGGTCTCGCTCAGGGTCGCCTTCTTCACGATGCTGCTGGCGACGCCGCTCGGCATCGCGGCGGCCTACGGGCTGACCTTCACCAGGCATCGCGCGGTGCCCATGCTGCGGGCCACCGTCGTCGCGCCGATGATCATCCCGGTGATCATCGTGGCGATCGGCGTCTTCTACCTCTATGCGAGGATCGGGCTGGTCAACACGATCTTCGGCCTCGTTCTGGCTCATACCGTGCTGGCGATCCCATTCGTGGTGATCATCGTCACGGCCGGGCTCCGCCGCTTCGACACCGCCCTCGAGAACGCGGCGATGAGCCTCGGCGCGAACCGGTTCCTCGCCTTCGTCACCGTCACCCTGCCGTCGATCCGGCGGTCGGTTTTCGCCGCAGCGCTCATTGCGCTCATCACCTCGCTCGACGAGGTGGTGGTGGCTCTTTTCATATCGCTGGGCGAGAAGGCCACCTTGACCCGGCGGATGTTCGCCTCGCTCCGGGATCAGGTCGATCCGACGATCGCGGCGATCTCGACCCTGCTGATCTGCGTCTCGCTGGTTGTGGTGGTTTTCTACAGCGTCCAGGCCAGCCGCCCGAAGAAGTAGCCCGGACCGACCCCAGGGGCCGCAGGGGGCCGCAGGGAACGCCTTCGGCGCGTCCCGCGTTCCCGCGAGCCGGCTGGCGCGGGGCCTCCCCTCGGCGACCCGCGGCATCTCCTCCCCGGCCGCGCTTGCGGCCCCGGACGGGGCGGCGGCCGCGGGTCGACTCCGCCCCAGGGGGATCGGTTGAAAGCCGGCCCCAGGTCCGAAGGGTGGGCATAATTCGCCACCGTCATTGTCCTGTCCCGCGGGAACGGATAGTGTCCGGCGCACAGCCGTAGCGTCAGGGGGGTCGAACCATGCTCAAATTCACCAACCCCAACAGCTTGTCCAAACCGTTCAGCCGCTACACCCATGTAGTGGCGGCGCCGGAGAATTGCCGTTGGGTGCATATTTCGGGGCAGGTCGGCGCGGCGGCCGACGGAACCATCCCCGAGGGCTTCGAGGGTCAGGCCCGGCAGGTCTGGGCGAACGTGATCGCCGCGATCCGCGCCGGCGGCCTCGATATCAGGGACATCGTGAAGGCCGGCATCTTCCTCACGCGCCGCGAGGACATTCAGGCCTCCCGCAGCATCCGTGACGAAGTGCTGGGCGGTCACGCGCCGGCCTCGACCATGCTGGTGGTCTCCGGCCTCGCGCTCCCGTCGCTGCTGATCGAGGTGGAGGCGATCGCGGCCCGGCCGATGGCGACCGCCAGGGCCGCCAAGTCGCAGACCGCGCAGAAACGCACCAAGCCGGCCCGGAAGGCTGCCAAGAAGGCCAAGGCGAAATCGCGCCGCCGGTAGGGCCGCGGATCACCCATCGTCATTCTCAACAACGCCGCGTCGAGCCCGATTGCCCGAAATGATGCAGCGCTGCCTGGTCCTGATCCTTCTCTCTCTCGCTTTCGCGGGGCTGGCGCCTCATTCCGGCTTTGCCGATACCGGGCCCGTGCTGGGGGCGCCGCGTGGCGAAATTTCGGTCTTCACCGACCCCGATCCCGCTCTGATCCAGGCGCTGTTGTCGGAGGCCGGCATCGCGGCCGAGCGCCACGGCACGGTGCTCGAGGGCGAGATCCAGCTCGATGAATGGTCCTATCCTTTCAACGCGCGGATTGCGCGGGGCGTGGACGGGCTCAGCTATCTCGACTTCACCATTACGCTGGCCAAGCTCGCGGCGGCGCAGCGCCAGGAGGCGCTCAGCATCGCGTCGCGGGTGGCGCTCAATGCGCTCAGCCTGAAGTTTGCGGTCACGGACGACAATCTGCTGCTGCTCCGTCGCAGTTTCCTGCTCGGCAAGGGCTTCGATGCGCTGGCGTTCGTCGATGCGTTCGATCCGCGCTTCCGCGCGGCGGCCGGAAAGTTCGCGCTGCATTTCGAGCCGGAGGGACCGGCGCACGCCACCGCCGACGGCAGGGGGCTGCTGACCGAGGCCGACGCCCGCCGCGCGATGGCGGCGGCGCCGCAGGAAACGCTCCCCGTCTTCCGTTCGCAGGACGGCGTGCTGCAGGCGATCCTGCGGCGGGAGAAGTTCCGCACCAAGACCGGCGCCGATATCCGCGACTGCAACTGGTGCATGGTCTCCGGCGCGATGACGCATTATGCGCTGGTGTTCCGCGACACGGAATCGGCGTCGCGGCGCATCGTCGAGATCGGCAATGCGATCGCGCCCACCTTCAACCGGAACCGTCCCGAGTTCCTGGAGATCATCAACCGCTTCAACCTGACGGTGTCGACGCCGGCCAGGGCGTTCCTCGCCAACAGCGGCGACATCTATCTGGAATATGCCTATGCCGTTCAGGCCGGCATCGAACCGACCTATGCCGCGGCCATCGGCGGCGCGGTGATGCCGGCGGCGGCGGCGGAGCTGATGAATCTGCTCGCCGGGGAGCCGATGAGCTCGGCCCTCCGGCTCGAGCGCGATCCCGCCGCCGAGGCGGACGCGACGGCGTTCCCCAGCCGCCTCGTCGGCCGGCTGATCCTTCACTACAGGGACGGCGAAGCCGGCGTCTGCACCGGCTCGCTGATCGGCCCCGACGTGGTGCTGACGGCGGCCCATTGCGTGCGGCCGAACGCCAAGAACGGCGGCGAATCCGACCTCGAGCGCGGCGTGTTCCAGCTCGGCTACAGCAAGGGCGACTGGGTGGAGAGCGCCGCCATTGCCGAGGTGACGACCGCCGACGACTATATCGACCAGCCGGAAACCGTGGCCGACCGGCGCCGCGACTGGGCGGTGATCCGGCTCGCCGAGGAGCTTCCTTTCGACGGCGCGCGCATCGCCATACGCTCCCTCGACACGCAGCAGCTCATGCAGAACGGCGAGAGCGACTTCTTCGCCCTCGGCTATGGCAGCTTCGACAAGCGGGACCCGGGCGAAAAGATGCTGGAAAGCCGCTATCGGCTGCTTTCCTGGTCGCTGCCCTTCGAATATTCCGCCGCCGATCCCGCACCGAAGCAAAGCGCCGACCGCATCCTGGTCTTCGCCGGAAAAGCCATCCCGGGCGATTCCGGCGGGCCGGTCTTCTTGCGCGAGGGCAACAGGGACTACCTCGTCGGCATCGCGATCGCGGGCTATTCCGATCAATACGAGGCCAAATCCTCGAGCTTCTCGCCGAGCTGGCGCTATTCGCCGAAAGGCGATCTCGCCTTCGTCGTGCCGGCAGCGGAATTCCTCGACAAGCTGAATGCGATCCTCGCCGAAACGCGCAAGCCTGCGGCGGCGATGGGCGTCGGCGACGGTGACGGCCGACCCCTGACGGCGCAGCCGAGCCTGCGGTGAGCGCGCCTCAGGCGATCGCTTCCTGTTCCATCATGCGGGCATAGGCCGGCCGCGCTTTCACGCGCTCGATCAGCCGTGCGACGTTCGGGTAGCGCCAGGCCGGCATGGCGCAGTCGCGCGACCATCGGGTCAGCATGGTGAGATAGATGTCGGCGGCGCTGAACCGCTTGCCGAGGAGATAGGGCCCCGGCGCCGCCAGCACCCCGTCGAAGAAACGCCACATCCGGTCGAGGTTCTTCTCGGCGGTCGCCTTCAGGGGCGCGTGGCATTTGCGGTCCTCGACATAGGCTTCCTCGTGCCACCAGTGCGACAGCTCCTCCTGGAGCGTGTTGGTGAGATGCATCAGCCATTGCAGGAAGTGCGCGCGGTCCGGATCGCCGGGCAGCGGCATGAGCTTCGCCTCGGGATGGCGCTCGCAGAGATAGAGCACGATCGCCGCCGCCTCATACATGACGGTCTTGCCGTGGACGAGGGTGGGCACGCGCGCATGCGGGTTGATCGCCCTGTAGCCGGCGCTGCGCTGCTCCCCCTTCTTGGAATCGACGAAGACGAGCTTGTAGGGACAGCCGATCTCGTTCAGCACGGCATGCGGCGCCATGTTGGCGCCGCCGGTGCTCCAGTAGAGGGTGTACATCGCGGGGGGCCGTCGGTTGAAAATTTCGGGATCGGGATATGGTCGATGCGCGGCGGATCGGCCCTAGCCGGCCCTCCGCTGCGGGGCGATGCGGCGCTTGAGATGCGGCTGGAGATATTGGCCGGTATAGCTTTCGGGCACCTGCGCGACCTGCTCGGGCGTGCCGGCCGCCACCAGCCGGCCGCCCTTGTCGCCGCCCTCGGGCCCCAGATCCACGATCCAGTCGGCCGTCTTGATGACCTCGAGATTATGCTCGATCACCACGACCGTGTTGCCGGTGTCCACCAGCCGGTGCAGCACCTCGAGGAGCTTGCGCACATCCTCGAAATGGAGGCCCGTCGTCGGCTCGTCGAGGATGTAGAGGGTGCGGCCCGTGGCCCGGCGGGAGAGTTCCTTGGCGAGCTTCACGCGCTGCGCCTCGCCGCCCGAAAGCTGCGTCGCCGGCTGGCCGATATGGATATAGTCGAGACCGACCTGCTGCAGCATGACGAGCTTGTCGCGGATCGCCGGCACCGCCTTGAAGAACTCGACCCCTTCCTCGACCGTCATGTCCAGCACATCGGCGATCGACTTGCCCTTGAACTGGATCTCCAGCGTCTCGCGGTTGTAGCGTTTGCCCTTGCAGGCGTCGCACTGGACATAGACGTCCGGCAGGAAGTGCATCTCGATCTTGATGACGCCGTCGCCCTGGCAGGCCTCGCAGCGGCCGCCCTTGACGTTGAAGGAGAAGCGGCCCGGCTTGTAGCCGCGCGCCGTCGCCTCCGGCAGTCCGGCGAACCAGTCGCGGATGGGGGTGAAGGCCCCGGTATAGGTGGCGGGATTCGAGCGCGGCGTGCGGCCGATCGGCGACTGGTCGATATCGACGACCTTGTCGAGATATTCGAGGCCTTCGATCCGGTCATGCTCGGCCGGATGCAGCCGCGCGCCGTTGAGGCGCCGGGCGAGGGCGTTGTAGAGCGTCTCGATCACGAGCGTGGATTTGCCGCCGCCGGAAACGCCGGTGACGCAGGTGAAGAGCCCGATCGGGATATCGACCGTGACGTTCCGGAGGTTGTTGCCGCGCGCGCCGACCACGCGGATGCGCTGGTTCTTCTGGGCCGGGCGGCGGACGGCGGGCAGCGGAATCTGCCGGACTCCGGTCAGATACTGCGCCGTGACGCTGTCCATGTTGCGCAGCACCTGGTCCGGGGTCCCGATGGCCACGACCTTGCCGCCATGGCGGCCGGCCGCGGGTCCCATGTCGATGAGGTAGTCCGCCATGCGGATCGCCTCCTCGTCATGCTCGACCACGATCACCGTGTTGCCGAGATCCCGGAGCCGCTTCAGCGTCTCGAGCAGCCGCGCGTTGTCGCGCTGATGGAGGCCGATCGAGGGCTCGTCCAGCACATAGAGCACGCCGGTGAGGCCCGAGCCGATCTGCGAGGCGAGCCGGATCCTCTGGCTCTCGCCGCCCGACAGCGTGCCGGAGGCGCGGCTCAGCGTGAGATATTCAAGCCCGACGCTGTTGAGGAAGCCGAGTCGCTCGTTGATCTCCTTGAGGATGCGCTGGGCGATCTCGCGCTGCTTCGGCGTCAGCTTCTCCGGGAGCTGCAGGAACCAGCTCGCGGACTGCGCGATCGACATGCGCGTCGCCGCCGCGATATGGAGCCCGTCGATCCTGACGGCGAGGGCTTCCGGCTTGAGCCGGTCGCCCTTGCAGGTCTCGCAGGGGCTGGTGTTCTGGAAGCGCGACAGCTCCTCGCGCACCCAGGCGCTGTCGGTCTCGCGCCAGCGCCGCTCCATGTTCGGGATCACGCCTTCGAACGGCTTGGTCGTCTTGTAGGAGCGGATACCGTCCTCGTAGCGCATGGTGACGGGATCGCCGCCGGAGCCGCTGAGGATCGCCTTGCGCGCCTTCTCCGGGAGGTCGCGCCAGGGCGTCGTCATGCTGATCTTGTAGTGCCGCGCGAGGCTGTCGAGCGTCTGGGCGTAATATTGCGAGGTCGAGCTCGCCCAGGGCGCAATGGCGCCCTCGCGCAAGGAGAGGCTCTCGTCGGGCACGACCATGTCCGGATCGAAGAACATGGTGGTACCGAGCCCGTCGCAGGCCGGGCAGGCACCGAACGGGTTGTTGAAGGAAAAGAGCCGCGGTTCGATCTCGTCGATGGTGAAGCCGGAGACCGGGCAGGCGAATCGCGCCGAGAAGGTCAGGCGCTCCGGCGTCTCGCCCTTCTTGACGGGCTTGGCGTCGGCGAACTCGGCATAGACGAGCCCGTCCGAAAGGCCGAGCGCCGTCTCCAGGCTGTCGGCGAGGCGGCTTTCGATCCCGGTCCGGACCACCACCCGGTCGACCACCACCTCGATGTCGTGCTTCAGCTTCTTGTTGAGGGCGGGCGCCTCGCCGATCTCGTAGAGCGTGCCGTCCACCTTGACGCGCTGGAAGCCGCGCTTCTGGAGGTCCGCCAGTTCCTTCCTGTATTCGCCCTTTCGGCCCCGCACGACCGGGGCCAGCAGGTAGAACCCTCTGCCTTCCGGCTGCGCCATGATTCTATCTGCCCTCCGGCCCACCGTCTGGCTCTCGATCGGGAGGCCGGTCGCCGGCGAGTAGGGGATGCCGACGCGCGCATAGAGCAGGCGCATATAGTCGTAGATCTCGGTGACGGTGCCGACCGTCGAGCGCGGGTTCTTGGAGGTGGTCTTCTGCTCGATCGAGATGGCGGGCGAGAGGCCATCGATCGAATCGACATCCGGCTTCTGCATCAGCTCGAGGAACTGCCGCGCATAGGCCGAGAGCGATTCGACATAGCGGCGCTGTCCTTCGGCGTAGATCGTGTCGAAGGCGAGCGAGGATTTGCCCGAGCCGGACAGGCCGGTGATCACGACCAGGCGGTCGCGCGGCATGTCCACGTCGATGTTCTTCAGATTATGTTCGCGGGCGCCGCGGATCGAGATCAGCCCGGTGCCGGTACGGTCGCTCATGGGCGGAATCGGCTCTCGAATTTCGGGGTTTGGGGAGCGCCGCCGATCATACTGGCGGGGCGGCTGACAGGCGACTCCGAACTATCCTCGCGCCGGGCGGGGCCGGTCGCCAAATCCGCATGGCCGGCCCCCGGCAAATCCGTGTAGAGTTGCCCGAATATCGCCAGGGACCGTGCAGCGATTTCGCCGCGTGGCGGCGTTGGGAGCGAGGGACGACATTCGATGGCAGGCAGCGTCAACAAGGTCATTCTCGTGGGCAATCTGGGGCGCGATCCGGAAATCCGTTCGACGCAGGACGGGACCCGGGTGGCGAACCTTTCCGTGGCGACGTCGGAATCCTGGCGCGACAAGAACTCGGGCGAGCGCAAGGAGCGCACCGAGTGGCACCGCGTCGTGGTCTTCAACGACCGGCTGGTGGAGGTGATCGAGAAATATCTCCGCAAGGGCGCGAAAGTCTATTTGGAGGGCCAGCTCCAGACTCGCAAGTGGACCGACCAGAGCGGCCAGGAGAAATACACGACGGAAGTGGTGCTGCAGCGCTATCGCGGCGAGCTCACCATGCTCGATGGCCGCGGCGGCGGTGGCGGCGGGGATGCGTCGGCCGGCGAGCCCGAGGAAGGCGGCTATTCCGGGGGCGGCCGATCCTCTGGCGGCCGGGCGCCCGCGCCCGCCAGCGGCGATCTCGACGACGACATTCCGTTCTAGGCCCGACCGTTCTAGGCCAGTCCCGGATCGTCTCCGGCCCTGACTTGCCGGGCCTCCCCGGCGGGGTGCATCATTCTCGGGCCAGGCAGGGGCCTGGTGACGATCCGGAGCGCGGTTGCGCCCCAGGTCCGAGCGCCCGGGAAGCGCGGGCCGAAGAAAAACGATGCAGCCTTACAGGGAGATGCTGATGGATGGCAAGGAAATCGCCGAACGGTTTATGACCGGTCGGATCGGTCGCCGGGATTTCAACAAGGCGCTCGGCGTCATGGGACTGTCGATGGCGGCGACCCTCGCGCCCCGGATCGCTGCGGCGGCCCCGTCGCTGACGATGTATGGTTGGGCCGGCTATGACGTGCCCGAGCTGCATCCCCAATATATCGAGAAATACGGCGCATCGCCGGAGTTCGCCTTCTTCGGCAGCGAGGAAGAAGCGCTGCAGAAGCTCGTCGGCGGCTACAATGTCGATATCATCCATCCTTGCAGCTACAACCTGAAGCGCTGGCGCGACGCTGGCGTGATCCAGCCGATCGACGTCTCGCGGCTCTCGAACTGGCCCGACATCTGGCCGAAGTTCCAGGTCATTCCGCAGGCTCAATTCGAAGGTAAGGAATGGTTCGTTCCGTTCGACTGCGGCAACTCCTCGGTGCTGTACCGGACCGATCTCGTCGATCCGGAAGATGTGAAGGATCCGTCATGGACGCTGCTCTTCAACGAGAAATACAAGGGCCGCCTCTCCATGTACAACACCGATACGACGATGGTGGAGATCGCCGCGCGTATCCTCGGCATGTATGACGACTATCTGCATCTCAATGAGGACCAGCTCAAGGAAGTGCAGGCGCTGCTGTCGAAGCAGCGGGACCTGCTGCGCTTTTACTGGGACGATTCGACCCAGGTGGAGCAAGGCTTGGCGTCTGGCGAGCTGGTCGCGGCCTATGCCTGGAACGGTTCGGTGAAGGTCCTGCGCGACCAGGGCATCCCGGTCGATTACATGGTGCCGAAGGAAGGCATCCTGATCTGGGTCTGCGGCTTCGTGCGCGGCGCCGATGCGCCGGGCGACGAACAGGCCGCCTATGATTTCATGGATTCGATGATCTCGCCCGAAGCCGGCGCGTTCCTGCTGGAACAGCAGGGCTACGGCCACTCCAACCGCAAATCCTACGAACGGGTCTCGAAGGAGGTATTGGCGTCGCTGGGTTACGACGATCCGGAGGCAACCTTCGCCACCACGGCGGTGTCGGACGAGGCCGAGGATCCCTATCGCGCGCGCTATATCGAGCTGGTGGACAGCGTGAAGGCGGGGACGAACTGAGCTTTCAGGGGGCTTGCCGGCGGCCGGGGGTAGCCGCCGGCAGGCCCGATAGCTCGTGGGCCGGAAGACCGCCCGCGGGACCGTGACACGAGGGGTAGATTCATGGACGGCAAGCAGATCGCCAGGCTGGCTCTCACGGGCCGGCTCGATCGGCGCGAGTTCGGCAAGGCGCTCGGCGCCATGGGGTTGGCCATGGCGGGATTCTCCGCGCGCGGTGCGCAGGCGGCGCCGGCGCTGACGGTCTATGAATGGGCAGGCTATGAGCTGCCGGAGCTCCATCCGGGCTATGTGGAGAAATACGGCGCGTCGCCGAATTTCGGCTTCTTCGGCACCATCAATGAGGCGCTGCAGAAGCTGCAGACCGGCTACAAGGCGGATGTGGTGCATCCCTGCAGCACGAGCCTCAAGCGCTGGCAGAAGGCCGAGATGCTGCGGCCGATCGATACCGCGCGCCTCTCGAACTACGAGGATCTCTGGCCGAACCTGCGGAACGTGCCGCATGCCCATGAGAACGGGCAAAGCTGGTTCGTGCCCTTCGATTGCGGAAGCTGCTCGATCCTCTATCGCACGGACATGGTCGATCCCGAGGACGTCAAGGATCCCTCCTGGTCGCTTCTCTATAACGAGAAATACAAGGGTCGGCTGGCGATGTACAACGCCGACACCATGCCGATCGAGATCGCGGCGCGGGTGCTCGGCATGTATGACGACTACACGCACCTCTCCGAGGCGCAGCTTGCCGAAATCTCCCGGCTGATGGCGAAGCAGCGCGACCTGCTGCGCTTCTACTGGGACGACACCACCCAGATGGAGCAGGCGATGGCCTCGGGCGAGGTGGCGGCCGCCTTCTCCTGGAACGGGTCGGTCAAGGTGCTGCGCGACCAGGGCCTGCCGGTCGTCTATATGACGCCGAAGGAGGGCACCATCACCTGGGTCTGCGGCCTGGTGCGCTGCCCGGGCGACGGCGACGAGCAGGCGGCCTACGATTTCATCGACGCGATGATCTCGCCGGAGGCCGGCGCCTACCTTCTGGAATATCAGGGCTACGGCCATTCCAACAGCAAGGCCTATGAGCTCGTGCCGAGGGAGGTGCTGGCCTCGCTCGGCTACGACAATCCGCAGTCGAGCTTCTCCTCGGCCTCGGTCAGCGAGGAGCCGGACGAGCCCTATCGCAGCCGCTATATCGAGCTCGTCGATCAGGTGAAGGCGGGGCTGAACTAGGTCGTGCACGCATAAGTCGGCCGGTATCGGCGGCCGGTCATGATGGAAATGACCGCGTTCGACCCGAAGCGGACATGGCGCGTCGGCGCGATCCGCCGGGCGCGTTGCGCGATCAGGCAGGAACGTATGTCAGCCTGATCGCGTCCTCGCCGATCAAATCGTTGGCCACAAGGCGGAGCGGCGGCTGGGGGCCGGCGAAGAACGGCTTGCCGTGACCAAGCACGAAGGGACGGATGTAGAGCCGGTACTCATCGATAAGACCAAGGTCGGTCAGGCTTCGTGCCAGCTCTGGTCCGCCGACTTGAATCTCCCCGACAAGTCGGGCCTTTAGTCCGCGTATCGCCGCCTCGAGGTCATCCTCGACAAGCGTGGCGTTGGGGCCGACCGACTTCAAGGTTCGCGACACGACCCACTTCGGTTGCTTCCGCCACGCCGCCGCGAAGTCGCGTCGCGCCGCGTCCCACTCCGGGCGGTCTTCGTCCCAGTAACGCATGACCTCGTACATGCGGCGACCGTACACACTGCCGATCAGGCCGCGCACCAGCTCGGTGAAGTGACGAAAGAGCGCAGGACCGGACGCAATTTCCTGGTGGTCGACGTAGCCGTCCAGGGATTGGTTCAATCCGAAAAAGAGCTTCGCCATGCGCTAGAATCTCCATCCCGGGTCGTTCGGAACAGCCTGAGCCGCCGTTTCACCGTCCTTATGGGCGCACGACCCTAGGCCCGTTTTCCGCGTTCCCGAAGCCCGGAATCCGGCCCGACAGGAGGCCGATTCCGGGCCGTTCCGCGGTTGTTCGCAGATGCGAAATCTGCTATAGAAAGGCTTGCGGAATCGACTCCAGTGGCCGACCCACAATCCTTTGATCTGTAAAGCAAAAATTCCTTGACCTCGACGCCCGATCCAGCGCCGTTGGACATCACGCCGGTGACGATCGAGGAGGAGATGAAACGCTCCTACCTCGATTACGCCATGAGCGTGATCGTGGCCCGGGCGCTCCCCGACGTGCGCGACGGTCTGAAGCCGGTCCACCGCCGCATCCTCTACGCGATGAAGGAGGCCGGATACGACTTCAACCGGCCCTTCCGGAAATCGGCGCGCATCGTCGGCGAGGTGATGGGCAAGTTCCATCCGCATGGCGATGCGGCGATCTACGATGCGATGGTCCGCATGGCGCAGGATTTCTCCATGCGCCTCCCGCTCATCGACTCCCAGGGCAATTTCGGCTCGATGGACGGCGATCCGCCGGCGGCCATGCGCTACACCGAGGCGCGCCTCGCGCGCGCGGCCGGGGCGCTGCTCGAGGATATCGACAAGGAAACCGTCCCGTTCGGCCCGAACTACGACGAATCCTCGGTCGAGCCGCAGGTCCTCCCGGCGCCCTTTCCGAACCTGCTGATCAACGGCGCCGGCGGCATCGCCGTCGGCATGGCGACCAACATCCCGACCCACAATCTGGGCGAGGTGGTGGAGGCCTGTCTCGCCTGTATCGACCGGCCCGAGATCACGATCGAGGAGTTGATGCAGCATGTGCCGGGTCCGGATTTCCCGACCGGCGCTCTCATCGTCGGCAAGTCCGGCATCCGCGAGGCCTTCCATCTCGGCCGCGGCTCCGTGGTGATGCGCTCGCGCTCCCATGTCGAGGAGATCCGCAAGGACCGCGAGGCGATCGTGGTCACCGAGGTTCCCTATCAGGTGAACAAATCCCGTCTCCTCGAGCGCATCGCCGAGACCGTGCGGGAGAAGATCATCGAAGGCATCGCCGATCTCCGCGACGAATCCGACCGGGACGGCGTGCGGGTGGTGATCGAGCTGAAGCGCGAGGCGATGGCCGAGGTGGTGCTGAACCAGCTCTATCGCCACACCCCGCTGCAGACCAGCTTCGGCGTCAACATGCTGGCGATCAACGGCGGCCGGCCGGA
This sequence comes from uncultured Rhodospirillaceae bacterium, assembly GCA_902826565.1. Taxonomy (GTDB): domain Bacteria; phylum Pseudomonadota; class Alphaproteobacteria; order Dongiales; family Dongiaceae; genus CADEFF01. Next base: position 11,564 of record CADEFF010000033.1, on the reverse strand, counting down.
GCTGTTCAACCTCAAATCGATCATCGTCACCTTCATCGCGTTCCGCGAGGAGGTGATCACCAGGCGGACGGTCTTCGAGCTGCGCAAGACGCGCGAGCGGGCGCATGTGCTGGTCGGGCTCGCGATCGCCGTCGCCAACATCGACGCGGTCATCGCCCTCATTCGCACCGCGAAGGACCCGGTGGCGGCGCGCGAGCAGCTGATGGCGAAAGCCTGGCCGGCGCGCGACGTGGAGGCGCTGATCCGCCTCATCGACGAGCCCGGCCGCTCGGTCGCCGAGGACGGCACCTACAGCCTCTCGGAAGAGCAGGCGAAGGCGATCCTCGAGCTCAGGCTGCAGCGCCTCACCGGCCTCGAGCGGGACAAGATCGCCGACGAGCTCGGCGAGCTCGCCAAGGCGATCGCCGATTTCCTCGATATCCTCGGTTCGCGGCCGCGCCGTCTCGATATCCTGCGCGTCGAGCTCCGCAAGATGCGCGATGAGTTCGCCACGCCGCGCCGCACGACGATCGAGGAGCTCGAGTTCGAGCAGGACGTCGAGGACCTGATCCAGCGCGAGGAGATGGTCGTCACCGTCACCCATGGCGGCTACATCAAGCGCGTGCCGCTCTCCGCCTTCCGGGCGCAGCGCCGCGGCGGCAAGGGCCGCACTGCGATGGCGACGCGGGAAGAGGATTTCGTCTCGCAGATCTTCGTCGCCGACACCCACACGCCGATGCTGTTCTTCTCGACGAGCGGCATGGTCTACAAGACGAAGGTCTACAAGCTGCCGCTCGGCACGCCGCAGGCGCGCGGCCGGGCGCTGGTCAATCTGCTGCCGCTCGACGAGGGCGAGACCATCTCGACCGTCATGCCGCTGCCCGAGGACGAAACCGCCTGGGACAGCATGTTCGTGATGTTCGCGACCGCCGCCGGCGACGTGCGCCGCAACCGGCTCTCCGATTTCACCAACGTCATGGCGAACGGCAAGATCGCCATGAAGCTCGCGGGCGGCGACCGGCTGATCGGCGTGCAGACCTGCCGCGAGAGCGACGACGTGCTGCTGGCCGTGCGCGGCGGCCGCTCGATCCGCTTCGCGGTGCCCGATGTGCGCGTGTTCTCGGGCCGCACCTCGACGGGCGTGCGCGGCATCCGGCTCGGCAAGGAGGACAGCGTCGTCTCGATGTCGATCCTCGCGCATGTGGATGCCGAGACGGCCGAGCGCGAGGCCTATCTCCGCTGGGCCAACGCCCGGCGGCGGCAGGCGGGCGAAGAGGCCGCGGCCGGCGAGGCGCCCGCCGAGGTCGCCGAGGAGGCGGAGGCGCCCGGTGCCGCTTCCGGCGACACTCTCGAGCTTTCGTCGGACCGGCTCGGCGGCCTCGAGGCGGTCGAGGAATTCATCCTCACCGTGACCGAGAAGGGGTTCGGCAAGCGCAGCTCGGCCTATGAATATCGCATCACCGGGCGCGGCGGTCAGGGTATCGTCAATATCGCGACCAGCGAGCGCAACGGGCCCGTGATCGCCTCGTTCCCGGTCGGCCATGGCGACCAGATCATGCTGGTGACCGACGGCGGGCAGCTCATCCGCTGCCCGGTCGCCGATATCCGCATCGCGGGCCGCAACACCCAGGGCGTGTCGATCTTCAAGGTCGCCGAGGGCGAGCGCGTCGTCTCGGTCACCCGTCTCGAGGAGATCGGCGAGGCGGGGGCGAGCAACGGCGCCGATGCGGGCGAAGAGCCGGGCGCCGAGGGCGATGCGGATTCGCTCGCGGCCGGCGCGGCGAAGGACGAGGGGGCGAGCGAGTAGCACGATGGCGAAGCAACGTATTGCGGTCTATCCGGGAACGTTCGATCCGATCACCAACGGCCATATCGACATCATCCGTCGCGCCGCGCGCGTCACCGACCGTCTGGTGGTCGGCGTCTCGGCCAATGCCGGCAAGGGGCCGCTGCTGAGCCTCAAGGACCGCGTGCATCTCGTGGAGCAGGAGATCGCCGCGCTCGAGAACGGCCTGCCGAAGCATATCTCGGTGGTGCCCTTCGACTGCCTGCTGATGGAGTTCGCCGAACGCAACGGCGCCGGCATCATCATGCGCGGCCTCCGGGCGGTATCGGATTTCGAATACGAGTTCCAGATGGCGGGCATGAACGCGCGGCTCAATCCGGAGATCGAGACCGTGTTCCTCATGGCCTCCGACCGCCATCAGTTCATCTCCTCGCGCTTCGTGAAGGAGATCGGGCAGTTCGGCGGCGACATCCGGCATTTCGTGAGCCCGCGCGTCGCCGCCTTCCTGCAGAAGAAGCTCGGCATCGGCCAGGGCCAGGGAAAAAGCACAGGCAAGAGCACGAGCAAGGGCAAGAGCAGGGGACGTGCCTCCAGGGCTCGCTAGACGCCGCCTTTCCCGGCCCTTGCGCGTCCTGCCGATCGTTCGCCCCGCCACCCGTTCGCCCTGCTGGCCGTTCGCCCTGCTGGCCGTTCGCCCTGCTGGCCGTTCGCCCTGCTGGCCCTTCGCATTGACGCTGGCGCCCCGATCCGAAATCATGGCGGCGCTTTCCGATTGCCGCCCAGGGAATTGCGCCATGACCGAGCTGCGCGACTTCGTCTCCGACCGCGAGGTCGAAGCCCTGTTCCGCCCGACGGCCCGTGCCGAGGGGCTGCCGGCCCGCGCCTTCGGCGCCGAGTTCTACCGGCTGGAGCAGGAACGGCTTTTCCCGCGCGCCTGGTGCGCGGTCGGAGTCGCGAGCCGGATCCCCGAGGCCGGCGACGCGATGCCGGTCGATCTCGCGGGCTGGCCCCTGATGCTGGTGCGCCAGCGGGACGGCAGCGTCGCGGCCTTCCACAATGTCTGCCGCCATCGCGGCATGCGGCTGCTGAGCGAGCCCTGCCGGGGCCGCAGCACCCTGCGCTGCCCCTGGCATAGCTGGACCTACGATCTCGCGGGCCGGCTCGTGGCGACGCCGGATCTCGGCGGCGACCGGGTGAAGACGGCGGAGGGCTTCGACAATGCCGAGCTCGGCCTGAAGGGCGTGCGGCTCGCCCAATGGCACGACTACCTCTTCGTCAATATCGACGGCAAGGCGCCGGCCTTCGCGGACTATATCCGCCCGTTCGATGAATTCGTCGCCGGCTACGATCTCTCGGTCATGCGCCATGCCGGCCACTGGGAAGGCGCCTATCCGAGCAACTGGAAGATCGCCGTCGAAGGCGCCATCGAGGATTACCATCTGCCTTGGGGCCACCCGGAGCTGATGCAGGGCGTCGCCGTGCGCAACGGCCGCGTCGATGTGGGCGAGGACTGCTTCGCCGCCATCTCGGGACGGTTCGAATATCCGGCCGGGCAGGGGCCGAAGATCGCGCGGCTGATGGCCGCCATGCCGCGCATGCCGATGACGCCGCCGGCGGAGCCGGACCGCTATTTCATCATCAATCTCTTCCCGGTCGGGCTCATCGCGCTGCGCGCCGACACGGTGATGCTGGGCCTGATGACGCCGGACGGGCACGACCGCACCCGGCTCGTCTTCGACCATTATTTCGTGGGCGAGGCCGCGACCGATCCCGCCCATGCGCAGCACCGCCAGGAGATGATGGACAATCTGCGCTTCGTCGCGGAACAGGACATTCCGTTCAACAAGGGCGTGCAGTCCAATCTCGCGACGCGCGACCGCCTCGATTTTCCGACCCGCTTCTCGCCCTATTGGGAAGGGGCGATCCATCACTTCCAGAAGCTGGTGGTGGAGACACTGCGGGGGGATGCGCGGCAAAAGGCGAAGCGGCCCGCGGCGAAACGATCCGCGGCGAAGACGCCGGCAGAGGGGGCCAGGCGTCGCGCGGCCGCGCTCGGCGCGAAGCGTGCGCCCGCGCATCGGCGAGTGCGGGCGAAGAAGCCCGCGAAGCGGCGCTGAGCCACGGGGACCGGCCGGCGGACAGGCAAGCGATGCGTCTCGTCGGCTACAACATTCAATATGGCGTCGGTCGCGACGGGCGGCTCGACCTCGCCCGCGCCATCCGCGCCGTGGCGGGCGCCGATATCGTCGCGCTCCAGGAGGTCGAGCGGAACTGGCCGAAAAGCGGCATGGCGGACCAGCCGGCGGAGATCGCGGCGCTGCTGCCGGACTATTACTGGGTCTATGGGCCGTTCTTCGACGTCGATGCGAGCCGCCGCGGGGCCGATGGCAGGATCGAGAACCGCCGCCGGCAGCACGGCACCATGCTGCTCGCCCGCTGGCCGATCCGCTCGGCCCGCATCTTCCCGCTGCCGAAGCTCGACAACACCAACGGACTCGGCTTCCAGATGGGCGCGCTTGAGGGCGTGATCGAGGCGCCGGGGCGGCCCTTGCGCGTCTACGCCGTGCATCTCTCCTCGCACGGCTCGGAGGAGCGGCGGCTGCAGGCCGAGGCGCTGATGCGGCTCTGGCGCGCCACGGCGAACGAGGGCGGCGCCTGGAGCGGCGAGGTGGGGCTTGCCGGCGTGGACTGGTCGGCGGGCGAGACGCCGCCACCCTCGCCGACCGACGCGATCATGCTGGGCGATTTCAACACCCGGCCCGGCACGCCCGAATATCGGGCGCTGGTCGCCGACGAGCCCGCGCTCCATGGCCGCGCCTTCTATCGCCTGTCGCTCGCCGATAGCTGGCTCCTGGCGGGCGATGGCGGGCCGGGTGCGACCTTCCCGCCCTCGGCCGCCTATCCGATCCCGGAGGCCATCCGCATCGATTACGGCTTCGTCAGCGGCGGCCTCGCCGGCGCCGTGACGCGCGCCTGGGTCGATGGCGCCGCCGAGGGCTCGGACCACCAGCCCTACTGGATCGAGCTCGCGATCTGAACGGCAGGCGACCGCGCCCTGCGCGGCCGCGCGGAAAACGGCGGCGGAAAGCCCGCGCCAACCGCGGGAAACCGCGCCGGAACAACCCCCTGCGCCTGGCCACCGAGCCGGGTTTGCAGCGGCCCGCCGCCATGCTAGACCCTCGCCCGGCAGGCGAGCCGCTGATTAAGAGTCAGCGGCTCATAGGGGCCTGCCAGTGGCACACTCGCCTTCGCCACGAGAGAGCCCGTAGCTCAGCGGTAGAGCATCTGACTTTTAATCAGAGGGTCGAGGGTTCGATCCCCTCCGGGCTCGCCAGCGATTCGAAGCCATAGGTTGCGGCGCGATCCGGCTCGAGGGCCAGCCTGTCAGGCGACCGGGCGCGACAATCTGCGCTCCCGGTCACCGGACGGGCAAGTGGCCACCCCCGCCGGCCGTCGCCCGCGCTTCCGCTACCCTGCCGCCTCCACCGCATCGGCCAGCTCGGCGAGCGTCGCGAAATGCCAGTCGGGCTCTGCGACCTCGGCCGGCACCGGCGAGCCGCCCCAGCCGCCGAGGCGCTTGCGGCGCTGGATCCAGCAGGTCTTGTAGCCGAGCGATTTCGCGACGCCGATGTCGTGATACTGGCTCTGCGCGACATGCAGGATGTCCCCGAGCTGGATGCCGCCCGGCCGGTGACCCGCGACGCTCAGGCGCCCGCGCGCGAAGGCGAAGAATTTCGGATCGGGCTTCTCGCAGAGCGCGTCGTCCACCGTGACGCTGTCGTCGAACGGGTCGCCCAGCGTCTTCGCCATATGGGTAAGCGCCCAGCGCTGCGCGTTGGTCATCGCCACGAGGCGATAGCGCGCCTTGAGCCGCTCGAGGGCCGCGACCGAATCCGGGAAGGCGGGCCAGCCTTCGATGGAATCGCGAAAGCCCTCGGCGAGCCCCGCCGTCGTCGGAAGGCCGAGCTCGTCCGCCATCGCGCGATAGACCGGCACGAGCGTGTCCGGGTAGCGCATCCGGTCCGACCCGGCCCTGATACGCCGGTAGGATTCGAGAATGCGGTCGTCCGCAAGCCGCTCGGGCGCGAGGCCCGAGGTCTTGCGGATATAGGCGATCATGCCGCCTTCGAAGTCGATGAGCGTGCCGACCACGTCGAAGGTCAGCACCTTGAATTGCCGCAGCGACAAATCCCTGCTCCTTTCGATTCCGCCCTTCCTCATGGTGAGCCTGTCGAACCATGAGGACTCCCCATCCAGCGTCATGCTCGGGCGTGACCCGAGCATCCATGGTCGTGCCGCCGAAGCGCTTCCGGGCGATCGACGAGTTCGCCGCGGCATGGACCCTCGGGTCAAGCCCGAGGATAACGGAAAGATATGATGCCGGCGGCGCCGGGGAGCGCCCGTCTCAGGCGAGATCGTCCTTGGTGAGACGGATGCGCACGGGGTCGGTGCGGCTGTCTCCATGGCGGCGATAGGCCCAGTCGCAGAGAGTCTCCACGTCGCTCCAGCGCCGGCGGATTTCGGCCGCCGTTCGCCAATGGCGATCGCTCCAGATCCCCATGCCTTCGCGCACCGCCTCGTCGGGCAGCACGAAGACGATCTTGCGGGGGCCGTCCTTGGCGAGGAGATGCACCTCATCCTCGGCTTCGGTGAGGTCGCCCGTGAGGCGAATTGTCATTTTTTTGCGTCCCCGTGACAGGTTTTCGCGCCCCTGTGACAGGGGAACTTTATCCGTCGGGTCGGGGAGGCGCAACCGACCGGGCGGGCATGCCCGCTATTCGCCCCAGCCTGGGTCCCGACCTCAGCTCCGGTCTCTAAGCGCATGGCCCGGCGAGCAGAACTCTGCCACCTGCTGCCTGCCGCGCGCCGCGGACCTCATGGTTCGACAGGCTCACCATGAGGGAAAGAGTCCTCATCCTGAGCCTGTCGAAGGATGAGCCTGTCGAAGGATGAGCCCTTGCGAATGGCGGAACTAATGCGCGCCGCTCCCGCTCGCCCCGGTCGCGTGACGTTTCGCCGCCTGCAGGTCGGCGACGAAGCGGCCGAACTCCACGCGACGTTGCGCCGCGTCGGGGATGCGGAGCAGATAGGAAGGGTGCACCGTCACCAGGATCGGGACGCCGCCGAGGCTCGCTTCGGCAGTCAGGATCTGCCCGCGCGTCTCGCCGATCCTTACCGTCTTGCCGACGATGGCCCGCGCCGCCGATGCCCCCAGCGCGACGATCAGGCGGGGCTGCACCGTGGCGATCTCATGCGCGAGCCACCAGCGGCAGACCGCGATCTCGTCCGCCGTGGGGCGCTGGTGGATCCGTTTCTTGCCGCGCCGCTCGAACTTGAAATGCTTCACCGCATTGGTGACGAACTGCCGCTGGCGGTCGATCCTGGCCTCGGCGAGCGCCTTGTCGAAGACCTGCCCGGCGGGGCCGACGAAGGGGCGGCCGGCGAGGTCTTCGGCGCTGCCGGGCTGCTCGCCGACGAACATGAGCCGCGCCGAGGCCGGGCCTTCGCCGAAGACGGTCCGGGTCGCGTTGCGCCAGAGCGGACAGGCGCGGCAGACGGCCGCTTCGGTGCGGAGCGCGCTGAGGCTGATCGATCCCTCGGGCTCCGCTTTCCGTCGTCTTGCCGTGACGCTGCGTTGCCGTGCCGTCTGCATCTCCGGAAAAACAGGCTGATCCCGGGAAGGTTCCGCTGGGCGGGTGGCCCGTTCGCGCCTCGGCGCGGAGGCCTGCCCCGGCCGGCAGAGAATTCTTGATTCCGCGTCGTCGAGGTTGTGGCAGTCTCGTGGTTGCGTGGTGTCGCCCCGGACGGGTAGCGTGTCATCATGCGCGGGCGCCAGGTGTGACCCGCGCCGGATTGCAGATCAGGAGTTGCCCATGGCGAGGCTCGGTGCCGAAGAGGTTCAGCAATTCAAGAAGGAGGGTTGGCTTGTCGGCCGCGATGCCGTGAGTGCCGATCTGTTGGCGCGCCTCAACCGTCAGCTCGCCGACTGGGTGGAGGAGAGCCGCTCGAGGATCGGCAATTACGGGGAGACCCTGGCCGGCACGCACCGCTTCGATCTGGAAAAGGGCCATTCGGCCGACCGTCCGCGGCTTCGGCGCGTGAACAACCCGGTCGAGGTGTCCGACATATTTCGCGAAGCCACGTTCGACAGCGCTATCGCCGACATGGCTGCCGAAGTGATCTCGCCCGATATCAAGTTCCTGCATTCGAAGGTCAACCTGAAGCTGCCCGGCACCGATACGCGGGTCGGCTTCCACAGCGATTTCGCCTATGTGCCGCACACCAACGAGGATGTGGTCACGACGCTGCTGATGCTGACCGACATGACGGTCGACAATGGTTGCCTCACGGTCGTGCCGGGGTCGCATCTCGAGGCGCCCCGCAGCCTCTGGCGCGGCGATGTCTTCGCGGGCGAGGTGGCGCCGGACGCGGCGGCGGAATGCGTGCAGCGTGCCGTTCCGGTTACCGGCCGCGCCGGCAGCGTCGTGCTGATGCATGCCAAGACGCTGCATGGTTCGGACCCGAACCGTTCGGGGCAGGCACGGGGCCTCTATATCGGCATTTACTCGGCTGCCGATGCGATGCCGATCTCGCCCAACAGCCTGCCCAATCGGGACGAGGGCCGGATGGTGCGCGGCCAGCCGACGCGGACGGCGCGGCTCGGCGGCGGACCGGTCGAGCTTCCGGCGGCCTTCCGTTCGACCTCGTTCTTCGAGGTGCAGGGTCAGCAGTCGGTCTACGCGAACGCCAACCACTAGGCGTTTCGCGCGCGCAGGATCACGTCTCTCGCGCTTCCTCGATCGCGCGCCAGACCCGCTCGGGCGTCGCCGGCATATCGATGTGGCGCACGCCGAATTCGGCGAGCGCGTCCACGATCGCGTTGACGATGGCGGGCGGCGCGCCGAGCGCGCCCGCTTCGCCCGCGCCCTTTACGCCCATCGGATTGGTCGCGCAGGGGGTGTTCGCGGTCGAGAAATCGAACATTGGCAGGTCGCCCGCGCGCGGCAGCCGGTAGTCCATGAAAGAGCCTGAAAGGAGCTGCCCGGTCTCGGGGTCGTATCGGCACTGCTCGAACATCGCCTGACCGATGCCCTGCGCCGTGCCACCCTGCACCTGACCCTCGAGCAGAAGCGGATTCAGCACGCGCCCGAAATCGTCGACGATGGTGTAATGGCAGATCGTCGTCAGGCCGGTATCGGGATCGATCTCGATCTCCGCGACATGACAGCCGTTCGGGAAAGTCGCGGCCATCGGCCTGTAGAGCGCCCGCGTGGCAAGCCCGAACTCGAGGCCGTCGGCCGGGCGCTTCGGATCGTAGGCGGCGGCCGCGATCGCCGGGAGTCCGAGCGAACGATCGGTGCCGACGACGCGGAACGCGCCTTCGGCGAACTCGATATCGGCCTCCGCGGCTTCCAGCAGAGTGGCCGCCCAGCGTCGGCAGATGGCCGCCATGCCGTCGGTCGCCATTCGCACGGAATGGCCGCCGACCGGCATCGAGGCCGCCGCGGCCGTGCCGCTTCCGTAGGCGATCTGGTCGGTGTCGCCTTGCACGAACCGGATCTTCTCGAGCGGCAACCCGAGTCCGTCCGAGACGATCTGCGCGAAGGTGGTCGCATGGCCCTGGCCGGTGCTCTGGGTTCCGATCGAGAGTGTGGCCGAGCCGTCGGTTTCGATGCGCAGCTCGGCCGGGTTCTCGAAAATGCCGCCGGCCTTCTCCACATAGAGCGCCAGGCCGACGCCGCGGCGCCGGCCGCGCGCACGGGACGCCTTTCGACGCGCGGCGATGTCCTGCCAGCCGGCGTTGCGCAATGCCGTCGTCATGACCCGGTCGAAATCGCCGCTGTCATAGGTCGGCCCGAGTATTGTGGTGAAGGGCATGGCACGCGCGGGAATGAAATTGCGGCGCCGAATCTCGTCGGGTCCGAGCCCGATCTCCCGCGCCGCCGCGTCGATGATCCGTTCCAGCAGGTAGGTCGTTTCGGGACGTCCCGCGCCGCGATAGGCATCGACCGGCACGGTATGGGTGAACACGCATTTCACCACACTGTGGATTGCAGGAATCCGATAGGGGCCGGAAAGCATCGGCATCGAAGCCGTCGTGGGAACGTAGGGGCCGAACGAGGAGAGGTAGCTTCCCATGTTGGCGATCGTCGTGACGCGCAGCCCGAGGAACCGGCCGTCCGCGTCGAGCGCGAGCTCCGCCCGGGAAACCTGGTCGCGCCCCTGGGTATCCGAAGTAAATGCCTCCTGGCGGTCCGAAACCCAGCGCACCGGCCGGCCGGTCAGCCGAGCCGCCCATAGCACCAGCGCCTGCTCGCCATAGGCCGGCATCTTCATGCCGAAGCCGCCGCCCACATCCGGCGTGATCACGCGAATCCGCTCGCGGGCGATCCGGAATACGTCATCGGCCAGAACGTCGCGCACCACATGCGCGCCCTGCGTCGAGCTGTAGAGCGTGTAACGATCGAGCGCAGCGTCATGGACGCCGATCGCGCCGCGCGGCTCGAGGGCGCTCACCATCACCCGATTGTTGACGAGATCGATCTTGGTGACGTGCTTGGCGGCCGCGAACGCCGCGTCCGTCGCCGCCTTATCGCCGAGATGCCAGGCGTAGACGGTGTTGCCGGGAGCTTCCGCGTGGAGCTGCGGTGCGCCCGAGCCCTGGGTCTTGCCGAGATCGATCGAGGCCGGCAGCGAATCGTAGTCGACCGCCACCAGCTCCGCCGCGTCGCGGGCCTGCGCCAGCGTCTCGGCGATCACCACAGCGACATGGTCGCCGACGTAGCGCACTTTGCCCTGCGCCAGCGCCGGGTGCGGCCCCGCCTTCATCGGCGAGCCGTCCTTGGAATGGATCATCCAGCCGCAGATCAGCCCGCCGATCTTGTCGGCGGCGAGGTCCGCACCGGTGAACACGCCGAGCACGCCCGGCGCCTTGATCGCCGCGCTGGTGTCGATCTTGCCGAGCGTCGCATGCGCATGCGGCGAGCGCACGAACACGGCATAGCCCTGCCCCGGCCGGTTGATGTCGTCGGTGTACTGGCCCTTGCCGGTGATGAAGCGGTGATCCTCCCGCCGTGGTACGGAAACGCCGATCCCAGTCGCGCTCATGGTATCCTCCCGGCCCTATTCGGCAGCGATCTTGGCAGCGCCCATCTGGGCGGCGCCGGCGGCAATGGCCTTGACGATGTTGTGATAGCCGGTACAGCGGCACAGGTTGCCTTCCAGCTCCTCCCGGATCGTGTGCTCGTCGAGGGTCGGACCCAGCCGGTTCGCGATGTCGACGCCCGACATGATCATTCCGGGAGTACAGAATCCGCATTGCAGCGCGTGATGCTCGCGGAACGCCGCCTGCATCGGATGGAGCTGGCCGTTCGCGGCGAGCCCTTCGATCGTCGTCACCTTGGCGCCCTGCAGCGAGACCGCCAGCGCCGTGCACGACTTGATCGCGCGGCCGTCGACATGGACGACGCAGGCGCCGCATTGGCTGGTGTCACAACCGACGTGCGTGCCGGTCAAGCGCAGGTTCTCCCTCAGGAACTGGACGAGCAGCGTGCGCGGCTCGACATCGGCCTGGACGGCTTTTCCATTCACCGTCATCGACACAGCGGTCATGCGCTGCCTCCCAAATATGCTGCTTTGTTTTAGGCGACCCGGTCGGACCCGACCGTCCAGGGTCAATAGAAGGCCAAAACGCTCAACTGCGCAACAGCTTGCGCGATCGTTGCGGGCCCACCCCTCCACGTTCGCGCAGAGTGGCTGAGGTCATCGCAACGTCACAAATGCCGGCGCCGGCGGCCCT
>CADEFF010000032.1:37067-42517 GCA_902826565.1 uncultured Rhodospirillaceae bacterium | reverse complement strand
TCGCGACGAGAGCGATCCCGAGGCGGGAACGATCGGGCGTGAGCGTGCGACCCATGCCGTAGACGGCTTGCGCCACCACGGCGACGGCGGCGAGCTTCAGCCCCTCGACGAGACCGTCGGCGATCGGCCCGGTGAAGCGCGCGGCGGCGAGGGCGACGCCGAAGAGGATGAGCGCCGAAGGCAGGGTGAAGCCGAGCCAGGCGACGATGCCGCCCGCCAATCCGCCGCGCCGCAGGCCGAGCGCGAAGCCGACCCGGCTGGAAGCGGGGCCGGGGAGGAACTGACAGAGCGCCACGAGATCGGCATAGCCCGCCTCGTCGATCCAGCGACGGCGCAAAACGAACTCGGTGCGGAAATAGCCGAGATGGGCGATCGGTCCGCCGAAGGAGGTCAACCCCAGCTTGAGGAAGGCGCCGAATATCTCGAAGGGCGTTCGCGCCTCGGCACCGGGCTTCATCGTCTCTCTCGTCGGGCAAGGCAACGGCGGATGCCGGCGTCGCGTCATGCCCATCGAGGAAGGGACGCCGCGAAGCGTTACGAGCTTGTGACCAAGGATCGGGGTGCGCGCAAGCGCCGGACGTCACTTCTTCCGGTTGGTGAAACAGGCATTGCCGAGCCCGGTGCCGATCGTGAGCACGCCCCAGCGCTTGACGTCCGTCATGAACGGCACCTCGCTCAGCCCTTGAACCACGGCATCGTTATGCATGACGATATGGGTTTCATGCTTGCCGATCTTTCCGACTTCCTTCCGAAGCGCGGAAGGCAGATGGAAGCGGTCGCTTTCCCAGTTCCCGGGCAGGTTCTGGGCGCCCTGTTCGATCGACCCGTTGGCGTCGATCTTGCCCGGGCAGCCGATGCCGATGAAAGGCGCGACCTTGATCCTGTTCTTCGCGCTCACCTTGACGAGCTTGGCCAGCATCGCGGCCAGCACTGCCACGGCATCGTCGCGCTTCAGCTTCTCCTCGTCGGCATGGCGCCAGACCTCGAGCTTCCAGACCGCGGCCTTGGCGAGGTTCTTGGCGCGCTCGCGATTGAAGCAGACCACGCCGGCCCGCATGTTGGTGCCGCCGATGTCGATGGCGAGAATCGCTTCGTAGCCCTCGAATATCCAGGACGGCGCCAGATGCACCCCGCCGACAAGCCCCGCTTCGTCGGGCTTGTTGCGGACGAGCGTGAGCGGCACGGCCGCCTCGTGCTCGCGCAGCAGCATCTCGGCGCGCCGGACGGTGAGTTCGCCGATCCGGCTCCGGCTCATGCCGCCGCCGACGACGATCCGCTCGACATCGGCCCATGCCTTGAGCTTGAGGAAGCGGCGGATGACGCCCGCGAGCTCCTTGGCGAAGTCCTCGATCGCCGTCTGCACCAGGCTCGCCGCTTCCGTATCGCCGCTCTTCAGGATCTCGTCGAGCTTCTTCCGCGGCAGGGTTTCGAGCGACATGCCGCCGAAAGGATCGCGGCCGTTCTTCTTCGCGCGCTTGCGCCATTCCTCCAGAATATCGCGGAACGCACCCTTGCTCGCTTGATCCCCGACGAAACCCTCCTCGTCCTTGATCCGGGCGTTGTAGGAATCCACGGTCACCGACGGCAATTGCGCAGCGCCGTGGGCGGCGATCGGCGTTGCGACGATCGGTTCGCTCATCCCGTCATGTCCTCGCCGGCCGGGTCGCGTTCCTCGCGGAGATGCCGCGGCCGATCCCCTTCCGGCGGATATATATCACCATTCCCCCGACCTTCAGACTCGCGGCGGATCGGTTTCGCGCTCGAGATGCCGGTGCCTCCTCAGAGCGTCGACGAAGGCCGCAACCGCTTTGTCCACCTCGCCGCTTTCGAACCGCAACAGTCCCGGATCTTCGTCGCCGGAAGGCAGCGTCTTCGGAATGCCCGCACGATCGCAGAGCGCTACGGCGCTGCCGAGGAAAAGCATCGGCTTGCAATGACGATACTGATCCTTGAGAAATTCGAGCGCATGGCCACTCGCGGCCAAGGCGGCGGAATCATCGCCGTCGATCGCGATGACCGCATCCCAAAGGCAGGAGGGGGCGGTTTCGAGCGAAACCTCCACGTCGATCGCGTTTGCACGGCGGCCCTGCAGCCGGCCGAGCTTGATCCCCACGAAGCGAGGAACGGCGCCTTCCTTGGACAAAACCTTGTGAATGGCCTTCGCCGCTGCGCCATCCGCCCCATCGGCCACCAGCAGCGCGATACGGCGGGTCCTGATGCCGAGACTGCCCGGACGCGCGAGCATGGAGAGCGATTCCGAGCGTTCGACCTCCGGCTTGGGGCTGCGCTGCAGGACCCTGGGGAGGGGATCGGGAAGGTCCGTCATGCCGAGCCCGTTTCCGACCGCGGCGGCGAGGCCCGAGTCGACATTGCGAAGCTGCGCCACGACGCGCTCCCGCACGGCGACGGTCTGGACCTTCGTCAGCTCGAAGCGGAAGGCTCGGATAATGTGCTGCTTCTCGGCCTCGGACTGGCTGTTCCAAAACAGCGTCGCCTGATTGTAGTGCTCGGCGAACTTCTCCGGCTTGCCGCGCACCTTGTGCTCCTCGGTCGGCTGAGGGAACGACATGAAGCCTGTTTTCCCGGCCTGGAACGGGCAACCGCCGCCGAGCGAGTTCGGCTCGTAGGCAACGCGACCCCGCGCGAGCGCCTGGCGGTGCATCCCGTCACGCTGGTTGTTATGGACCTGGGCCACCGGTGCATTGATCGGGATCTCATGGAAATTCGGACCGCCGAGGCGCGTGATCTGGGTATCGACATAGGAATGGATGCGGCCGGCGAGCAACGGATCGTTGCTGAAATCGAGCCCGGGCACGATATGTGCCGTGCAGAAGGCGACCTGCTCGGTCTCGGCGAAGAAATTGTCTGGATTGCGGTTCAGCACCATCCGTCCGATCGGCGTGACCGGCACGAGTTCCTCCGGGACGATCTTCGTCGAATCCAGCACGTCGAAAGAGAAGTCCTCGGCCTGCTCTTCGGTAAAGATCTGAACGCCGAGTTCCCATTCCGGATAGGCGCCGGCCTCGATCGCTTCCCAGAGATCGCGGCGATGAAAGTCCGAATCGGCGCCGGAGATCTTGACCGCTTCGTCCCAGGCCAGCGCATGGGTGCCCGCCGTCGGGTTCCAGTGAAACTTCACGAAACGCGAATCGCCGCGCTCGTTGACGAAGCGAAAGCTGTGGACGCCGAAGCCTTGCATCATGCGGTAGCTGCGCGGAATGGCCCGGTCCGACATGACCCAGAGCAGCATGTGGGTCGATTCGGGCATGAGCGAGACGAAATCCCAGAAGGTGTCGTGGGCGGAAGCGGCTTGCGGCATGCCGTTATGCGGCTCCGGCTTCACCGCGTGGATCACGTCCGGAAATTTCATCGCGTCCTGGATGAAGAACACCGGGATGTTGTTGCCGACGAGATCCCAGTTTCCCTCGTCGGTGTAGAACTTCACCGCGAAACCGCGCACGTCGCGCGCCGTGTCCGTCGAGCCGCGCTCGCCGGCGACCGTCGAGAAGCGCACGAAGACGGGCGTGCGTTTGCCGGCTTCGGCGAAGATCGAGGCGCGGGTGAGGGAGGTCAGCGGCTTGTAGCATTCGAAATAGCCATGGGCGCCGGAGCCGCGCGCATGAACGACGCGCTCCGGAATGCGCTCATGGTCGAAATGTGTGATCTTCTCGCGGAGAATGAAGTCTTCCAGCAACGCCGGACCGCGCAGCCCGGCCTTGAGCGAGTTCTGGTTATCGGCGACCGCGACGCCCTGGTTCGTGGTGAGGGCGCGGCCGCCGGAATCGACCCGGACACGGTCGAGCGATCCGCCGGCCGGATTGAAGCCCGTGGGTGGGGTTCCCTTGCCGGTCTTGGGAGAGGCGCCGCCCTCCGTGAGCGTGCTGGCGCCGACCATCGGATGAGGCGGTTTGGCCGCCTGGCCTTGCGCCGGCGGGCCGTCGCCGATTTCCGAAGGCTTGGCGGCGTTGAACGGGAAGGCGGCGGCGAGCGTCTCTGTGCCTTGCATCTTCGCCGCCGGCGCGTCTGCGGGAATTGCGTGTTCGCGGGGGCGCGCGGCAGGTCCGCTGACCGTGGAGCGCGCCGAAGTGCGGGTCGTCCCCGAAGGCGTCGGCCCGGTTACCGCCGATTTCCCCTTCGACGTCCGTGCTTGTCGCGAACTCTTCGGCGTCTTGCCCCGTCTCGCCATGTCTTGCCTCCCCGTGCTGCCGATGACGGTCCTTTCGTGGGAGATCCGCGCAGGAGGTCCTGTTCGAAGGGCCCGGAATTCCACGGGTGCGGGGCGCCGTCATCGGCTTCCTCGCACCGCCCAGCTACTGAATGCTGGGGCGGTGCGGCGGTTCCGCGAAAGCGCAGCGACCGGCGAGGGCTGGCGTGGCGACCCGCCCCTTCCTTCCGGCGATGCGCCCGAACCGGTGAGGGAGGCGCCGGATCGGGTCGGGCTACTCCAGTTCCGCCATCAGCTCCTTCTTGCGGGCTTCGAGCTGCGCACCGACCTCGGCGAGATCCATGTCCGACTTCCGTACCATCGGAAACAGTTCGCCCTGCTCTTCCTTGACGTGGTGTTTCACATACTCGCCCAGCACCTTCACCTGGGCGTCGTACTCGTCCGAGCCGGGTTGCTCGCCTTCGATCTTGCCGATCAGCTCCTTCAGCGATTGGTGCTCGACCTTCGCTTCGGCAAGCAGTTCCTCGGCGTCTTCGACCTCCTGATGGCAGGCCGGATAGAAGATCTCCTCCTCGATCTGCGCATGGACCGTGAGCGCGTCGCAGATCTTCTTTGCAAGCTCGGCCTTTGCGCTGGGCGCGCGGCGGCTCTTGCCCTTTTCGTATTTTTCGAAGAGGGCAGAAACCTCTTCATGATCGGATTTCAGCAGGGAGATGGCGTTGGACAGTCGGCGCGAGGAGGCGGCTTTGCGGTCGGTTGCCTTCTGGGTAGCGGCCATTGCGGGCTCCTTCTGTTAAGCGTGCCCAGCAAACGCCGCAATCGGAAGCGGGTTCCGCCTCCCCGTAAAACTCGCGCGGTTCATCGCAGACCGTCGCACGGGGCCGCAACCTGCCGCGCGGCATGGCTGCTGGACCAATGTCCGGCCTGATGAGGGAGTCGAACCCGGACGAAAACCCGCGCCGGCCGCCGACGGGCGCGACCGGAAGTAGCCCGTGCCCGAGAACGGTTGGCCGATGATCCGCGAGCCGACGACCTTGCCGTCGCGCTCGACCAGCTGTCCGTTGGCCTTGTCGGGAAACAACACCTGCGCCAGACCCGTCACCGCGAGCGGATAGGCGAGCCCGAGCAGCAGCGTCGTCACGACCGTCATGAGAATCGAAGTTACGAGGTTCTTTGCCATGGTCTTATGCCAGCCCGAGGGCCACGAGAACGACGTCGATCAGCTTGATCCCGACGAACGGGACCACGAGCCCGCCGACGCCGTAGCCGAGCATGTTTCGCCGTC
>CADEFF010000032.1:14350-37057 GCA_902826565.1 uncultured Rhodospirillaceae bacterium | reverse complement strand
CGGCCGGGTTCGGGATCGGGGGGATCAACCCGCCGTTACGCCGATTTTCGCTGCTCCAGCGCGCGAGCGGCCTCCCAGCGTCTGGCGCGATCCGCCGCCGCCGCGATCTCGGCTGCGGTCATGCGCCGGGTCAGCGTCTCATACCCGTTCAAGGCGCGCTGGCGGTAGGCGCCGGTGGCGCTCTTTATGGCAATGAGAAACCAGCGGCAGGCCTCGGCATCGTCGCCCGAGGGCGTGTCGTTCTCGGCATACATCTCCGCCAGCCTGATCTGCGCGTGCGTCAGCCCCTGCTCGGCCGCCAGCAGAAGCCATTTCATGGCCTCCACGCGGTTGCCGCCGATGGCATGACCGTTATCGTCCAGCCGGTTGTCGTACATGACACCGAGATTGAACTGGGCGCCGGCATCGCCCTTTTCGGCCGCGAGCTGGAGGCGCTTCATGCCGGTGCTCATCGCCGGATCGGAAGGCTCGGCGCGAAGACGCGCGGGAGACCATGGGAGGGAAAAGAAATTCTCATGGCTATTAGTTGGGAATTAAATGGCTCAATTACAAGGGCACAGGAGCACATTTTCAGAACCGGAGAAATCCTCGACAGGGTATCAAGAATTCCTGGTGCCATTCGGGGCCGCGCCGATGCGGATGCTTGCGCTGCAGCAGCGGGAACATGCTGCCGGCCGCTCGCCTATGAGACCTTGCCGCCGCGATTCGCCGGGGATGAAAACGAGAGCCGGTGGCTCAGAAATGATCGTATTCGTGCAGCGCGATCTTCACTTCGCAGGCGAACTTGTAGAGCGACATGCCGAGCAGGCTGACCGAGACGATGAACAGCAGCGCCACGAAGGGCTCGTGGCTGACGCCGGAGAAAGGCGCTCGCGAAGGCGATCATGATCAGCAGGGTCCCGCAAATGCCGCTGGCAAGGGCGAGATAGACCGCCTGGTTCAGCAGCCTGGTGCGACGCTTCAGCCGCGGGATGTCGGCTTTGAGCGGGCTGCGCGCGGTATCGCCTTCCGTGATGGCGTTCAGGCTCCGGATACGGTCGATGATGCCGCCCATGCGCATGGTCAGGATCGAGATGAAGCCCGCGACCGCCCCCAGCAGAAAGGCGGGCGCCACGGCATGGGATATGACCTCGGCAAGGCGATCGGCGGTCAGAAGATCGGGTTGCATATGCTCCTGCCAGGATCGCCGGTGGCCTTGGGTCGGGTCTGCAATTCGATCGACGCTCGGGGCCTGGCGCGGAGCATAGCCGGCCACGGCCGCCTGGTCCAAGCGGCTGTCGCACGGGCGGGGCGTCGAAAAGGCGATGAAGGGACCGGTCGGCTGCGAGCCGGTCAGACTTGAGCCGGTCAGACTATGGATGAGATCCGGAACAGCTTCGGCGATGCCGTCGGCAGGACGGTGAAGGCGACAGAGGAGGGCTGGACCTGGGAGCGGATGCATCAATAGGCTGGAGGCTCGTTCCCGTAACCGCCATTCCGGATATTTGCCTGGCCCGGGGTTGCGTTCCCTGGGTGGAGGACGCTTGTCGGTCGCGGCTCACTCCGGGAGCGCCAACAGGTCGAATAGCTGTCATGTCGGGACATGAGTTGCGCTGCGAGAATGCAACTCTGTTCACTCGATGACGGCGCAGCTCTGTCGATTGCCTGCGTCGCCGGTGGGTTGCGTCTTGTAGTCGTCCTGTCCGCCATGGATCATCAGTGCCTTGCCCCGGATGGCATTCGTGCCATCCAAAGTCACCATGTCGTTGAAGACCTGGGCGCGCAGCACGCCATCCGCACCGACGTGCAAATTGGGCATATCGCCCGCATGGGGTCCTCCGGCGACGAGATATCCATGCTCGGCATTGGTTGGATTGAAGTGGCTGCCGGCGGATTCGTGGCCAGTGTGAGGATCGCATGTGCCGTTCTCGTGAATGTGGAATGCAACCCATTCACCGGGCGGCAATCCCTCAACTTCGAGTTCGATAAGGACGCCCGAGCGCGATTGCGTCAGCTCCGCAGTTCCGCTTTGCTTCCCGGCCAGGTCGATAAACCTGGCCTCGGCGGTTGCTTCCTGAGCGCCCGCCGACCCGACGGGTGCCAGGGCCAGGCAAAGGAATGCAAACCCAACCTCATATTTAATCTTCATCGGCGATCCTTGCTGATACCCGTCTGGGGACAGGCGCCATCCGATTCAATTCCGATCGGCTCCGGCGTTTCCCCGATCCTTCATTAGAGGCGCCGAGACGCGGGCCCTGTCAGGGAGGCAAAGACTCCGCTAGCGACACTGTGCCAGCCAACACTTCGCCTAGCGCCGGTAGTCACGACAATCCGCTCCATATAACTAACCGGAGCTGTGGAACCTCGGCTGACCATTGGCACATCCCTGCTGGTGGCTCTAACCAAGCCTACGGGTGGACGAGAGTTCCAAAGGCTTCAGTAAAGGCCACCAACTCGTTCGGTCGTCGAAAATGATAGTGAAGGTCTCGATGGGCTCGGGGCCTTGCCCGCATCGCTCCCGCAGGCCGGCGAGGCTCAGCAGCACGCTGTCCCCGTGTTTCCATCAGGTGCGGCTGTTTGCTCTTCCCGACCTTCTGTCACTCGCGTCGTCGGGAGGAACGCCATGCGATGCCGCTCCGGCTACATTTGTGCAGGGCAGGGGGGAAGGGGACGGCGCGTAGAATCGAGTAGCGTCAAGCCCGCCCCGACTATTGAGCGAACTCTTGGTAGCGCATAAGTCGCCGATACCCGATCAGCCATATCACGGCGCAGATGCCCAGGCCCCAGGATGCTCCAAACGCCATAAACATGACGATGTCCCATATCTCGGCCCGCCAGTCGGACGCCGCCCAGTAGGAAAGAGCAGCGCCGACCGCTACTCCAAGAAGGTGATAGGTCGTCGCGCGGAGTCTTCGCTGCTTGGCTACAAGATAGAGGGCCGGCGGGCTGAGCAAAAAAGTAAGCGGAAAGGCGAGCACGGCACCTGTCAGCGCAATCAGGGCAAGGCTATCGGAATGGAACATAGGCGCTCGGCAGGGAGCCAGGTTGCAGGCAGCGACAAACAAAACCACACTGCAGGCAGGCACCGACGCGCCCGCAATGTGGGCAAGCACACGGCGGGGAGAGCTCTCATGGCTCGTCACGGCATTCATTGCTGATTGTGCTTACCGAGTTCTTCGCCAATCTCAAGGCAAATCGAACTCGCCCGCTTATATCCCCGGACCTGATATCATCGGCCCTGGCTGCGGCGTCCCGGTAGGTCTCGCATTTGCAGTCCTGAGAGGGCACTGCCCAAACCGTGTGTACGCACACTACCGCGCCAGCGCACAAGCCGCTGTTCTGACTCTGCATATGTGTGGAGGCCCGGACCGGAATCGAACCGATGTACGAGGATTTGCAGTTTTCGCCGGTTCTATTACCGAGAAATTCTGCGTAGTAATTTTCGTTGGATTTCGTGCGTTTGAGTGAGTCTTGTTGGGGCGCGGCTTGATGATCGGGTTCCCGATCATTTCCGATTCGTCTATGCGCGGCTACACACGATCTACACACGCCGCGCCGGCGGTCGAGGCAGCTTCATCACGGAGCCCCGAAAACGGCCCGCCCATGCGCGAGAAGGCGAGGGGTTCGGAATGAGAGTAGGGCAGGGCGCTTAGTTGCTCATCAGCGGACTCGGCTATGGCTTCCGCGTGCCGCAGGAACCGTTACTGTCGGCCCTCACGCAAGCGGCTGAGCTCGTCGGTGAGGTGAGCTAATCATGTCCATGAAGGAGCCGATCATGGCAGCGCAGACCAGGATTGCGACGTGCCGATGCGGGCAGCTCCAAGCCCAGTGCGAGGGGGAGCCCGTCCGCGTATCCGTGTGCCATTGTCTGGAATGCCAGAACGCAGCGGTAGCGCCTTTGCGGCCCAGGCACGATGGCCGGAGGCAAAAGTCACCGTTTCAGGCGAAGCCAAGATATGGGAACGCATCGCGGACAGCGGTCATCGTGCGACCTATCGCTTCTGTCCATATTGCGGATCGACAGTGGCCTATGTGATTGAAGAATGGCCGGGCGTTGTCGCCGTACCCCTTGGCGCTTTTGCGAATCCGACCTTCCCCGCGCCCAAATTCTCGGTTTACGAACACCGAAAGCATGCATGGGTGGAAGTGCTAGGCGATGACATCGAACATTCTTCGAGTCCTAGCTTGGCGCGATCCCCCAAATTCAAACCTACTCGTTAGGCTTACTCAGGCGCGAGAGGGCGAAGGTTCCCCGGGTGGGGTAACGGGGGCTAGTTGCTCAGCAGCGGATTCGCTTTGGCTGCCGGAGCCATTCGCGGGGGCGGATTGTAGGCACCGCCGATGGGGCCCAGACTAATCCCCCGTCAAGTCGTCTTCGTTTCCGGCAAAGAAAAGCCCCGCGCGGACGGGGCTGAGCGCTAGCGTGTGGGGGCTCAGCGCTGTCGACTGTCATCCTTGTGCATGTAGACGAGCCGATCACCGTCACGGACCTCGAAGCCGGAGCAGGCTGAATGCTCCTGTTCCAGCGTGTTCCGAGCATCACAACCTCGGTATCGGTCTCGACCCTGAGATCAATCCAGCCGGTCGGAATCCCAGCCTCGTCGAGAAAAATGCAACGGTATGGCTTGAGCTCACCCATGGCTGGTCTCCTGCGCCCCTGGTGGCGCCTCTACATCGATGTTAGATCCCCTGGGGCGGCGCCGGCCGGGAACGAAAACCCCCTGGCACGGTACACACAAACTGCACACGCGGCGGACTAGACCCGCTTAGATCACGATACCGGTCCAGCGCCTAAGCCGCCGTTCCGACTCTGCATAGGCGTGGAGGCCCGGACCGGAATCGAACCGATGTACGAGGATTTGCAGTCCTCTGCATAGCCACTCTGCCACCGGGCCGGTGGGGCGGACCCTGGTCGGGTCGAGCGCCGGAGGCGATGTATAGGCTCGGGCCGGACAGGGGGTCAAGGGAGCCGGAAAGCCTTGCCCGACGGCCCTCGGCGCCGATTGTCAGCATGACGGCCCGCATAGTATATGGCTGGCCCAGGCGGACCTCTCGAGGGGCAGGATGCTCATGAAATTCGTGGAAACCAGGCAGCGGATGGTGGAGACGCAGCTCCGCACCAACCGGGTGACGGACGAGGCGGTGCTGGCTGCCCTAGCGGAAGTCCCGCGCGAGCTCTTCGTGCCCCGCGCGCTCCGCAGCGTCGCCTATGTGGACGACGATCTCGAGATCGAGCGCGGCCGCTATCTGATGGAGCCGATGGTGTTCGCGCGGCTCCTGCAGCTCGCCGAGATCGAGCCGAGCGACACGGTGCTCGATCTCGGCTGCGGCACCGGCTATTCCGCCGTGGTCATCGGGCGCCTCGCCGGCAGCGTCGTGGCGGTGGAATCGAGCCCAACGCTCGCCCAGCGCGCCGAGGAGCTGTTCCGAGAGCTCGATGCCGGCAATGTCAGCCTGGTGCGCGGCCCGCTCGAGCAGGGCCATCCGGCGCAGGCGCCCTATGACGTGATCTTCTTCGACGGCGCCGTCGCGGAGATCCCGGCGGCGATCGGCGATCAGCTCGCCGAAGGCGGCCGTCTCGTCTGCGTGACGGTCGAAAGCGGCGTCGGCCGGGCGATCCTTGCGGTCCGAAGCGGCGGCGGCCTCTCCGACCGGCCGGCTTTCGACGCCGCGATTCGCCTGCTGCCGGGCTTTGCGCCGAAGCCCCGTTTCGTGTTCTGAGCGGCCCTGCCGCCCTTTGCCGGGCAACCCCGTCCGCGCCAATCGGCAGGCTCCCCCCGAGTCTTCCTTTCGCCTCGTGCCGTCGCCGGTTTATGGTAAATTAAGGCCGTGCCGCTCATATCGGCGCGACCACTTCTCCCGGCGGATCGGGCCCCATGGCAGACACGCGGACACAGCAGCAAGAGCCCTCGATGGAGGAGATTCTCTCCTCCATCCGCCGGATCATCTCGGAAGACGGCCAGCGCGACCGCGGCGATGAACCCGCGGCCACGCCTGCCTCGGAGCCGGCCGCGCCGGAGACCGTGCAGGATGTTGCCGTCGAGGAGGAAGTGCTGGAGCTGACCGACGAAGTTGTCGAGGAAGCGCCGTCGCTCGAGCCCGAGCCCATCGAGGAACTCGAGCCCGAGCCCATCGAGGAACTCGGGCCCGAGCCCATCGAGGAACTCGGGCCCGAGCCCATCGAAGAGATCGAAGAAGAACCCCTCACGCTTACGGAGGCGCCCATGCCGCCCGAGAACGTCGCGTCCCCCGCTGCACCTTACGTGCCGCCCGCCGCGACGCCGCGGGTGGCGCCGGGCCGCCTCATCTCGGAGCCGACCGAGCTCGCCTCGGCCGCCGCGCTCTCCATCCTGGGGCAGCTCGTCAATCCCGACCGGCAGCTCAATGCCGAGGGCCGGGAAATGATCGAGGCCGCGATCCGCGACAAGATCGAGCCGCTGCTGCGCGACTGGCTCGACGGCAACCTGCCGCAGCTCGTGGAGCGGCTGGTGCGCGAGGAAATCCAGCGCGTCATGGACCGCGCGCTCAACCGCAACAGCTAGAGTAGCCAGGCAGGCTGCGGCCGGGCCGCCCCATGAGGGTTGCGTCCCGCCGCCGACAAGGCTAAGCCCCTTGGCCGATCCCGAGGACCGCTAGCCCAAGAGGACTTTCTCCGATGCTCGACAAGACCTTCCGGCCCGCCGAGGTCGAGGCGAAGCATTATGCCGCGTGGCTGGCGGAGGACGCCTTCGCCGCCGATCCGGCCTCGGACGCGAAGCCCTACACGATCATGATGCCGCCGCCCAACGTCACGGGCAGCCTCCATATCGGCCATGCGCTCACCTTCACGCTCCAAGATGTGCTGATCCGCTATCACCGGATGCGCGGCTTCGACGCGCTGTGGCAGCCCGGCACCGATCATGCCGGCATCGCGACGCAGATGGTGGTCGAGCGGCAGCTCGCCGAACAGGGCGTGGTGCTGCAGCGCGCCGGCGCCGCCGACGGCAACAAGAAGACGATGGGGCGCGAGGAGTTCGTCGCCAAGGTCTGGGAATGGAAGGCCCAGTCCGGCGGGATGATTCTCAACCAGCTCAGCAAGCTCGGCGCCTCCGCCGACTGGGCGCGCGAGCGCTTCACCATGGACGAGGGGCTGAGTCGTGCCGTCCGCAAGGTGTTCGTCGAGCTCTACCGGCAGAAGCTCGTCTATCGCGACCAGCGGCTGGTGAACTGGGACCCGAAGCTCCACACCGCGATCTCCGACCTCGAGGTCGAGCAGCGCGAGGTGAAGGGCCATCTCTGGCATCTCCGCTATCCGGTGGAAGGCATGCCGGAGCGGTTCATCACGGTCGCGACCACGCGGCCCGAGACGATGCTGGGCGATACCGCCATCGCGGTCCATCCGACGGACGAGCGCTACAGGGATGTCGTCGGCAAGCACGCCGTGCTGCCGCTGGTCGGGCGGCGCATACCGATCGTGGCGGACGAATATGCGGACCCCGAGACCGGCAGCGGCGCGGTCAAGATCACGCCGGCGCACGACTTCAACGACTTTGAAGTGGGTCGCCGTCACGATCTGGCCCGCATCAACATCTTCGACGCCGACGCCCATCTGAACGACGAGGTGCCGGAAGCCTATCGCGGGCTCGAGCGCTATGAGGCGCGGAAGTGCGTGCTGGCCGATCTCGAAGCGCTCGGCCTCGTCGAGCGGGTCGAGGACCGGGTCATGACCGTGCCCTACGGCGATCGCAGCGGCGTGGTGATCGAGCCCTGGCTCACCGACCAGTGGTATGTGGATGCGGCAACCCTGGCGAAGCCCGCCATCGCCGCGGTCGAGGACGGACGCACCCGATTCGTGCCGGAGAACTGGTCCAAGACCTATTTCGAATGGATGCGCAACATCCAGCCCTGGTGCATCTCGCGCCAGCTCTGGTGGGGCCACCAGGTGCCGGCCTGGTACGGGCCGGACGGCAAGGTGTTCGTCGCCGAAGAGGCGGCGGAGGCCGAGGCGGAGACGAGGGCGCACTACGGCAAGGCGGTGCCGTTGCGCCGCGACGAGGACGTGCTCGACACCTGGTTCTCCTCCGGCCTCTGGCCGTTCTCGACATTGGGCTGGCCGGAGAAGACGCTGGCGCTCGCCCGCTATTATCCGGGTGATGTCCTGGTCACGGGCTTCGACATCATTTTCTTCTGGGTTGCCCGCATGATGATGCTGGGCATGCATTTCATGGGCGATGTGCCGTTCCACACGGTCTACATCCACGCCCTCGTGCGCGACGAGCGTGGGCAGAAGATGTCGAAGTCCAAGGGCAACATCATCGATCCGCTGGTGCTGATCGAACGCTATGGCAGCGATGCGCTGCGCTTCACCCTGTCGGCGCTGGCCGCGCCCGGTCGCGACGTGAAGCTCGCCGAAGCGCGGGTCGAGGGCTACCGCAATTTCGCGACCAAGCTCTGGAACGCGACCCGCTTCTGCCTGATGAACGGCGCCAGCCTCGATCCCGCCTACCGCCCGGAAGCGGCGCAGGAGAAGCTCAATCGCTGGATCCTGGCGCGGCTCTCGGCGGCGAAGACCGAGTTCGAGACCGCGATCGCGGCCTACCGCTTCAACGACGTCGCCAACAGCCTCTATCAGTTCGCCTGGCGCGAGTTCTGCGACTGGTATGTCGAGTTCGCGAAGCCGGTGATGGCGGGCGAGGGGCCGGCGGCGGCCGAGACGCGCGCTACCGCCGCCTGGGTGCTCGGGCAGATCGTGCATCTGCTGCATCCGGTGATGCCGTTCATCACCGAGGAGCTCTGGGAGCAGCTCGGCGGCAAGGAGAAGCTCATCGGCGCGGCCTGGCCCGACTACGGCAAGGGGCTTGGCGATGCCGAGGCGATGGCGGAGCTCGACTGGGTGGTGCGGCTCATCTCCGACATCCGGGCGGTGCGCTCGGAGATAAACCTGCCGGTCGCGGCGCAACCGGTCCTGCAGGCGCATGGGACAAACGACGCCACCAGGGCGCGGCTCGCGGCCTATGACGAGATCGTCCGTCGGCTGGCGCGCGTCGAGCGCATCGAGATCGCGGGCGGCGCTCCCGCCAGGGGCGCCGTGCAGGTGATGCTGGAGGAAGCCGTCTTCGCGCTGCCGGTCGCCGGTCTCATCGACGTCGCCAAGGAGAAGGGCCGGCTCGGCAAGGAGCTGGACAAGGCGGGGGACGAGATCGCGAAGATCGAGAAGAAGCTCGGCAATCCGCAGTTCGTCGCCAAGGCGCCCCCCGAGGTGATCGAGGAGCAGCAGGAACGGCTCGCGGACTCCCGGCAGGCCCAGCGCCAGCTCAAGACCGCCCTCGACCGCCTCGCCGGGCTGTAGGCCGGAAATCCGACCTACGACAGAAACCTCATGATGAGCCTGTCGAACCACGAGGCCCCCACGGACACTCATCCTTCGACAGACTCAGGATGAGGATTCTTGTGGGTTTCTCGCAGGGTTCTGGCGGGTTTCCAGCTCCTCGCCACTCAGCTCCTCGCCTCATGGCGAGCCGGTCGAACCATGAGGCCGGCAGGGCCGGTTATTTCACCGCGGCGGTGGTGACGATCTCGAGGGCCCAACGCGGGTCGTAGAGCTTCGCCTCGACGGTCGCCCGGGCGGGCGCGTGGCCCGGCGGCACCCATTCGCCGTAGGCGCGGTTCATCTCGTCGAAGGTCGACATGTCGGCGATGAAGATCTGCATCCGCAGGATGCGGGTCTTGTCCGATCCGGCGTTCTTCAGCGACGCGTCGAGCTGGGCGAGGACCTTCCTGGTCTGCTCGTAAACGGAGCTCGGCACGGGGTCTTCGGCGACTTCGCCCGCCAGATAGGCCACCCCATTATGGATTGTCGCATCGGCGATGCTGTTGACGTCGCCCAGTCGCTTGATGGTCATGGCTGCCTCGATGATGAGTGGGGGAAGGTCGGCTCGCGCCGGATCAGATGAGCTTCTCGAGCGCGGCGATGGTGCGATCCACCTCCGCCAGCGTGTTGTAATGGGCGAGGCCGATCCGGACCACGCCCTCCTGCTCTGCGGTGCCGAGCGCCTCGATGCAGCGCTTTGCGTAGAAATCGCCGAAGCCGATCGCGATCTTCTCGGCGTTGAGCGCTTCGGCGAGTTCGCGCGAGTTGCGGCCCGCGACGGTGAAGGAGATAGTCGGCGCGCGGCGCCCCGTCGCCGATAGCTGCCCGATGACCCGCACCCCGGGCTTCGCCTTCAGGTAGTCCAGCACGCGGTTGGCAAGCTTGTCCTCATGGCGCTGGAACAGCTCGTAGACCCGTTGCACGCGGCGCGTGAAGCTGTTCTCCGGCGTCCGGAAATGGTGGCGATAGACGAGCTCGAAATAATCCGCGAGCCCGACGAGGCCGGCGGCGAATTCGTGGTTCACCCCGCCCGGCAGCAGCTTCAGCGGGATGTTGTCCTCGCCGATGAAATAATGGTTCTGCCCTTTGGCCTCAAGCAGTAGCTCTCGCTTGCCGTAGAGCAGCGCCTGATGCGGGCCGAACACCTTGTAGAGTCCGACGGCGTAGAAATCGACATCGAGCGCCTTCACATCCACGGCGCGATGCGGCGCATAGGCGACCCCGTCCACCATGATATGGCCGCCCGCCGCGTGGATCTTCCGCGCGATGCCGGCGATATCCTGGATGCTGCCGACGATGTTGGAGCAGTGGGAGACGGCGAGGAACTTCGTGCGCGGGCCGATCAGCGCATCGAGCTTCGCTTCATCGAGCTCGCCGCTCTCCGGATCGATCTTCCATTCGCGCAGGACCAGGTTGCGGTCCTGGGCGAGGCGGCGCCAGGCGCCGTTGTTCGCCTCATGGTCGAGGTCGGTGACGATGATCTCGTCGCCGGGCGCGAACCAATGGCCGATCGCCTGGGCGAGAAGATAGACGTTGAGCGTGGTGGAGGGACCGACGATCACCTCCTCCGGCTCGGCATTGATCATCTCCGCCATCAGGCGGCGGCCTTCCATGATCCGCCGCAGCGCTTCGGAGGAGGGGCCGAAATCCCAGGCCGGCTGGATCTGCAGCTCGCGCATATAGGCGGCGGTGCGGTCGATGACGCTCTGCGGCACGTAGCTGCCGCCCGCGTTCTCCAGCATGATCCAGCCATTGCCGAGCGGCGGAAACTGCCGCCGCACGAAATCGACATCGAGTTCGGTCAACCCGTCTCCCTCCGGCATCGCACAACCGGCGCGACAGTAAGGGCGAGGCTCCGAACGGGTCAAGGCGGGCGGGCGAGGTCGCTTTACCCGCACGCCGCTCTTGCCGATAGTAGCGCCATGCTCCGGCCGGGCTGCGTCGCCTTCCTGCTATCGCTTGCCGCCGCCTCGTCCGCGACGGCGACGTCGCTCACCGTCGAGGGCCTCACCTTCAGCGACGAGCTTGGCGGCTTCAAGCTGCTCGACGTGACGGGCGAAGGGAGCCGCGACAACCCCTTCGTGGTGGTCGAGGAAATCGACGACACCGGACCCGCGATCCTGACGATCTATGGGCTCGATGCCGGCTTCGGCAACCGTGTCGGCACGCAGCATGTGACCGGCTTCGCCATGACCAAGATCGCGATCAACCGCAGCGGTCGCGCCTGGCTGCAGTATCATCTCGAGCTGCGCGAGGTGAACCGCTATTCGAGCCCCTATACGGACGGGCTCTCCTTCGGCCAGGGCTCCTCGGCGCGCGACTATGTGTCGAGCGCGTTCCCTTCGATCGAGCTCACCGACGAGCCGATCGACGCGCTCGGTTTCTCGGGCGGCAGGGTGCCGGAGGGCGGGCAGGCGAGCTTCAGCTTCTTCGTCACCGATGCCAGTCCGGTCGCCCGCATCCTCCTGCTCCAGGAAGCTTACGACCCGCTGTCCGACGCCGGTTGCGCCGCGCCCCGGCGCTGCCTCGCGGACGCGACGCAAAGTCTATGGAGATAGCCCCGGCGCACCGGTATCGTTCAGCTCTCGCAACGGACCGCCGACCCGCAAAGGGGAACGCCGCCATGAGCAACCGCTTCGACAAGTCCCGCCTGCCGAGCCGCTATGTCTCGATTGGACCGCAAAGCGCGCCACATCGCTCCTACTACTACGCGATGGGAATGACGGAGGCGGAGATCAAGCAGCCCTTCGTCGGCGTCGCGACCACCTGGAACGAGGCGGCGCCCTGCAACATCTCGCTCGGGCGGCAGGCACAGTCGGTCAAGAAGGGCGTGAAGGCCGCCGGCGGCACGCCGCGCGAGTTCACCACCATCACCGTGACGGACGGCATCGCCATGGGCCATGCCGGGATGAAATCCTCGCTGGTCAGCCGCGAGGTCATCGCCGATTCCGTCGAGCTTACCATGCGCGGCCATTGCTACGACGCGCTGGTCGGGCTCGCCGGCTGCGACAAATCGCTGCCGGCCCTGATGATGGCGATGGTGCGCCTCAATGTTCCGTCCGTCTTCATGTATGGGGGCTCGATCCTCCCCGGCCGGCACAAGGGCAGGGACGTGACCGTGCAGGACGTCTTCGAGGCGGTCGGCTCGCATTCCGCCGGCAAGATGTCGGACGAGGAGCTGCACGCGCTCGAATGCCATGCCTGCCCCTCCGCCGGCTCCTGCGGCGGGCAATTCACCGCCAACACCATGGCCTGCGTCTCGGAGGCGATCGGCCTTGCTATTCCGGGTTCGGCCGGTGCGCCGGCGCCCTATGAATCGCGCGATGCCTATGCGGAGGCGTCCGGCCAGGCGGTGATGGAGCTGATCGCGCACAACCTCCGCCCGCGCGACATCGTCACCCGGAAGTCGCTCGAGAACGCCGCGATGGTCGTCGCCGCGTCGGGCGGCTCGACCAATGCGGGGCTGCATCTGCCGGCGATCGCGCATGAGGCCGGCATCGAGTTCGATCTGCACGACGTCTGCGAGATCTTCCGCAAGACGCCCTATATCGGCGACCTCAAGCCCGGCGGGCGCTATGTGGCGAAGGACATGTTCGATGTCGGCGGCGTTCCGGTGCTGATGAAGGCGCTGCTCGATGGCGGCTATCTCCATGGCGACTGCATCACCGTCACCGGCAGGACCATCGCCGAAAATCTCGCCGATTGCCGCTTTCCGACCGATCAGGACGTGATCCGCCCCACCAGCAATCCGCTCTCGCCAACCGGCGGCGTTGTCGGACTCAAGGGGAACCTGGCGCCGCAGGGCGCGATCGTGAAGGTCGCCGGGATGAAGACGCTGAAATTCGCCGGCAGGGCGCGCTGCTTCGATTGCGAGGAGGATTGCTTCAAGGCCGTCGAGCGGCGCGACTACAAGGAAGGCGAGGTGCTGGTGATCCGCTACGAGGGGCCGCGCGGCGGTCCCGGCATGCGCGAGATGCTGGCGACCACCGCGGCGATCTATGGCCAGGGCATGGGGGACAAGGTGGCGCTCATCACCGACGGCCGGTTCTCGGGCGCCACGCGCGGCTTCTGCATCGGCCATGTCGGGCCCGAAGCGGCGGTCGGCGGTCCGATCGGGCTGCTGGAGGATGGCGATGCGATTGCCATCGACGCCGAAGCGGGGACGATCACCGTAAAGCTCACCGACGCGGAGCTCGCCGAGCGCCGCAAGCGCTGGAAGCCGCGCCGCCACGATTATCAGGCGGGCGCCATCTGGCGCTATGCGCAGACCGTCGGCGATGCGGAGAAGGGCGCCGTCTGCCACCCCGGCGGCAAGGCGGAAACGCACGTCTTCGCGGACATTTGAACGGACGGGCGGGCGGCGGATCAAGGCCGTCCCGCGCTCAACTCCCGGGACCGGAGCGGATTGAAGAGAACGACATGGCGCGTATCGGCATTGGCGGCTTCATTCACGAGACCAACACCTTCGCCCCCACCAAGGCGCGGTTCGAGCATTTTGCGATGGCGGACGGCTGGCCGGCGCTGACGCGCGGCGGGGAACTGTTCGCGGCGGTGCAGGGCATCAACCTACCGGTCGCGGGGCTGATCCAGACCGCGAGCGCCGAAGGCCATGAGCTCGTGCCGATGACCTGGTGCTCGGCGACGCCGCTTGCCCATGTCGAGCGCGCGGCCTATGAGCGGATCGTCAGCATGCTGCTCGAGGACGCGAAGAGCAAGGGGCCCTTCGACGCGATCTATCTCGACCTCCACGGCGCGATGGTGGCGGAACATTTCGAGGACGGCGAAGGCGAGCTGCTGCGGCGGCTGCGCGCGCTGGTCGGCGAGCGGATGCCGATCGTTGCCAATCTCGACCTCCATGCGAACGTCACGGAGGCGATGGTGCGCCATGCGAGCGCGCTGGTCGCCTTCCGCACCTATCCGCATATCGACATGTTCGATACCGGCGTGCGGTCGGCCAGGGTGCTCGACCGGCTCCTCGCGGGAATGCCCTGCTTCAAGGCGCTTCGCAAGATACCGTTCCTGATCCCGCTCTCCTGGCAATGCACCATGATCGAGCCGGCCGCCTCGATCTATCGGCTGCTGGGCGAGATGGAAAACGATCCCGCGATCGTCTCGCTCTCCTTTGCGCCCGGTTTTCCGCCGGCCGACATCCGCGAATGCGGGCCCGCCGTCATGGCCTATGCGACCACTCAGGCCGCCGCCGACCGTGCGGCGGACAGGCTCGCGGCCAGGATCGAGGCGAGCGAGAGCGCCTTCGCCGGCAGGATCTGGCAGCCGGACGACGCGGTGCGCCATGCGATGGAACGCGCCCGGACGGCGAAACGCCCTGTCATCATCGCCGACACCCAGGACAATCCCGGGGCCGGCACCAATGCCGAGACCATGGGCATGTTCGAGGCGCTGGTCCGCAATGGCGCCGAAGGCGCGGTGTTCGGGCTGGTGGCGGACGGGGACGCGGCGGCGGCGGCGCATCGCGCGGGCGAGGGCGCGGTCATCGACCTCGCCGTGGGCAACAAGACGCCGGTGCCGGGCTTTGCGCCCTTTCGCGGACGGTTCACGGTGGAAAAGCTCGGCGACGGCAATTTTACCGCGACCGGGCCCTTCTATCTCGGCTCGCGGATGAAGCTCGGGCCGATGGCGCTGCTCGCCCATGAGGGCGTCCGGGTCGTCGTCGCGACCCACAAGCAGCAGGCGGCCGACCAGTCGATGTTCCGGCATCTCGGGATCGAGCCCGCGGCGCAGAAGATGCTCGTGCTGAAGAGCTCGGTGCATTTCCGCGCCGACTTCCAGCCGATCGCCGAGGAGATCCTGATCACGGCGGCGCCGGGCGGCAATCCCGCGGATCATCTGGTCCTGCCCTTCCGCCATTTACGGAAAGGGCTGCGGCTGATGCCGCTCGGCCCCGCCTTCGCGGCATAGCGGGAGGCGGGACTCCGGGTTCAAGCCGACAATGCCTTCAGCGGTCGCCTGCGGCCTCTTCCGGACGGCAGCCGAAGCGCAGCAGGTTGCCGTGCGGGTCGTGGATGTAAAATTCCTTCATGTTCCACGGCCGCACCGCAAAGTCGGAAAGCCTCTCGACGCCGCGCGCCTTGAACTCGGCATAGAGCGCCTCGATCTGGCCGCCGCGGATATAGCAGGAGGTATTTTCCGGATGGATGCGGTCCGTGGCGCGCCAGAAATGGATCTCCATCTCGTCGCGCCGCAGGATGAGATAGTCGTGCGCTTCATAGACCTCGAAACCGAGCTTCTCGACATAGAAGGCCTTGCTCTCGCGGATATCGAGCGAGGCGAGGACAGGAATGCAGCGGGCGGGATCGGCGACGGGCTCGGGCATCGGAGGCTCCTTCGGGAAAGAGGCGCCTCGCGGTTCGGCTAGCGCACGGGGAAGAGCGCAGAATGCCGGATTGGCGACGGCGGTCAAGCCGCGGGCGTCAGATCTCGAGATCGCACCAGACGGGGACGTGGTCGGAAGGCTTCTCCTTGCCGCGCGGCTTGCGATCGACGCCGCTCTCGACGAGCCGGTCGGCCGCCTGCGGCGACAGCAGCAGATGGTCGATGCGAAGGCCGTGATCCTTCTGCCAGGCGCCGGCCTGATAGTCCCAGAAGGTATAGAGGCCCGGCTCCGCATGGCGGGCGCGGATCGCGTCGGTGTAGCCGAGATGCAGGATCTTGCGAAACCGCGCGCGCGATTGCGGAAGGCAGAGCGCATCGTTGCGCCATCCCTCGGGGTCGTAGACGTCCATGTCGGTCGGACAGACATTGTAGTCGCCGCCGAGCACCAGGATCTCCTCGTTCGCCAGCAGCGCGCGCGCATGCCGATGGAGCCGGTCCATCCAGCCGAGCTTGTAGTCGTATTTCTCGCCGGGCGCCGGGTTGCCGTTCGGCAGATAGATCGAGGCCACGCGCACGACGGTGCGGCTCGCCTTGTCCGGCAGCTCGATGAGCGCCTCCATGTAGCGTGCATGGCTGTCGCCTTCGTCGCCGGGAAGCGCGCGGCATTCCTCGGTCATGGGATGGCGCGAGAGGATCGCGACGCCGTTGTAGGTCTTCTGGCCGCAGATCGCGATGTTGTAGCCGAGATCCTCGAAGGGCTCGCGCGGGAACTCCGCGTCGGTGCATTTGATCTCCTGCAGCATGACCACGTCCGGCTTCGTCGCCCGGAGCCAGTCGGTCACGTTCGCGAGACGCGCCTTGATCGAGTTGACGTTCCAGGTAACGAAGCGGGGCACGGGGGCGGGGATCTCCGGAGATGCAGGTGACGCCGGCCGCGACCTTCATCGCGCGCGACGGTCGCCACTATAGGAGATTCGGCCGGCGACTGCGCCAGCCCCGATTGGGGCCGACCCTGTTCGGGCCGACCGGATTCAGACAGAGAAGGAGGTGCCGCAGCCGCAGGACGAGCTGGCGTTGGGGTTGGTGACCTTGAAATAGGATCCGACCAGATCCTCGACATAGTCGATTTCGCTGCCGCCCAGCAGCTCCAGCGACGTGTTGTCGATCACGAGCTTCACCCCGTCGCGCTCGAACACGGCGTCGTCGGCCTGCATCGAATCGTCCAGCGAGAAGCCGTACTGGAAGCCGGCGCAGCCCCCGCCCGACACCGCGAGCCGCAGCATCAGCGCGGTGTTGCCCTCGGCCGAGGCGAGCGCCGCGACGCGCCGGGCCGCGCTTTCGGTCAGCGCCACGGCCGGCGCGGGAGGAGAGAGGTCGTTCATTTCCAGGCCCTTGCGAGGGAGTTCGGGGGCCGTCCCGGCACCCGAGGCCGTAAGTCTATCAGGAATCTAGGCGTCCGCCTCGATTTGTCAAACCATGGGTAGGGGTAAGCCGGTTACCGCCGCGATTGCCCTCGAGGGTTCCGGCGGCTAGGTTCCGGCCATGCCGGCAGAGCCCGATACAAGCCCCGGCCGGCTCCAGGCAGCCCTTCCGCCTTACCGGCTTCGTCCTTATGCGACGGACGCGGCGCGCAGCCGCGGCCGCCTCTTTCGCGAGCCCGAGAGCACGACCCGATCCCCCTTTCAGCGGGACCGCGACCGGATCATCCATTCGGGCGCCTTCCGGCGGCTGAAGCACAAGACGCAAGTCTTCGTTTACCACGAAGGCGACTATTACCGGACCCGGCTGACCCACAGCATCGAGGTGGCGCAGATCGCGCGCACCGTCTGTCGCTGTCTGGGGCTGGACGAGGATCTGGGCGAGGCGGTGGCGTTGGCCCACGATCTCGGCCACACCCCCTTCGGCCATGCCGGCGAGGAAGCGCTCGATGCCGGCATGCGCGACTATGGCGGGTTCGACCACAATGCGCAGACCTTCCGCATCCTGGTCGAGCTCGAGCATCGCTATGCGGAGTTCGACGGGCTGAATCTCACCTGGGAGACGCTGGAGGGCATCGCCAAGCACAACGGCCCGCTCCTCGGCAGCGGCGCTTCGGCGAAGACGCGCGCGCGCGGCGTCCCCGCAGCCATCGCCCGCTATTCGGCGGAGAGGCAGGATCTCGAGCTCGGCGGCTGGCCGGGCGCGGAGGCGCAGGTCGCGGCGATCGCCGACGATATCGCCTATAACAATCACGATATCGATGACGGGCTGCGCGCCGGTCTCTTCGCGATCGAGGATCTCGCGGAGGTGCCGCTGGTGGGGCCCGTCTTCGCGGAGGTCGGCCGCCGCTATCCAGGTCTCGAGCCCGCGCGGCTGGTGCATGAATCGATCCGGCGGCTGATCGACCGTATGGTCGTCGACCTGCTGGAGGAAACCGGACGCAGGCTTCGGGCGGCAATGCCGGCATCGGCGGACGCGATCCGGGGCCTCGGCCGCCCGGTCGTCGCCTTCTCCGAGGCGATGACCGAGAACGACCGCGCCTTGAAGCGATTCCTCTTTCAGCGCATGTATCGCCACGAGCGGGTGACCCGGATGACCGAGCGGGCCGGGCGCGTGGTGGGCGACCTGTTCGAGCTCTATCTGGCGAGCCCGGAGAAGCTGCCGCCCGAATGGGCGGCGCTCTGCGGCGATCCGGCGGAGACGCGGACGGCGCGCGTGGTCGCGGACTACATTGCGGGCATGACGGACCGCTATGCGCTGATCGACCACGAACGGCATTTCGGCAAGAGCGAAGACTGAGAAAGCGAAGTTGCGATGGACGGTTTCAAGTATTTTCTGGGCGAGGTGACGCGGGCGCTCCGCGAGCTGATGGCGGCGGGGGCGTTGCCGCAGGGCCTCGACCTCTCGCGCGTCGGCGTCGAGCCGCCGCGCGACCCCTCGCATGGCGACCTCTCGACCAATGCGGCGATGGTGCTGGCGAAGCCGGCCGGCAAGAAGCCGATCGAGATCGCGACTGCGCTCGTCGAACGGCTCGCCCAGCATCCGGAGGTGACGGAGGCGGTGATCGCCGGCCCCGGCTTCATCAATCTGCGCATCGCCGACCGCTTCTGGCAGGCGCGGCTGGGGGACATCCTTTCGGCCGGTGTCGATTACGGCGCCTCGACGATGGGGGCGGGCGAGGCGGTCAATGTCGAGTATGTCTCGGCCAACCCGACGGGGCCTCTCCATCTCGCCCATGCGCGCGGCGCCGTGGTGGGCGATGCGCTCGCCTCGCTGCTCGACAAGGTCGGCTACAAGGTCACCCGGGAATATTACATCAACGATGCAGGCGGGCAGGTGGACGTGCTCGCGCGCTCGGCCTATCTGCGCTACGGCGAAGCCCTCGGCGAGACGATCGACGCCATCCCCGAGGGGCTTTATCCCGGCGACTATCTGAAGGCGGTCGGCGTCGCGCTCGCGGCGCGCGACGGAAAGAAGTGGCTGGGCAAACCCGAGAGCGAGTGGCTTGCGCCGATCCGGAAGTTCGCCATCGACGAAATGATGAAGCTCATCCGCGAGGACCTCGCGGCGCTCGGCATCCATCAGGACGTGTTCAGCTCCGAGCGCGCGCTCGTCGATTCCGGCGGTGTCGAGCGGGCGGTCGGGGCGCTGCAGGAGCGCGGCCTCATCTATATCGGCGTGCTGGAGCCGCCCAAGGGAAAGACGCCCGACGACTGGGAACCGCGGCCGCAGACGCTGTTCCGCGCGAGCCAGTTCGGCGACGACGTGGACCGGCCGCTGAAGAAGTCCGACGGGAGCTGGACCTATTTCGCGAACGACATCGCCAACCACTACGACAAGTATCGGCGCGGATTCGCCACCATGATCGACATCTGGGGCGCCGACCATGGCGGCTACATCAAGCGGATGACCGCGGCGGTCACGGCGATTACCGGCGGCAAGGGCGCGCTCGACGTCAAGATTTGCCAGCTCGTCAAGCTGCTGCGCGACGGCCAGCAGGTGAAGATGTCGAAGCGCGCCGGAACCTTCGTCACCCTCGCCGAGGTCGTGGAAGAAGTCGGGCGCGACGTGGTGCGCTTCATCATGCTCACGCGCAAGAACGACGCGCCGCTCGACTTCGATCTGGTCAAGGTGCAGGAGCAGTCGCGCGACAATCCGGTGTTCTATGTGCAATACGCCCATGCGCGGGCGCACTCGGTTCTGCGTCACGCCGCCGCGGAATATCCGGGCATCGGGCTCGATGCGGAGTCGCTGGCGAAGGCGTCCGTGCAACGCTTGACGGACTCGGGGGAGCTTGGTTTGATCAGATTGATGGCGGGCTGGCCTCGGCTGATCGAGAGCGCCGCCGAGGCCCACGAGCCGCACCGGATCGCTTTCTACCTCTACGATCTCGCGGCTGCCTTCCATGGCCTATGGAACAAGGGCAAAGACGAAGCGAGCCTGCGATTCCTGATGCCGGACGACACGGCGCTCACGGCGGCGCGGCTTGCCATGGTGCGGGCCTTCGCCTTCGTTATTGCCGCCGGGCTCGACATCTTCGGAGTTAAACCGGTCGAGGAAATGCGCTGATGGCCCCCGACAACCCCAATCCCGGCCCTTCCGACGTCCAGGCGGCGATCGCCGCGGCGCTGGCGCGCAAGCGCGCTCAGGCCGATCCGAACGCGGCGCGGGTGGAGCCGCGCTTCATGGGCGGGCAGGGCGGGCGTCAGGAACCGATCGGGCCGGTGCCGCTCGGCGACGACGAGCCGGCAACCGAAATCCCGCCCATGCCGCAATATTTCCAGCTCGACCAGCCGGCTGACCAGGAGCCGGTCACGGTCCGGCGCGAGGCGGCGCCCCGCACCAGGAAGCGCAGCCTGATCTGGTTTTTTGCGCCGATCGTGGCGGTGCCGGCCGTCATCCTCGTCGCGCTCTTCTACTATCTCGGCATCGAGATGCAGGGTGCGGGCGTGCAGGATTCGGCCGTCCTGATCGAGGCGCCGACCGAGCCCGCCAAGGTGAAGCCGACCGAGGAGGGCGGGCTTGCCGTACCGAACCAGGACAAGCTGATCTATAACGAGATCGATCCGGAGGACAGCCAACCGGAGACCGAGCAGCTCCTGCCGCCGCCGGAAGAGCCGCAGGTGCCGCCCACCATGAGCACCGATACGGCCGCCGCCGCGCCCGCGGCGGAAACGACGGCGCCCGCCTTGCCGGAAGCGCCGGCCGTCGAGCTTCCGGGCGCCGAGGGCACCGGCGCGGACGCCGCTGCCGAAACGGCGCCTGAGCCGGGCGCGGTGCCGGCCGCAGGCGAGACCGCCGCCGCGGCGCCGGCCGAAGCGGCGCCCGCAGCCACGCAAACCGCCGCCATCCCGGCCGATGCCTACCGCATCCAGCTCGCCGCGCTCAAATCCGAAGCCGCCGCCAGCGAGGCCTGGGCCAAGCTGCAGAAGCAGTATCCGGACCTGCTGACCTCGCTCCAGCCGATCATCGAGAAAGTCGATCTCGGCGCGAGCGGCGTCTTCTATCGCATCCAGGGCGGGCCGCTCGATAGCCGCAATCTCGCACAGGACCTCTGCGGCAAGCTCAATCAGCGCGGCCAGCAATGCATCGTCGTGCGGCCATAGCGACGTATCTCGGTTTCGCATGACCATGCGTCCCGCGATCTTCGGCCTGAAGGGGCCGGAGCTCGAGGCCGACGAGCGCCGCTTCTTCCGCGCCGCCGACCCGCTCGGCTTCATCCTGTTTCAGCGCAATTGCGAGACGCCGGCGCAGATCCGGCGGCTGACCGCGGCGCTTCGAGAGGCGGTCGGTCGCGCGGATGCGCCGATCCTGATCGACCAGGAAGGCGGGCGCGTGCAGCGCCTCAAGCCCCCGCACTGGCGCGCGGCCCCGACCGCGGCGCGCTTCGGCGAGCTGAACGCCCGAAGCCGGGCCGCAGCGCGCGAGGCGGCGGCGCTCAACAGCCAGCTTATCGGCCTGGAGCTTGCCGCGCTCGGCATCGATGTGGATTGCGCGCCGGTGCTGGATCTCGCCCGGCCGGGGGCCCATGAGGTGATCGGCGATCGCGCCTATTCCGCCGATCCCGACGAGGTCGCGGAACTCGGCCGCGCCGTCTGCGAAGGGTTGATGGCGGCGGGCGTGCTGCCGATCGTCAAGCACATGCCGGGTCATGGCCGTGCGACGGTCGACAGCCATCACGCGCTGCCGACGGTCGATGCCAGTCGGGAAGAACTCGCGCGCAGCGACTTCAAGCCCTTCCGCCTGCTGCGCGACATGCCCTGGGCGATGACCGCTCATATCCTGTTCGACAGCATCGATCCGGCTCGCCCGGCGACGCTCTCGCCGACGGTGATCGCCGAGATCGTCCGGGGCCATATCGGCTTCGATGGCGTTCTGGTGTGCGACGATCTTTCCATGAAGGCGCTGCAGGGGCGGCCCGGCGATCTTGCGGCGGGCGCGCTCGCAGCCGGCTGCGATCTCGTGCTCCATTGCAACGGGATCATGTCCGAGATGGAAGAGGTGGTCGCGGCCATCGGCCCGATGCGGCCGGTGACCGTCGATCGGATCCGGCGCGGCCGGCAGCAACTCGACGAGGCCCGTAAGAACGTCCCGGCGACCGCCTCGATCGAACGTCTCGACGCCTTGATGAAAGCCTGATCCGGCATGTTCGACGAATTTCCGGATCTGCTGCGGACGATCACCATCTGGGCGATTCCCATGCTGACCGCGATTCCGCTGCACGAGGCGGCGCATGGGTTCGCCGCTCTCCGGTTCGGCGACGATACGGCCTTGCAGCGCGGCCGGGTCACGGCGAATCCGTTTCGCCATATCGATCCCTTCGGCACCGTCGTCCTGCCGCTGATGCTGCTCATGGCGACGCGCGGCAGCTTCATGTTCGGTTTTGCGAAACCGGTGCCGGTGAATTTCTTTCGCCTCAAGCCGCGGCGGCTCGGCATGATCGTGGTCGCGGCGGCGGGGCCGGCGACCAATCTCGTGCTGGCCTTCATCTCGATGCTGCTTTTCTACGCGGTGCCGTGGGTGCCGGTCTCCGGGCAGGCATGGTTCGCGGAAATGCTGCGGGCGTC
>CADEFF010000032.1:0-14250 GCA_902826565.1 uncultured Rhodospirillaceae bacterium | reverse complement strand
GCATGACCGAAACAGCCACTTTCGAAGAAGATCGGCCGGCGCCGACGGCCGGCGGCGACTTCCGGCTCGACCTCGACGGGTTCGAGGGGCCGATCGACGTGCTGCTCACGCTGGCGCGCGATCAGAAGGTGGATCTGCGCAAGCTCTCGATCCTCGACCTTGCGGACCAGTATCTCGGTTTCATCGCCCGCGCGCGTCAGCTCGAGCTCGAGATCGCCGCCGACTACCTCGTGATGGCGGCGTGGCTCGCCTATCTCAAATCGCGGCTCCTGCTGCCGGAGCCGCCGGGCGATGCCGAGCCGACCGGCGCCGAGATGGCGGCGGCGCTCGCCTTCCAGCTCCAGCGGCTGCAGGCGATGCAGGACGCCGGCCAGAGGCTCATGGGCCGCCCGCAGCTCGGCCGCGATTTCTTCATGCGCGGCAAGCCCGAGGGGCTGCGGGTCGTGGCGAAGCCGGTCTATGAGGCGAAGCTCTACGATCTGTTGAGCGCCTATGCGCGCCAGGTCACGGCGAAGCAGGTGGGCCGCCTCCAGATTCTGCCCACCGATCTCTATTCGATGGATGACGCGCTAAAGCGGTTCTCGGCGATGCTGGGCGGCAATCCCGACTGGCAGACGCTCAAGGCCTTCCTGCCCGTGGAGCCGGGCGTCAACCCGATCCGCCGCCGATCCGCGCTTGCCGCCACCTTTGCCGCGACCCTGGAGCTCTGCCGCTCGGGTCGCATCGAACTGCGCCAGGACGGCCCGTTCGGGCCGATCTACCTGCGCGCCCTCCAGACGGGCGAGGTCCCATGAGTGAAGAACGGTTCCAGCTCATCCGGCTGCTCGAGGCGATGCTGTTCGCCGCGGTCGAGCCCATGCCCAAGCCGGCCATGGTGCAGCGCCTGCCGGAGGGCGCCGACCTCGAGGGCTTGCTGACCGAGCTGCAGCAGCTCTATGCCAATCGCGGCATCCATCTGATCCAGCACGACGACCGCTGGTGCTTCCGCACCGCGCCGGACCTCGCGGAACGGCTCGCGATCGAGACGACGGTCACGCGGAAGCTTTCCCGCGCGGCGATCGAGACCCTTGCCATCGTCGCCTATCACCAGCCGGTGACGCGCGGCGAGATCGAGGAAATTCGCGGCGTCATCATCTCGCAGGGCACGCTCGACAGGCTGCTCGAGATCGGCTGGATCAAGCCGAAGGGCCGGCGGCAGACGCCCGGCCGGCCGGTCACCTGGGTCACCACGGAGAGCTTTCTCGAGCAGTTCGGCCTCGACAGCCTCGACGCCCTGCCCGGGATCGAGGAGCTGCGCGCGGCCGGCCTGCTGGATGCGCGGCCGGCGATCTCGACCCTCGGCGCCCAGGTCATGGCCGCGATGGCGAACGGGTCGGGCAATGGCGAGGCCGCCGACGATGCCGAAGAGGACGATGGCGAGGAAGGCGGCGATGAGGAGGATGGCGTCGAGCCCGCCGCCGGCGACCGGCCCGGCGGGGACCGGTCCGGCGAGGACGAGGACCGCGACGGCGGCGAAGATGCCGACGACGGCGCCGGGGACGACGAGGAGGGCACCCTCGCGGCCGATGCGCCGGGCGGTGCCGCGATCGAGGATCCGCTCGACGCCCCGGAACCCGACGCGGACCGGGAGATCGGCGAGCCTCGCTGAGGCGAGCTGACGCAATTGCTGTTGCGAGCTGGTCGCAATAGACTTCCGCCGGCCTTTCAACGCAAGTCTTCGGAAGCCGGTCTAGATGCCTGCAAACAATAACGGCCGAGCCGACTTCATGTTTCGGTTGAAGTTGGGGTTCTCTCCAGGCGCTCGGCGATGACGTCCCCGGATGCCGCACGGCCGGTGGCCGCGATCGCGCTCGGCTTCGCAGCGGTCAGCCATCATTACGGCCGGCTGCGCGCGCTGGATGCGGTGACGGTATCGGTGGCACCGGGCGAGGTGCTCTGCGTCGTCGGCCCTTCGGGCTGCGGCAAGTCGACTCTCCTCAGGATCGCCGCCGGGCTCGAGGAACTGCAGCGGGGCCGCGTCACCATCGCCGACCGTCTCGTTGCCGACCCGACCTTCAGCCAGCCGCCGGAGCAGCGGGGCGTCGGGCTGCTGTTCCAGGACTATGCGCTCTTCCCGCATCTTTCGGTGCTGGACAATGTGAGCTTCGGCCTGCGTCATCTCGGCGCCGCCCCGCGGCGAAAGCGCGCCGCGGAAGTGCTTGAGCAGGTGGGCATGAGCGGCTATACGCGCGCCTTTCCCCACACTCTCTCGGGCGGCCAGCAGCAGCGCGTCGCGCTCGCCCGCGCGCTCGCCCCGGCGCCGCGTCTCCTGCTGCTCGACGAGCCCTTCTCCGGGCTCGATACGCAGCTCCGCGAGCAGGTGCGGGACGACGCGCTCCGGGTGGTGCGCGCGAGCGGCGCCGCCACGGTGCTGGTCACGCACGAGCCCGAGGAGGCCATGTTCATGGCCGACCGCATCGCCATCCTGCGCGCCGGCCGCCTGGAACAGATCGGCAGCGCCGCCGATCTCTATGACCGGCCGGCCAACGGTTTCGTCGCCGGCTTCTTCAGCTCGGTCAATCGCCTGACGGGGCGCATCACGAACGGGCAGATCGACACGCCGCTAGGTCCCCTGATCGCGCCCGCGGACGCGGCGGAAGGCAGCGCGGTGGAGGTGGTGATCCGGCCGGAAGCCCTGAAGCTGACCCTCGTCGGGGCGGGGGGCAGCGTCGTGGGCGGCCAGGTGACCGCAGCAAGGCTGCTCGGCCGTACCAGCCTCGTGGATCTGACGCTCCTCGGGGGCGACGGAACGGTCGCCTTGCGGGCGCGGGTGCCCGGCCGTTTCCTGCCGCCCGTCGGAAGCCCGGTCGGCATCGCCCTCGACCGCATCCAAACATTTGTTTTTCCGGTAGAAACCCCCACATCCTAGGGAGCTGCAAGGCACCATTGCGGCCGGGGCGGATTTCTTGCGATAGTCCGCGGCCATGGCGGCGCCTCTTAAGGCAAAACCGCAAAGGGAGAAGCCCAAAT
The DNA here is from genome assembly GCA_902826565.1 of uncultured Rhodospirillaceae bacterium. GTDB lineage: Bacteria > Pseudomonadota > Alphaproteobacteria > Dongiales > Dongiaceae > CADEFF01. The sequence continues at coordinate 11,241 of CADEFF010000032.1, read as the reverse complement.
GGGTAGTTTCAGCATCTGGCATTGGCTCATCGTATTGGCGGTCGTGCTGCTGCTCTTCGGCGGCGCCGGCAAGATTCCGAAGCTGATGCGCGACATGGGCCAAGGCATCACCGCCTTCAAGCGTGGCCTCAAGGACGAGAACAAGGGCGAGAACAAGGACGAGAGCCAGGAGCAGGCAATCGACAGCAGCGCGCGCGTCGTCGAGAAGGACAAAGTGGCGAGCTGAACCCGCCGGCCCTCGCGGGCGGGGAGGTAGATTGCGATGTTCGATATCGGCTGGTCCGAAATGGCGGTTATCGCCCTGGTGGCGTTGCTGCTATTCGGGCCCAAGGAGTTGCCGAACGCGTTGCGGACGGGCGCAAAGTGGCTGAAGCAGGGCCGCAAGCTCGCGCGCGAATTTCAGAACAGCGTGGATCAGCTCGTGCGCGAGGCCGAGCTCGAGGATGCGAAGAAGCTCGTCACCGCGGCCAAGCAGGGCCGTCTCGGCAACGAGATCGGCAAGGCCATCGATCCGGAAGGCGAGATCAAGAAGGCGGTGGATGCCGACGCGGTGAAGCGCGAGCTTGGCGCGGGCGGCACCACGGCGAAGATCCCGGCGCCGGTCGCCCCCGCCTCGAGCGTGACGCCGCCACCGCCGGTTTCGCCGCCTGCAACGCCTGAACCCGCCGCGCCGCCGGGCGAGCCGGCCGCGCCGGTGCCGCCGGCAGCCGAGCCGGCGCCCGATCCTGCTTCCGTCGAGCCGCCCGCCGACATCCTTCCGCCCTCGCGCGCGTCCGCATCTTGAGCCATGGCTGAGAATCCCGAAGACGCAAAGGCGATGCCGTTGCTCGAACATCTGCTCGAGCTGCGGACCCGGCTGCTCTGGTCGATCGCTGCGATGTTCGTCGCCTTCATGGGCTGCTGGTTCTTCGCCAAGGACATCTTCGATTTCCTGGCCCAGCCGCTCGCCGACATCCTGCTCAAGGAAACCGGCCGGCGCTTCATCTATACCGGCCTCACCGAAGCCTTCTTCACGCAAGTGAAGGTCGCCTTCTTCGGCGCCATCTGCATCTCCTTCCCGATCCTCGCGACGCAGATCTGGAAATTCGTGGCGCCCGGCCTCTACAAGAACGAAAAATCGGCGTTCCTGCCGTTCCTGATCGCGACCCCGGTCCTGTTCTTCACCGGCGCGGCGGTCCTTTACTACGTCATGCTGCCGATGGCCTGGCGCTTCTTCCTCGGCTTCCAGTCCGCCGGCGGTCCCAATGCCCTGCCGGTCGAGCTCGAGGCCCGCGTCGGCGAATATATCGGCCTCGTCATGAAGCTGATCTTCGCTTTCGGGCTCTGCTTCCAGCTTCCGGTCCTGCTGACCCTGCTCGTTCGGGTCGGCATCGCGACCGCAGCGGGGCTCGCGGCGAAGCGCAAATACGCGATCGTCGCCACCTTCATCGTGGCGGCGATCATCACGCCGCCGGATCCGATCAGCCAGATCAGCCTCGCGGTCCCGATCATCATCCTCTACGAGATCTCAATCCTCTGCGCGAAGTTGGTCGAGAAGCGGAAGAAAGCGGCGGAAGCCGTCGAGGAGGCGGCGACCGAGAAAGAGCTCGCGACCACGCCTTCGGGGCCGACGGCCGAGTAGCGGCGCGCCATTCCCATCTCCAGGCCTCCGGGCCGGCGGCCTTCAGGATGGACGGGGCAAGGCCGAGGCCCTATACAGGCCGCCCGTGGGGATCGGGCCCGACTCGGAAAGATTCGGGGCAGGGAAGAACTGGCGGTCGATCGGCGATGCATGATCTGAGGGCGATCCGCGAGGATGCAGCGGGGTTCGACCGCAGCCTGGCGCGGCGCGGCCTGCCGGCGCGTGCTGCCGAGCTTCTCGCCCTCGACGCCGAACGCCGCGCCGCGCAGACCCGGCTTCAGGAACTGCAATCCCGCCGCAACGAGCTGTCGCAGCAGATCGGCCGCGCCAAGGCGAAGGGCGAGGACGGCGCCGCGCTGATGGCCGAGGTGGCGGCGCTCAAAGACGAGATGGAGGACGCAGCCCGCACCGAGCAGGCGCTCGCCGGGCGCCTCGATGCGATCGTCGCGGCGATCCCCAACCTTCCGGCGCCCGAGGTGCCCGAGGGCCTCGACGAGCAGGGCAATGTCGAGCTCCGGCGCGTGGGGCAGCAGCGCAGTTTCGGCTTCGCGCCGAAACAGCATTTCGAGATCGGCGAAGCGCTGGGCCTGATGGATTTCGAAACCGCCGCGAAGCTCGCCGGTGCGCGTTTCGTGCTGTTGAAGGGACCGCTGGCACGGCTCGAGCGGGCGCTCGCCGCCTTCATGCTCGATCTTCACACGGGCGAGTTCGGCTATCAGGAGGTCCTACCGCCGTTCCTGGTCAACACCACGACCATGTTCGGCACCGGCCAGCTTCCGAAATTCGCCGAGGACCAGTTCCACACGACGGACGATCGCTGGCTGATCCCGACCGCGGAAGTGCCGCTGACCAACATCGCCGCCGACGGCATCCTGGAGGAGGCGAGCCTGCCGCTGCGCTTCACCGCCTACACGCCCTGCTTCCGGGCGGAGGCGGGCGCCGCCGGACGCGATACCCGCGGCATGATCCGCCAGCACCAATTCAGCAAGGTCGAGCTCGTCTCGATCGCCCATCCGGCGCAATCCGAGCCCGAGCACGAGCGGATGACCGGATGCGCCGAGGAAGTGCTGAAGCGGCTCGGGCTGCCCTATCGCGTGATGGCGCTCTGCGCAGGTGACATGGGATTCTCCGCGCGGAAGACCTACGATATCGAGGTCTGGCTGCCGGGGCAGGGTGCCTATCGCGAGATCTCGAGCTGCTCCAACTGCGGCGACTTCCAGGCGCGGCGCATGAAGGCGCGCTTCCGCCGGGCGGGCGAGAAGGGGACGCAGCTCCCGCATACGCTGAACGGCTCCGGCCTCGCCATCGGTCGTACGCTGGTGGCGATCCTGGAGAACTATCAGGAGGCGGACGGGCGCGTTCGACTGCCCGAAGCGCTCCGCCCTTACATGAACGGGCTCGAGGTCATCGCCGCCCATGGCTAAGGCCAAAGGATCGATCGATCTTCGCAACGCCCGTATCCTGGTCACCAACGACGACGGGATCAATGCGCCGGGCATCAAGATCCTGGAGAAGGTGGCACGCAGCCTCTGTCGCGACGTCTGGGTCGTGGCCCCCGAGGTGGAGCAAAGCGGCGCAAGCCATGCCCTCACCATTCGCCGGCCGCTGCAGGTGCGGAAGGTCTCGCGGCACCGCTTCGCGGTGGAAGGCACGCCGACCGACTGCGTGCTGCTTGCGGTGAATGCCCTGCTGGAGGGACGCCGGCCCGATCTGGTGCTCTCCGGCATCAATCGCGGCGCCAATCTCGGCGAGGACGTGCATTACTCGGGCACGGTCGCGGCAGCGATGGAGGCGACGCTGCTCGGCATCCCGGCCGTCGCGATGAGCCAGCTCCGCACCGGTCAGGTCGTGCATTGGAGCACCGCCGAAACCCACGCGGCGACCGTCGTCAAGAAGCTCGCCGCGATCGAGTGGCAGAAGGGCGTGCTGATCAACGTCAACTTCCCGACCGTCGCCGCCGATGCGGTCACCGGCATCCGGGCGACCCGCATGGGTCGGCGGGTGGCGGGCATCGAGGTCGTGCCGGTGAAGGACCCGGTGGGGCGGCCCTATCTCTGGATCGGCGATTTCACCAGCGATGAATCCGCCGGGCACGGGACCGATCTGGAGGCGACCATGCATGGCGCGATTTCCGTGACACCGCTGCATGTCGATCTGACGCATGGCCCGACCATGCGCGGCCTCGCGGCCGTGATCGAATAGGCATCCGACGGATGAGCCTCGCCGCCCGGAAGATCCGCCTGATCATGAATTTGCGGCGGAGCGGTATCACCGATCTGCGGGTGCTGGCCGCGATCGAACGGCTGCCGCGCGAGAATTTCGTGCCGCAGCCCTTTCTTGACCAGGCTTACGAGGACAAGGCGCTGCCGATCGGGCATGGCCAGACGGTGAGCCAGCCGCAGGTCGTCGCCATCATGACCCAGGCGCTCGAGCTGAAACCGACCCACAAGGTGCTGGAGGTAGGCACCGGCTCCGGCTACCAGGCGGCGCTCCTGTCGCGTCTTGCGCGGCGGGTCTACAGCATCGAGCGGCATCGGCCGTTGCTCCGCGAGGCGGAGGCGCGCTTCCTCGCGCTGCGCCTCACCAACATCCATTGCCGCTGCGGCGACGGCAACCTCGGCTGGCCCGAGCAATCGCCGTTCGATCGGATCATCCTGACCGCCGCCGCGACCGAGCGGCCGCAGACGCTGCTCGACCAGCTCAAGGTCGGCGGCATCATGGTGCTGCCGATCGGGCCCGATCGCGGCGATCAGGACCTGATCCGCGTCCGCCGCACCGACGAAGGCTTCGAGGAAGAGACGCTGGCCGGCGTGCGTTTCGTGCCGCTGCTCCCCGGTCTCGGCGACAACGGCGAGAACGGCGACACCCGGCAGGCTGGACCCGGGCGGAAAAGTTTGGCATGACGCTTGCGCCCGCTTATCGTCGGCGCGCCGGCGAAGGGGCCGAAACGGCAAGGGGACATCGCAGGCGCGTGAGACGGATCCCGCTCTCAGGCTTCGTACTGCTGGCGGCGAGCCTTGCGCTCGGCCTCGCCGGCTGCAACGCGTCCGGCCGCCCGACCGCGGCGCCGGCGGCGACGGGCAGCTCGACGCTCGGCACGATGGATGCGGCCGGCAACTACACCATCATCGCCGGCGACACGGTCTATGGCGTGGCGAAGCGCTTCCAGGTGCCGGTCCGCACGTTGATCGACGACAACCAGATGAAGCCGCCCTATGTGCTGGTGCCGGGAAAGATCATCCGCATCCCACAGCAGCGGGTCCATGTGGTGAAGGCCGGCGAATCGTTGAACGCGATCGCCGATCAATATGGCGTGGACCAGAGCTCGCTCGCGCGGCTCAACCAGATCGACCCGCCCTATATCCTCACCGCCGGGACGACGCTGGTCTTGCCGGCGCCGGTCCAGGCCGCCACGGCCGTGCCCGGCGTCGTCGCGTCGCCGGCCGGGGCGGTGACGGCGGTGCCGCTCGATGCGCCGGCGCCTCCTGGCGCGACGCCGGCGGCGCCCGCGTCCACGGTGCCCGCGCCCGCCACCAAGCCCGCGCCGCCGCTGCCGAGTGCCGCGCCCTCCGCGACGCCGCTTGCCACGCCGGGCGCGGCGGCGCCCGCCGCCTCGAGCGCGAACCCGGCGGAACCCGCCTCGATCACCCAGATCCCGCAACCGACGCCGCGCTCCGGCGGCTTTTTCCTCTGGCCGGTGAACGGCAAGCTGATCTCGACCTATGGCGCCAAGAATGGCGGGCTGCAGAATGACGGCATCAACATCGCGGCCCCGCGTGGCACGCCGGTGCGCGCCGCGGAGAACGGCGTGGTGGTCTATTCCGGCAACCAGATCCGCGGCTTCGGCAATCTATTGCTGATCCGCCATACCGACGGCTGGGTCACGGCCTATGCCCATAACGACACGCTACTGGTGAAGAAGGGCCAGCAGGTGAAGCGCGGCGAAACCATCGCGCGGGTGGGCAGCACCGGCAACGTGTCGCAGCCACAGCTCCATTTCGAGCTGCGCAAGGGGACCGAGGCGATCGATCCGATGGCCTATATGGCACCGGCCGGGGCGTAGACGCCGACGCTCAGTCGAGCCGCTTGCCGAGCCTGCCCGCGAGATCCTGGATGAACTGCCATGCCACCCGGCCCGAACGCGCGCCGCGCGTGACCGACCATTCGTTGGCCTGGGCGCGGAGCTGCTCGTTCGGCAGGCTGAGGCCGAAGCGGCGCGCATAGCCTTCGACGATGGCGAAGTAGGTGTCCTGATCGCAATTGTGGAAGCCGAGCCAGAGCCCGAAGCGGTCGGAAAGCGAGACCTTCTCCTCGACCGCTTCCGAGGGATTGATCGCGGTCGAGCGCTCGTTCTCGATCATGTCGCGCGGCATGAGATGCCGGCGGTTCGAGGTGGCGTAGAAGAGGACGTTGGCCGGCCGGCCTTCGATGCCGCCCTCCAGCACCGCCTTCAGGGATTTATAGCTGGTGTCGGCCTGGTCGAAGGAGAGGTCGTCGCAGAAGAGCAGGAACCGCCGCTCCGAGCCGCGCAGCTTTTGCAGCAGCGCGGGAAGCGACGCCAGATCCTCGCGATGGATCTCGACGAGGGCGAGCTTGCCCGGGACCTCCGCCGCGATCGTCGCATGGACGGCCTTCACCAGCGAGCTCTTGCCGGTGCCGCGTGCGCCCCAGAGCAGCGCGTTGTTGGCCGGAAGGCCCATGGCGAAACGCCGCGTGTTCGCGAGCAGGATGTCGCGTGCCTGGTCGATCCCGTGCAGCAGGGCGAGATCGACGCGGTTGACCTGCGGCACCGGCTCGAGCCAGCCGCCGCCCTGCGCATGCCAGAGAAAGGCATCGGCCCCCTTCAGTGCCGCGGCGACAGGCGCCGGCGGCGCCAGGCGCTGGAGGGCTTCGGCGATGATCTTCAGCAGGGCATTGGTTTCGGAATCGGACATTGCAGGGCAACCGGTAGGGCTCGGATTTGCGGCGGAGCCTAGCAGGGCGCCACCCCTCATGTCATGGCCCGGAGCCGCGAAATCCATGGGATTCCTCGGCTTTCCGGCGGTCAAGGCCGGTTGCAATTCGGCCTTGAGCCGGTATAGTCCCGCGGCCACGCCCCGCCCCTTCGAGGAGACCCGCCGGATGTTGATTTCCGCCGCCTATGCCCAAACGGCCACCGACGCCACGACCGCCGGCGGATTCGGGCTGGTCCAGCTCCTGCCGCTGGTGCTGATCTTCGTCGTCTTCTACTTCCTCCTGATCCGCCCGCAGCAGAAGAAGATGAAGCAGCATCGCGACATGGTTTCGGCGCTGCGGCGCGGCGATCGCGTGGTGACCTCCGGCGGCATCATCGGGCTCGTGACCAAGGTGGTCGGCGACAACGAGCTGCAGATCGAGATCGCCGATGGCGTCCGCGTGCGCACGCTGCGCTCCTCCGTGACCGAGGTCGTGTCGAAGACGGAGCCGGTCGCGGCCAATGCCGCGGACGATGAGGAAGAGTCGCCGGAGAAGAAGTAGGCCGCGCTCGCGGCGCCCCGCGGTTTCCGGCTTTTGTACGCCTACGGTTCCGAGCTCACGCCATGATGCATTTTCAGCGCTGGAAGATCATTCTGATCGTGGCGGTGCTCGCGATCGGCACGCTGCTCGCCGTGCCCAACCTCTTTCCGCGCGAAGCGCTCGACAAGTTGCCGGGCTGGATGCCGAAAGGCCAGATCACCCTCGGGCTCGATCTGCAGGGCGGCTCGCATCTGCTCTATCAGGTGGAGACCGACGAGGTCATCAAGCATCAGCTCGACGATCTCGCGGACGGCATCCGCCAGACCCTGGCGAACCCCCGTGTCGGTTATCAGAACCTGCGGATCGCGGGAAACGCCGTCGAGCTGAAGCTGACCGATCCCGCCCAGTTCGAGGATGCCAAGGAGCGCATCCGTTCGATCGCGGTCGGCATGGAATTCTCGAGTGCCGACGACGGGTCGATCCGCGTCCTGATGACCGACCAGGCGATCCGCGCCCGCAAGGTGCAGGTCATCGCGCAGTCGATCGAGATCGTCCGGAACCGGATCGACGAGACCGGCGTGCGCGAGCCGACCATCGTCCGCCAGGGCGACGACCGCATTCTGATCCAGCTTCCGGGCGTGCGCGACCCCGAGGCGATCAAGAATCTGATCGGCACGACCGCGCAGATGAGCTTCCGCTTCGTGGACGAGTCCGTCTCGTCCGACCAGATCGCGTCGGGCAATCTGCCGCCCGGCGACGAGCTGCTGCCCTCGACCGAAATGGGCCCGGACGGCACGCCGCTGCGTCACTATGTCGTGCAGAAGCGCATCATGGTGAGCGGCGAGAGCCTGACCGACGCGCAGGCGACGTTCCAGGACGCGCAGCCGGTGGTGAGCTTCCGCTTCGATTCCATCGGCGCAAAACGCTTCGGCGACGCGACCCGCGACAATGTGGGACGGCTCTTCGCGATCGTGCTCGACAACAAGGTCATCAGCGCGCCCGTCATTCGCGATGCGATCACGGGTGGATCGGGCGTCATTTCGGGCAGCTTTACGACGCAGTCGGCGAACGAGCTTGCCATTTTGCTGCGCGGCGGCGCGCTGCCGGCACCCCTGACCGTGCTGGAGGAACGCAGCGTCGGCGCGGAGCTCGGCGCGGATTCGATCGCCGCCGGCAAGATCGCGAGCGTCATGGGGCTGGTGCTGATCTGCGTCGCCCTGCTGCTGACCTACGGGCTCTTCGGCGTTTTCGCCAATATCGCGCTCGTGTTCAATTTCGTGCTGCTGCTGGGCGCGATGTCGCTCCTGCAGGCGACGCTGACGCTGCCGGGCATCGCCGGCATGGTGCTCAGCCTCGGCATGGCGGTCGATGCGAACGTGTTGATCCACGAGCGTATCCGCGAGGAAGTCCGCGCCGGACGCAGCCCGATCAATGCGCTCGATGCCGGCTACCGGTCGGCCTCCGGCACCATCATGGATTCGAATCTGACCGTCATCATCTCGGCCGTGTTCCTCTACCTCTTCGGTTCGGGAACGGTGAAGGGCTTCGCCGTCACCCTCATCATCGGCACGGTCGTATCGATGTTCACGGCGGTGATGGTCGCGCGGCTGTTCACCGTGATGTGGGTCCGGCGCGCCCGGCCGCAACGGCTTCCGATCTGAGGTAGCGCGATGTTCAGCGGCATTCACGTCATTCCCCACGACACCAAGATCAACTTTCTCCGGTTCCACAAGGTCACCTTCCTCATTTCGGTGATCATGGTGGTGGGGTCGATCCTGCTGATCGCCTTCAAGGGGCTGGAGTTCGGCGTGGATTTCGCCGGCGGCATCCTGATGGAGGTGAAGACCGAAGGGCCCGCGGACCTCGCGTCGATGCGCGAGCAGCTCTCGGAGCTTGGCCTCGGCGAGGTGGCGCTGCAGGAGTTCGGCGCCGCCGACACGGTCCTGATCCGGCTGCAAAGCCAGGGGGACGCCGAAGGCGCGCAGATTGCCGCCATCCAGAAGGTGAAGGATTCGCTCGGACCCACCGTGCAGTTCCGCCGATCGGAATATGTCGGGCCGAAGGTCGGCGACGAGCTGATCCGCGACGCCACCATCGCGACCGTGCTCGCGCTCTTCGGCATCATGGCCTATGTCTGGTTCCGCTACGAATGGCAGTTCGCGGTCAACTGCATCGTGGCGCTGTTCCACGACTGCATCACGACCGTGGGTCTTTTCGCGCTTCTCGGCATCCAGTTCGACCTGAACGTCGTCGCGGCCGTGCTCACCATCGCCGGCTTCTCGGTCAACGACACCGTGGTGATCTACGACCGCATCCGCGAGGAACTGCGGCGCTACAAGAAGATGCCGATGCGGGAGCTGATCAACCTCTCGATCAACCGCACGCTGACCCGGACCATCATGACCAGCGGCCTCGCCTTCCTCGCGGTGCTGGCGCTCCTGCTGTTCGGCGGGCCTGCACTGCGCGGCTTCAGCCTCGCCATGACCTGGGGTATCGTGATCGGCACCTATTCCACCATTTGCGTCGCGACGCCGATGCTGGTCTATATGAACCTCCGCCGCCGCAAGGATGACGCGGACCCGGCGTCGGCGCCCGCGGGCGCGATCGAGCGCCGCTGAGGCGCCGTTCCCAGCCTGCCGTTCCGGGGCGGTTGGCGGATCTCCAGAGCGGCGGTCGCCCGCAGAACGAGCATGAGGTTCGTCGCCCGATGGACGTCACTCCTCTCATTCCGAGCGGCAACCAGATCATCGAGAGCTACGGGCCTTCGCGCTTCCGCGTGAGCGGCCGGACCTTTCACGGGTCGATCCTCGTCTTCACCGACCGAACGACGGAATGGGACCCGGGCCCGCTCGAGGGCCTCACGCAGGAAAGCCTCGGACCGGTGATGGAGGCGGGACGCGCGGGCAAGGTGGAATTGCTGCTCCTCGGCTGCGGGGCGCGGATGGCGCTCCTGCCCGGCGCCCTGCGGACGGCGCTTCGGGACGCGGGCATCGTCATCGAGCCGATGGACACCGGCGCCGCCTGCCGCACCTACAACGTGCTGATGGCCGAGGGCCGCAAGGTGGCGGCGGCGCTCATCGTTCTCCCGTAAGGGCGCCCGGCCGAAACGAAACGGGGCCCCGAAGGGCCCCGTCCGCAATTCCGGGAAACGCCCGGATCAGCCGACGTTCTGCATCCCCACCATGCAATAGAGCATGGGGATCGACAGCATCGTGTTGGTGCGCGACGCCAGCATGCCGAGCCGGCCCGCCTTCTTCTTGGCGTCCGCATCGGCCTGGACGATGCCCAGCACCTTCTTCTGGTTCGGCCAGATCACGAACCAGACATTGGCGGCCATGATGAGCGCGAGCCACATGCCGATGCCGATGGTCACGAACGGAGACTGGAAGGTCAGCGCTTCCACCAAATAGCCGTTCATCAGGGCGGTAATCAGCCCGAACAGCACGGTCGCCGCCGCGGACCAGCGGAAGAAGAACAGCGCCGACGGCGCGATGACCTTGCTGATCGCCGGCTTCTGGTCGTCCGGGATCTTCGGCATGGACGGGGTCTGGACGAAGTTGAAGTAATAGAGCAGCCCGATCCAGAGGATGCCGGCCAGGACGTGGATCCAGCGGAAGATGAACGCCCAGAAGGCATGTTCGCCGATCTGTCCGACATGCAGGATAAGCACGGCGATGACGGCAAGGCCGAAGCCCATCAGCAACGTCGAATGCAGGTTCTCGAGCGGGTTCTTCATCGTATCCCCCTTGTTGGGCTATTCGATCTAGGATGGATTTTAACGCAAGACCTTGTGGGTTCAATGCGGATATTGCCCCGGGGAAGAAATGGGAATGTCGGACGGAGCGTTGTCCTATTGCGGGGAGGTCGTGCGCCGGCACGATCGCGACCGGTTCCTGACGGCGCTCTTCGCGCCGCCCGACCGGCGCGAGTCGCTGTTCGCTCTTTACGCCTTCAATTTCGAGCTGGCCCATGCGCGCGAGGCAGTAAGCGAGCCCATGATGGGCCAGATTCGCCTGCAGTGGTGGCGCGACGCGATCGCGGCGATCTACGAAGCCAGGCCTTACCGCCATGCGGTGATCGAGCCGCTGGCCGCCGCGATCCGCCGCCATGGTCTCGATCGGACTCGACTCGACCGGCTGATCGAT
>CADEFF010000031.1 GCA_902826565.1 uncultured Rhodospirillaceae bacterium | reverse complement strand
GGTGCGCGTGGCGCTGCTCGAGGCCGACGTCGCCTTGCCGGTGGTCAAGGATTTCATCGCGAAGGTGAAGCCGGCCGCGATCGGCGAGGCAGTGCTGAAGAGCGTCACGCCGGGCCAGATGGTCGTGAAGATCGTGCATGACGAGCTCGCGGCGGCGCTCGGCGGCAGCGCGGTCCCGCTCGATCTCGCAGCACCCCCGCCGGCCGCGATCCTGCTCGTCGGGCTGCAGGGTTCGGGCAAGACCACCTCCACCGCCAAGATCGCGCTTCGCCTCGTGAACCGCGAACGCAAGCGCGTGCTCATGGCGTCGCTCGATACGCGCCGCCCGGCCGCGCAGGAGCAGCTCGCGACGCTCGGCCGCCAGGCGGAGGTGCCGACGCTCAACATCGTGCCGGGCGAGCCGCCGCTCGCGATCGCCAGGCGCGCGATGCAGACGGCGGCGCTCGAAGGCTACGACCTCGTCATGCTCGACAGCGCCGGCCGGCTCCATATCGACCAGGAGCTGATGGAGGAGGTGGCCGCGGTGAAGGCCGCGACCGGGCCGGTCGAGACCCTGCTCGTCGCCGACGCCATGACCGGCCAGGACGCGGTCAATGTCGCGGAGGCCTTTCACGAGCGGATCGGCGTCACCGGCATCGTCCTCACCCGCGTCGACGGCGATGCCCGCGGCGGCGCCGCGCTCTCGATGCGCGCCGTCACCGGCCAGCCGATCAAGCTCATGGGCGTCGGCGAGAAGCTCGATGCGCTCGAGGATTTCCATCCCGACCGCATCGCCGGCCGCATCCTCGGCATGGGCGACGTGGTCAGCCTCGTCGAGAAAGCCGCGGAGCAGGTCGAGCAGGAAGAGGCCGAGCGCATCGCCCGCAAGGCGCAGAAGGGCCTGTTCGACCTCGATGACCTCGCCGACCAGCTCGGCAAGCTCGAGAAGATGGGCGGCCTCAACGACATCGTCTCGATGCTGCCCGGCATCGGCAAGATCAAGCAGCAGATGAAGGATGCGCGGATCGACGACAAGCAGATCAAGCGCCAGCGCGCGATCCTCTCCTCGATGACACGCGCCGAACGCCGCCGGCCGGACATCATCAAGGCCTCGCGCAAGCAGCGTATCGCCGCCGGCTCCGGCACCACGGTGCAGGAGATCAACCGGCTCCTGAAGCAGCATCAGGAGATGGCGCGCATGATGAAGCAGATGGGAAAGCTCGGGCAGAAGGGGCTGATGCGGCACGGCATCGGCGGCCTGCTGCCGCGACGTTGAAGGGGAAACAGCGATGCTCGACCATATCTCGCTCGGCGTGAAGAACCTGAAGAAGGCGCAGGCCTTCTATGACGCGGCGCTGAAGCCGCTCGGCTACAAGCGCGTCTGGGACATCGAGGGCGGCGCCGGCTACGGCCGCTCGGCCCGCGAGCCGCGCTTCTGGCTGTCGGAGCCGGAGAAGGGCACCGCGCGCGGCGCGCCGGGCTCGCACATCGCGTTCGTCGCGGCCAACCGCGCCCGGGTCCGCGCCTTCTACGAGGCCGCGCTCGCGGCCGGCGCCAAGGACAACGGCGAGCCGGGGCTGCGCACCCAGTATCATCCGCATTACTACGGCGCTTTCGTCATCGATCCGGACGGCAACCATATCGAAGCCGTCTGCCATCTTCCCAAGTGATCCCTCGAAGAAACCAGGAGCAAGAACCCGCATGTCCCTCAAGATCCGCATGAGCCGCGGCGGCGCGAAGAAGCGGCCCTTCTACAGCATCGTCATCGCCGAATCGCGCATGGCGCGCGACGGCCGCTTCCTCGAGAAGGTCGGCACCTACAACCCGCTTCTGCAGCGCGACGACGCGAACCGCATCGTGCTGAAGAAGGAGCGCATCGAGCATTGGCTGAAGATGGGCGCGACGCCGTCCGACCGGGTGGCGCTCTTCCTCGCCGATGCCGGGCTGATGGCGAAGCCGGGCCGTCGCGAGCAGTCCCAGCAGCATCTGCCGAAGGCGAAGGCGCAGGAGCGCGCCAAGGCGGTTGCCGAGGCGGCGGCGATGCCGGCCGAGGCCGGCGGCGACGCGCCGCAGGCCTGAGCCAGAGAGCGGCAGCGCCTTGCGTCCCACCCTCCCGGATCGCGTGCTGGTCGGCGCCGTCGCCGGCGCCCATGGCGTGCGCGGCCTGGTGAAGCTCAAATGCTTCACCGAAAAGCCGGCGCAGATCACCGCCTATGGCCCGCTCACCGATGAGACCGGCGAGCGGCGCTACGAGGTCGCCGTGGTGGGCACGGCGAAGGGCGGCGTGCTGGCGCGCCTCGAGGGCGTGACCGATCGCAACGCGGCCGAGGCCATGAAGGGCACGCGGCTCTATGTGGCCCGATCCGCCCTGCCGGCGCTGGCGCCGGAGAACGAGTTCTACCATGCCGATCTGGTGGGGCTCGGGGTGGAGACGCCGGACGGGCGGCGGCTCGGCAAGGTGAGGGCCGTGCTCAATTACGGCGCCGGCGACGTGCTGGAAGTGACGGGCGAGACGGGCGAGAGCCTGCTGCTTCCCTTCACCCGAAGCACGGTGCCGCTGGTGGATCTCGATGGCGGCCGGCTGGTCGCAGCGCCGCCGGCGGAGGTGGAGCCATGAGCCCCGCCGTCACCGATCCGCGCCTGACGAAGGACGCCTTGCACGGGGACGCGGGCGAGAGCTGGCGTTGCCGGGTGCTGACGCTCTTTCCGGAGATGTTCCCGGGGCCGCTCGGCCAGTCGCTCGCCGGCAAGGCGCTCGAAGCCGGGCGCTGGCGGCTCGAGACGATCGACATCCGCGATTTCGCGCAAGGCCGCCACGCCTCGGTCGATGACGCGCCCTTCGGCGGCGGACCCGGCATGGTGATGCGACCCGACGTGATCGACGCCGCGCTCGAGGCGACGGCGATGGCCGGCGCGCCCGCGATCTATCTCTCGCCGCGCGGCCAGGTGTTCGATCAGGCGCTCGCGGCCGAGCTCGCCGCCAGGCCGGGCGTCACGCTGCTTTGCGGGCGCTATGAAGGCATCGACGAGCGCGTGCTCGAAGCGCGCGCCGTCGAGGAGGTGAGCCTCGGCGATTTCGTCCTTTCCGGCGGCGAGCCCGCGGCGATCGCGCTGATCGACGCCGTGGTGCGGCTGCTGCCCGGCGTGATGGGCGCGCCCGAAGGGCTCGAGGAGGAGAGCTTCGCGGCCGGGCTCCTCGAATATCCGCATTACACCCGCCCCGCCGAATGGCAGGGGCGCAGCGTGCCGGAGGTGCTGCTCTCCGGCCATCACGAGAAGATCCGCGCCTGGCGGCGCGCGCGTTCCGAAGCCATCACCCGGGCCCGACGCCCGGATCTCTGGGCGGCCTACGTCGCCCGGAGCGAAAGCATGAAGAAGAAGGAAGCCAAGCGATGACGACGATCCAGGAAATCGAGAAGGGCGAGCTCCAGAAGCTGGCCAAGGCCGCGAAATTGCCGGACTTCAAGCCGGGCGACACGGTCATTGTGAATGTGAAGGTGGTCGAAGGGCAGCGCGAGCGCGTGCAGGCCTTCGAGGGCGTCTGCATCGCGCGCAAGAACGCCGGCCTCAACTCCTCCTTCACCGTGCGCAAGATCTCCTACGGCGAAGGCGTGGAACGCGTGTTCCCGCTCTACAGCCCCCGGCTCGCCTCGGTGGAGCTGGTGCGCCGCGGCGACGTGCGACGGGCGAAGCTCTATTATCTCCGCGGACTCCGGGGCAAGGCGGCCCGCATCGCCGAGCTCGCCACCCGCGAGGAGACTCCCGCCGAGACCGCCGAGGGCTGAGGCTAACGAGAGGCGGGGCCCCTCACCCCGACCCTCTCCCCGCAGGGCGGGGAGAGGGAGGCGAGCGCAAGCGAGCGGGTGAGGGGAGCGCATGCCGGGCTCCGCAATTGCCGCGGAGAGAACCCAGCGGCCCATGGCTTCCGGCGCGACCGTAACCATATAGTTAGATTGACGGAACAATCCGACCATGACGACGCCGCGCACCCTCTTCGACAAGATCTGGCAAAGCCACCTGGTGCATCGCCAGGAGGACGGCACCTGCCTCATCTATATCGACCGCCATCTGGTGCATGAGGTGACGAGCCCGCAGGCCTTCGAGGGCCTGCGCATGACGGGCCGCAAGGTGCGCCGGCCGGCGGCGTCGCTCGCGGTCGCGGACCACAACGTGCCGACGACCGACCGTTCCGAGGGCATCAAGGAAGAGGAATCGCGCATCCAGATCGAGACGCTGGAAAAGAACTGCGCGGAATTCGGGATTCCCTATTTCTCGATGGACGACATCCGCCAGGGCATCGTCCATATCATCGGGCCGGAGCAGGGCCTGACCCAGCCCGGCATGACCATCGTCTGCGGCGACAGCCATACCTCGACGCACGGCGCCTTCGGCGCGCTCGCCTTCGGCATCGGCACCTCCGAGGTCGAGCATGTGCTGGCGACCCAGACGCTCATCATGCAGCCCTCGAAGAACATGCGCATCGCGGTCGAGGGCGCGCTCCCGGTCGGCATCACGGCCAAGGACCTGATCCTCGCCATCATCGGCAAGATCGGCACCGCCGGCGGCACCGGCCATGTGATCGAATATGCGGGCCAGGCGATCCGCGACCTTTCCATGGAAGGCCGCATGACCGTCTGCAACATGTCGATCGAGGCGGGGGCCCGCGCCGGCCTCATCGCGCCCGACGAGAAGACCTTCGATTATGTGAAGGGCCGGCCGATGGCGCCGAAGGGCGGCGCCTGGGAGCAGGCCATCGCCTATTGGCGCACGCTGCCGAGCGATACGGGCGCGAAATACGACCGCGAGGTCCCGCTGCAGGCTTCCGAGATCGCGCCGCAGGTGACCTGGGGCACCTCGCCGCAGGACGTGCTGCCGATCACCGGCCGCGTGCCGGACCCGGCCGCGATCGCCGACGAGGCGAAGCGCCAGGCGATGCAGCGCTCGCTCGACTATATGGGCCTGACGCCGGGCACGCCGCTCGACCAGGTGAAGATCGACCGCGTCTTCATCGGTTCCTGCACCAACGGCCGCATCGAAGATCTGCGCGAGGTCGCGAAGGTGGCGGCCGGCCGCAAGGTCGCCGCGCATGTGAACGCGATGGTTGTGCCGGGCTCGGGCCTCGTGAAGGAGCAGGCGGAATCCGAAGGGCTCGATCGCGTGCTGCGCGAGGCGGGCTTCGAATGGCGCGAGCCGGGCTGCTCCATGTGCCTCGCCATGAATCCGGACCGCCTCGAGCCGGGCGAGCGCTGCGCCTCGACCTCGAACCGCAATTTCGAGGGCCGGCAGGGCCGCGGCGGACGCACCCATCTGGTGAGCCCCGCCATGGCGGCGGCCGCGGCCGTCACCGGCCGGCTCACCGACATCCGCGAGCTGGTCTAGCGGGCGCAAGGCCGCGGCGCCGGCAGCGAACGTCCGAACGCCTCCGACCGGATTTCCAGTTTGGCGCTCGGCGCAAAGCAATCCGCTTGCGTCCGGCCTTTTGCGTTCGTAATCGCGCTCATGATGGCGGGCAGCTGCGACGGACCGCTAACGACGGATCGCTAACGACGGATCGTCGTCGGGCAGGGGCACTCCGGATGAAACTCGCCTGCCTGGAGATCGCCCGCGCGTCTTTCGGTCGGACGCGGCGCGACGATGCGACCTGACCGTTGCGAGAGAATCCGGGTGCCCAAACTCGGATGATCGCCCTATCCTCGGGTCCGTCGTTACCAAGACCGGGAGGCGACCTGCCTATGCCGGACGGAAACCCGCATTACGCGGGATTCTGGCGCCGCGCCGGTGCCCTGTTCATCGATGCGATCGTGATCAACCTCGCGATGCTCGCCATCGGCACCGTTCTGCCGGTGCATGAGGCGATCGACCTGGACGCGCCCGAGAGCGCGCTCGGGATCTTCTTCGCCTTCCAGTACAACACGCTCGGCACGCTCCTCGTGATCCTGCTCGGCTGGCTCTACTACGCCGCGATGGAGAGCTCGGCGCGGCAGGCGACCTTGGGCAAGATGGCGCTCTCCCTCGCGGTCACCGACCTCGCCGGGGAGCGGATCGGCTTCGGCCGGGCGAGCGGGCGCTATTTCGGGAAGTTCCTATCCTGGCTCACCCTGCTCGTCGGATTCTTCATGGCAGGCTTCACCCCGCGGAAGCAGGCGCTCCACGACATCCTGGCCAAAACCCTGGTAATCTCGCGGCTCTGAGGCTATATCCTCGGGCCCTTGGCCGGGTGCCGGCGCCCGGCTGAACCTTGCGGAATCCGGACGGTTCCATGCAGAAATTCACCACGCTCCGCGGCGTCGCGGCGCCGCTGCCGATGATCAACGTCGATACCGACATGATCATCCCGAAGCAGTTCCTGAAGACCATCAAGCGGACCGGTCTCGGCAAGAACCTGTTCGACGAGCTTCGCTACAACCCCGACGGCAGCGAGAAGCCGGAGTTCGTGCTGAACCGTCCCGCCTATCGCAAGGCCGAGCTGCTGGTGGCCGGCGAGAATTTCGGCTGCGGCTCGAGCCGCGAGCATGCGCCCTGGGCGCTGCTCGATTTCGGCATTCGCTGCGTGATCGCGCCGAGCTTCGCCGACATCTTCTACAACAACTGCTTCAAGAACGGCATCCTGCCGATCGCCCTGCCGCAATCCGAGGTGGACAAGCTGATGGACGATGCCGAGCGCGGCTCGAACGCCATCCTCGCCGTCGATCTCGAGAAGCAGGAGATCACCGGTCCCGACGGCGGCAAGATCAGGTTCGACATCGATCCCTTCCGCAAGCACTGCCTGCTGAACGGGCTCGACGATATCGGCCTCACCCTGCAGAAGGCCGCGGCCATCGACGGCTTCGAGGCGAAGGCGCGGCTGGAGCGGCCCTGGCTATAAGTGACTGTGCAAGAAGATGCAGCTCCCGATACATAGGGAGCTGCATCCGTCGCGGACTACTTGTCCTTCTTCGTGTCCCCATAGCCAGGCTTTGGTACCCGTTCTACGGTCGTTGTACTCGGCCGGCTACGCGCTTCCTCAACCGGAATGAATTCCCCGGTTTTGGCGTCGCGCCCGCGCAGGGTCGTCTTAGAGTCTTTGCCCATGGGGCTATTCCTCTTGGGACTCTTCCCACCGGCACACGATTTAGGTAGCGTTCCTTTGGGAGCGGAGGGCTACATTGACCGTAGTTCACCGGGGGTGCTCGCCAGAGTCTTTGACGAAGCATCCTGAAGCGGCTCGATTCTAAACGAATCGGGCCGCTCCTACTTTTGACTCTCTGGTGACGGCTCCAAAATGCAAGGAAGTTTGTAGGAGATTTGAACGCTATTTGTCACCGCACGCCGAATCTGTGGCTTGACTCCGAGTCGATGATGCTCGCCAACCTTCGTGGAATTGTTTGGAGAAGATCGTGGCTGCCAACAAGAAACTCCTGATCCTCGCCGGCGACGGCATCGGTCCCGAAGTGATGCGCGAGGTCGGGCGCCTCATCGACTGGTTCGCGAAGCGGCGCGCCGTCGGGTTCGACGTGTCGCAGGGGCTCGTCGGCGGTTGCGCCTACGACAAGGAGGGCGTGCCGCTGACCGACGCGACCATGGCGGCGGCGATGGCGGCGGATGCGGTGCTGCTCGGCGCCGTGGGCGGTCCCAAATGGGACAACCTGCCCTTCGAGAAGAAGCCGGAGCGCGGGCTGCTCAGGCTCCGCAAGGACATGGAGCTCTTCGCCAACCTCCGCCCCGCCATCGTGTTCGGCCCGCTCGCCGACGCCTCGACCCTCAAGCGGGAGCTGGTCGAAGGGCTCGACATGCTGATCGTGCGCGAGCTCACCGGCGGGGTCTATTTCGGCAGCCCGCGCGGCATCGAGACCCTGCCGGACGGCACGCGGCGCGGCATCAACACGCAAGTCTATACGACGCCCGAGATCGACCGCGTGGCGCGCGTCGCCTTCGATCTGGCAAGGCTGCGCGGCAAGCGGGTCTGCTCGGTCGAGAAGGCGAACGTGATGGAGAGCGGCCTGCTCTGGCGCGAGGAAGTGCAGAAGCTGCACGACGCGAGCTACAGCGACATCGACCTCAGCCACATGTATGCCGACAACTGCGCGATGCAGCTCGTGCGCCAGCCGAAGCAGTTCGACGTGATCGTGACCGACAATCTCTTCGGCGACCTGCTTTCGGACTGCGCGGCGATGCTGACGGGCTCGCTCGGCATGCTGCCCTCGGCCTCGCTCGGCGCCGCGGACGCGACGGGGCGCCGGCGCGCGCTCTATGAGCCGGTGCATGGCTCGGCCCCGGACATCGCCGGCAAGGATCTGGCGAATCCGCTCGCCACGATCCTCTCCTTCGCCATGATGCTGCGCTATTCCTTCGATCTCGGCGAGGACGCGACCTTGGTGGAGAAGGCGGTGGCGGCGGCGCTCGATCGCGGCTACCGCACCGGCGACATCATGACGCCGGGCGCCACCAGGGTCTCGACGACCGGCATGGGCGATGCGGTGCTGAAGGAGCTGGACCGGCTCGCCGCCTGAGCCCCGCTCAGGAAGCCGTCAGGCGCCGCAACCGCGGGCCGATCTCGGTAAAACCGCAGCGCTTGTAGAAATCGACCGTGCGTTGCCAGCGCGGCAGGTCGGGCGCGCCGACCTCGAGCCGCGGCCAGCGCCGCGCCTTCGCCTCCTCGATCGCCGCGTCGATCATGCGCTCTCCGAGCCCTTGGCTGCGCCAGGCGGGATCGACATAGAACTCTGCGATCTCGCCGAAAAGGCCGCCGGCATAAAGCGAGCAGCATTCCGAGAGCGTCAGCATCGCGACCGGCCGCTGCGCCGAATCCAGTGCGAGGAAGGCGGCGAACCCCGGATGGCCGGCGAGGAGCCGGTGTGCGGCGAAGGTCGCGCCGTCGATCGCCGCCGGATCGACCGCCTCCCCATGCAGCTCCGCCAGCAGCCGCGCGACGAGCCCGCCGAGGGCGGGCGCGTCGGCGACGGTGGCAGGACGGATCGCGGGCATCTCGGTCACGGCGGCGCCTCTATCGAGCCTGTTCGCCCCATGCTATCGGATCGGGGCCCGGCTTTCAGCGCGGGACCACCGTCGGCGGAGGAGGAACCTCATGCAGTTCATGGTGATCGAACGCTTCCGGAATCGTGACGCCAGGGCGATCTACCGGCGCTTCCGCGACAAGGGCCGCGGCACGCCCGAAGGCCTCGTCTACGTCAATAGCTGGATCGAGGCCAATTTCGACCGTTGCTTCCAGATCATGGAATGCGACGACGTGCGGCTGCTGCAGCGCTGGGTCGCCTTCTGGAGCGATCTGATCGAGTTCGAGATCGTGCCGGTTGCCCCTTCGACCGCCACCGCCCAGGCGATCGAGCCTTTCCTTTAGCCAGACCCGCGGAATGGCGCGGTTCCCGGCCTTCGGCTTGCGCCCGCCGGGCCGGCGGACCTATCATCGGGGTCCCTCGCAGGAGAGTTCGAATGCGCGGATTTCTGGCCGTCCTGCTGCTCGCTTTCGCGGTCGCCACCCCGGCCCTGGCCGATGGTTGCGGCTGCGCCGGGCCCAAGGAGGCCTATATGAAGAAATACGGCACCATCAAGCCGCCGGCGTTCGTGCCGGCGAGCACGACGGCGCCGACGACTGTTCCGGCCCCCGGCACTTCGGCCACCGACGCCCCGGCCACCGGCTCGGCGGCGGCGCCCGTTAACCCGCCGGCCACCGGTCAGGGCGGATAATCGGCTCGACAGCGAGGGCGGGATCGACTAGGGTCCGGCCGTTTTCCACCCGGGAGAGGGTGTCATGCGCAAGCTGATCGCAAGTCTGTTCCTCGCGGCGTTCGCCATCGCCTTGGCCGGGCCGTCGCTTGCCGATTGCTCCAGCAACCACGGCACGACGGCGCAGACTCCGGCGCCGGCCACGGTCGCCCAGACCCCGCTCGACGCCACCAAGACGACCACCGGCAAGACGGAGCCCGGCACGGGCGGCTGAGCCCATCCGATCGCGGATGAGAGCCACAGGCCGCCCAGACCGGGCGGCCTTTTTCATTTGGGCGCGACGCCGTGACGACGAAATTCGGCGTCGAGCCGACCGAGGAGCCAGAGCAGCAACATGCGGACGTCGCTGAACAGGGACCAGAGAGGATGACCGAAGGTTTCCGGACGATTGCCCTCGATGGCGAAATGGCCGATCCAGGCGCCCGCATAGCCCACGACGGGCGCGGCGAGGAGGAGCCACCAATGGCCGGTCGCGATCGCCGCGACGACCAGGGCGAGGGCGACGAGCGTGCCCGCAAAATGCAGCGCACGGCTGCCGGGGCGGCGATGCGCGCCGAGGTAGCGCGGCCAGAATTCCGCGTAGCTCCCGGGTCGCTGCAGGGCCGGATCGGGCGCCTCCGCCATGCGGTCGGCTCCTCCGTCGATATCAAGTTCGAAACCCGCGCCGGCCCCTGCGGCCGCGCCGCAGGGCTTGCAGGTTTCCTTTCTCAGCATCAGCAATAGGGCGAGATCGTCATGGGTTACAAGGTCGCGGTGGTCGGCGGAACGGGGAATGTGGGGCGCGAGATGCTCCAGACCCTGGCCGCGCATGAATTTCCGGTGGATGAGGTCGTGCCGCTGGCCTCGGAACGTTCGGCCGGCAAGGAGGTCTCCTACGGCGAGGACGAGGTCCTCCGGGTGCGCAATCTCGAGAAGTTCGACTTCAAGGGATTCGATCTCGCGCTCTTCTCGCCGGGCGCCAAGGTGTCCGCCGTCCATGCGCCGCGCGCGGCGGCGGCCGGCTGCATCGTCATCGACAACACCTCGCAGTTCCGCATGGATCCGGACGTCCCGCTGGTGGTGCCGGAGGTCAATCCCGATGCGATCGCGGGCTATGCGAAGCGCAACATCATCGCCAACCCGAACTGCTCGACGATCCAGATGGTGGTGGCGCTGAAGCCGCTGCACGACCTCGCGCGGATCAAGCGCGTGGTGGTCGCGACCTACCAGTCGGTCTCGGGCGCGGGCAAGGAGGGCATGGACGAGCTCTACAGCCAGACCCGCAAGATCTACATGATGGAGGAGCCGGAGGCGAAGAAGTTCACCAAGCAGATCGCCTTCAACCTCATCCCGCATATCGACGTCTTCATGGAGGACGGCTCGACCAAGGAAGAATGGAAGATGAAGGTCGAGACCCGGAAGATCCTCGACCCCGAGATCGAGGTGGTGGCGACCTGCGTGCGGGCGCCGGTCTTCGTCGGCCATTCCGAGGCGGTGAACATCGAGTTCGACAGCCCGCTGTCCGCGGCCGAGGCCCGCGCGGCGCTGGCGGGCGCCCCCGGGGTGATCCTGCTCGATCGGCGCGAGAATGGCGGCTACCCGACCCCGGTCGAATGCGCGGGCGAGGATGCGGTCTTCGTCGGCCGTATCCGCCGGGACGACACCGTCGCGCACGGCCTCTCGCTCTGGATCGTCTCGGACAATCTGCGCAAGGGCGCCGCGCTCAACGCCGTGCAGATCGCCGAGCATCTCGTGGAGAACTATCTCTAGGCGGGAGAACCGCCGTGCTCGAGGACGGACCTCCGCATCCTCGAGGGCGGGCGGCTCAGCGAAGCCTGACCGGCTCCGGCCCGTCCATGCCGGCGAGGCGATCCTGCGCCGCGACGAGATCGAGCTCGGCCGCATCGCCGGTCGCCGCCACGATCGCGGCCATGGCGCCGGCGCTCCGCTGCAGGGCGCCCGCGACGTCGCCGCGGCCGTTGAGATAGTGGCCGAGGAAGAGCGCCGCGAAGCAGTCGCCGGTGCCGTGCGCCTGCAGCGGCCGTCGCTTCTCCGAGACGAGCCAGGCGGCGTCGGGCGTCGAGGCCAGCATCTGGATGGTCTCCGCCGGCTGCTCGTCGCGCTCGAGGCCGGTGACGACGACGACCAGGTTCGGCCGGCCCCGGCGGCGCAGGCGATCCGTCGCCGCCAGGATTCCCTCGAGGGTGCCGAGTTCGCCGCCCGAGAGGTAGTCGAGCTCGAACATGTTGGGGAAGGCGAGGTCCGCCATCGGCAGCAGCCGTTCGGCGACGGCTGCCGCGGTCGCGGGCGGGACATAGAGCCCGCCCTCCCGCTCCCCCAGCACCGGGTCGAGCGCATAGAGTGCCCCCGGCCGGCGCGCCCGCACCCGCTCGACCGCGTCGGCGGCCGTGTCGGCGGCCCGGCCCAGAAAGCCGGACATCACCGCCTCGATATCGCCGAGGGCGCCCGCCTCCTCGAGCCCCTGCAGCAGCGCCGCCACCTCCGTCGCCTCCAGCAGCCGCCCGCCATGCCGCGGATAGCCCAGATGGTTCGAGAGCAGCGTGGTGTCGAGCGGCAGCACCCGGTGGCCGAGCCGCTGCAGGCAGAAGCCGGCGCCGGCATTGCCGATATGGCCGAGCGCGACGCGGGAGGAGATCGAGAGGACGGTCATCGTGGGACGGGAAGCACGAGGCTGCGTTATGAAGGCGATCGACGGATCCAGTCTGGCACGGGCCGGCCCATGGTCCAAAATAGCCCGGCATTCCCGGCCGCCCGGCGTTGCCCCCTGCGGCCGATCCGATATAGTCCGCCGCATCCGCCCCTTCGAGGATTTTCGATGTTCCGCTCCACCCGCCCCCGCCGCAGCGCGCTTTACATGCCGGCTTCGAACCAGCGCGCCCTCGACAAGGCGAAGACGCTCGCGGCCGACGTGCTGATTCTCGATCTCGAGGATGCGGTGGCGCCGGACGCCAAGCGCGACGCGCGCGCCCAGGCGGTCGCCGCGGTCAAGGACGGGGGCTATGGCGAGCGCGAGGTGGTGATCCGGGTCAACGGGCTCAACACGCCCTGGGGCTATGCCGATCTCGCCGCGGTCGCCGGCGCCGGCGCCGATGCGATCCTCCTGCCGAAGACGGAGAACGTCGAATCGGTGCGGCAGGCGGAGACCGTGCTGGCCGCGAACGGCGCGCCGGAAGCGCTCTCGATCTGGTGCATGATGGAGACACCGCGCGCCATGCTGAATGCGGAATCGATCGCCGGCGCCAGCCCGCGCATCGCCTGTTTCGTCATGGGCACCTCCGACCTCGCCAAGGATCTCCATGCCCGGCATACGCGCGAGCGGCTGCCGCTCGTCACCAGCCTCGGGCTCTGCCTCCTCGCGGCGCGCGCCTACGGGCTCGCCATCCTCGACGGGGTGCATCTCGATCTCGAGGATGCGGAGGGCTTCGCGCTCGCCTGCGAGCAGGGCGTCGAGATGGGCTTCGACGGCAAGACGCTGATCCATCCCAAGACCATCGCCGCCGCCAACCGGGTCTTCGCGCCCTCGGCGGAGGAGGTCGCCTTCTCGCGCCGCGTCATCGCCGCCCATGCGGAGGCGATGGCGCAGGGACGCGGCATCCTGGTGCTCGACGGCAAGCTGATCGAGAACCTGCATGTGCTGAATGCGCGCCGCATCGTCGAGCTCGCGGACGCGATCGTCGCGCTCGAGGCGGCGCAGCCGGCCGCGGCCGGCTGATGTCGACGGCGAAGACGAGCGGCGGACGCTTCTTCGAGGATTTCCGCCTCGGCGAGGAGATCCGCCACGCCTTGCCGCGCACCGTGACCGGCGGCGACGCGGCGCTCTATACGGCCTTGACCGGCTCGCGCTTCGCCTTGCCGGGCTCCGATCTTTTCGCCCGCAGCCTCGGCCTCGAGCGCGCGCCGCTCGACGATCTGCTGGTGTTCCATATCGTGTTCGGCCGCACCGTGCCGGATATTTCGCTGAATGCGATCGCCAATCTCGGCTATGCGCAGGGGCGCTTCGGCGCCTTCGTCTATCCGGGCGACACGCTCGGCGCCGTCTCGCGCGTCATCGGCCTCAAGGAAAGCTCGAACCGGCAGACCGGCGTCGTCTATGTCCATACGACCGGCAGCAACCAGCGCGGCGAGATGGTGGCGGACTATGTGCGTTGGGTGCTGGTGCGCAAGCGCGACGCGGCGGCATCCACGCCCGCCGCCGCGCTGCCGACCCTGGCTAAGGCGGTGACCCCGGACGCGCTGCTGCTGCCGGGCGGGCTCGATCTCGGCGGCTATGACGACGCTGCCGCGGGATCGCCGCATCGCTGGGAGGATTACGCGGCCGGCGAGCGCATCGATCATGTGGACGGCATGACGATCGAGGAATCCTGCCACATGACCGCGACGCGGCTTTATCAGAACAATGCCCGCGTCCATTTCAACCGGCATGCCGAGCAATCGGGCCGCTTCGGGCGGCGCATCGTCTATGGCGGCCACATCATCAGCATCGCGCGCGCCCTCAGCGCCAACGGGCTCGCCAATGCCTGCCGCATCGCCGCCATCAATGGCGGCCGCCACAGCAATCCGAGCTTCGCCGGCGACACCCTCTACGCCTGGAGCGAGGTGCTGGAGAAGGCCGAGCTCCCCGGGCGCCGCGACGTCGGCGCCCTCCGGCTTCGCCTGGTTGCGACCAAGGACCGGCCGGCGGCCGATTTTCCGGACCGCGACGCGGCCGGCGAGACCGATCCCGCCGTGGTGCTCGATCTCGACTACTGGGCGTTGATGCCGCGGCGCCGCTGAGCCGCGGCCGCCTTCCCGCGAGGGCTCCACGGGAATGCAGTCCCAGCCCTTTTGACCCGACTCGGGCCGCCCGATAGATTCCCGCTACCGCCAATTCCCGTTCTTCGATCCGGGTAACAAGGCGGAACGGGAAGCTGGCGCGTCAACCTCGAGGGGGAAGCGTCATGCTCATTGCAAGGTCGCGGCGATCGCTCGGCAGAATGGCGATCGTCGGGTTGCTTTGTGTTTCCATGGCGAGCTGCGCCTGGTTCGCGCGTTCGCCGCAACATGCCGTCGGCTACCAGCGTGCGCTCTACGGGCAGATCTATCTGCTGGTGCTGGCAAGCTCGACGCTGCAGCTACCGATCACCGAGGCGCTGATCTATCGGCAGATCGGCCCGCGCTACTGGACGCTGGTGCGGGACCAGCTCATCCGCCAGATGGTGATCGGCGACTTCAACACCAACTTCGCGCTCTGGGTCGTGGTGTCGAGCGCGATGCTCAACAACATCCTCTATCGTCAGTTCCATCGCGGCGGGCTCGATCGCGAGCATGACGGGCACAAGCTTTAGACCTCCCGGGCGAGGCTGCGACGTTCCCGGCAGGCTTCGTGGCGGCCTTGCCCGCTCGCTCGGCGAAGATTTTTCGGACGGCCACGCCATCGGCAGGCGCGCTTTTCGCGCGCGCTGCAAAAACGCGAGTTGAGGGTGCGAATCCTGCGTGATAAGCAATGAGGCGTCAGGTGCGCGAGATCCCCCGTGAAGGTTTTTCGCGCAACGCGCTCCAGGCGGAGCGCTCCTGACGCCTCCGGAGCCGTCCAAAGGGCTCCGGCACGAGAAGGCGGCGAGGTCCTGCCGATCGATCTCGTCCCTGCGCGGCCCGGACCTGGCATCCGAAACCTCGGGCGAACGACCGACCGTCCGCGAGCGCCAGCCCACGCCCGTGAGGCGCGACCGCCGCCCGACAAGGGGCCCGGCAATCCGGCTGCGTTTTCACCCTCGACCAACCGCCCGGCGGCATGTCGGCCGTCCCGAATGGGCTCCGGGACGACTCCCGCGCGCTTTTCCGGCGGCATGCCCGGCTCGGGAGAGCCGATCGCGCCGCCTTTCAGATCCGCCGGCACGCAACCCCGAAGGATCGCGGAGCGGATCGACCGGAACGGCGAGTCCTCCTGAGGATGGCTCGCCGGCCTGCCCCGGCGGACCGACCGGAACGGCGTGATGGCCGCTTCCGGTGATGCCGCCGGCACCGGGCGACGACGGGGCGTGAGCCTCGCCGCAGCCCGCGGATCGAGAAACATCGGCTTCGCATCCCCCTCGCCGCCGCAGCGGCTGCCCCGCCGCGCCGCCCGCAAGGGGGCCGCGGCGTCGGGCGGAAGCGGGCGAAACGCTGCTCGCAATCCGACGCTTTCGCGTGCTGCGCAAAGCTTCCGGCGAATCCCGGCGGGTCACAATCCGGTATGTGAACCGGCTCTCCAGAATCCTGTGCATAGAAGAAACAGAAACGCACAGTTCGTTCACAGCTTATCCACGCGACTGTCCACATGCGCGTCGATGCGCTACTATTGCAGCGCAGCAATTGACACCCTCCGACATGGGCGGTAAACCCACCCAAGAGTTTGATTCAGGGCCGGAAATCTCCATGCCAAGCCGCGCGCGCCCGGTATCGCCGCACCTCCAGATCTATCGCTGGCAGCTCACCTCGGTCATGTCGATCCTGCACCGGTTCACCGGTGTGGCCCTCGCCCTCGGCACCTTGCTGCTGGTCTATTGGCTGATCGCCGCCGCGATGGGGCCGGCGGCGCTCGCGACGGCGCAGGCTTGTCTCGGCTCGCCCGTCGGCCAGCTCCTGCTGTTCGGCTGGACCCTGGCGCTCTTCTACCATCTCGCCAACGGCATCCGGCATCTCTTCTGGGATGCGGGCCTCGGCTTCGAGCTGCCGCACGCCTATCGGAGCGGCTGGGCGGTGCTGGTCGCGACGCTGCTGCTGACGCTCGGCGTCTGGGTCTGCGCCTATTCGCAGATGGAGTGGCTCTGATGGCCGGTGCCGCCCATCGCGACGAACGCGCCGCCCACCGCCGCAGCGCGCTCGGCCGCGTCCGCGGCCTCGGCTCCGCCAAGGAAGGCGTGCAGCATTGGTGGATGCAGCGGCTGACGGCGATCGCGCTGGTGCCGCTCCTCGTGTGGTTCGTCGCCTCGATCCTGGCGCATATCGGCGCCGATCACGCGAACCTTCAGCTCTGGATCGGCTCGCCCGTCGTGTTCGCGCTCATGCTGGCGATGATCGGCGCCGGCTTCTGGCATATGGCGCTCGGGTTGCAGGTCGTGATCGAGGACTATGTCCGCAGCGAAGCGCTGAAACTCGGCCTCATCGTCTTCGTGCAATTCGCCGCACTGGCGCTGGCGCTCGCCGCCGCGACGGCGCTGCTGGTCATCGCGTTCGGAGGCTGATCATGCCAGACAGCGGCCAGCCCGCTTCGCCCTTGCCCATCGGAGAAGCCTATCCCATTACCGATCACGTCTATGACGTGGTGGTGGTCGGGGCCGGCGGCGCCGGATTGCGCGCCGCCTTCGGCATGGGCGAACGCGGCCTTCGCACCGCCTGCATCAGCAAGGTCTTCCCGACCCGCAGCCACACCGTGGCGGCGCAGGGCGGCATGTCGGCGGCGCTCGGCAATATGGGCCCCGACGACTGGCGCTGGCACATGTACGACACCGTCAAGGGGTCGGACTGGCTCGGCGACCAGGACGCGATCGAATATATGGTGCGCGAGGCGGCCCCGGCGGTGATCGAGCTCGAGCATTACGGCGTCCCCTTCAGCCGCACGCCCGAGGGCAAGATCTATCAGCGGCCCTTCGGCGGCATGACGACGGATTACGGCAAGGGCATCGCGCAGCGCACCTGCGCCGCGGCCGACCGCACCGGCCATGCGATCCTGCACACGCTCTACCAGCAGGCGCTGAAGCATGCGGTGGAGTTCTTCATCGAGTATTTCGCGCTCGACCTCATCATGGACGAGGAGGGCCGCTGCCGCGGGGTGATGGCCTGGAACCTCGAGGACGGCTCGATCCATCGCTTCAGCGCGAAGACCGTGGTGCTCGCGACCGGCGGCTATGGCCGCGCCTATTTCTCCTGCACCTCCGCCCATACCTGCACCGGCGACGGCAATGCGATGGTGCTGCGCGCGGGCCTGCCGCTGCAGGACATGGAGTTCGTCCAGTTCCACCCGACGGGGATCTACGGCGCCGGCTGCCTCATCACCGAAGGCGTGCGCGGCGAGGGCGGCTATCTCACCAATTCCGAGGGCGAGCGCTTCATGGAGCGCTATGCGCCCTCGGCCAAGGATCTCGCCAGCCGCGACGTGGTGAGCCGCGCCATGACCATGGAGATCCGCGAGGGCCGCGGCGTCGGCCCGCACAAGGACCACATCCACCTGCATCTCGAGCATCTGGATGCGAATCTCATCCATGAGCGGCTGCCCGGCATCGCCGAGACGGCGCGCATCTTCGCCGGCGTCGATGTGACCCGGGCGCCGATCCCCGTGCTGCCGACCTGCCACTACAACATGGGCGGCATCCCGACCAACTATCACGGCGAGATGCTGACCATCCGCAACGGCGATCCCGATGCGGTGGTGCCGGGGCTGATGGCGATCGGCGAGGCGGCCTGCGTCTCGGTCCATGGCGCGAACCGGCTCGGCTCCAACTCGCTGCTCGACCTCATCGTGTTCGGCCGCGCCGCCGCCAATCGCTGCGGCGCCACGGTCGATCCCGAGGAGACGGCGCCGCCGCTCCCGAAGGGCGCCGGCGACCAGGCGCTCGCCAGGCTCGATCGCTGGCGGAACGCCAGGGGCACCCTGCCGACCGCGGCGCTGAGGCTCGAGATGCAGAAGGTGATGCAGTCGAACTGCGCCGTGTTCCGCACCGGCGAGGTGCTGGCCGAAGGGCAGAAGCTCCTGAACGAGGCCTGGGCGAAGCGCGGCGACATCAAGGTCTCCGATCGCTCGATGATCTGGAACAGCGATCTCATGGAGACGCTGGAGCTCGACAACCTGCTGTCGCAGGCGGTGGTCTCGCTGGGCTCCGCGCTCAATCGCGAGGAAAGCCGCGGCGCGCATGCGCGCGAGGATTTCCCGAACCGCGACGACGACAAATGGATGAAGCACAGCGTCGCCTGGGTCGGCGAGGAGGGCAAGGCGCGGATCGACTACCGCCCGGTCCATATGAAGCCGCTCTCCAACGACGTGCAGGCCTTCCCGCCCAAGGCGCGGGTCTATTGAGCACAGCCACAACCTCATCCTGAGCTTGTCGAAGGATGAGGCGGCAAGGATCGGAAGAACGACCCTCATGCTTCGACAGGCTCGGCATGAGGTGGTTTTCCACAAAGGGCCTCGTCCTGAGCCTGTCGAAGGATGAGGCGGTCGGACTGGGTTCGAGAACCGCGAAAGATCTGCAGCCATGGCCGAACTGACGCTCCCCCGCAACTCCAGGGTCCGCCCCGGCAAGACCTATGCGGCGCCGGCCGGCGCGAAGCGCGTGCGGCCCTTCAAGATCTATCGCTGGGATCCGGACGGCGACGGGAATCCGCGGCTCGACACCTACGAGGTCGATCTCGACGCCTGCGGGCCGATGGTCCTCGACGCCCTCATCAAGATCAAGAACGAGACCGACGCGACCCTGACCTTCCGCCGCTCCTGCCGCGAGGGCGTCTGCGGAAGCTGCGCCATGAACATCGACGGCACCAATACGCTCGCCTGCACCAAATACATCGACGAGGTGAAGGGCGACGTCAAAATCTACCCGCTGCCGCATATGCCGGTGGTGAAGGACCTGGTGCCGGACCTGACGCGCGCCTATGCGCAATATGCCCTGATCGAGCCCTGGCTCAAGACCGAGACCCCGGCGCCCGGCCGCGAGCGTCCGCAGAGCCCCGAGGAGCGCGCCCGGCTCGACGGGCTCTGGGAGTGCATCCTCTGCTTCTGCTGCACGACCGCCTGCCCGAGCTACTGGTGGAGCGGCGAGCGCTATCTCGGCCCGGCGATCCTGCTGCAGGCCTATCGCTGGCTCGCCGACAGCCGCGACGAGCATGCCGGCGAGCGGCTCGACGCGCTCGAGGATCCGTTCCGGCTCTATCGCTGCCATACCATCATGAACTGCACCAAGACCTGCCCGAAGGGCCTCAACCCGGCCAGGGCGATCGCCGAGATCAAGAAGCTGATGGTGGCGCGGCGCTAGCCCGCGTCGCGTCTCCCCGTCGCCGCGTTCCTCGCGCCGAGGGCCGTCAGCCGAGCTCGATGTCCTGCTCGACCACGTGCTGGACGCCGAGCCGCTCGATCGCGAGCGTCATGCGGGCCGAGAGCGTCTCCGTGCCCTTGAGCGTGCCGGCCTCGATCGCGGCGCGGACGGCGTTCTCGATCTCGCGCTGCGAGGTGATGCCGACCTGCTTCAGAAACTGGCGCACCGACATGTTGAAATTGTCTTCGTTCATCCGTCGCTCCTTCGCCTGCGGTCATGTGCAGGCTTTTCGTCGCCGTGCGATCGGTTAGATTGGTCGCAAGTACGACTCGGGAGCAAGCCCGGGTCGCGTCAACGAGGCGAGCGAAGATCATGACCAGCACGAAATCATCCGATCGCGGCGTCGCGATCGTCACCGGCGGCAGCCGCGGCATCGGCGCCGCCACCGCGAAGCTCGCCGCCGCGCGCGGCTATGGCGTGGCGGTCAATTACAACCAGGCGCCCGACGCGGCCGCCGCGGTGGTGCGCGAGATCGAGGCGGCCGGCGGCCGTGCGCTCGCGATCGGCGGCGATATCGGCCGCGAGGACGACGTGAGCCGCCTGTTCGAGACCGCGGCGCGACAGCTCGGGCCGATCACCGCCCTCGTCAACAATGCCGGCATCATCGGCCCCAGCACGCGCCTCGACGGGCTCGACGCCGCTGCGCTGGAGCTGGTCATGCGCATCAACGTCATCGGCGCCTTCCTCTGCGCGCGCGAAGCGGTGCGGCGCATGTCGACCGCCAAGGGCGGCAAGGGCGGGTCGATCGTCAATCTCTCCTCGGGCGCCGCGACCCTCGGTTCGCCCGGCGAGTTCATCCATTACGCGGCGTCCAAGGGCGCCATCGACACCCTCACCATCGGCCTTTCCAAGGAGGTCGCGCGCGAGGGCATCCGGGTGAATGCGGTGGCGCCAGGCGTGGTGCTGACCGACATCCATGCCTCGGCCGGCGATCCGGGCCGGCCCGAGCGCATCGCCCCCCTGGTCCCGATGGGGCGGGCCGGGACCGCGGCGGAGGTGGCCGAGACGATCCTCTTCCTGATGTCGGACGCGTCCTCCTACGTCACCGGGGCAGTGCTGCGGGTGGCCGGAGGCCGATGACGGGATCGCCGGAATGCGCGCCCGCCATGGACCCGGTCGCGGCCGGGCCGCTTGCGCTCTATCGCGCGCGCCGCGGGGCGGGCGATCTCGCCGCCGATCCGGCCCAGGCCATGGCGGCCGAGAAGCTTCAGCTCCTGCATCATGCCCTCAAGGGCTATCGGCCGCAGGGCAACGGCTCCTGGCGCGAGCGCCTCGGGCTGAAGCGCCGCCAGCAGGAGGCGGCACCCCAGGGTCTCTACATCTTCGGCGCGGTCGGTCGCGGCAAGTCCATGCTGATGGACCTCTTCTACGAGACGGCGCCGGTCGCGGCGAAGCGACGGGTCCATTTTCTCGAATTCATGCTCGAGACCCACGAGGCGATGCATCGCTGGCGGCAGTCGAACGAGGGCGATCCGATCCCCGATCTCGCGCGCCGGATCGCCGAGTCGTCCTGGCTGCTCTGTTTCGACGAATTTCAGGTCACCAACATCGCCGATGCGATGCTTCTGGGGCGGCTTTTCGAGGCGCTGTTCGAGCGCGGCGTGGTGGTCATCGCCACCTCCAACTGGGCGCCGGACGACCTCTACGAGGGCGGGCTGCAGCGCGACCGCTTCCTCCCCTTCATCGCCCTCTTGAAGGAGCGTCTCGACATCCTGCAGCTCGACGGGCCGACCGATTACCGCCTCCTGCGGATGGGCGATCGTCCGGTCTACTTCTCGCCGCTCGGTCCGGCGGCGACCGCGAGCCTCGAGGAAACCTTCGCGCTGCTGACCGACGGCGCGCCGCCGGAGCCGCTCACGCTCACCATGCAGGGGCGCCGGCTGACTCTGCCGAAAGCGGCCAAATCCGCGGCTTTCAGCGACTTCGACGCGCTCTGCCGGCAACCGCTCGGCAGCGCCGACTACCTCGCGCTCGCGACTCATCTGCAGAGTCTGCTGATCGACGGCGTGCCGGAACTCACGCCCGATCTCGTCAACGAAACGCGACGATTCATGATTCTCGTCGACGCGCTCTACGAACACGGCGCGCTGCTCGTGATGGCGGCGGACGTTCCGCTCGATCGTCTCAACACCGACGGTCAAGCGGCGTTCGAGTTCCGTCGCACGCGATCGCGACTGTCCGAAATGCAGTCGCTCGCCTATCGCCGGCGAAGGCACCTCACATGATTCTTGAAATTTTGTGTCAACCCACTTGCTATGGGGGTGAAAAAAGGCTATTGACACAAGAATTAGTGTTGTGTGCAGACCCTGCCGTGGCCGGCAAAAACGCAAATCCACCAAGGCCGACATGGTAGTGAGATGGGAACAATGGCACGCAGGAAGATCGCACTAATCGGTGCGGGCAATATCGGCGGCACTCTAGCGCTCCTCGCCGGGATCAAGCAGTTGGGCGATGTCGTGCTCTTCGACATCGTCGACGGGATCCCGCAGGGCAAGGCTCTCGACATCGCGCAAGCGGGTCCGATCGAGGGCGTCGACGCGTCCTATTCCGGGAGCAGCGATTACGCCGCGATCGAGGGCGCCGATGTGGTGATCGTTACCGCCGGCGTGCCGCGCAAGCCCGGCATGAGCCGGGACGATCTTCTCGGCATCAACGCCAAGGTGATCGGTGCGGTGGCCGGGGCCATCAAGACCCATTGCCCGGGCGCCTTCGTCATCGTCATCACCAACCCGCTCGACGTCATGGTCGGGCTGATGCAAGAAGCGAGCGGGCTGCCGCCGCAGCGGGTGGTCGGCATGGCCGGCGTGCTCGACAGCGCGCGCTTCCGCCATTTCCTCGCCGAGGCGATGAACGTCTCGGTGGAGGACGTCACCGCCTTCGTGCTCGGCGGCCATGGCGACGCCATGGTGCCGCTCGTGCGCTACTCGACGGTCGCGGGGATTCCGCTGCCCGACCTCGTGCGCAAGGGCTGGATCGACCAGGCGAAGCTGGACGCGATCGTGCAACGCACGCGCGACGGCGGGGCCGAGATCGTGAACCTCCTGAAGACCGGATCGGCCTTCTACGCGCCGGCATCAGCGGCGATCCAGATGGCCGAATCTTATCTTTTGGATAAGAAACGGGTTTTACCCTGTGCTGCCCGCCTGAATGGCGAGTATGGGGTTACGGGGCTCTATGTCGGCGTGCCGGTCGTGATCGGCGCCGCCGGGGTGGAGAGAGTGGTCGAGATCGACTTGAACGCGGCCGAGAAAGCCATGTTCGACAAGTCGGTCGCGGCCGTTAGGGGCCTCATCGATGCGATGAGGAACATTCAGAGAGGAGCTACATCATGAAACGGACCACCAAGCGCCGGGCTCGCCCGGCCGCGAAGAAGGCCTCGCCGAAGAAGAAGGCGAAGTCCAAGTCCAAGGCTAAGAAGAAGCAGTAAAGTAAGGCCAACAGTCGTTCTGAAGGCCTAAGGCGGCGGCCACCCGGATCTGTCGGATCCCGAAGGTCGGCTGCGATTGCGCTGTTCTTGGACCCTGATAGAGTAACGCGTCTGCTCATTCGCGGGCGCGGTCCGGGTGCCGCCGCCAGCATCCACTGTTTCCACCAGGCCGATGAACATCCACGAATACCAGGCAAAAAGCCTGCTGCAAAAATTCGGCGTCGCTACCTTGAGCGGCGCCGTTGCGTTTTCCGCCGATGAAGCGGCCGCCGCCGCGAAGTCGCTCGGCGGCGAGCTCTGGGTCGTCAAGGCGCAGATCCACGCCGGCGGCCGCGGCAAAGCGGGCGGCGTCAAGCTCGCCAAATCCCCCGAGGAGGTGGCGGCGATCGCCCGGCAGATGCTGGGGATGACGCTGGTCACCAAGCAGACCGGCCCGGCCGGCCGCGTCGTGAAGCGCCTCTACATAGAGTCGGGCTGCGATATCCGCCGCGAGCTCTATCTGGGCATGCTGGTCGATCGGGCGAGCGCCGCCGTCACTATCATCGCCTCGACCGAAGGCGGCATGGATATCGAGGAAGTCGCGGCCAAAACGCCGGAGAAGATACTGAAGGTGCCGGTCGATCCGGCCACCGGCCTCATGCCGCATCATGCGCGCCAGGTCGCCTACGGCCTCGGGCTCGAGGGCGACCAGATCGCGAGCGCCGTCAAGTTCGTCACCGCCTGCTACCGCGCCTTCGCCGAGCTCGATGCGAGCGTGGTCGAGATCAACCCCCTGGTGGTGACCGGCGCCGGCCAGGTGCTGGCGCTCGACGCCAAGATGAATTTCGACGACAACGCGCTCTTCCGCCACAAGGACGTCGCGGCGTTGCGCGACGAGAACGAGGAAGATCCGGCCGAGCTCGAGGCCGGCAAGCACGAGCTCAACTACATCAAGCTCGACGGCAATATCGGCTGCATGGTGAACGGCGCCGGCCTCGCCATGGCGACGATGGACATCATCCAGCTCTATGGCGGGAAGCCGGCCAACTTCCTCGACGTCGGCGGCGGCGCCACCAAGGAGCGCGTCACCGTCGCCTTCAAGATCATTCTGAGCGATCCGAACGTGAAGGGCATCCTGGTCAACATCTTCGGCGGCATCATGCGCTGCGACGTCATCGCCGAGGGCGTGGTCGCGGCGGCGCGCGAGCTCAGCCTTCAGGTGCCGCTCGTGGTGCGGCTCGAAGGCACCAATGTCGAGCTCGGCAAGGCGATCCTCGCCAAGTCCGGCCTCGCGATCCTCTCGGCCGACAATCTCGCGGACGCCGCCGAAAAGGTCGTGCGCGCCGTCAAGGGAGCGGCGTGATGGCTGTTCTCGTCGATCGCGACACCCGCGTCATCTGCCAGGGCTTCACCGGCTCGCAAGGCACCTTCCACAGCCAGCAGGCGATCGCCTACGGCACCCGCATGGTCGGCGGCGTCACGCCCGGCAAGGGCGGAACCCGGCATCTCGACCTGCCGGTCTTCGACACCGTCGCCGACGCGGTCGCCAGGACCGGCGCCAATGCGAGCGTGATCTACGTTCCGCCGCCCTTCGCGGCGGATGCGATCCTCGAGGCGGCCGCGGCGCAGGTGCCGCTCGTGGTCTGCATCACCGAGGGCATTCCGGTCCTCGACATGGTGCGGGTGCGGCGCGCGCTCCGCGGCAGCGGCACCCGGCTCATCGGGCCGAACTGCCCGGGAATCATCACGCCCGACGAATGCAAGATCGGCATCATGCCGGGCCATATCCACAAGCGTGGCAAGATCGGCATCGTCTCGCGCTCGGGCACGCTCACCTACGAGGCGGTGGCGCAGACCACCGCGGCCGGCCTCGGCCAGTCGACCTGCATCGGTATCGGCGGCGACCCGGTCAACGGCACCAGTTTCATCGATTGCCTCGACCTTTTCCTCGGCGATCCCGAGACGCAAGGCATCGTGATGATCGGCGAGATCGGCGGCAGCGCGGAGGAGGAGGCGGCCGAGTTTCTCTTCCGTGACAAACGAAAGAAGCCGGTGGTCGGATTCATCGCAGGGGTCTCCGCCCCGCCCGGCCGTCGCATGGGCCATGCCGGGGCGATCATCGCCGGCGGCAAGGGGGGCGCTGCGGACAAGATCGCCGCCCTGAAGCGCGCGGGCGTCGCAGTCGCGGATTCGCCCGCGAGCCTCGGAAGCACTATGTTAAAGGTACTGCGTTAACGGTAACGCCTGCCGGGGCCGCAAAGGGGCCCGGCCGTCCAGGGGTTGCAAGCAGGCACCGGTTCGGGGGCCTGGGCGGCGTTTCGACCAATGGAGCGATCGATCAGTTATGCGACCTGATCCCAGCAGCTTTCTTTCCGGCCCGAACGCCGAATTCCTCGCCGAACTCTATGCCCGCTACAGCGAATCGCCGGATTCGGTCGATTCGAGCTGGCGCGAGTTCTTTGGGGGGCTGAAGGACGAGGCGCCCAACGTCCTGCGCGATCTCGACAGCCCGAGCTGGGCGCCGCGCAAGCCGCAGATCATCGTCAACGGCCATGACGCGCCGGCGGCGACGCGCGAGAACGGCCATGCGCCCGTGGCGCGGGCCGATCTCGACGAGGTTCGCGCGGCGGCCGCGGATTCGATCCGCGCCCTCATGCTGATCCGCGCCTATCGCGTGCGCGGCCATCTCGAGGCCAATCTCGATCCGCTGCAGCTGAAGCCCCGGCCGCGCCATCCCGAGCTCGACCCCAGGACCTACGGCTTCACCGAAGCCGACATGGACCGGCCGATCTTCATCGACAACGTGCTCGGCCTCGAGCACGCGACGCTGCGCCAGATCGTGCAGATCGTGCGCGACACCTATTGCGGCAATATCGGCGTCGAATACATGCATATCCAGGATCCGGACCAGAAGATCTGGATCCAGGAGCGGATCGAGGGCATCCGCAACCAGACCGATTTCACGGCCAAGGGCAAGCGCGCCATCCTCGAGCGGCTGACCGCCGCCGAAACCTTCGAGCGGTTCCTCGACCGGAAATACACCGGCACCAAGCGCTTCGGCCTCGACGGCGGCGAGACGACGATCCCGGCGCTGGAGCAGATCATCAAGCGCGGCAGCCAGCTCGGCCTCCAGGAAGTGGTCGTCGGCATGGCCCATCGCGGCCGGATGAACGTGCTGGCGAACTTCATCGGCAAGCCCTTCGCCGCGATCTTCTCGGAGTTCCAGGGCAATCCCGCCAATCCCGAGGACGTCCAGGGGTCGGCCGACGTGAAGTACCATCTCGGCACCTCCTCCGACCGCGAGTTCGACGGCAAGACCGTGCATCTCTCGCTCACCGCCAACCCGTCGCATCTCGAGGCGGTAAACACCGTCGTGCTCGGCAAGGTGCGCGCGAAGCAGGAGCAGCGCCGCGACCGCGAGCGGAGCGAGGTCATGGCGCTGCTGCTGCACGGCGACGCGGCCTTCGCCGGCCAGGGCCTGGTCTCGGAGGCGCTCGATCTCTCCGACCTCAAGGGCTACCGGGTCGGCGGCACCATCCATTTCATCATCAACAACCAGATCGGCTTCACGACCGATCCGGTGCAGTCGCGCTCCGGGCCCTATTGCTCGGAAGTCGCCAAGATCATCCAGGCGCCGATCCTCCATGTGAACGGCGACGATCCGGAGGCGACGGTGCATGTCGCCCGGATCGCGATCGAATATCGGGAACGCTTCAAGCGCGACATCGTGATCGACATGTTCTGCTACCGCCGGCACGGCCATAACGAGAGCGACGAGCCGGCCTTCACGCAGCCCCTGATGTATCGCCGCATCGCGGAACACCCGACCACCCGGAAGATCTATGCGGACCGGCTCGTGGCCGAGGGCGTCGTGGCGCCGGACGAGCCCGAGAAGATGGAGGCCGACTTCCGGAAGCAGCTCGATTACGCCTTCGAAAGCGCCGCCACCTTCAAGCCGAACAAGGCGGACTGGCTCGAAGGCGCCTGGGCGGGGTTTGCCATCGCGTCCGGCGACGACCGCCGGGGCGAGACCGCGATCCCGATCGAGACCCTGCGCGAGATCGGCGGGGCGCTCACCCGCGTGCCGCAAGGCTTCCGCGCCAACCGCAAGATCGAGCGGCAGCTCGCCGCCAAGCGTCAGGCGATCGATTCCGGCGAGGGCATCGACTGGGCCACCGCCGAGGCGCTCAGCTTCGGCAGCCTCCTCATCGAGAAGGCGCCGGTGCGGCTCTCCGGCCAGGATTGCGGCCGCGGCACCTTCTCGCAGCGCCACGCGG
This sequence comes from uncultured Rhodospirillaceae bacterium, assembly GCA_902826565.1. Taxonomy (GTDB): domain Bacteria; phylum Pseudomonadota; class Alphaproteobacteria; order Dongiales; family Dongiaceae; genus CADEFF01. The sequence goes on along the minus strand of CADEFF010000031.1, from coordinate 16,344 downwards.
TGCTGATCGACCAGGAGAACGAGGACGAATATGTGCCGGCCAACAACGTGCGGCCGGACCAGGCGAAGCTGGAGGTGATCGACAGCCCGCTCTCGGAAGCGGGCGTGCTCGGCTTCGAATATGGCTACAGCCTCGCCGAGCCGCGCGCCCTCGTGCTGTGGGAAGCCCAGTTCGGCGATTTCGCGAACGGCGCGCAGGTGATCTTCGACCAGTTCATCGCGGCGGGCGAGGCCAAGTGGCTGCGCATGTCGGGCCTGGTGATGCTGCTGCCGCACGGCTATGAGGGCCAGGGACCGGAGCATTCCTCCGCCCGGCTCGAGCGCTATCTCCAGCTTTGCGCCGAAGACAATCTCCAGGTGCTGAACTGCACCACCCCGGCGAACTACTTCCATGCGCTCAGGCGGCAACTGCATCGGAATTTCCGCAAGCCGCTCGTCGTGATGACGCCGAAATCGCTGCTGCGGCACAAGCTCTGCGTCTCGAGCCTCGCCGACATGGCGACCGGCACCAACTTCCATCGGGTGCTGCACGACGACGAGAAGCTTTGCCCCGACGGCGAGGTGCGCCGCGTCGTGCTCTGCAGCGGCAAGGTCTATTACGACCTCTTCGAGGAGCGGGCGAAGCGCGGCGAGAAGAACGTCGCGTTCCTGCGCCTCGAGCAGCTCTACCCCTTCCCGGAAAAGGCGCTATGCACCCAGCTGACGCGCTTTCCCAAGGCGGACGTCGTCTGGTGCCAGGAGGAGCCGAAGAACATGGGCGCCTGGAGCTTCGCGGCGCCCGAAGTCGAAGCGGTGATGGCGGCGGTCGGATCGCCGCAATCGCGGCTCCGCTATGTCGGCCGACCGGCCGCGGCGGCGCCGGCCACGGGCCTCCTCAAGCGCCATCTGAAAGAGCAGGCGCGGCTGGTGGACGAGGCCTTGAATCTGTCGGCGGCGTGAGCGACATCATGCGCGACCCGAACCCTGCGAGGCTGGCATGAGCACCAACATCGTCGTTCCCGCCCTCGGCGAATCGGTCACCGAAGCGACCGTCGCCAAATGGCTGAAGCAGGTCGGCGACCCGGTGAAGCAGGACGAGCCGCTGCTGGAGCTCGAGACCGACAAGGTGTCGCTGGAGATCTATGCAGCCGCCCCCGGGACGCTCGGCGAGATCAAGGCCGCGGCGGGGGCGACGGTGGAAGTGGGCGCGGTGCTGGGCGTGATCGAGGACGGCGCCGCCCCGGCCCGGTCCGCGGCGCCGGCGCAGCCCGCTTCCCAACCCGCGGCCTCCCAGCCCGCAACGGCCCAACCCGCAACAACCCCGCCCGCCGCCGCGCAACCTGCCCCGGCCCAGCCCGCAGCCGCCCAGCCCGCAGCCGCCCAGCCCGCCTCGGCCCGGCCCTCCGGGGCGCCGTCCGACGCCACGGCCGGATCCGCCATGGCGACGCTGGCCGAGAGCCCGGGGCCGGTCGATCCGGCGCCGGTCGATGCGACCAAGGCCCCGCCCGTCGCGGCGCCGCCCGATCGCCTGGCGCCGGCGGTCCGCAAGCTGGTCGAGGAGCACAAGCTCGACCCGCAGCAGATTCCGGCGACGGGCAAGGACGGTCGCGTCACCAAGACCGACGTGCTCGATTACATGGAGCGGGCGGGAAAGCTCGCCTCTCCGGTGGCCTCGCCGACCGCCGAGGCGGCACAGCCGGCGCCTGCCGCCGCGAAGCCCGCCGCGCCACCGCCGAAGCCGGCGGCGCCGGAGGGCCAGGCGCCGCGCGAAGAGCGCGTGAAGATGACCCGGCTCCGCAAGCGGATCGCCGAGCGGCTCAAGCAGGCGCAGAACACGGCCGCCATGCTCACCACCTTCAACGAGGTGGACATGACGAACCTGCTCGCCATGCGCTCGGCGCACAAGGAGGCCTTCGAGAAGAAGCACGGCGCCAAGCTCGGCTTCATGTCCTTCTTCGTGAAGGCGGCGATCGTCGCGCTGAAGGAGATTCCCGCGGTCAATGGCGAGATCGACGGCGACGACATCGTCTACAAGAACCACTACGACATCGGCGTCGCGGTCGGTACGGAGCAGGGCCTCGTGGTGCCGGTGGTGCGCGACGCGGACCGGATGAGCTTCGCCGAGATCGAGAAGAAGATCGCCGATCTCGGCCGGCGCGCGCGCGACGGCAAGCTCGCGCTGGACGATCTGATGGGCGGGACCTTCACCATCTCCAATGGCGGCGTCTACGGCTCGCTCATGTCCACGCCCATCCTCAACCCGCCGCAGTCGGGCATCCTCGGGATGCACAAGACGGAAGAGCGGCCGGTCGCGATCGGCGGCAAGGTCGAGATCCGCCCGATGATGTATCTGGCCCTCAGCTACGACCATCGGATCGTCGACGGGCGCGAAGCGGTGACCTTCCTCGTGCGGCTCAAGGAGTGCATCGAGGATCCGCAGCGCATCCTCTTGGATGTCTAGCCGCGCGCCAAAAGCGGGGCCGAAGGGTCCGGCGCGGGCGCCAAAGGCCGGGCCGAAGGGCCCGGCGCGGGCGCCAAAGGCCGGGCCGAAGGGCCCGGCGCGGGCGCCAAAGGCCGGGCCGAAGGGCCCGGCGCGGGCGAAGGCGAAGCGGAAGACGGCGTCGCGGCGGCGCGTGCCGCATTACCGGCAGACCACGGATTTCACCTGCGGGCCCTCCTCCGTGATGATGGCGATGCGGTTCTTCGATCCCGCCTCGCCCATGGATCGCGCGACCGAGCTTGCGCTCTGGCGGGAAGCCACCACCATCTTCATGGGGCCTTCCGGCGGCCATGGCGGTTGCGGCGCGCTCGGTCTCGCGCTGGCGCTCCGGCGCCGCGGCTACCGGCCCGAGATCCATCTGAACCATCGCGACGTGCTGCTCGGCGATCGCGCCCGTTCGTCGGAACGGCGCGAGATCATGCGCGTCCTGCAGGCGCGCGATCTCGCGGAAGCGAAGCGGCGTCGCATCCCGATCCGCTACGGCGAGCTGTCGGTGCCCGCGCTCGAGGCCGCGTTCGAAAAGGGCGCGCTGCCGATCGTGCTCTGCAACACCCGGCATATCCATGGCGACACCGCGGCCCACTGGATCGTCGTCACCGGCTTCGACGATGCGCATGTCTATGTGAACGACCCGTGGGTGGCGCTCGACGAGGGCAAGCGCCCGCGCGACATGACGGACCGCCCCGTCGAGAGACAGGCCTTCCAGCGCATGGCCTGCTATGGCAAGAAGCGCGAGCGCGCCGTGGTGCTGGTCAGGCGCTGATTCCCTCCTTACGCGACCAGGTTCTCTTCCGGCAAAGGTGTTGCAATGACCGAATCGGCCTACGACCTCGTCGTCATCGGCGGCGGCCCCGGCGGCTATGTCGGCGCGATCCGCGCGGCGCAGCTCGGGCTCAAGACCGCCTGCGTCGAAAGCCGCGGCCGGCTCGGCGGTACCTGCCTCAATGTCGGCTGCATCCCGTCGAAGGCGCTGCTGCATTCCTCGGAGAAATACGAGGAGCTGGTGCGCGGCCTCGCGGGCCATGGCGTGCGCGCGACCGGCGTCGCGCTCGACCTGCCGGCCATGCTGCAGCGCAAGGACAAGGTCGTCGACGACCTCACCAAGGGCATCGAGTTCCTCTTCAAGAAGAACAAGGTCGACTATATCTCCGGCCGCGGGCGCATCGCGGGCCCCGGCCGCGTCGAGGTGACGCTCGCCGACGGCGGCAGCCGGTCGCTCGACGCCAGGAACATCTGCATCGCGACGGGCTCGGAATCGACGCCGCTCCCCGGCGTCGCCATCGACGAGAAGCGGATCGTGACCTCGACCGGCGCGCTGGCGCTCCCCTTCGTGCCGAGCCACATGGTGGTGATCGGCGCGGGCTATATCGGGCTGGAGATGGGGTCGGTCTGGCGGCGCCTCGGCGCCAAGGTGACGGTCGTCGAGTATCTCGACCGCATCCTGCCGGGCATGGATGGCGAGATCGCGAAGCAGTTCCAGCGCATCCTGACCAGGCAGGGCATGAGCTTCAAGCTCGGCACCAAGGTGACCGGCGCGAGCCACTCCGGTACGCGCGTCATGCTCGATCTCGCGCCGGCGAAGGGCGGCGACGCCGAGACCCTCGAGGCGGACGTGGTGCTGGTCGCGGTCGGCCGGCGCCCCTATACGGAAGGCCTCGGGCTGCAGGCGGCCGGCGTCGCGCTCGACGAGAAGGGACGCGTCAGGACCGACGAGCGTTTCGCGACGAACGTGCCGGGCATCCATGCCATCGGCGACGTGATCGCGGGTCCGATGCTCGCCCACAAGGCCGAGGAGGAGGGCGTGGCATTGGCCGAGATACTCGCCGGCCAGGCCGGGCATGTGAATTACGAGACCGTGCCCGGCATCGTCTACACCTGGCCCGAGGTGGCGACGGTCGGCAAGACCGAGGAGGAGCTCCAGGCCGCCGGGACCGACTACAAGATCGGCAAGTTCCCCTTCACCGCGAACAGCCGCGCGCGCTGCACCGGCTTCACCGACGGCTTCGTGAAGCTGCTGGCGGACGCCAGAACCGACCGGCTGCTCGGCGCCCACATCATCGGGCCCGATGCGGGCACGCTGATCCACGAGGTCATCATGGCGATGGAATTCCAGGGCTCGGCCGAGGATGTGGCCCGCGCCTTCCATGGCCATCCGACCTTGAGCGAGGCGATCAAGGAAGCGGCCCTCGCGGTCGCCGGCCGCGCGATCCATATCTGAGTTGCCGTCGGCCGGCCGTCGCCGGACGATCCGAACGAGGGGAGAAAGCGGGATGGCCACAACGGAAGCGGTTGCCAATGTCGTCGCCCCGCCGCCTTTGCTCTATGCCGGCGCGCTGCTCGCCGGCGGGCTGTTCGGACGCCTGGTTCCCGGCACCGCCTGGCCGTTCGATCTCGCGGAAGCCGATCTCCGCATCGCCGGCTTCGTGCTGCTCGGCATCGGCCTCCTGCTCATGGCGCTCGGCCTGTTGCAGTTCAAGCGACATGGCACGCCGGTTCCGACCCACCGGCCCACGACCGCGCTGGTGACGACCGGCATCTACGGCCTGTCGCGCAATCCGATCTATCTCGCCCTTACGGCCGTCTATCTCGGCATCGGCCTTCTCCTGCCGAGCCTTCCCGTGCTGCTGCTGGTGCTGCCGCTGCTGGTCGTCATGCGCTATGGCGTGATTGCCCGGGAGGAGCGCTATCTCGACCGGAAATTCGGCGAGCCCTATCGCGCCTACCGGCAGCGCGTTCGCCGCTGGCTCTGATCCCGAAGGGCTTCCCGCCTCAGCGCGCGCGTTTCACCGGTCGCGCCCGCCGCGCGCGGGGATGCGTCTTGTCGTAGAGCGCCATCATGGTTTCCGCCTCGACGGCCGTATAGCGCTGCGTGGTGCTGAGCGAGGCATGGCCCAGCAGCTCCTGGATGGTGCGGAGGTCGCCGCCGGCCGAGAGCAGGTGGGTCGCGAAGCTGTGGCGAAGCGCATGGGGCGTCGCCGTGGCCGGAAGCCCGGCGGCAAGGCGGATCTGCTCCAGGGCGCGCTGCGCCACCCGTGCCGCCAGCCGGTCGCCGCGGGCGCCGCGAAAGATCGGATCGTCGCGATCGGTGCCGTGGGGCGCGACCGCGCGATAGGCGGCGAGCGCCTGCCGCACGATCGGCAGGAGCGGGACGCGCCGCTCCTTGCGGCCCTTGCCGAGGACGGTGAGCTCCGCCATCGCGTCCGGCGCGCCCGCCGGCAGATCGCCCCAGTCGAGCGACAGCGCCTCGGCGATGCGGAGCCCGCCGCCATAGAGCAGCGTGAAGAGCGCTTCGTCGCGCCGCGCGATCCAGGCGTCGCGCGCGGTGCTGCCGGCGAGGCCGAGAACGTCGGCGGCCTCGTCGCGGGTCAAAGGCTTCGGCACCGAGCGCGGCAGCTTCGGCGTCGCCATCGCCAGCACGGCGCCGTTCTCCGCGAGGCCGCGGCGCGCAAGGAAGCGGAAGAAGCTTTTGATGGCGGAAAGCGCGCGGGCGGAGGAGGTAGCGGCGAGGCCGCGCCGGTTGCGGGCGGCGAGCCATGAACGGAAATCGCCGCGCTCGAGACGGCCGAGCAGCGCGAGGCTGGGCGCACCGCCGCGATGCGCGCCGAGGAAATCGAGGAAGGCGGCGAGATCGCGCCGGTAGGCCGCTACGCTCAAGGGCGAGGCGCGCCGCTCCGAGGCGAGCCATTCGAGCCAGGCGCGCGCGGCGCGGTCGAGCGGCGCGTCCTCGGCGAGGGGGCTCAGTCCGGCCAGTTGAGCCATGAGCGCACGCAATGCTCGAGGATGCGCGCGAGGAAGCCGAGCAGCTCGGTGCCCTGGCCGGAATCGAAATAGCCCGGATGGCGCGTTCCGAAGGCGATCAGCCCGAGCGGCGCCGCCTCGTCGAAATGGAGGCGCAGCAGCGCGTCCGAGCGGACGAGGCCGGCCGCGCCGCCGAAGACGCGGGCGTCGCCCTCCACCTCGTCGCGCAGCAGCACGTCGCGGCCCGAGCCGATGACCTGGTCGATCACGCCCGGATCGAGAAGCTGCACGCCGGCCACGCGGCTCTGCAAGGCGAGCGCGCTGTTCCGCTCGAGACAGAGCGTCACCACATCCACGTCGAGAATGATGGCGAGGTCGGTGGTCACGATCTCTACCAGCCCGGCGAGGCTCTGCGCCTCGAGCAGCGCCAGCACCGCATCATGCACGCGCGCCTGGGTGGAGAGGTTGTCGCGGCTGTTGGCGAGGAGATCGTCCTGCTCGGTCCGCAGCCGCGTCACGTCCCGGCGGAGCCGCTCCAGCATGAACTGCTGCAGATCGACGACGCCGCCGGCCGCCTTCTCGGGCAGGCGCTGGCCGTCGAGCGCTTCCGGGTGCTCGGCGAGGAAATCGGGATGCTGGCGCAGATATTCCGCGACATCGGCCGCCGCGATCCGCGCCCGGCGGACCGGCCGTTCGGCGGCCCTGGCCGCGGTCTTGCCGGCGGCGTCCTCGGTCTTCTGCGTCATGGCAGGGGGACTCCTCGGCCCCGGTCGTCAGAGGATGCTCTGTCCCGTCTTCGCCCAGTCGGCGAGAAAGGCGGCGAGCCCCTTGTCCGTCAGCGGGTGATTGAACATCTGCCGCAGCACCGTCGGCGGCAGGGTGGCGACGTCCGCGCCCATCTTGGCCGCGGCGATGACATGGATCGGATGGCGGACCGAGGCGACCAGCACCTCGGTCTCGATCGCGGGATAGGCGTCGTAGATCTGCACGATGTCGGCGATCAGCCCCATGCCGTCCGTCCCTATATCGTCGAGCCGGCCGACGAAGGGCGAGATGAAGCTGGCACCCGCCTTGGCGGCGAGCAGCGCCTGTGCCGCGGAGAAGCAGAGCGTGACGTTGACCTGCGTGCCGTCGCCGCGCAGCGCCTTGCAGGTCTTGAGGCCGTCCGGCGTCAGCGGCACCTTGACGCAGACATTGCTGGCGAGCTTCGCGAGCTTGCGGCCTTCGCGCAGCATCTGGGCATGGTCGGTCGCCGTCACCTCGGCGCTCACCGGGCCCGGCACGATGGCGCAGATCTCCTTCACCACGTCGATGAAGTTGCGCCCGCTCTTCGCCACCAGCGACGGGTTCGTCGTCACGCCATCGACGAGGCCGGTCTCGGCAAGATCCCGGATCTCCTTGATGTCGGCCGTGTCGATGAAGAATTTCATACCCTGTCCCGATCATGCGCCGGCAAAGGCCGCCGCGGTCTCCGGTCCCCCCGCACGGCCTCCATGGCCGACTCGGACCCTACGCCCTAGAGTCTAGCGAATGGATTCCGACCATGCCAGTTCACCGCCGGCCGCCGCCGACGGCGCCGCGTCCGCCGACCGGCTCGTGAGCGTGCTGCTGCCGCTGCCGCTGGCGGGCGCCTACGATTACCGCGCGCCTGCGGACATGCGACTGCAGCCGGGCGATTTCGTGATCGTCCCGCTCGGGCGTCGCGAGGCGGTGGGGGTGGTCTGGGGCGAGGGCACCGGCGAGGTCGCGCCCGAGAAGCTGAAGGACGTGATCGAGCGGCTCGATGCGCCGCCGCTTCCGGAGACGGTACGCCGCTTCGTCGATTGGGTGTCGGCCTACAGCCTGGCGCCGCCCGGCGCCGTGCTGCGCATGGCGATGAGCGTAAGCGCCGCGCTCGAGGAGCCGCGGCAGCTCCAGGCCTATCGGCGCCGGCGGGGCGCGACGGCGTCGGTCAAGATGACGCCGGCGCGGACCCGCGTGCTGGCGCTGCTCGCCGACGGGCCGCCGCGTCTCCTGCCCGAGATCGCGCGCGAGGCGGGGGTGGGCACGGGCGTGGTGCGCGGGCTCGTCGAGGCGGGGTTGATCGAGCCCGTGCTGCTGCCCCCGCCGCCGCCCTACGCGGAACCGGATTGGCAGCGCGCCGGCCCGGCGCTCGAGCCGGCGCAGGCCGTCGCCGCCGCGTCGCTGGCGGAGACGGTGCGCAAGGGGGGCTTCGCGACGCTGCTGCTCGACGGCGTCACCGGCTCCGGCAAGACCGAGGTCTATTTCGAGGCGATCGCGGCGGCGCTGGCAGAAGGCCGTCAGGTGCTGGTGCTGCTGCCCGAGATCGCGCTCTCGCCGCAATGGCTGCAGCGCTTCGAGCGGCGCTTCGGCGTGCGGCCGGCCGAATGGCATTCCGACCTGCGCTCGAGCGAGCGCCGCACCGCCTGGCGCGCGGTCGCGGAGGGCAAGGCGCGGCTCGTGGTCGGCGCGCGCTCGGCGCTGTTCCTGCCCTTTCCGGAGCTCGGCCTCATCGTGGTGGACGAGGAGCATGAGAGCGCCTTCAAGCAGGAGGACGGCGTCGTCTATCAGGCGCGCGACATGGCGGTGGTGCGCGGGCATCTCTCGGGCTTCCCCGTGCTGCTGGTGTCGGCGACGCCCTCGCTCGAGACGGTGCAGAACGTCGAGGCGGGCCGCTATCGCGCGCTGCATCTTCCCGAGCGCCATGGCGGCGCGGCACTGCCGCGGATCGAGGCCGTCGATCTCCGCAAGGACAAGCCGCCGCGCCAGAGCTGGCTTTCCGGAACCTTGCGCGACGCGCTCGCCGAAACCCTCGCGGCCGGCGAGCAGGCGCTGCTCTTCCTCAATCGGCGCGGCTATGCGCCGCTGACGCTCTGCCGTAGCTGCGGCCACCGGCTGCAATGCCCGAATTGCAGCGCCTGGCTCGTCGAGCATCGCTATCGCGGCCGGCTGCAATGCCACCATTGCGGCTATGCGGCGAGCCTGCCGCCTTCCTGTCCCGCCTGCGCCGCCGAGCAGAGCTTCGCCGCCTGCGGGCCCGGCGTCGAGCGGCTGGCGGAGGAGGTGGCGGCGCTCTACCCCGCGGCGCGCACCGCGCTCATGACGAGCGATACGGTGATGGGGCCGCTCGCTGCGGAAGCGATCGTCGAGGCGGTGGCGCGGCACGAGATCGATCTCCTGATCGGTACGCAGATCGTCGCCAAGGGCCATCATTTCCCGATGCTGACCCTGGTCGGCGTGGTCGATGCCGATCTCGGTCTCGCCGGCGGCGATCTCCGCGCGGCGGAACGCACCTACCAGCTCCTGCATCAGGTGGCGGGCCGCGCCGGGCGGGAGGAACGGCCGGGGCGCGTGCTGCTGCAGACCTACGATCCCGCAAATCCCGTCATGCAGGCGCTGATCGCGGGCGATCGCGACCGCTTCCTCGCGGAGGAGGCAGAGGATCGTCGTCGCGCCGCCATGCCGCCCTTCGGCCGGCTCGCGGCGCTCATCGTCTCCGGCTCCGACGCCGATGCGGTGGACGGGCTCGCGGCCGAGCTCGCAAGGCGCGCGCCGCAGGGCGAGGGGGTCGAGGTGCTGGGGCCGGCACCGGCGCCGATGGCGCTGCTGCGCGGCCGGCATCGCCGGCGCTTCCTCCTCAAATGCCGGCGCGACCGCCAGCCGCAGCCCCTGATCCGCGAATGGCTCCGCCCGGTCAGGCTGCGCGGCGATCTCCGTCTCCAGATCGATATCGACCCTTACAGCTTCTACTGAGCGCCCGCGGCCGGGATCTTGGGTTTGGCGTCGTTCCGGCTGGCGAGGGCGGCCCCGGCGGAAGCGACCGAGATCATCGCCATGGCCGCCCCGGCCTTGAGATCGACGCGTTCCCCAAGGGTGACGATGCCGACGAGCGTCGCCACGACCGGGTCCAGCGAGACGATCACGCCATATGTCTTCGCCGTGATTTTCTTCAGCGCGAGAAACTCGAACAGCATCGGAACGGCGGCCGAGAGCAGGGTGGCGCCGACGATGGCCGTCAGGGCCTCGGGATGCCGGACCAGCCCGCTCAAGGCGGGCAACGCCGCGACGGGCAGCAGCAGGAGCGCCGACAGGGCCATCGCCAGAGCGAGGCCGACGCCGCCCTCGACCCTCGGCGCCAGGTGCCGGCTGGCCAGGATGGTGGCGGCCCAGCCCGCGGCGGCGCCGAACGCGAACAGCACGCCGCCGAGGTCGAGGCTCGATCCCACCGCCGGCATCAGCAGGAAGATTCCCGCCGCGGCGAGGAGGACGCAAAGCACATCCACCGGCCGCCGCGACGTGGCGAGCGCGACGCCGAGCGGGCCGAGGAACTCGATCGTCACCGCGATGCCGAGCGGGATGCGCGCCAGCGCCTCGAAGAACAGCACGCTGGTCGCGGTCATCGCGAGGCCGAGCAGCAGAACGCCGACCGGCGCCGTTCGCAGCGCGCCGGCGATCGCGCGGCGATAGAGCAGGCAGAGGAACAGGCTGCCCAGCGTCTGGCGCAGGAATAGCACGGCGACCGGCGAGAAGATCGAGAACAGCGTCGCCGCGATGGCCGAACCGAACTGGATCGAAACGGTCGCCAGCAGAAGCAGAAGGGTCGCCGGAACCCGGTCGAGCGATGCGGTGATCGCCTTCAATTCGGCCCCCCGGGTCCTCACGGGCAGGCGTTCGCCCGGGGGCAGAGCCTAAGGGTTGCGTCGGCACATGCAAGCCGCGAACGGCCGCGAGGCGCCCTGTCTTGCCCGACGGCAGGGCAGGCTCTAGCCTCGCTTCGACCAACCCTCGCCACGGAGACTCTCAATGCCCCCGCTCGACGATCTTTCCAGGCTCGTGCCCGACATGGCCCGCTGGCGCCATGCGATCCATGCCCACCCGGAGACCGCCTTCGAGGAGGTGAAGACCTCGGCGCTGGTGGCCGAGACGCTCGCGGGGCTCGGGATCGAGGTGCATCGCGGGCTCGCCGGTACGGGCGTGGTGGGAACCCTCAAGGCCGGCAGCGCCAATCGCGCCATCGGGCTCCGCGCCGACATGGACGCGCTCCATATCCAGGAGACCAACGGCTTCGCCCATCGCTCGACCGTGCCCGGCAAGATGCATGCCTGCGGCCATGACGGCCATACCGCCATGCTGCTCGGCGCGGCGAAGCATCTGGCGGCGACGAAGAACTTCGACGGCATCGTCCATTTCATCTTCCAGCCTGCCGAGGAGAACGAGGGCGGCGGGCGGCGCATGGTGGAGGAGGGGCTGTTCGACAAGTTCCCGGTCGAGGCGGTGTTCGGGCTCCACAACCTGCCGGGGCTGGCGCTCGGCGAGTTCGCGATCCGGCCGGGGCCGATGCTGTCGGCCTACGACATCTTCGAGATCGTCATCGAGGGCCGCGGCTCGCATGCCGCCATGCCGCATCAGTCGATCGACCCGGTGCCGATCGCGGCCCAGCTCGTGCTGGCGTTGCAGACCGTCGTGTCGCGCGGCACCGACCCGTTCGACGCGGCCGTGGTCAGCGTGACCCAGATCCATGGCGGCGACACCTGGAACGTGATCCCGCAGTCGGTCCGGGTCGGCGGCACGGTGCGCACCTTCGATCCTGCGCTGCAGGACCGCATCGAGGCCGAGATCGGCCGCATGGCGCGCGACATTCCGGCCGCCTTCGGGGCGAAGGCGAGCCTCCGCTACGAGCGCCGCTATCCGGCGACGGTGAACCATCCGGCCGAGACGGAGCAGGCGGCCGCGGCGGCGCAGACGGCGGCGGGCCCCGCCGGCAAGGTGCATCGCGACAAGCGCCCGCTCATGGGCTCGGAGGATTTCGCCTTCATGCTGCAGGCGCGGCCGGGGGCCTTCATCTTCCTCGGCAACGGTGCGGGCGACGGCGGCTGCATGCTCCACAACCCCGGCTACGACTTCAACGACAGGATCCTCGCGACGGGCGCCGGTTACTGGGTGTCGCTGGTCGAGAGCCTGCTGCCGGCCAGGGGCTGAAACCGGCCCCGATTTGCGACGGCGGGATGCGGTTCTCCGCGTGCGATTTCAAGTGCTTGCCGTGCGACCGGCAGCCGCGTCCCGCCTTGTTGCAAGCCCCTCCCGTCTATGTTACTAACCGCCCGCCCCGCGCCGCGGCCTGAGGTCGCCGCGCGGGGTCTAAATTGTGGCGTGGCCCCGTTTCTTCGCGGGACAACCGCGCTTCGCGGGAAGGGTGGGGATAAGCGACAGTGGCAGCCCGAGGCACCGGCCCCGGCGGTCTTGCGGAGCGTTACGCCGCAGCACTGTTTGAACTGGCCGACGAGAAGAAAGAGCTCGATCGCGTCGCGACCGACCTGCAGTCGCTGAACAAGGCGATCGCGGACAGCGCCGATCTGCAACGCCTGCTGCGCAGCCCCGTCCTCACCCGCCAGGAACAGAGCCGGGCGATGGCCGCCATCCTCGAGAAGCTGGGTTCGGGCGATACCGTCCGCCGCTTCGTCGGGCTGGTGGCGCAGAACCGCCGGCTTTTCGTCCTGCGGGCCATGGTCGAGGCCTTCCTGGCCGAGCTCGCCCGGCGGCGGGGCGAGGCCAGCGCCGAAGTGATTTCGGCGGTGCCGCTCGACGATCGTCAACGCCAGGCCGTCACCGAGGCGCTGAAGCGCGCCGTGGGCGGCAAGGTCGCGGTCGACCTCCGGGTCGATCCGGGCCTGATCGGCGGGCTGGTCGTCAAGGTCGGCAGCCGCCTCGTGGACAGCTCGCTCAAGACCAAGCTGCAGCGCCTGCAGCTTGCGATGAAAGGAGTCGCGTGATGGAGATCCGGGCCGCGGAAATTTCCGCCATCCTGAAGCAGCAGATCGAGAATTTCGGCAACGAGGCCGACGTGGCCGAGGTCGGCACGGTGCTCTCGGTCGGCGACGGCGTCGCCCGCGTGCATGGCCTCGACAAGGTCCAGGCCGGCGAGATGGTCGAGTTCCCGGGTGCCATTCGCGGCATGGCGCTCAATCTCGAGAGCGACAATGTCGGCGTCGTGATCTTCGGCGACGACCGCGACATCAAGGAAGGCGATCTCGTCAAGCGGACCGGCGCCATCGTCGACGTGCCGGTGGGCCGCGGCCTGCTCGGCCGCGTCGTCGACGCGCTCGGCAACCCGATCGACGGCAAGGGCCCGCTCACCGACGTGAAGCGCGAGCGCGTCGAGGTGAAGGCGCCCGGCATCATCCCGCGGCGCTCGGTGCACGAGCCGATGCAGACCGGCCTCAAGGCGATCGACAGCCTGGTTCCGGTCGGGCGCGGCCAGCGCGAGCTCATCATCGGCGACCGCCAGACCGGCAAGACGGCGGTCATCATCGACACCATCCTGAACCAGAAGGCGATCAACGCCGGCGCCGACGAGTCGAAGAAGCTCTATTGCGTCTATGTGGCGGTCGGCCAGAAGCGCTCGACCGTCGCCCAGATCGTGAAGATCCTGGAGGACAACGGCGCGCTCGAATATTCGATCGTGGTCGCCGCCACCGCCTCCGAGCCGGCGCCGCTGCAGTTCCTCGCCCCCTATACCGGCTGCACGATGGGCGAGTTCTTCCGCGACAACGGCATGCATGCGGTCATCTTCTACGACGACCTCTCCAAGCAGGCCGTCGCCTACCGCCAGATGTCGCTGCTGCTCCGCCGTCCGCCGGGACGCGAGGCCTATCCGGGCGACGTCTTCTACATCCATTCGCGGCTGCTCGAGCGCGCCGCGAAGATGAGCGACAAGCACGGCTCGGGCTCGCTGACGGCGCTTCCCGTCATCGAGACGCAGGCCGGCGACGTGTCCGCCTACATCCCGACCAACGTCATCTCGATCACCGACGGGCAGATCTTCCTCGAGACCGCGCTCTTCTATCGCGGCATCCGTCCGGCCATCAATGTCGGCCTCTCGGTGAGCCGCGTCGGCTCGGCCGCGCAGATCAAGGCGATGAAGCAGGTGGCGGGCCGCATCAAGCTCGAGCTCGCGCAGTATCGCGAGATGGCCGCCTTCGCGCAGTTCGCCTCGGATCTCGACGCGGCGACGCAGCGCCTGCTCGCGCGCGGCGCGCGCCTGACCGAGCTCCTGAAGCAGGGCCAGTTCAAGCCCATGCCGGTCGAGCAGCAGGTGGTGGCGATCTTCGCCGGCGTCCGCGGCTATCTCGACGGCATCAAGACCGAGGACGTGACCCGCTTCGAGCAGGCCCTCATGTCGGAAGTGCGCGCCAAGCACGACGACATCCTGCAGGCGATCCGCACCGAGCGCGAGATCTCCGCCGGCACCGAGGGGAAGCTCAAGGCGCTGCTCGACCAGTTCGTCAAGACCTTCGCCTGAGCGCGACCGGGATCGAAGGAAGGGCTGCGGAGCCACCATGCCGAGCTTGAAGGACCTCAAGGTCCGCATCAACAGCGTGAAGAACACGCAGAAGATCACCTCGGCCATGAAGATGGTCGCGGCGGCGAAGCTCAGGCGCGCGCAGGAGCAGGCCGAGGCCGGCCGGCCCTATGCCGAGCGGATGGAGCGCATCCTGGGCTCGCTCGCGACCGCCATGGCGGGGCGCGAGGGCGCGCCGGAGCTCCTGGTCGGCAACGGCCGGGACCAGGTGCATCTCGTCATCGTCATGACGTCCGATCGCGGCCTCTGCGGCGGCTTCAATTCCTCGATCGTGCGCGGCGCGCGGAAGTTCATCCGCGAGTTGGAAACGGCCGGCAAGCAGGTGAAGATCCTCTGCGTCGGCCGCAAGGCGCGCGACCAGCTCCGCCGCGACTATGCCCGCCTCATCGTCGACACCATCGACGAGATCGGCAAGCGCCGGGTCGGCTACGCCGCGGCGACCGAGATCGCCGACCGGGTGATGGCGATGTTCGCGGCCGGCGAGTTCGACGTGGCGACCGCCTTCTACAACAAGTTCAAGTCGGCGATGACGCAGTTCGTCACCCAGACGCAGCTCATCCCCTTCTCGGTCCCCGGCGCCACCGCGGCGCAGGACGTCTTCTACGAGTACGAGCCCGACGAGCAGGACATCCTGGCAGCACTGCTGCCGCGCAATCTCGGGGTCCAGATCTTCCGGGCGCTCTTGGAGAATTCGGCGAGCGAGCAGGGCGCGCGGATGACCGCGATGGATAACGCGACCCGCAATGCCGGCGAGATGATCAACAAGCTGACCATCAACTACAACCGCAGCCGTCAGGCCTTCATCACGAAGGAACTGATCGAGATCATTTCCGGCGCCGAAGCCGTTTGATCGGGCGGGCGGACAGAGGTTTCTAGGGAGCTTTCCATGGCAAAGAACACAGTCGGCAAGATCACCCAGGTGCTGGGCGCCGTGGTCGACGTGCATTTCGACGGCGATCTGCCGGCGATCCTGAACGCGCTCCACGCCGAGAACCAGGGCAAGCGGCTCGTGCTCGAGGTGGCGCAGCATCTGGGCGAGAACATCGTCCGCACCGTCGCCATGGACACCACGGACGGCCTCGTCCGCGGCCAGGACGCCGTGGACACCGGCGCGCCCATCACCATCCCGGTCGGGCCGGAGACGCTGGGGCGCATCATCAACGTGATCGGCGAGCCGATCGACGAGCGCGGCCCGGTCCAGGCCAAGACCTTCTTCCCGATCCATCGCCCGGCGCCGGAATTCATCGACCAGTCGACCGAGGCGCAGGTGCTGGTCACCGGCATCAAGGTCGTCGATCTGCTGGCGCCCTACGCGCGCGGCGGCAAGATCGGGCTCTTCGGCGGCGCCGGCGTGGGCAAGACCGTCATCATCATGGAGCTCATCAACAACATCGCGAAGGCGCATGGCGGCTTCTCGGTGTTCGCCGGCGTGGGCGAGCGCACCCGCGAAGGCAACGACCTCTATCACGAGATGATCGAATCCAAGGTCATCAACCTCGAGGATCCGTCGCAGTCGAAGGCGGCGCTGGTCTATGGCCAGATGAACGAGCCGCCGGGCGCCCGCGCCCGCGTCGGCCTCACCGGCCTCACCGTCGCCGAGTATTTCCGCGACGAAGCCGGCCAGGACGTGCTGTTCTTCGTCGACAACATCTTCCGCTTCACGCAGGCCGGCTCGGAAGTGTCGGCGCTGCTCGGCCGCATCCCGTCGGCGGTCGGCTATCAGCCGACGCTCGCGACCGACATGGGCGCGCTGCAGGAGCGCATCACCA